>CAVWCX010000014.1:0-103195 GCA_963753595.1 Candidatus Methanoperedentaceae archaeon | reverse complement strand
CACTGTGTTGCTGAGTTCCTCAGGGCTTCGTATAAGGATCTGTAACAATGTGTCAGTAGTAACAGGTTTAGCACCGCCTGCTGCAAAAGACTGTGCGAGTACCTCATTGGTAAACATCCTTGGGGTCATATTCTTGCGTTTGTATTCCAGCTGCTCAGGTGTAACAAAGCTTGAAAATTCCTGAGTGATATGATACCCGCTTATCTGGGTATCAGCATCAGGATTTGTAGATATCCATTCCGTCCCATTCCACTCTTTCTTATCACTTGAAAGCCAGATCTCTTCAAAGAACGAACCCTTATCCTTCGGAGTACCTGCGCAGAATATCTGACCGGGCGGCAGGTTCACGACTTCCTTGAATACTTCAAATGCTTCTCTTGTCCAGTCCTGCATCTCATCTGCAAAACCGTAATTGACATGAGGCCCTCTCAGGCTGTTACCTGTAACCCAGGCACCGCTTGCTAGATACTTTGAGCCGTTAGCAATATCGATCTCAGATTCAGTATTCTTACCCTGAGAAATGACGGCAGCAGAATCTTATCCCTGCTCTCTGTGAATCTCGGACGGATATGTTCTTTCGTAACGCGCCATGCCTGCTTATCTCGCGGCGCAGCGACCATTGCTCCTGAATAGGCATTGGTGATTAGCTTGTGTGTGAGAATACTGGCGATGGTCGTGGTTTTGGTCATACTCCTTGCCCAGAGAAGCACAACTATCCTGGCATTGTCATGAAAGACCTGCTTCACATACGGAAATTCCTCAAACCTCATCCGCTTCCCGCGCATAGTGAACAGCTTCTCGGAGAAGAGAACTCCATCATCCTGGAGCTTCCTGTAATTTTCTCTTTCCTTATCCTGCTTCTTTGAATCTTTCTCACGAAGTTTCATGGTCTCTCTCGCCTGTTTCTCCTGCCGCTTACCTACTGAAGCCATACCTCTCCTCCGGCTCATACCCATATTCCTCCTTGAAATGCAAAGGACACAGGTCATGGGGATACTCCCTGCCCAACAGCACACCGCATTTCCTGCAAGCCTTTACCTGGGCTCGAGTGTATCTTCTGCTGTGTTTCATGACGGGATCCTCCATTTTCCCTCCCCGGTCTCGAATATCTCGCCATTCTGTTTCAAATGAGAAAGATGGCTATCAAGCTCTTCTCGTGTGATATTATACTGCCCCACAGCTAATGCGATATCTCCGATCAATGCCGGACTTCCTTCTTTCTGGCAGGACTTTATGACTTCACGAATCTTTTTGAGAGTCGAGCGCATATCTTTTGTAAATCCTGAGGAAATCTTATCCGAGTCTATGTCTCCTTCTTTGTCCAGGCAGGTCTGCAGGAGACTGGTTTCAAGCAGATTGATCGCCCTCTTTACATGATATAAATTGACTGAGCCTGAAAGGTGTATCTGGGCCTCAGCTTTTGCAAGGCGGATCAATGCTCCCATGAACCTTGAGGTAACAGCGATCTTATCCTCGCTGCTTGATCTTCTTCCCCTCATCCACTGTCTATGTATCTCATCTCCGGCTTCCATGCTAAGAACCGGACTGATCGTCTTTGCATACGCGATGAGTTTTTGCATATCTTCAAGCGGCATGAGCGTGCGTTTAGGCGTGGGTGAATTGCCATCGCTTCCTGAATGAGGAATGCCTCTGGCGTTGAGCATCGCATACCCGACATTGGAATCCTTCGCTTCCTCCCTTATATCCGGTATGACAAACACCAGGTCAAATCTGCTCAGAGTATCCGGGGGAATGCCTACCTGTTTATACAGCGGCTCGTAATTATTGATCCGGCCGTCAACGGGGTTCAACATTGCTGTCATCCAGCAGCGTGCCCAGAGATCCATGTGTATGCTTGCCTTATGTACCGTGAACCTGCACTCATCCAGTGCATCATTGAGATGCTTCATGTCAGCCTGTATCAGTTTATCAAATTCGTCAAGAATAGCGCCCCTGCCGTCAGCAAGCGGAAGCACTCCAGCTTCAAAAGTATAACCTTCTGTAAGATCATCCTTTACCACAGCGGCTGTCAGTCCGGCAACGCTTGCGCCTGTGCCGCTAGATAACACAATGCCAGGGTCGTATGCTTTCATCGCATATTTAAGTGAGGACTTCGCAACTCCGGGATCGCCGATCAAAGCAACGTGAATGAAATCCCGTATCACAGTATTATCTATCTTACTTCGAGAATACCCGTTGCTGACCTGCTGAAGTAAAAGAGACTCCTTTATCTCACGCAGACCGTAGATATTCGGCGCGTAGCTGTCAATTACCCATTCATCAAAATCCCTGATCTCAAGAACATACTTGTTGAACCTGTCAGTATCCTCCTTCGTATATGTGATCCTGGATTCAGTCTCATCGGGCGTGATACTGACAACATCAAGAATTATGCTGAACTGATTCGTCTTCCCGGTGGATTTCACCTTCAGCCTTTCCCTCATTATCGCTGCGATCGTTACCCTGTTTCCCGGAAGTATCGTCCCGCAATGTCCCTCGGTGATCTCAGCTTTAGCCGTCTGAGGCTTTTCCCCACCCCCGATATCCTCCTGACGCTCCTGGAACCTCAGCACCTGAAAGTCCTGCTGTGTTGTTTTACGCTCATCGAGTTTAAAGGCGCTGCGCCTTCCGCATACATCATTCTCGCACTCAAATGGTTCTATTAACTTGTCATGCTCCTGCAAGATATAGTTATAATGGCCGCATCTTTTGCACTCATACGCTGCAACCAGTATCCTGGGCGTGGTGGGCGTCATCCCCATCGTATAACACTTGATCTTTACAAGCCTGTTCACATGCTCTTTTCTGATCTGACTTATACGAATTAGCTCAGTATCAGAAACATCAATTATCTCGATCCTGATCCTGTCCAGATACTCATGATCAACATAAAAATCCGATAAGAACTCCTTCGCAGCATTCTTCAGATGCTTTAAAGCATCATCGGGATAATCGTAAATCGCACTTATCACATCAATATCATGAACATCGTTCATCGAGATCCTCAAGCCAGTCCTGTCAGGAAGATCCATTCCCAGGGAAAGAAGATTATCATAATATTTCTTGGTTATAAGATCAACCGCCCATCCCGGTGGAGTAACTGCCGCTGAACCATGATTTGCAGGCATGTTGCTAACTTCAGGTGTTTCTGAATACCGCAATGATCATTGCATGTCGGGCTGCTTCTGACTGGACCGCATTACCAACTCAGGTTTCTTTTCTTTGATCCGGTTGATATAATCATCAGCGTAATCGGACAGGATCCTGTCCTTCCATTCCTTATCCAACGCTAATGTATCCCATACCCTGACTAACATCTCAACCACATGGATCGAATTGGGATGCGTTCCCTTTGAACCGCGTAATATCCTGACATTATGGTCATGAGCTTTTTGTCTGAAAGCGATCCCAAGTTCTTCAACGAGGGTGTATATCCTGTCGCTGGAACTTACAAATGCCCTGATGCAGGTCTCATCTACACTGCGGCGTTTGATCCTTCGATCATTTGTCTCTGTCATTGATACCCTCTTTTACCAGAACATATTTCCTGGCTCTCCATTCATAGATGCCCCACAGGGCTAGAATGAAATAAATGAAAAACAGTGATGCTTGCTGGTATTCTTTTAAACTATAATCGTGTATTAACCATATTGCGTTGGTAAATGCCCAGATATAGAAGCAGTAGTGCATCTTCCTGACATTCATCACCGTTCCTATCAGAGACAGAATTGTCAAACCCCATAAGAGCCAATCTGTGAGAGAAAACTGAGATAGCGTATTAAGTAAGTCCATGAATATCACTGGATATAGCATCCATCTGCTCCGAAAATCTTTGTTGAGATGCATCTGACATGCTGAGGATGGTCTGGCTTCAAGACGTATGTGTATCCGCCTCGCCTCATTACGCAGCAGCCATATCGTTTATCAGCGGTCAAAAATGCAATGAGCAGTTTGCGCTTGGTTGGAACAAGCCCTTCTATTGACGATGACCTGAACTTCATTGGCAGCTTCTCGAAGAACTCATTGAAAGCGCTCTTCGAGAGGTAAAGACTGATATTATTCCCAGTTGGATAATTGGATGTTATCCTCAGCCGGTCATTCTCCTCGAATAACCTCAAAGAGGTGCATTTGGTGGATAGAAGCTGTGGCTCACATTTAGAATCCCATGCAGGGAGTTCGGTTATCTGGTACATTGAATCCCCCCTGGAAGGGCATCACGCATTGCAGTTCTAAGCAGCAATCTGTTGACGCCATTTCTTCCCTTCACTTTCACTCGTTCGATCAATCCCTGCTTTTCGAGATTTATCGTCCACCTGCAGGTTCGCTTCAAGTTTTTGGGCAGGTCTGTCCAGAACACCTGTTCTTTTTGCTGGACGATGTGAAGTATCTGATCTTCAGGATGCTCAGCAAACGTAAGGTTTAAACACGACGAAGTAGAGATATTCGAAAGCGTCCGCTCAGTTAATTGTTTTGTCATTTTATTCCCCTTCGTTCTAAGCGTCTGGTGTATTCTCAGACAATTTCATGATTCTATCCCCGCTCAGAATCTATGTCTGGTTTTTCTCTGGATGATTATCCTCTTACTTTCAAGTTTCATCCAGACTTTTTCGCCTTTTATCAGTCCCAATTCGTTAGTAATCCAGTGTGGTATGTGTATGTATGTCGAATTTGTTTTCTGATTTTTTTGAATACTCATTTGCTGCATACTTTTTCATCTCGCTTCGCTGTTGTGTATGATGTAACCAACTACTAACTTAAAAGGTTAAATAATTTTTCTACATAATACACTACATAGTCAACTTGGCATGTGAAGAGATGAAAAATAATATAATACAGACTGGAAAAATATGTCAAAAGAATGAAAAAAGGAAAAGTGGACTATGCTTTGGTTGGTACCGATTGCATAAGCATCTTCATGAAATCCATAATCTTTGGATCATTCCTTGCAACCTGCATAAAGTCCATTGTAATCTCGGAACTCTTCTCTTCCATTTCTAAAGCAGCTTTGATGTCAAGGGCCAGACCGCACTTGGAGCAGAACTTCGTTGTGGGAGAATTCATTACACTGCATCGGGTGCATTTCTTTGGACTCATTTGAACATCTTTTGTATCTTCGGTGACTATCCCGTGCATTTTGAGTAGAGCGTTATCAACGTCCCTGCCTGAGAGGTGGACATAAATGGCTGCCATATCGCTACCCTGAACCCATCCAAGATACTGCTTCATTTGTGCCTCTGTTAAGTGCTTTGCTAAATGGGTGCTCCTGCTGTGCCTGAATAAGTGAGGATGGATTCTCTTTTTGATTCCTGCCTTTTCAGCTATTCTCTTAAGGTGCATCCTGATAGCACCGTATTGCAGGGGTATATTCCTGCCAACCGTACCTATCCCGACCCAGACAAAAGCCTCAGGATTCTGCCTGAAAGGATGATTCTCAAGCCATGTTGCAAGGTATGGCGATGAAAAGATTATCCTCACTCTTCGCATGCCAGTCTTTCCATCCACCATAAGCGCTGCTCCATACTGGTCGAATTTCACATGCTTGATCTTCAGATCTCCAAGCTCGCTTATCCTGGTACCGCTTTCATAAAGGCAGGCTATCATTGCCCTGTCCCTGGGATGTTCGCAGGCACTGATCATTTTCTCGATCTCTTCCTCGCTGAGTATATCTTCTGGTAGTTTCCTGGTATCATTTCTGGTTGGTATTTTCATCCAAGCTATAACATCATCCTTGTTCATCCACCTGAAGAACTTCCTGATCAGGATCTTATAATCTCTTTTCGTGCTTTCTGCCCGGTCCATACGCTCTATTAATCCTACAACCCGCATGACATCCTGTTTGGAAGCCATATTGAACTCCTTTCCAAATAGCTCGGCCAGTTTCTTAAGCTCGTAAAGATGCTTCAAAACCCGGGCTATTTTTATTCCTTCAGCAAAACAGCAGTTCTCATACTCAAATATTTGCTGTTTATTAGCCTCACAGATCGTCGAGTTTTTTATTCTCTCCTCGGTTGTTCCTAGGTTCAGTTCATGGTTATATAACATTCTTACTTACACTCCTTTCTATTCTCTTAAGCCCTGTGAGAGCAAGGTGAAAGTAATCCTAAAAAAGAGAGAATTGAACTTGAAGTTTTAAGCCCCGGGAGGGATTTGAACCCTCGACCTAGAGATTACAAATCTCTCGCTCTGCCAAGCTGAGCCACCGAGGCTTTAAGGAAAAGCTTTCGCTCGTAAGGATGGAATGAGACTTAAAAGCTTCGGTGAATTAAATCAATTTTTCTTTCAATAATATCTCAAATGTCTCATCAAGGAACTCCTCCGGAGTTACATGATTTGCCCCGTCACCAGTTCTATCATGGGCTTCGGGATTATCAAAAGGATGTTTATGCCAATCTCCACCCACACAATCCCTGCCATATAATCTGTTCTCCCATCCCACTAATACATAATTTGTTGTTCCAGATTCTTGATGAAAATAGAATTGGACATAAATATTCTCTGAAATCTCAATTCTGGCTTTTACAGCGTTTTCAGTTTTTGCTAGAATTCGCAATCGGGACATATATTTTGAAGCTGCCTTTTCAAGCTCTTCAATAAATTCTGTCAGCTTCATGAATATTTGGCAAGCTTCTTTAGTTCTTTTGTGATCGTCTTGATCCCATCAAGTGCGAGTTCCCAATCGCAGTAATCTTCTTCAACCCTGAAAGAATGACCAGCTTCTTTGATAACCTGTTTCATCTTGAGTTCATCAAAATCCATTTTATATCGTTCATGAAAAGTCTTATCCATCAACTTATATTCGGCAAGACGCCTGCGCAATTCGTTAATTACAAGCTGGATCGTACCCTCATCAGGTTCTTTTTTTAAGAGATTTTGGTAGATATATTGGAATTCGGAGGGAAGTTTTACCGAGACTGGCATAATTTTATCACCTATTTATATTAAGAACTAACTTTAGTTTTGTAGTACTTTTCAAATAAACCACGCTTGATGATTTATCGATTTTTTCTCCATCATTTTCTTTTAGTTTACTTCTTTTCAGAATGTATTCCACTATTTCCCGTTCGTTCATGAAGAAGAGAATATCCTTGACCAACTTTTCATTCCAGTTCATAAACCGAAATTTCTTCATTTTTTTTGCGATATCGTTTGGAATGTTAACAACTAATTCGGTCATATTATACAATATCTCATTAGATTTGAGATGTTATATAGATTTATATGGGTTTTTCTTCAGCTTGTTCTCTTCTGATTCATCAAAGTCAATTTTTCTCTATTTTGCTGAGAGATCGTTTATTTCTCTTATTGCCATTTCTACACTGTTCAAAGAATATGAATGTTCTTGTCTTCTTACAATTTTTGCAATTTCTTCGAGAAAGTCGATTTTCGTGCTTCATCATTTAATTTTTGTTCGCTGCAGCCTTTCCTAGATATTCCGACTGATTTTGCAGCCTGCATTGGTTCGAACTCAAATTTGTCCTAGATGTCGCTCTTCGATATATCCGAGACATAATACTGCGTTGTATTGCTTCCTCAATTATGTGTTGAAGCACTTTTCCAAGCTTCCGAGAGAAAAAATTGCCTCTTGCGTTGCACTTCTGAGCTCTAATCTTTCCAATTGATACCTCATTCTTTGTCGATAGGATTCTATCTTTCGCGACTTATAGTCAAGTTTTTTCTCAGCAGCAGCTTTTCCAACTTCCTCAATGGAAAGCATTACCATAACCATAACACTCTCAAGTTTCTGTTCAGCTACAGCTTCCCCAATCGTTCTGAGGGAATCTACAGCCTTTAATGTTGCGAACTTCTTAAATTCTTGCTCTGCGGCTGCTTTTCCTACCTCTTCTAAGGAGCGCACTAATTTAACTAGAACCTCTTCGAGTTTCTGTTTGGCCGCAACTTCTCCAATTTCCCCCAAAGAATCTGCTACTACCTGTGTTGTTTCTTTGAGTCCTTGTTTAACGGCAGTTATCCCAATCTCTTGAAGAAGCGTACTATATCAATAATAACTTCGTCCAGTTTTTGTTCAGCTGCAGCTTTTCCTATTCCTTGGAGTGAAAAAACGATATGAATTGCGGCGCCCCCAAATTTTTGGTTTGTTGAGGTCAATCCAATTTTTTTCAAATATACTGTTACTTCCAAGGTAGATTCTCCATCTTTCCTATTTGCAGCCAGCTCTCCAAATCTGGTTAAGTGAACAAAAATAGGTATTAATACTTTTCGTTTATCTTCCCCCTCTCCATTTTTAATAATAGTCTCAGCTTTTTCTCCGATTGCTCTCAATCCATCTTTTAATGTTTCGTAATCGTATTTCATCAAAGAGCCACGCACAATATCAATAATCGGTTGAATGGGATCTTTTTCAACAATCCTCGCCCTCTCACAGAGAAGCTCTTCTCCCCACGATTTTTCCTCTACCTTCTCCAACAGCAGCTAAGATATTATTCTTTGTTATGCGCTCCGCTAGCATATCGATTACAGTCGAAGGCTTCAGCATCTCAAACATCTTCCACATATACGGCACCAGCGCCACAAACGCAAAAACACCAAGATAATAAGAAAACGCTATATGCCCTTCAAGATTCGACTGCCTTCCCACCAGAGGATTTTCAATCATCTTCAGTACACCCAACCCATAAAAAATAGCAATCCCGTAAATCCCCATCAGAATCCACAAATCCGGCGTCTTCTTGAACACCTCGATCACCCTCGCCGAATACGACTGCGCCGCAAGCTGCACCGCCACAAGGCTCAAAGTAACAACGAGCGCCACGATTGCAGCCTCGCTCTGAATCAAGGCGCTGAGCATGTACCTGGCGCTGTCAACGTCGGTGTGCATAACACTATCAGAAAGGACAAAATTAAAGGCCAAATATCCAATGATGAAAGGAATGAAGTAGAACGCTATGCCATACAACCAGTTTTTTAATATCGGCTTGTAAGAATCATATTTCTTCATGTCAACGAATTAGAACAGTCTCAAAGATTTATAAAACTATTGAAAAGCTTGATGTGCTATATGGTCAATATTAAGATAGAAACTAATTATGGATGTTCTTGCTATCGTTAAGAAAAATAAGACTTTCCTGAAAGAAAGGTTCGGAGTCAAAAAAATTGGAGTTTTCGGCTCAATGGTGAGGGGAGAGGCTAATGAGGAAAGTGATGTTGACGTTCTGGTGGAGTTTGAGAACACCAAAAAAAGCTTTGACAACTTTATGGAACTGAGCTTCTTCCTTGAAGACCTTTTTGCAAAAAAGGTTGATTTAATCACCACCAGCGGGTTGGACAAGTATGTTCGCCCCTATGTGGAGAGGGAGGTTGTCTGGTGTGAAAAGTGACGATTGAAAAGGGCTTTTCCAAGAAGCATAGAGATTATCGGCGAGGCAGCCAAAAACATTTCCGATCCTTTAAAGGAAAAATACCCTGATATTGAATGGAAGAAAATTGCAGGTATGAGAGATAAATTGATCCATGCATATTTCGGAATTAGCTGGGATATAGTCTGGGATGTTGTAAAAAATAAGCTTCCAGAGATAGAAATAAGCTTTAAAACCCTAAATGAAAAAGAATTTGATCGAATAACAACAAGCACCAAGCTCCCTTAGGGAGTTATTGGTGTTTGTTTTATTGCACCACTTACTTCACTTTCTCCCTCACCATCTCCACGCCCTTCTCCAGCGCCTCCCCTATCTTCGAAGCATCCGTCCCTCCGCCCTGCGCTATTCCCGGCTTCCCTCCACCGCCTCCGCCCAGGAACTTTGACATCTCGCGCACAATTGCGCCTGAGTTCACCCCCATTTTCTGCGCGCGCGCCCCCGCCGACACAACGATCTTGACCCCGCTTTTATCACTTGCAAGGATCGCTACAACATCGTCGTTCTTGCTGAATTCTGTGGCAGCCTTGATAAGCTCTTCAACGTCAGCATGGGGGATCTTCCTGGCGAGAACTTTCAGGCCATTGATATCAACAGCATCGCTCATCATCGCTTTCACTCTCACTTCCGCAAGTTCTGCCTTCAGCCGCTCGTTCTCCTTCTTGAATTCCTTCCATTCATCAAAGAACCGGTTCACGGTAACAGGAAGCTGGTCAGGGGAAACACGAAGCGCTTCCGAGGCACTGTTTAACAGTTCATCCCTTTCCTGCATGCGTTTAACCGCAGCTTCACCTGCTGAGAACTCGATTCGCTCAACACCATCCTGGATCCTCTCTGTCTTAATGAGCTTGATAGGCCCTATCAATCCTGTATTTGAAACATGCGTCCCGCCGCAGGCTTCCACATCATTACCCACCCGGAGGATACGGATATCCTTTCCCGGCGGCACACCGCCCTGGTAAAGCACAAAACCGTAACGCTGTTCTGCCTCGATCCTGTCCATCCAGTCGATGAATACAGGCTGGTTCTTCATTACGGCTTTATTAGCAAGAAGTTCTATCTCTTTGAACTCTTCATCAGTAATACGTTTAAAATGCGTCAGGTCAAGCCTTGCCCTGTCCGTGGATTTCTGGGCGCCTGTTTGCCAGATATGCTTTCCTAACACGGATTTAGCCGCTTCGTTCACAATATGTGTGGCAGTATGGTGGCGCATATGGGCTAACCGGCGCTCCCAGTCAATTTTCCCTTTTACAGTATCGCCTTTCTTAAAGCCAAAATCAGAATCGGTCTCATGGACTATAACTCCATTTAGGTTCTGTACATCCGTTACGTTTGCAACATAATCATTGACTGAAAGCGTCCCGTGATCAGCAGGCTGGCCTCCGCCTTCAGGGTAGAACACAGTCCTGTCAAGGATCACATTGTTTTCAATAACATCAAGAACCGTTGCCTCAAACTCTATTTGTTCGGGATCTTCATAATAAAGCTTTTGTGTTAGCGGTAAATCAAGCGCAAGATGTCTCTTCTTCTTCTGTTTGCGCCTTGCTGTGCGATTGCGCCACAAGTGAATAGAACGTATCCGGGAGTTCCACTACGACACCTGCTTCTTTTGCGACTTCACGGGTTATTTCAGGCGGGATACCGTGCGTATCGTATAACTGTATGATTTCACCAAGCGGAATTGCCTGTTTTTTCTCCTTGAAATGCAAAGCCGTCTTCTTTACAAGTTTCGTTCCGCGCTCAATGGTATCAGCGTACTTTTCCTCTTCAAGTGCAACAATTTCCCTTATCGTTTCAAGCCGCTCCCTGAATTCCGGATATTCAGGGAAATTCCGTATCTGCATCTCGATAATTTCAATCATGGGTTCCCTGATATCCAGTTCTTTCATAAGCCGAAGCGTCCGGCGAAGCACAAGTCTTGTGAGATAACCCGCTTTCACGTTCGACGGGATTATGCCGTCACCCAGCATGAAGGCAAGGCATCTTGTATGGTCGGTGATAGAATAAACGGTCTCGACCGGGACCATGATCCTCTGGAGTTTTTCAACGGTCGTTCCGATGCTGTCTGCCACTTTCTTCCTGAGCTGGAGAAGGTTGGCCTGCCCGCTGATATCCATTACACCTGCTAACCTTGCATTTTGCGAGAAAATCTCTGCATATTCAGGATTTTCAATAGAATGCTCAATACCTGCAAGATCCATGAGTTCATTCACAATTTTAGGGAACACGGCATCGTATATCGTGGGCGAGCCTTTTGATGCCCACACGAACCTCTCAAGACCATAACCTGTATCAACAATATAATTGTCCATCTTTTCATAGGTCTCACCTTTTATATTTATTGAGCCGCCTTTTGTCTGCTTCAGGTCCATAAAGACAAGAGTTGCAAGTTCAAGTCCGCCAACCAGCACTTCAACGCTGGGGCCTGCATTTCCCCCGCCTGCCCAGGGCGCTTCCTTATATGTCACCGCGTTCAGATCAAGGCCAAGACTGGCAAGCAGAGAATCACACAACTCAACAGTCCTGTCCTTCCAGTATATTTCCTGCCCTCGTTTGTTAAAGCAGTGATGCGCCATCATCTCAAATGTTGTAAGGTGGCGGCCGCTCCTGCCTACTGCGTCAAGGTCATCAAGACGGATGCAGGGCTGCGATATAGTGAGAGGATTAGCAGGCGGCGGAACAAGGCCGGATGTAACGAAGGGCTGGAAATCCGCAATTGAAGCAATCGTGAGATAAATATCATCACGCCAGCGTGCGATAACAGGATAACGGTTAACACGGGTATGCCCCTCTTTCTCGAAAAATGAAAGATATGCCTCCCGCATAGAGGATATATCGTATTCTTTCTTGAAAACGGGTTTTCCTATAAATGAATATGAAACGCAGGGCGGGTCTCCGCAAAATTCAGTTTCGGAATCCCTCGTCCAGAAATTCTTGCCGCATTTGGGGCACTGTTTTCGCACAAATCCGTTCTCTTTGAAATAATCAAGCTGGTACTCGTCCATAATATCTGGGGGTATTTATTGTAAAGGGAATAGATAACTATTCTGGAAAAATGATCTACTAAATTATTCTAAAGAATTATACCGGAAAATCAATTTGGTTCTTTCTTCATACCTACAACAGTCAGGAATCGTTTCACGACAGCTTCTTCAGCCAGTTTCAGAAGCGTCTGCTTATCTTTTGTACCGCTAAAAACCCCAAGAGGTATTTGCGCCCCTGCCAGCATTGCATGCCCTCCGGCCTTATCAGCGCCGAATGCATCAGCCAGGATCTTTCCGATATTTATCCTGTCATCCCGGGATCTTCCTGAAATATATATAGTGTCTTCACCAAGACCAAAAACCAGCGTTGTTGTTATTCCTTCAAGCGTCAGCAGGTAATCTGCAGCCTGAGCCAGCGTATCCCTGTCGCGGATCGTTCCCACATTGGATATGAGGTAACTGCCTTTTATCTGACGGTTTTTAATAGCTTCACCAAGAATATCGATCGATTCAGTGGATTTTGATGGGGTCTCGATCCGGTTCAATATATCGTGGTTTGCAAGAGGAAAGAGAAAAGCTGCAGCTGTCATGTCAGCAGGATCGGTATTTCTCCTGAAGTCATCCGTGTCCACTTTTATACCATATAATAATGCTGTAGCAAGCTCGGTCTTTATCGGTATTTCAAGTTCCTGGAGATATTTTGTCATTATGGTAGCTGTCGCGCCAATGTTGGATCTGATGTCTATGTATTCTGCTTCCAATTCTTCCATATTGGCCTGGTGGTGATCAATAACAATGCTGACCTTCGTGCCAGGGGGAAGTAAATTATTTACACCTGGCGCAGATGATTCAATGAGCGCTATTTTTTTATAATCTGACGCCTTGAAGTCTTTTGACTGGTCCATCTCTATATCAAGAAGGTTTACAAATGCTTTGTTTTCATGATGCCCAATGATGCCTTTATAAAGAATATCCGCTTTGACCCCTACGCTGTTTGCGATTTCCTTCAGGCCCATAGCGCTTGAGATGGCATCGGGATCAGGATTGTCATGGACTATGATCGCTAGTTTTCCTTCACCTACTGTATTGATTAATTTTTTCAGGTCCTGGGCAAGTTTTACAGATTTCATTTTTTCTATATACTGGACAATGGCGGATGCTATCGCTTTTATCGGCAGGTTCGAAGGAAGGACCACAAGGTCAGCGCCAGCAGCTTCCATTTCTTCTTTCTGCTGGTAATTATTGACCCTTGTAACTATCTGGACATCAGGAGCTTTTTTCCGGATAAAATTTAAAGCCTTCTGATTTGCTTCGATGTCAGAACTCATTATAAAAACAGATTCTATATTCTGGAGATCCAGACTCAGGAGAAGCTCGGAATCACCGATATTTCCCAGTACAGCATTGAGGTTTTGTTCTTTTAATGTCTCGATCTTTGCAGAATCATTATCCACAAGGATGATATTTTTAGTCCTGGTCTCAAGCTCTTTTGCAAGAGCAAGTCCAATACCTCCGCTGCCAAGAACCGCATATATTGCTTTGATGGGTTTCAATTCAGTTGAGTTCTCCTCGATATGAAAGCCTCCTGCCTTACGCTCTATATTAAGCAGCTTGTATTAAAATGCATTGTCATTTTGATCAAATGAACTATTTTTGCCCGGAAAATGACCTGCCATGAGAACAGCGAATACATGCACCTTCTCCTGTGACACATCGGGAACAGACTAAACTTCCGCACAGCATACACGTATGCAGCTTTCCCGGATGTCCGCAGATACTGCAAACTCCCGTTACTTCCATTATACTCCCTCTGCTAAATATTAAAAATTAAGAAGCTTGATATGGGACATAATATTCCTCTATCATCCATGATTCAAGCGCTACAGGTTGTTTTTTTCCCATATTTTTCATCAATGCAGGGCGTTTTTGTTGGATTTCTGATATTTTGTTATTCATTTATACCAATGTCACCAGTCCAGATGACAGTCTCCATGAGAAATGATTGCTTATAAGAATTTAAAGTTATCGATTCTGTCGTGTATCTTGAGTATCATAATGAAAGCTTTTTATTACGACTTTACAGCTTTCACAAGTTCTTCTATCTTGCTTTTGACATCATCGACCTGTTCTACGATCGTGCCGGTAACTATCATGTCAGCTCCTGCTTTTACTCTTTCTTTTGCGGTGTTCCCGTCACGTATTCCGCCTCCAACGATTACTTTTGTGGATTTTCCAACCACTTTTTTCACAGCCTGGATCATTTCAACAGGCACGGGTTTATCTGCCCCTGAACCTGCTTCAAGATATATGTAATGCATCCCAAGATATTTTGCCGCAAGAGAATAAGCCACGGCCAGCTTCGGCCTGTTCCTCGGTATAAGGCGGGCATCTCCCACCCATCCGGCAATGCCTCCCGGTTCTATTACAATATATGCCATGGAGATCGGTTCGATGTTATATTTATAAACTATCGGAGCCCCGATTGCCTGGTTCGTTGTAATGTAATTGACATCCCTTGAATTAAGAAGGCTCATGAAAAAAACCGCATCAGCTCCTGGTACAAGCCCTGCGGCATTTCCCGGGAAAAGAATGACCGGAAGATCACAGGCAGATTTTATAGCCTGCACGGTCTGCTCAACAGTACTTCCGGTGGCCCCTGTAGAACCGCCGACCATAATTGCATCCGTACCGCCAAGATACGCTTCTTTTGCGATATTCCCGGCCATTTCAGGCGATTGCGAATCGGGGTCTAAAAGGGTAAGGTGAACAGCACCTTCTTTTTCAACTATCTGGTTGAGACGTTCCTCAACTGACATCAAGTTACGTTCCCTTAAGTTCCTTTGATTTCATTCTAAGATTTTTATATCCGCATTTTCTGCATCGCGTTGCGCGTACTGAATTCCTTGCATTACATTTCATGCAAATTTTCATGTGTAATAATACTTTTTCCGCTTCTGGAAATCTTGCCATAGTTCACCTCTGGTGGACTGCTTACTTGATTGTTAAGACATTTAATACTTTGTAAGTACTTTGTATAAAAATTTCCAACCCCGATTTTAGGTTATAATAAAAAGATACTTTCTTCCAATAATATAAATGATGAGTATTATCATCTACATGGAAAAATATATATAACATATTGTGTATACCTATTGCATTGATAATTTATGTGCGAGGGGATTTATGAAAAAAGAAAATCTTCAATATACGTTACAAATATTAGCCAGTCTCTTTGAGAACACGGCTGAAAAGTCGCATTTAGAGGAGTTCCAGAAAAAATATAAGGGTGTACGCTGGCATGGTGGAGTAAAAAATAGCTTGTTGAGTTATGCCAAGACTAAATTGGCAATGAAAATATGGATAGAGAACATAATTGATTTTATGAAGGAGAAGGGAATAATGTATACCCTGCTTAAAGCGCAGAGAGGCTGTTAATTTTTTATTCTTTTTTTAACGCTTCTTGCTTTCCTCAACCTGCCGTACTATCTGCGGATAATTCCCGAATACTGAGGCAAGGTCGATCGTACAAACAACATCAACTATACCCACAGCTGCTATGGATTTACCTTCTTTGTCCATGACGGGGGTTACAACAACGGGTATTCCCTTATATGCGCCACTGGTTGGTATGGTATGGATCACAATGTTTTTTTGCATTACTTCTTCAAGAACTGGTCCCGTATAGTCTTTATCAACTATGTTTCCATTTTCAAGCCTGACACCTTTTTTATTTTTACTGCGCATTGTCACTGGCAATGAAAAAAGTTCATGTACCATTTTTGCAAACGGAAGTATCTCTTCGCTTGAAGAATTCTCGGATATACGCAATTCAGACATTTTATTCTTCTCCTCTGGTATTAACACTCCATTTAATAATCATTCGTTGCGCCTAATATCTTTTTCCCTAATTTCTCCGCCGGGTTCTATTTCCTCGAATATCTGTCCTTCAAAGGAATAAACTTCTGCCCCCTCAAGCCATGAATCAGGCATGAGTCCTGCTTTCATGCATGTCTGGGACAGGAATTCAGTGCTATCAAATCCATGTTCGACTGCGACCTGCGGAAGAAGAAGCCCCGAACTCCTTCCAGAACAAATAATAAGTCCATCCCGTCCGACCTTTATCTTACCCGGAATGTCTTTGGGTTTTGCATTAATTCGTTTAGGGACAGTGAGTACAGTGACTTCAATAACAATTTCATTAAGCTCTTGCAGCTCTACGGGATAGAATCGCGGATCTTCCCGCGCGGCATTAATGGCTGATACTATTATAGCTTCCCCAAGAGGCAGGACGGGATACGGTCTTCCAATACAGCCGCGAAGCTCTTTTGAGGATATTTTCTTATTCAATGTTACAAAAACACCGCGCATTTCTTTAAAAACATCCGGAAGATTTTCCGCTGTGATCTTTTTTCCCTTTGTGAGGCATTCTTTTATTGCCGTTCTTGCCAGGCGTATGGCTGTCTCTCCCTCTGATTTTGTAAGCATGATCAAGGATTATCCTGAAGGATTATATGTTTTTTGAAATCGCTTCATATTCATGCCCGGCCAAAATATCAACATCCTGTATCGTCATCAACTTGTCCTTTGCCATTTTCCTGATCTGGGGAATAACCGGCTCCAGGCGCTCCTCTGTATCCACTACCTCAATAATTACCGGAAGGTCTTCACTCAGGCGCAGGATGCTTGCCGTATGAAGGATACTGTGAACGCCATACCCTTCAAAACCACGAAATACAGTAGCACCCGCAATTCCTTTGCTTCTTAAGTGTTCAACAATAGCGTGATACGCAGGCTTTCCTTCATACCGTCCTGATTCCCCGATGTAAATCCTGAGTAATTTTGCTTTCATCAAACAATATCTATATATTGTTCATCAGTTAAGTATTTTGGATAGAATAACAGCGCTCCCCCTGTTCAAAATCATCGATTTTCGTGTCAAGGAACAAGTCTACTTCTGGAACTATTGTTAAAACCGCCCATATCAGCCTCTCGCTGTCCGCCTGCGATCGCTGGAGTTTGGCTTCAAGCTCATCGCGGGGGGAAATGAGCTGGTCTGGCGACGATGCGGATAAATATTATAACCATGGATCGCTTTATGTAGGCTGGTAGAAAACATTGAGTCAGATCATTCTTCTTACGTTGGAAATATTACTGGATATCAATGAGCAAATAAAAATCCGTGCCTCAAAATACCCCCGGATAGAATATTCTGGAAGTGAAGATTATCCCATTAAGATGCATGAAATAAGAAAACTAATCGAATATGCCCCGAAGAACCGAGATATCCTTGAAGTAGCTGCGTATTATTTAAAAAATATAATACTTCTGCAGGCTTTCCCTGATGCAAACCATAGAACCGCATTAACCGCAATAGAAATGTTTCTGGAAGATAATGGTCTAAATTTAGATTATACACCTGTGGAAGCTTTTGATTTTAGAAAAGAACTCTATAACTGTAGATTAATGGTCTATAAAACATATGAAGAAATGTCCATAAGAGTCTTAAAAGAGGATGATAACCAGGCAGAGAATAGTGTATTTACATTATGCCTGAAGTTCGTCAAGGCACATGTCAAATAGATTAACTTAACTCTATTAAAACTTCATATCTACGATCAAGAATACGATTTATTGCTTTTAACTCGAACTCTCTATCGATATTTTTGTTTTTTAATACAACAGGTTCAGTATTCTTCTTTTGATGCGGTTTCATTATTATCCTTGCAGGTCAAGTATAAAGATTCATATTATTTAAATCCTTTTCTCGTTACTCCGCCAGCATCCTCCCCACAACCGCCTCCATCAGCTTCTCGCAGTCCGCCTGCGAGCGCATGAGCCCAGCTTCAAGTTCATCGCAGAGGGACATGAGCTGATCGACTCTGGCGACGATGCAGAACTTCATCTTTTTTTCTCTTTTCCCCATAGGGTTTTAAGGTCACGCTTTCCATGTACAAGACCCAATAATACGATACGGTCTTCTTCAATGCTGTAAATTAGCCGATAATCTCTTACAAAAAGCTCGCGAATATTTGGATCTCCAAATTCAGGGACTACGCGTCCTCTTTCAGAAAATAAAAAATCGAATCTCTGGAAATATAATTAGCAAGCGCTTCAATATCTGTAGACGCTTCATAAGACCAGACTATTTTCCGAGCCATTTTGACATACGTGTTTCAATTTCTTCCTGTGAAAAAACTCGACCATTTCTGGCATCATCCAGACCGCGTTGGATTTTTTGTAAAACATATAGATGATACTGAATATCCTCCAGCGTGCAGTCTTCTGGTAAATGGGCGAGAATCTCTTTAACTTCTTGTTTTGCAGTTTGCATAAGTATAAATTACATTCTTCGAATAGATTATACTTACGGTGTTTGTTGGATAGGAACTCACTTTTCGGAACCTCCACCCGCCAGCATCCTCCCCGCAACCGCTTCCATCAGCTTCTCGCTGCCTGCCTGTGATCGCAGAAAGTAGGCTTCAATCTCATCGCGGGAGGGAAATGAGCTGGTCTGGCGACGATGCGGATAAATATTTATTGTGATGATATTACTTTATTGTTCAAAACTGGATTATCAAACTGTACCTGGTTATGATACGATCCATTTTCCTAAAACAACACCTCCCGCGCAAAGAAGCAGGCTCAAAAAAACATTAGCTGCAAAAATTCTAAACTCCCTGCGTTCAAGAAGCTGGAAACTTTCGTAACTGAAAGTGGAGAATGTTGTAAATCCACCGAGAAGTCCCGCATCTGCAAAGTAAGGAAGGGGATTTGTGCCAAATGTGATCACAGAAAGTGCCGTCGAACCAAGAAAATTCACAAGCAGCGTCCCGGTTGGAATATCCCTCCACACAGGATAGATCCCTGATACAAGATAGCGCAGCAATGCGCCAAGCGCTCCCCCGAAGCCTGCTAATAGTATAGGAATCAAGTTCATGCTCTTAGCCCCTTTGCAAATATTCTTCCAAGGAAAACGCCAACGAGACAAAAACCAATGTTAGCTGTAACATTCAATAAGGCAATCGAGACTGGAAATTGCATGGTCTGAACTATGAACGTTGAAAATGTTGTCAGGCCGCCGCAAAAACCGATACCTATGAGATATCGGTCTTTTTCACTGAAAAAACCAAGTTCAGTTGCGTACATAAGGTAGCCCAGGACAAAACATCCGATTATATTTACAAATAAAATGCCGAAAACACCGGGAATCAATAACGAAAGAAACTCTCTTAATGCCGAACCAAAAAAACCCCCGATCAAAATATATACAAACCTGGTTTTTTCCATTTTTTCGTTCAATAGCGGGATTACATAAATATTTTGAGTTCGCGTGGAATTTAAATAGAAGAAAGTTGGTCCGAGGGGGGATTCACACCCCCATATAGCGAACAGAGGAGCACCCGTTAGGAGGTCGGGCTCGGACACCGATTATTCAATCATCATAATCATATAAATCATATTGTGTTATGTAATATTTAAGGTTATCCGTCGGAATGATTTTGTGTGTATTTTGGATTTTTTTGTGTGATAATTTCCCCTGTATTTCAAAAGATTATTTCCAAACATTACCACAGAAAAAAACATCATTTTAATATAAGGGATATTACATAATCATAAGTATTGCAAAAAACGTCACAAAAAACGTGACCTTTGCAGGTGCAGGGGTTGGTGGAGAAAGATTCATGAATGGCAGCCTATTGAATATAAAATGGAGCAAATCAACATGTCCCTACTGTGGATTTGGCTGCGGGCTTATGGTTGGCGTCGTAAATGGAAAGGTCATTGAGATCAAGGGCATGAAAGGGCATCCGGTTAATGATGGACATATATGCACATTGGCTGCCAACATCCCGCCCATGTTCACTGCCCATGGACGGCTGACTCAACCCATGATACACCGGGGAGATGATTTTGTTCCTGTTAGCTGGGACGAAGCAATCAGTCATACAGCTAACGAATTTAACCGAATTATCAAAAAATATGGGCCGGATTCAGTTGCCTTTTATGGTGGCGCAGCTAACCTGACAGAAGAATACTATCTCATGAACAAATTAATGAGGGGCTTGATAGGCACTAATAATATCGAATGCAGTACCAGGCTTTGTATGGCAAGTACGGCAGCCGGGTTTTTATCAACAATTGGCGCAGACGCCCCTTTGACCTGTTATGCAGACATAGAAGAAGCAGACCTTTTCTTCATAGCCGGAAGCAACATGGCAATATCAACACCAGTAATGTTTCACCGCTTAAGTATGGCAAAGAAGAAAAATGGAACAAAGGTGATCGTCGTTGATCCCCGGAGAACAAAAACATCAGGACTGGCGGACCTGCACCTGCGGATCAGGCCAGGCACTGATGTTGCCCTGAATAATTCCCTGGCTTACGTACTTCTTAAAGAGGGATTTGTTGATGAGGAAAATGTTGAAAAATATGCAAGCGGCCTATCTGACCTAAAAAAACTGGTGGAAGGATATTCACCCGAAAAAGCGGCCGTAATAACCGGATTACCGGAAAAACAGATCATTGAAGCGGCGCGAATGATAGGCAATTCAAAAGCGATGCTCACATTCTGGTTCCAGGGATACAACCATTCGACACAGGCTGTCTTTAAAAACAATACCCTGCAAAACCTCTCCATTCTCACGGGAAATCTATGTAAACCCGGAGCAGGACCGCTGTCGATCACAGGCGAGGCAAATGCAATGGGAAACCGCTGGGTTGGCGCACTCTCACATTTACTTGTGGGGATGCGGCAAATTACTAACGAGCAGCATCGAAAAGAAGTGGCAAAGTATTGGGGTGTTCCGCAGACTAATATCAAATCCACTCCGGGGCGTTCAATCATGGAGATCATCGAAGGTCTCCATAGCGGCGATATTCGCGCCCTGTGGATCACAACAACTAATCCTGCAGCTTCACTTCCGAATACCAGGTGGGTAGAAGAAGGACTGGCAAAGGCTGAACTGCTTGTGGTACAGGATATATTCCATCCCACGGAGACAACTCTGCTGGGAAATGTAATACTTCCGGCAGCCCAGTGGTGTGAAAAGACGGGGACATTCATTTCTTCTGAACGGCGAATAGAACTGGTCGAAAAAATAGTTGAACCTCCAGGTGTTGCAAAACCTGATTATGAAATAATATGGCTCATAGCCAGGGCTATGGGTTTTGAAAAAGAATTTCCATATACATCGCCGCAGGAGGTGTTCGAAGAATGGAAAGGCCTGACCCGCGGACGCATATGTGATATGAATGGTGTGACCTATGAACGGCTTCGTGGAGTTGTGGGTCTTCAGCTTCCCTGTCCTGAAGAAAACCATCCGGGTACGATGCGCCTTTTCACAGATATGCATTTTCCCAGGCCTGATGGCAGGGCTGCATTGCTTTTCCGTGATTATGTCGGGCCGGCTGAAAATCCGGACAAGGATTATCCATTCATACTCATAACCGGACGACTGGAAGGGCATTTCAATACCCGTACACGTACCGGGAGAGTCCCGTATCTAAATAATGCAGCACCTGATAATATCGTAAATATTCACCCGCATGATGCACAAATGATTGGCATAAACGAGGGAGATCTGGTCGAGGTCACATCACGAAGGGGTACTGCAAGAGGGAATGCCCGGATAACTGACAGTGTCCAGAAAGGTACGGTTTTCATGCCCTTCCATTTTGGTAAAGCGCTTTGCTCAAGTGATGATATGGCTGCAAATCTTGTTACAAATCCTGTTTATGATATCCACTCAAAGCAACCTGAGTATAAATTCAGTGCTGTGGAAATAAAGCCGGTTTCTGCGCAAAAGGATGAATTAAAATGATGGAAAAAGCACAGAATTTACAGCAGACCGTTAAATTTTTCGAGAAACTTCTGCGTGCATCGGCTGATGGCATAGTGATCACAGATTCGGCTAAGAACATCATTTTTGTCAATGAAAAATTCTGTAAATTCTTCTCCAGTAAGATCCATGATGTTATCGAAACGAACCTTTTCATATGGCTTGGAAAGATGGACCCCAATGCCAGGGATACATGGCTAAGACTCGAAGGCCAGACCAGCCAAAATGGCATGGCAATAAATGTTGATTTTGCTATGAAGACCACAGAAGGGATGAGATACTTTTCGGTCAACTCCTCCCTTCTTGATAAGATCGATATTGAAGAAGAAGGTCTTATAATCAGTATCTGGCGGGATGATACCGAGCGCAAAGTAGCACAAGAGGCACTTTTGAAGGCACATGATGATCTGGAGGTGCGTGTAATTGAGAGAACTGAGGAGCTTCAGGAAAGCGAGAGAAAATATCGCAGGCTTTTCGAGTATTCAAATGATATAATTCTACAAGTGGATAGTTTTGGAAAAATATTGACAATCAACAATAAAATTAAAGAAACTCTGGGTTTCACGCCCGAAGAAGTAATTGGGAAATATTTTTTCAAGCTCGGAATTTTGGAGATCAAAGAGCTTCCAGGTATCGTTAAACAGTTCAAAAATGCCGTTTTAGAAGGGAGGATCAATCCTAATGCAGGCAGTCTCCTTAATAAATTGGAGTTAAGCCTGAGATCAAAAAGCGGAGAATTGATTTTAGTAGAAACAAGTACAACAATCCTGAAAAAAGATGGAAAAATCGAAGGATTTCTTACAAATATCCGGGACATCACACAACGCAAACATGCGGAAGAAGAAGCGCGCCTTAACAGTGAAATTTTTAAGAATGTCTCAGAGGGGATCTATCTTTTGGGAATGGAAGATGGTTTGATCAAACATACTAATTCCAAATTTGAACAAATGTTTGGTTACGAGCCAGGTGAAATGATAGGAAAGGATGTCAGCATATTAAATGCCCCAACAGATAAGACGCCGCAGGAAACAAAAGAAGAGATTTTGGGTCTCCTCAGAAAAACCGGAGAATGGCACGGAGAGGTCAATAATATTAAGAAAGATGGAACTCTTTTCTGGTCTTATGCTAACGTTTCTTTATTTGACCACCCTCAATATGGCCGCGTTATCGTAGGTGTTCACACCGATATCACCGAGCGCAAGCGTGCTGATGATGAAAAGAACCGCCTTCTTAAAGCAATAGCCAGTAGTACTGATGGCGTTACCATATGCAATGAAAAAGACCGGTATATCTACGTAAATGCAGCATATGCAAAAATATTCGGTTATTCCCAGGAAGATTTGATCAGTAAGACCTGGCGGAAAATTACTCCATCTGAGATGATACCCGGAGTCGAAAAGGGCCTGGATGTAACGTTGCATAATAAGGATACGGGGCTTTTCAAAGGAGAAGTCCCAGGCCTCATGAAAGATGGCAGTATAGTCCCTACGGATGTCATAGCTACGGCTCTCTGGGATGAGAACGGAAATTACAATGGGCATATATGTATCGTCAGGGATATCACCGAGCAAAAGAAAGCAAAAGAAACGCTAAAAGAAAGTGAAGAGAGGTTCAGGGGGATCTTTGAGCAATCCCCGGTCGCAATTGAAATATATGATCAGACCGGTCATTTAATTGATGCTAACAGGAAATGTCTTGACCTTTTTGGTATTGAAAATATTGAAGAAGTGAAGAATTTCAATCTTTTTGATGATCCAAATCTTCCAGTGGATGCAAAAAACAGGCTTTCAAATCGGGAAACGATTGAATTTGAATTAACTTTCAATTTTGATCTTGTCAAGAAATTAAATTTATACAAAACAACAAGATCGGGCCAATGTTATCTTGACCTCCGTATATTACCAATATGGAACGAAAATAAATCCATATCTGGTTATCTTGTGCATGTACTGGACATCACCGAGCGCAAGAAGGCAGAACTGGAACGGGAACAATTTTTCAAATTCTTCCAGATATCTTCGGATATGATGGTAATCGCCGATCCAAATGGCGCTTTCAAGAAAGTGAATCCGGCCTCCTCAGATCTTCTTGGATATTCAGAAACAGAACTCCTGTCAAAACCGTTCGTGGATTTCGTCCATCCGGATGACAAACAGTCTACTCTTGATGAAATTGCAAGGCAAATCAAGACAGGTTCTTCGCTTAACTTTGAAAATCGTTATATTTGCAAAGATGGCAGATTGCTGTGGCTTTCATGGCGTGCAAACTATAATAAAGATGAAGGAATTACCTATGCCACAGCACGCGACATCACCCAAAGCAAGCGTGCTGAAGAATTCGCATCCCGGCGGAATAACCAGCTTCGCATCCTGTCAAAGGCGGCACAGACGATAAATACCGTTCTTGAAATTCCTGTCATCCTGCAAAATCTTATAGTTTCGGCAATGGAAATTACAGATTCGACAGCCGGAACTGCAGGTTTGATCGTTAACGAAAAAATAACGTTTTCGGAATATAATGAGCATGGCAAGCTTTTTCCCATAGATTATGTTTTCAAGAAGGGTTACGGTGTTCCCGGGCATGTCATGGAGACTAAATCACCTTATATATCCAATGATGCCCAAAATGACCCTTATGTGATCCAGGATATCCGGAAAACGCTTGGTTTTAATAATCTTGCCAATGTTCCTATTCTGGACAGGAAAGGTGAGATGTTGGGCTCATTCCAGATCCATAACACAAAAGAACACCGCCCGTTCGATGAACTGGATATCGAGATGCTGCAGGGGCTTGCTTCAAGTGCAGCGATCGCGCTTGAAAATGCACGCCTGGTGGAAGATATAAGGAAAGGGGAAGAAGAAAAGATGAGCCTCTCTTCCATTCTTGAAAAAAGCCTTAATGAAATTTATATGTTTGATCCTGAAACCCTCAGGTTCACTTATGCGAATTCAGGGGCATGCAAGAACCTTGGGTTTACTCTGGAAGAACTGCGATCGATGACAGCTCCTGACATCAAATCCGAATATGATAAAGAATCATTCCTTAAACTTATTAAGCCACTTATCCGGCATGAAAAAAAGAAACTCTTATTCTACACTGATAATAGAAGGGCAAACGGTAGTCTTTATCCAGTTGAGGTCCATCTGCAATTGATAGAGCAGGCACAACGCAGGCTTTTCCTTGCATTTGTCGTTGATATCACCGAGAGAAAGCGCGTTGAAAAAGCACTAAGCTTTTCAGAAGAGAAATATCGAACACTATATGAAACAATGGCGCAGGGAGTAATATATCACGATGAATCCGGAAAAATAATTTCGGCAAACCCCGCAGCGCAAAAGATACTTGGTTTATCACCGGGCCACTTGATAGGACGGACATCCATTGATCCGATGTGGAAAGCGATCCATGAGGATGGTTCTGACTTCCCGGCGCAGAAACATCCGGCAATGGTGACACTTCAGACCCGGAAGGAAGTAAAAGATGTTGTCATGGGTGTATTCAATCCTGAAGTTAAAGAATACCGATGGATACAAATAAATGCAATACCTCAAACCAGGTATGCAGAAATAAAACCATATCAGGTTTATACTACGTTTAATGATATTACAGAGCTAAAACTTGCCAAAGATGAAATGCAATTAGCAAATGAGGAACTCAGGATCATCAATAAAATAATCTCAACCGCGACCGGGTTGCTTGATATAAATCAGATATTTGAAACTGTCCTTGACGAGTGCATCAAGATAATGGGGCTTGAAGGAGGAACTATTTGCCTTGTAAAACCGGATGATCATTTACAGTTAGCTGCACACAGGGCCACATCAGAAGAGACTATTGCTGACCTTACCACAAATAAGGTCAAAATAGGTGATTGCCTGTGCGGGGCAGCAGCTCGCGACCTTCGGCCCCTTATCCTTCCTGACCGCGAAGCTGTGATCAAATTTGCCACAAGGGAAGCTACACGCAAAGAGGACATACGGTATCATGCAGCATTCCCCCTTATCACAGGAGGAAAGTGCCTGGGAGTACTATGTATATTCACCCGCACGGATAAGAAACCTGACAAGAAAAAATTGAAGATCATTGAACTTATTTCCTCGCAGGTTGCGCTTTCAATCCAGAACGTTCAGCTTTACGAAGAAACAAAAGAATATGCAAAAACACTTGAAACAAAAGTGGAAGAAAGGACAATTGCTCTAAAAGAGAGCCAGTCAGGTCTCCTTAATCTAATGGAGGATATGAATAATACGGCTGATGAACTTGAAAAAGCGAACAAGCGACTTATTGAACTTGATCGCATGAAATCCATGTTCATAGCCAGTACAAGTCATGAACTCAGGACGCCCCTTAATTCCATAATCGGTTTCACCAGCATTCTTCTTGAAGGCTGGTCGGGAGAACTCACACCTGAGCAAAGAGAACAGGTCCAGATAGTCAACACATCAGGAAAGCATCTTTTGTCATTGATAAACGATGTTATCGATATTTCAAAGATAGAAGCAGGAAAACTTGAGGTCAATGTTTCCAGGTTCAATTTGAAAGGAGTAATTGATGAAGTAGTTTCTACTTTGAAACAAGAGCTCAATGGAAAGGGGCTTTCGGTGAATATTGATTTTATAGATGTGGAGTTGAACACTGACCGCAGGCGCCTGCTTCAGTGCTTAATTAATCTTTTTTCAAATGCAGTGAAATTCACAGAAAAAGGTGAGATCAAAATAATAGCAAAGTCTATTAATAAAGAAATAGAAATATCTATTAAAGATCCAGGGATCGGGATAAAGAAAGAAGATATTCCAAAACTCTTTACCGCATTTACAAGGCTTGAGTCATCACTCACGGCCAAAACATCCGGAACCGGACTTGGTTTATATCTTACCATGAAGCTCACCCGGGAAGTGCTTGGAGGTACGATAAGTGTGGAAAGTGAGTACCATAAGGGTAGTATATTTTCCCTGCGCATACCACGGGAGGTTAGAATTTGAAGATACTGGTAATTGAAGACAATCCACAGAACATGAAGTTATTAACCTTTGTCTTGAAAAAGTATGGTCATGATGTTATTGAGGCTTTTTGCGGTCTTGAGGGTGTGGAAAAAGCAAATAATTTGCACCCGGAACTTATTCTGATGGATATACAGCTTCCCGATATCGATGGGCTTGAGGCCACAAAGAGGATCCGCGAATCCGGACAGAAGACCCCGATAATAGCAATTACTTCATACGCAATGGCAGGAGACCGCGAAAAAGTAATAAGTGCCGGATGCGATGGATATTTTGAAAAACCCATAAATCCTCTTGTAATTATGAAAGATATTGAAAAAGTCCTTGAGGCGAAAAAACCATGATTGTGCTGGTAGTGGAAGATGAAATAAATAGCAGAATGCTTCTTTCAAAAATACTTGCAGCTAATGGTTATAAAGTTCTTGAGGCCTCAAATGGAATTGAAGCCCTGAAGAAAATCCAGATGTCAAGACCCGACATTATAATTTCAGATATCATGATGCCTGAAATGGATGGATTCCAGTTTTGCAGGGAACTCAGGAAAAATGAAACGTTAAAAGATATTCCCCTGATTTTTTATACCGCAATTTACAAGGATGAAGAAGACGAAAAACTTGCCCTTGATGTAGGGGCGAACGCTTATATACGCAAACCTGAGGATCCTAAAATATTAATCAGGAAAATAAATAAAGTAATTGAAGATTATCACTATGGCAGGAAAAGACCGGTAGAACCTGTAATAACCGATGAAACAGAATATCTTTCAAAATACAGCCATACATTATTTAAAAAGCTTGAAGATAAAGTGCTTGAACTTGAAAATGCAAACAAGAAGCTTGAGATCGCGCTTTCGGAATTAAAAACCGTTGACCGCCTTAAAGATAACATAATTTCCAATGTGACGCATGAACTCAAAACCCCATTAATTCATGCTTCGGGCTACCTTGAACTTGCGATGGATGAAAACAACACATCAAAGCGCAGGGAACTGCTGGAAAAATGCATGGCCGCATTGGAGCGCGAAAATACGGTCGTCTCAGGCCTTATAGAAATATCCTATGCCGAAAAAGGACTTTTATCACATGTTATAGAAGAGGTCGATATTGGAGAACTGATCGAATCCACAGCAGAGGATTTAAAGCCAAAATCAGAAGCGTTTCAGATCGAGATCAGTAAATCGATAGAAAATGGGCTTTTAGTTAACGCAGATAAGAACCAGATGAAACATGTGTTCAATAATCTTCTTGATAATGCTATCAAATTTAACAGGAAAGGAGGGAAAGTAGAAATAGCAGCAGGCAGAAAGGATAGATATATCCAGGTCTGTTTCAAGGATACCGGAATAGGAATTCCAGCAGATAAACTGCAAAAGGTATTTGATAAAATATACCAGGTGGATTCAGAAAGCACACGGCGATATGGTGGAGTAGGGGTTGGTCTTGCAATTGCCAGATATTTAATTGAGTCACACAGAGGACGAATATGGGTAAAAAGCACGGTCGGAGAAGGAAGTACATTCTGTTTTTCGATTCCTGCGGGGGATAAGGAATGAAAGTGCTGGTAGTGGATGATAACAGGCTTGACAGATTGATGCTGTCTAAAATGCTCTCCTCAAATAATTATGAGGTAATCGAAGCCGGGAATGGGGTCGAGGCATTGGAACTCATTTCATCTCAAAAACCTGACATGGTTGTTTCAGATATCATGATGCCTGTGATGGATGGGTTCATGCTGCTTCGTGAGATCAGGAAAAGCAGATCCCCGAAAGAATTACCATTTATATTCTACAGCGCATCTTATGTAACTGAGAAAGATAGGGAACTGGCCAATGCCCTCGGAGTCTCTCGATTTATAATTAAACCTCTTGAGCCCAGGGAACTTGTGAAAGAAATTACACAGGCTCTGCTTGATATTTCCAGTGGCAAACTGAAAATAAGAGAACCCGCTCCAATAAAAGAAGAAGAGTATCTTGAACGGTACAGCCGTCGTATTTTCAAGAAGCTGGAGGAGAACATAATCCAGCTTGAAAAGGAAATTGAAGAGCGAAAACGGATCGAAGAAGAGCTTCGAAGAAGCGAGGCGCAATTCAAAGCTACTTTTGAAGAAGCTCCCATTGGTATGTTCAGCGTGGACACACAAAGGCGAATCCTGGAAACAAACCATATACTGCAGCAGATGCTCGGGTTTACGGAAGAAAAACTCAAGGGAAAGGTGTTCACAGAGTTCACTCATCCTGATGATTCAGAACTGGATATGAGCCAGTTCAATGATTTGATCCTGGGAAAGAAAAACCAGTACATGATAAAAAAACGCTACATACGTAAGAATAAGACCATATTCTGGGCAAGGCTAACCGTTTCCCTTGTCCGTGATGCAAACGGTGATCCGCAATTTGCGATCGGTATGATCGAGGACATCACTGAACGAAAGGAAGCTGAAGAAAAGCTCCAGAACTCAGAGGAAAAATACCGGACCTTGATCGAAAATATCCAGGATGGTGTTTTCATTATCCAGGATCAGAAATTCCAATTCGTAAATGAAGCTTTTGCGAATTTGGCCGGATACGAAGTGGAAGAAATAATAGGGAAAGATTTCAGGGAATTTATCTCGCCAGAGGATATGGCGAAAGTTTTTGATCATTATACACGCAGACAGGCTGGTGAAAATGTTCCCCATGAATATGAGTTCAATGCCCTTCACCGGGACAGGAAAACACGTTTGATCATGAATATGACTGTGGCGCTTATAAATTTAGGTGGAAGGGTTGCGACCATGGGGACGCTTAAGGACATAACCGATAGTCGCAAGGCAGAAGAAAAGCTTCGTTTGTTCAGGATGCTTTTTGCGAACTCAACAGATGCAGTTTTTATTAACGATCCGGAAACAGGAATTATCATTGACTGCAATGAAACAGCATGCATGAACCTTGGATATTCAATGGAAGAACTCCATAATATGCACGTTTTTGATTTTGAAGAAACAATTCCTAATAAATCTTCATGGGGCAATCATGTGAAAGACATCTTAAAAAAACAGAATGTGACAATGGAAGGCCTCCATAAACGCAAAGATGGAAGTGTGTTTCCTGTTGAAGTAAATCTCAACATTTTAGACACGGGGAAGAAAAGTTACATTCTGGCAGTTGTTCGTGATATAACCGAACGTAAGCGCGCTGAGGAACTACTTCGCCAGTCAAAGGAATTTTCTGAGACTGTGCTTAATAGTATCAATGATTCAATTACTATAATTGATGTAAAGAATTTCTCGATAATAGACACTAATAAGTCTTTCCTGAAAGTCTATGGTCTTTCGAAAGAACAGGCTATCGGAAAGAAATGTCATGAAATTGGACATAAAAGTGATAATCCCTGTCCACCCGATATATGCCCGCTTCAGATAACCGTGAAGACCGGGGCTCCTTCAATATGCGAACATGTGCATCATTTAAAAAATGGCGTTATTCAATTTGTAGAAGTTTGTGCATATCCTATCAAAAATAAGAATGGAGAAATTAGCAATGTTGTACATGTAGCAAGAGATATCACAGAACGTAAGGAAGCTGAAAAGCTGCAAAAAGAAAAAGCAAAGGCAGAATTACATGGCTTTATCGTGAGCGCACTGCCTGTTTTTGCATCTGGTGTCCCTTCCCATGTAAGAGATATCCTCATTAAAAATTTTTCTGAAAGATTTGAGATGAATGTCAGGCCCAGGTTTAAAGAAGAAATGAAACAAAAGGATGTTAATCATGAACCTGCGCAATTGCTTACTTTTTATATGTCATGGCTCTCAGGATTGTTTTCAAATTTCGGGATTGAAAATGGAGTGACAAGAGATGAGAAAAAAGAGGTGCTGGAGTTCATTAATTGTCCCTGGAAAAATGAAGCTCGCGGCAATCCGATATTTTGTTTTATCTGCAGGAGTCTTGCAAAACGGAGTTTCACATGGACCGGACTTAAAGGTAATGTGGAACAAAAATCAAGTATTGCCAACGGTTCAAAAATTTGCAGATTTGAAATTCAACTCAGGAACGAAAAGATAAAGGAGAAATGAACATGGAAAGGATCAAGACAGGTATTTCGGAACTGGATGAGATAATAGGAGGATTCCCAAAGGGAAAAACTATTATTATCACGGGTGATCCGGGAAGTGGAAAGACTATTTTCGGGCTTCAATTCGCATACACAAATTGCCTTGAAGGCATGAAGATTTTATATGTTTCCACGGAGGAGGATGCGCCAGAGCTCAAGCAGCAGGGAAAATCATTTGGATGGGACTTTGAGAAGTTTGAAAAAAAGGGTTTTTTGAAATTTGTTGAGCTCGCAGGATACAGGGCGATGGAAATTAAAGAAGCATTAAGTATCAGCATGGAGGCTGTTAAAGGTGATTTTATACAATTTTCGGAGAATTTGCCTGTTGATACAAATATTCTCATTATTGACAGCCTTGGCAGCCATGTATCAAATCTCACTTCGTCCGAGTTCCGTGACAGGTTCAATCTTCTTGTTTATAATATGGCACAAAAAGGGATTACTACATTCGTACTTCTTGGAGGAGTTGTTTCCAGGGAATTCGTTGAACTTGCGCTTTACTCAGCTTACGGAGCTATCCAGCTTATGAAACGAGATAATCCTTATACAGGCCGCAGGGAAAGGGTGATGGATATTGTGAAAATGAGAAATACAAAGACACCTGTCCAGTTATTGTCCTATGAGATTTCCACAGGCGGGATAATTATTACAACTCCGGTTGAGCCATCCGATTGATTGGATCACCTTATTTTACCTTTTCCCGGATATTGCGTTCTATCTCATCAAAAGCTGGCGGCCTGATCTGGAAAATATCAATGCCTTCAGGGAATTCTATTGGTCTTCCATCAGTGACCAGAAGGACACCACATGAATCTGCAGGTAATTCTCCAAGTATCCTGGTTGCCGATTTTCCCATCTCATCCTGTATTTCCTTTATCTTTTCTACCAGGTATTCCCGCCATTTGTCAAAATTGATATCTTTGCCATAATAACCTTTGTGGATTTCCTGTACTTGCGGATAAAAAGATTTTGAGTATTCCTCAAAAAGCAGCTTTGATCGTTCCATCTGGCCGGGTTTTTCAATGCCCTTCACAACTGCGCCACTATCCAGGAGGGTTTTTATTAACTTGTGGTGATTATTATCTTTTCCATTTTTCTCGAAATATTCAATTCCTGCTTTTTCGTCCTCATTTATTCCTTCCATATATATGGTACTGATCTTTCCATAAGTTGAGAGGAAATAATTTATCTTTTCCCTTACCTCTCCCCAGAACCGCTCCACTTTAACCATGTCAATATCATATTGTGAAGCCAGGTCTTCAAAAGGAAGTGTGGGGACAAGATATAATTTCCTTTTTGCCGAAAAGGTTGATGCTTCCGGTTTTTCTATTTTCCCAAGCTCTGCCATAATATCCCTCTTATCGATGAAGAAATATAAACATTACCAACCATTCAAATACCTCCCAAAATAACTGTATTAAGTTGTATTAAGTACGATTATTATTTCGCTTTGTATCATTTTTTTTATGTAATTCACTCCCTGAAGGAATATGCTTTATGAACTTAAGATACAAGATACTTTTCAAAATTCACTTGTACCTTAATTCTTGTGGTTCAATTGTCTCTTCTTTGAATTATTCTCATGGCGCCGAAGAAGACAAACGAAAAAATATCGAGACTCTATATACATTTTTATAATGCATTAGAAAGGCTTATGTATTGAAACTAAGATATATACTAAATGGGAGTAGAGAAATAGCTCGGGCGTAAGCCTGAATAGGATTTCATTTAAATGGAATTTTAATAGGTTATAGAATGGGGTAAATACGTTAGTATTTCATCTAAATGATCTTGCATAGATGCTGGGTTTTCCTACTCTTTCAATGGGGGTATAGAAATGAGTATGATGGATAAGAAAAACCACATGAAAAAAATAAGTGTGGTGATACCAACAATGAATGAATCTGAAAACATCAAGGAAGTATTTCCAAATATTCCTGATTTTGTTGATGAAATTGTTGTTGTAGATGGGAACTCAACCGATGGAACAAGAGAAGAAATTAAAAAATACAGGAATGATACGAACATCATAATAGAAAAACCATCTGGAAAAGGCGCTGCAATGAAAACAGGTTTTGAAAAGGCAACAGGCGATTTAATAATTATGATGGATGCGGATGGTAGTCATGATCCGGCGGAAATTCCATCCCTTCTTGACCCCATTCTCGATGGATTCGATGTAGCAAAAGGTTCACGTATGATGCCAGGAGGAGGATCTGCGGATTTCACGCCATTCAGGAGACTGGGAAATAAAATATTTGTGTCAATGGTTAACACTCTTTATGGTTCAAACTACACAGACCTCTGCTACGGTTACCGTGCTTTCAAGAGGGAAGCATTGGACAAGATATATTGCAGTTCAATGGGATTTGAAATCGAGACTGAACAATCGATACTTATGAAAAAAGCCGGACTGAAAATCAAAGAAGTGCCCTCCTTTGAAGCAAAAAGGAAGAACGGGAATTCGAATCTTAATTCTGTAAGAGATGGATTCAAGATTCTTAATGTTATAGTGAATGAGTATTTGAAAACATTCCATACAACAAATAAAAATGACCAGCATGCTATTAGTTATGCGAATAAGGCTGACAGTGATCCCAGACGACGAATACCCGCGCTTGGGCCATCACTCTTGAATTCCAAATAGTTAAATGATTTCACCTCACCGCAGAGAGAAGAATATTTTTTTATCTAATGATAAATTCTCTTTAATATCCCTGCTGAAATTAACGAAATAATGGATATAAAGACATTAAATCCTGGTGTTGATTTTTCTGGTTGTGCATTTTTTTGCGCTGTATGTGTGGGAATCAGCTCAGACTCTTTTGAAAAAGCCATAGCCAGGGGAAAATTGTCCTTTGCTTTTGATCCACCCGGACTAATTATATACTCCCCGTTTCCTTTATTATCACTCCAATAATTTCCCGTTTTGTCCAGATCCCATGAATTCAGGCCGCTATTATCATATGCCTGGTCATTGTTATCTATAAAATTATTTGAGTATATGCTATTTGTTTTTGAAGAATATGCATAAATCCCAATTTTTTTATTATTTTTAATATTGTTATTGAAAATCTTATTATCTTTTGAAGCATAGAGATTAATACCATACGAATTTGATTCTATAATATTTCCTGAAACGGTGTTGTTGTTGCTTTCCTGGTATATCGAAATACCGACTGAATTACCAGTGATGATCAAGTTAGAAACGATATTTCCATTCCCTTTATAAATCGAAACCCCGGAATCTTCCCGTGCTCCACCGCTGCTGTTCTTTATGGTAAATCCACTTATTACTACGTTGTTCACTTCATTTATCCTGACCCCGCTGCTGGTCTTTCTGCCTTCAATAATAGTCTTTTCCCTGTTTTTTCCTATTATTGAAATCCCGTTCGTTTTGATAAGGGGGTTTTCATTGTATGTGCCCTCATCGGCAAGAATTGTATCGCCGGTTTTTGCAGCATCAATAGCTGATTGAATAGTTGCATAGGTCTTGCCCCGCCCGACCTCAAGAGTTGCTGCCTTTGTAGAATTGGTAGTTAATCCAGAACTTTTTACCCATAAATGAAGATTCCTGTAAGGTGCGGTGAAATTTTCTTCTTTATAAAGCAGGAATTCAAGTTTGAGATTCTCACCAGTTATTTCGGGAGTGAAAAATACTTTTTCTTGCCATGTTGAGTTGTGATTTATTTGAATATGTAATGTGCTCAATGTATTGTTCTCAAGCAATACTTTAAGAGTGTAGTTTGTTAGAATGTATTCATGATTTGTGATTCCTATGATTACACTACTATTGCTCCCCCACTTTAAAAGGGTCGAATAATTTTCTGCTTTCCCATTATCTCCCAGGATATAGAATTCTGTGAACTTTTCTCCCTGGCCAGGGGTCGCGAAGATATAGATCAACATAATTGTCAAAACAATGATAAGGAAAAAAAGTAATATTGTGAGAACTTTATCAAATCGAGACTTATTATTTAATAATCCTTTTCCTGAAGAGTAAATATCTGAAAAATAAACTTCAAATCTTTCATTTTCGGGTAACTTCAACCTTCGCAAATATGCGATTGAACACATAACTAAAGTGAATATTGAAAGACTGGACAGAATGGGAAAAAGTCTTATTCCAAATGGTGTAAGGTTTAATCCCAGACCAATGAGCGGAACAACTGCAATGCTAAGGCCCAAACTTAATGCGAGCCTTTCTATGCTATCCAGATCATTTTTTCCCGGGAACAGAGCCGCAATTAGAGCATATCCAGGTATAAACAATACCATGATAATTCCAAGTATAGTTCGCAAAGGTGTGGTATTCAGGGGATAAATAACCACAAATAAAAATGTCAAAATTACAAAAATTGTAATAATTTGAATATCCTTCCCACTCGCCATAGGAACTAATATGGTATCAAACCTTTTTCTATCTTTCGCATGCCTTCCATTCTGTATCCGGCATTGCAACTGATCCCACATCCTGTCTTGAATCAATATATTTCTTAACAACCGCAGAAACCAGAAACCGAAAAAGATAATAATAAGAAGTTCATATCTAATAATAGTAGTGGAAAGGGGGGCAAAGTGAATATTTCTAAACCGCTATTTGAAAGTATCTTGGTACATAATTATAGGTGGTCAGGATGAACATAGCACTTTTAGCACCTGAGTTCATGCCAAACTGGGGGGGAGCGGGAACGTATATAATTGGACTTGCTAAAAATCTGTCAAAAAAACATAATGTCCATGTTGTGACAGTAAGAAGAAAAATTGATAAAGGTTCTGCTTATACCGATGAAAAAATCCTTGATTTTTTTGATAATAAAATCCAACTCCATACAATTTCAAATGCTAATGATACCTTTCTTTATAATGCTGCCTTCCAGTATTCTTGTTTTAGGCAACTCCCCATTATCTGCAAAGAAAATAAAATAGATATCGTTCATGCTGATGTTCCCCATATGTCTGATGTGATATTGAGATTATTAAAATCAAATAAGAACATGGTGACAACAGTACATACTATTATTGAAGGGCATAAAAAGGGGATTCTGGCTTCTGGTCTTGATTTCAATCAAATGGAGTCCTCTGAGAGGTATACACTTGAGCTATATCCCATGCTAAAACTTATCCAGAGACTTTATTTGAAAAGATCCCCGACAATTATAGCGGTTTCAAATTGGATGAAGGGACTACTGGAGCAGAACTATGGAATTAAGGGTGTGAATGTGATCCATAATGGAGTAGATCATGAGCAATTTTCACCAAATGGAAAAAATATGGCAGAAGGACTCAAAACAAATAAACCAATAGTGCTATTTTCAGGAAGGTTCATTGCATTAAAGGGGATCAATATTCTGGTAAAAGCTATGCGGGATGTGATTAGTGAAACAAAAGATGTTCATTTTGCTTTTGCCGGGCCGGAAGCAAATAGAAAGTGGATAAGCATGTTTGAAAATGAAGGTATTCCACCGCATTACTATTCTTTCTTAGGGTATATTCCACATTTCAGGATGCCTGAAATATTTCAAACTCATCGATTTTTGTTCTTCCAAGTTTAATAGAAAGCTTTCCGTTTTGTATTCTTGAAGCAATGAGTTCAGAGGTCCCGGTAATTGCATCAAATGTTGGTGGAGTTCCTGAAATAATAGAAGATGGGGTTGATGGGTTGTTGGTCCCTCCCGGAAATCCGGAAATATTAGCAAAAAAATTATTATTTTTATTAGAAATGACTGAGAGAAAGAAAATATCAAAGAAAGCTCGTGCAAAGATATTAGAGAAATTTAGTCTGAAATAATGAAAAATGAAACAATAAAATTTATGAACAAATAGTAAAAGGGAGTGCTAAATGAACGTGCTATTGGTCAACCCACCCAGGTTTAAAAATATGTCTGTTATCAGGGAAGAGAGGTGTGAGATTATCGAACGGAACTCGGTTTTACCCCCATATAGTCTTCTCCAGATTGCTTCCCTTCTTCGAAAAAATGGGCATAAAGTTGATCTTATTGATGCAAACGGCGAGGATATTAAATATCCGGCTTTTGAAAAACTGCTTTCTGAAAAAGATTATGATGCGGTTATTTTCAGGTTCACACCCACAACTTTCGATTGGGACATGTTGGTTGCCACAATTTCAAAAAAGTACTTCAATGCTTCAACAATTGGAATCTGTTATACTCTTGGCAATTTTGCCAGGACTGTACTTAACGAAGCGAAAGATCTCGATTTTTTCATATGGCATGAATATGAGGTTGTGGTGCCAGAGCTTATTGACCAGCTCTCTACTGGTGGAAATATCTCAAATTTGGCGGGAATTGCATATCACTGTGATGGTGAAATACAAGTCAACAAAGATGCTCAGCCAATTAAAAATTATGATGATATACCTTTACCAGCTTATGATTTGTTAAAGTCCTTTCAATTCTACTATGAGAATACAAAACATGGGCAACCCTTTACAATAATGTACACTAGCAAAGGATGCACATATTCTTGCATTTACTGTACTGTTGCTGAAACAAAATGGAACACAAGGTCTGATGAGGAGTATAATTGGGGAGCTCATGCATCTTAAACAGAATTACAATATTAAAACTGTAACGTTTTTTGATGAAACTTTCACTATTGATAGAAAACCGGTTGAAAATATCACTCAGGCAATTATAGATGAAAAGTTGAATATCAAATGGTATTGTAATTCCAGGGTTGATCTTATAAACAGTGAGCTTCTCGAAAAAATGAAGCGAGCTGGGTGTGGAGCCGTTAGCCTGGGAATAGAATCTGGTAGTCAGAAGATTATGGATGGAACGAATAAGAGGGCATCTGTTGAAAAGGCGGGCAATGCAATTAAAATGGTAAAAGATGCCGGGATTCAGGTATAATGCAACTTTATTTTTGTATTACCCGGTGAGAATTGGGAGACGGTCAATGAAACGATTGATTTTGTCAGGCAGACTCTTCCCACGGGCGCCCAGTTTAATGTCGTGGCGCCTTATCCTGGAACAAAATTGTATGATAATGCTATGGAAAAGGGATGGATAACGAAACAGACAGATTTCAGGGGCATGTTTCAGCATGAATCGATCATGAGGACAGATGAATTAACGACAGACGAACTGGAAAGTGCAAGAAAAAAAGCATATAAGTCAATATATTTTTACCCCAGATGGTGGATTCAGAATATTACACATGTTATTAAGAATCCAGATGATTTGGTTCTTGCCAGTACTCACACTATCAAAACACTAAGTAATTATTTAATTAATACAATGGATTTTACACATTAAAAGAGGTAAGGACGAAATCATGGATAATGAAATTAAAACAATATTAGTCTCTCCACATTCAGATGATATTGCATATTCACTTGGTGGAACTTTGTTGCAAAATTTTTTTAATGGACCTATTTTAATGGTGACTATTTTCACAAAATCTAATTATTCACCATGTATTAAAATATCTGACTCTGAAATAATATCAAAAATAAGGTCTTTGGAAGATATTGAATTTGCAAATAAATTACAAATTAACTATCAGAGTTTGAACTTCAATGAACCGCCACTTAGAGGGTACTCACGCCTGGATATATTCGCAAATAATAATCCTACTTCAGATCCGATTTATTCTGAGGTTCATAATACTTTATTAAAATTAATAAAATCGTATCCATGTAATTTGATAGTGTCGCCAATGGGTCTTGGGAATCATATAGACCATATAATTTTATGTCATATTTGCAGCAGAATTGCGCAAGAAAATAATATAAGAATTGTTTTTTATGAAGATCTTCAGTATGCATCGATGTTATCTTTAAAACAAATAAAAGTCAGGGCAAACTCTATTAATCCAAATCTTAAATATTCTAAAATAAATATTAGTCCTATATTTAATGATAAAATTGAAAATATGAAATATTATAAGACACAAGCACGAAGGGCTTTCTTTACAATGATCAAATCACATGCTCTTCGTCTTGGTATTGAAAATAAAAGCCTGAAAGATATATTAGGACCAGATAACTTATATAAATATTTATTATTTTTATTTACCAATAAAAGAGTGAACATTCCATTATACGAACGCATATGGTATTGTGAAAATGGTGGAAAAGGAGATTCGATATGAAAGTTTTACTGGTGAACCCACCAAGATTTAAAAAAATGTCAGTTATCAGGGAAGAGCGGTGTGAGATTATTGAAAAGAATTCAGTCTTGCCTCCGTACAGTCTGCTCCAGATTGCTTCTCTTTTACGAAGAAATGGGCATGAAGTTAGTCTTATTGAAGCGAACGGGGAGAATATCAAGTACCAGGATTTTGAAAAAATGCTTTCTGAGAAGGATTATGAAGCAGTCATAATCAAGTTCACTCCTTCAACTTTTGACTGGGATATGAAAGTTGCATCAATTTCAAAAAAGTACTCCGATGCCACCACAATTGGCATTTGCTGGACTCTTGGAAATTTTGCCAGTACTGTTCTGGATGAGGCAAAATATCTTGATATTTACATAAGACATGAATATGAGGTGGTAGCGCCAGATCTTATTGACAGGTTAGCTGCAGGCTCTGAGCTTTCAGGCGTGGCCGGGATTGCATACCGTTTTGATGGTCTTATCAAAGTCAACAGGGATTCTGATCCTATAAATAATTATGACGACATACCTATCCCTGCTTATGATTTATTGAAATCCTTTGAGTTTTATTATGCGGACACTAAACACGGTCAACCTTTCACGATAATGTATACAAGTAAGGGCTGTCCCAACTCTTGTATCTATTGTACAATGGCACAAACTAAATGGAAAGCAAGGTCAGCCCAGAGCGTCCTTGAGGAACTGAGATATCTTAAGCAGAATTACAATATCAAAACTATAATGTTTTTTGATGAAGTCTTCACTATAGATAAAAAACGGGTTGAAAAGATTACCAGGGGAATCATAGATGAGAAGTTGAATATCAAATGGTATTGTAATTCCAGGGTCGATCTTATAGATAAAGCCCTTCTTGAAAAAATGAAGCAGGCCGGATGCACAGCAGTTAGCATGGGTATAGAATCCGGGAGTCAAAAGATCATAGGTGGGTCAAATAAGAGAATATCTGTTGAAGAATCAGCTAAAGCAATACAAATGGTCAAAGATGCAGGAATTAAAGCCTATTGCAGTTTTATTATGGGATTACCAGGTGAAAATAAAACTACTGTTAAAGAAACAATCCGGTTTATCAAGAAGACACTTCCCACAGGAGGTGAGGTCAATGTTGCATCTCCCTATCCAGGAACAAAACTGTATGATATTGCTCTGGAAAAAGGGTGGATAACAAAACAAATAGATTTCAGAAGTATGAATCAGAATAAATCGATAATGAGAACGGATGAATTAACTACACAGGAGATAGACAAAGCCCGAGATAAAGCATATCAAGCGCTAATTCTCAATCCCAAATGGTGGATTCAGAATATCGGATATGTTATCAGGAATCCAAATGATTTTAATCTTGCTTATAAGTATTGTATCAACGTATTCAAATTAACTTTACCACATTAAATAAACCAAAGGATGAATATTAATGGAGAAAAAAATATTTCTTATGACTTCTTCCTACTATCCGCCATACCATATAGGAGGAGACGCTTCACATGTTAAATATCTCTCGAAGAAATGCTGAAACTTGGACATAAGTGCATGTATCTTGCCGGGATGAATATGGTTAAGAGACTTGATTCGATGGGGGTTTTAAAGAAACATAAAGTAATTGTTTTTGCTCATGTTGAAATGGGCTTTATGTCAATCAGACTTGTATCTCAATATCTCACAAGAAAATCAACGTATGTTAAGAAGACATTCGATAGTCTGTTACGTGAAATCAAACCTGATGTCGTCCACCATCATAACATCTTCTTTCTTGGATACAATATCCTGAAAAAGCAGGGAAATTATGACAATCTTTACACTGCCCATGATTATTGGCTGATATGCCAGAGATTCAGTTTGATGAAATATGGCCAAAAAGAATGTGAAAATAAAAGCTGTCTTTCATGCACCTTGCTTTCAAAAAGATTACCTCAGACATGGCGAGGAAGCAAAAAATTCATTCAGGCAATTGGAGATATTGATACTATTATTTCTCCAAGTAACTTTATGAAAAACAAACTTTCTAAATGGCTGCCTGTAAAGGCTAATATAGTACATATACCGAACTTTGCTCCTCCTCCGCCCAACGACATAAAAGATTCCGGTTATTCAAACTATTTTTTATTCGTTGGAGTGCTTGAAAAGTTAAAGGGAATCTGCAATCTGCTCAAAGTATTCATAGAACACCAGAGGGAGATAGATGCAAAGCTTATTATCGTTGGAGAAGGCACTCTCAAGGAAAAAATCACGGAATACATAACCAGAAAAAAATTAGAGAAAAAAATTATTGTTTTGGGGTGGTTAAGCCATCATGAGCTCTGGTCGCTTTATAATGATGCCTTGGCGTTGATAGTGCCTTCAACCTGCCTTGAAAATAATCCTCTTGTTGCAATGGAGGCAATGTCAGTGGGCACTCCTGTAACCGGAAGGAATTTTGGGGGGATTGGGGAAATTATTGAAAAAGTGGATAAAGATATCATTTTTAAAGGGGAGGGGATAGAGGAGATTAGACTATTTTTGCAACATAAAAAAATTTATTCCAAGGAAAAAATCAAGCAAACATATGCCAGATATTATTCTCTGGAGGGATTTATGAGAGAGTATGTATCACTTATTAAGAATGATAATGAAGAACAGGCAAAAGCTTCGGGCAGCCCTTCTTTTAAGTATTTGTGATTTTGGAGAGAAAATATAAAATACGAACAAAGGTGAAATTAATGAAAAACCTATATCTACTCCGCTGAAAGGAAATATGCCTGCATATATAAGAGAATGGTTTTCTTCCCCCCCCAATTCAAAAACATATATATATATTGCACTTTTCAGTTTCTTGTTTTTATTTTATAGTATCTTGGAAATAAAACCTGTTATAGTTGATATAGGAGATTTTCTCGGATTGTTATCTCACTTAACCTTAGCATATTGGACAGGATATGTCCTGGTGTTGGTGTTCTCCATCAGACTGTTTTTAGACAAGAAAATAAAACATGATAGTATATATTTACTATTTCTGATTGCTATTGGATTATTCCTTTTTGGAGTGCCGATATTTGCGGAAGAAAATCCGCGATTCCCTTGGTCTTATTATCCCGCAGGAGAAGTTCAGACAGTTTTAGATACAAACCATGTGAACATTACATCAAATTATCCTCTTATGACGTATCGTTCCTGGCCATCTATGCATTTTACTTCCGCAAGCATTTTATATTTGATGAATATTAAAATATCTGATTTATTAAAATATATGCCTTTATTTTGGGTTTTCTCAGTAATCTTAATTACTTTCAGTATCGGAAAACGTCTTGGTTTGTCATCTAACCAATCTTTTGCATCATCTCTTCTTTTCCTGGCATCTTTCTGGACAGGTCTTTACTACTATGGACCTCCGTCTCTCGCATATTTGCTATATCTTTTGTTATTTCTGTTTATCGTTGGATTCACCAGAATTAATCCTAATTCGAATTTGATAGAACCCCGCAAGGATAGAAAAAATTGGCAAGATTCAAAATATAATAGATAAGTATGACTTCTGCATCATTGGTAATAACACATATATTGACTCCAATTGCGGTAATACTGGGGTTTATTTTTTCATCATCATTTATTAGAGCACTCAATAAACAACGTGTTAAATTCATAATATTTTTTCTTCTAATCTTTATTGTCTGGCATATATACTTTGCACCTGTTATGTTTAAAACCGGCTTAGTAGAGTTCATGAGAATAGTTACTGAGTTTGATTTTCTTGGCTTTTTCAATACTGAAAAGTACAGTCCAGGGGCGTTTTTGACACGATGGATAGTGCATTATAGTCGTCTTTTTTACTTAGTAGCATATGCTATTGCTATGATCGCCGCAGCTTTTCTCTACCTGAGCCGCCGAATCAAAGAAAAAAATATGGAATCGACTAAAATTTGTTTTTTTTGGCTCATTGGTATTTTAGCCCTTTTTGCATTAAGGTATGGTCGAAATGAAATAGATGATAGGATTTTCCTATTTTCATTAGTACCAATGGTTTTTATCATATCCTTTGCATTTGATAGGAAAATCATTGCCGGGTTGGCAATTTTGCTAATACTTTTCCACATGCCAGCGCATTACGGGACTGAAAGTTTTGATTCGATACGAACAACTGAACTAAGCGGTACGAAGTTCTTTACCACAAATGCGGTATTTGCTGGCAGGGAAACATATTTTTCTATGTGGGATACGTTTATAGATTACTATAACCCTGAGATGATAAAAGTATTATACTGGACATTGCCAGTATCAGACAAACCAGATCCCTCAAGGATCGGTAATGCAACTTATATAATAAATAGTATTGGAAGTCATAATTTTATATATTATTCTTTTGGTTTAGACCCACTTGAAGAATGGATACAGGTGAATAATCACACTTTAAATTTTTGTTACGATAATGGTTACTATCAGATATACAGAAATAATAAATGATCAAAATCGAAAATCAGTCATGAGATAAATTCAAAATAACAGCTTTTACAAAATTCAGGTATATTATGGGTTCTAATGCTCTCACGTAGTACCATATATTCTCTTGAATTCCAAATATCACTAAAACTTGTTTCAAAAAGATTTCCCATTTTTAACGTAGAGGAGTCAGCAATATTGCAGCATGGAATGACGTCACCATTCACTGCTATATAAGCACTAGTCCAAGGCCAAAAACATTTATTCTTTCTTGAAAAACCTGTGCTCATTATTTCCATATTTATTTTTTCTTTTTCAGCAAGCATTTTTTGCTTCCAGCAATATATAGTCAAATTCTTTGGATTTTGAATCTATTCTAATGGTTTTATTATATCGGTCAATATTGTTTTTTCCCCAATTTACAAGAGTAGTTTGTAAATAAATGGAATCTACGTTTAATAATTTTGACAGTTTGACTATTTGGGTGGTTTCATGAATGTTGTTTTTAGTAATTACAGACCATATTGAAAACCGAGGATATATATTCAAACCTCTATGATTAGTCAAATCTCCAATATTCCTAAGGATTTTTTCAAAATTACTCCCTATTCTAATCTTTTCATGGGTTTCCGAGGTTGCCCCATCAATACTAAAACAAATATGAGTGTATTTTAATTGAATCAATTTTTTAGCTAAGTGTTCATCATAAATAGTTCCATTAGTAAAAACTAGCATTGAAATTCCACGCTCTTCTCCTTCTTTCAACATAAAAGGTAATTGTTTGTTAAGAAAAGGTTCTCCCATCCCCTGTAATTTAGCAGATAACAGATACGGAAATTGGTTTAAGATGTATTGATAAGATTTTATATCTAAATACCTTATGTCTTTTGTCCAATGGCTCACTTGACAGTGCTCACATCTTAAATTACAATTGTTGTTAGGTTAATATAAATGCAATTGCTGGCAAAAAGGGTATTTCATGAACCTGAAAAAGTAAGCAACTATTATACCAACTAAATTAATACTTTTATATATTTCACCACGTTTTAACGCCGAAATAAATAGTGTATAGTATTTTGATTTATTTCTAATATATCTAATCCATTTAAATTGCATTTCATACCGTCCACATTCGTTAGAAATGACTATATTAATAAATATGATGAGTTACAGTTTTAAATTTTATTTTTTTACTTTCCCCCATTTGTTTTATCCTGTAACAATATAATCTATAATTCTCCAATGCCAGCACATCATTCCATGTCCCCTTCATAGATTTGAAATCATCAACTCTAATTATTTCTCTTATTCTCATACGATCCCCCTTTTTTAAAATGATCCTTTTGATTGAATCCCATAATTTAACCCCCATAGCCTTTAAAAGGAAAATATATAAACTTAAATGTTTAATCAAAAACAAAGTTTAAATTGTAATTTCTCCAATATTCAAATTTAATATTATTTGGCATGATTAAAATAGATTACGGTTTTTTTTCCATGTATCATTTCCCGATAACTATTTAATAGATGATCTCAATTTAATAAAAGGGGGCATTATGAAACCAAATACTAATATAAACAAAGTTTTGCTCATTAGTCCACCGTGGTATAGGCTTTTCGGGGCGGAGGGGTTCCAGTCTCCTTTAGGACTATGCTATATAGGTGGAGTTCTTGAAAAACATGGTTTTAACGTATCAATCTATAACGCAGATTTCAATTCCGGAAGAGAGTTTCCATCAGCTGGAAAAACTACCGAAAAGTATAGTCAGTATTTGCACAATTTAAAAGATATAAACCACGAGATATGGAAAGAGATTGAGATTGTTATTCATAATCAGTCCCCTGATATTGTTGGAATATCTGTAACGACAGCAAAATATGGATCCGCACTAAATGTTAGCAAATTGGTTAAAAAATTTAATTCAGATATTCCAGTCATATGGGGAGGTCTTCATCCTACGATACTTCCAGAGGAAACTATAAAAAATAATGATGTCGATATTGTTGTAAGAGGTGAAGGGGAATACACTTTTTTAGATATTATCCAAAATATAGGAAAATTGGAAAATGTATTAGGTATCACTTATAAAGAAAATAACAGAATTATTCATAATCCGAATAGACCTTTAATCGAAAACTTAGATGAAATACCTTTTCCAGCAAGGCATTTGATATTGGATAAAGAAAAATACCCTCCAGAAGCCTTTGGAAACATATTTGCAAGCAGAGGTTGTCCATATAATTGTATATTCTGTGCATCACACTTGATTTGGACCGAAAAAGTAAGGTATAGGTCCCCACAGAATGTAATTAGTGAGATTAAGCAAATTAATAAGTTCTTTAAAACGCAACATTTTAGATTTGAAGATGATAGTTTCACCCTAAATAAAAAAATTATTAATAATATTTGTGATTTGTTAATCCAAGAGAAATTTGACATTCAGTGGTGGTGTGAGACCCGAGCAAACCTTGTCACTGAGGAGCTAATTAAAAAAATGAAGCAAGCAGGCTGTGATGAAATTACTATAGGCGCCGAATCTGGTGATGAAGAAACCCTTAAAAAAATAAAAAAGGGAATTACAATCGAGCAAATAAAAAATTCGTCTGAGATTCTTAAAAAAAATCATATGATTTTTAGCGCGTTCTTTTTAATTGGTTTTCCTTGGGAGACTAAAACAGAGATTGATAAAACCACATTATTAATGAAAGAATTAGATCCTCAACAGGCTTTTTTTAGTGTTGCGACACCATATCCTGGGACAGAATTATACGATATTTGTAAATTTGAGGGGTTATTACCAGAGAAGATAGATTGGAGCACATTTTTCCATCAAAGTCCTGATATGTATTTAAATAAGAATCTTAAAAGAGACGAATGCAATAGAATAATTAAAGAGACAGAACTTTTGTTTGAAGAACATAATAGGAAAAAGCTCAGAGGATTGTTAATATCAGACCCTATATATATTACAAAACGAATTATTAAAGGAGGTCATTACAAACCAAAGGCTTTGTGGGCTCTAGCTCAACGTTATATATTGAGATAGCCTTTGCATAAATTCTACTAGTTATCTCGACTATATTCAAAAGCTCCGATATCATATCCAGAACCAGAAGGTCTATATTTCCCATCGAAATCAATGTTGGGAGCATTAACAGGTGAACCTTTGTCTATAGCTGGAGAAGTACTTTGCAGATGGAAATCTCCACCATTGGTATTCACAAATAATGGATTTCCTGTTATATTACTTGTGCCAAGAATTTCATTTGTATATCCATTATATCCATCAATCAAATTATTATCTATAACGATGTTGGCATTATTTGCATTGGGAGTTTGCATTATCTGATATTGATAATTCTGACTTACAATATTGTTCCTCACAACTAAACCATTGATATAACTGTTAGGATACTGACCAATCCATATGCCTCCGCCTCCTCCGAGATTAGACCCTCCATTATTGTAAATATTGTTATTAATTACTTCAATATTTTTTATATCTGATTTAGTTCCATCGTTATACTCAGGGATTCTTATTCCAACCTGGGCTCCAGACACTATATTATTATAGATGTGGATATCATTGGCAGTTCCACCAGCTTCTGCGGATATGCCGATCCCATTATTACCAGTATTGTAGAGTCTATTATTGTAAACTGATATATTATCTACATTTAAAGCGTATGCATCTACATATATACCAGTGCTCTTGACATTTGATACTACATTGTTATGGATTAACCCATTATATGAATTTTGTTTTGCAACTATACCTTCGCCGCCCCATACAGGATTACCTCCGTCCTGAATATAATTGTTCTTGATCTCAAATGTGTCGACATTATGTTGTATCGAAAGTATTTCCTGGATCGAAGTGTCTCCTGTAGTATCGCTGTCACCCTTTTCTATCTCATTTCCATCTACAAGATAATGGCTCCCATTACTCATGAGGATACCGGACGAACGACTATTATAGATGTAATTATTTTCAACTGTTATCATATGAAGATAAATCAGCAACGAATATTCCGGCCCATTGTGAATTGACAATCCTGAAGCCAGAAATCCTGATGTAATTTTTCCCGCGGATATTGATTAATCCTAACCATTTGGGTAGAGATATGCCCGTACCATCAATAGTAACGCTATGCTCAGGATAAGCAGCAAAAGTAATATACTTTCCTGGACTTCCTGAGTTCTTTATTGTAATTTTCTCATTGTAAATCCCTTTGCATACATAAACTATATCTCCAGCAACCACTGCATTTGCCGCTTTCGAGATAGTTCTCCATGGATGAGCTTCTGTACCGGAGTTATTGTCGTCACCATTCATAGCCACATAATAATTACTTCCTATAGGATCCAATAATAAAATAAAAGTAACAAATCCAATAAAAATTAGAAGTATTATTAATATCATTATTTTAAAGTTCATTTCCATTCTGTATTTATTCATATTCTTTCTTAACTGTTTGGTCGTCTTTAAAGGGAGGTTACCAAGGCATTCCCAAAACCATTGGTAACTTAGTTCACACTTGTAACAAGTTACAATAGATTAAAAGTTTGTTGGAGTAATTTTTCCATAAGTATTGTAAATGTTACAATAGTTCACTGCAACGGTGGAAAACAGTTAAGTTTAAATTGTGAACCTTTGAATTAGTAACCATTCTTTTCAAAAATGAAACGAAAGTAAAAATAAAAAAATTGCCAGATAAAAGCCAATTATTTCTATCTGATGTGGAGTTTATCTATGTTGTTGTTAGAACCTTAAAAAAAAGGATTATTTAATCATTTTATAGAGTCGAATTGAATAAAAAATAAAAATTTGCTTTAATGGAAGCCGGAGCCGGGGGGATAATCTAATACTCCCGGCATATCCGATTCCTTTTTTTCTATTCTAAAGAGGCATGGTTAATACTCATATGCACCGATATCATAACCTCCTCCCTGTGGTCTCGATTTTCCATCAAAGTCCACAATAGCTATCTTGGGAGTCGTTCCTTTATCTATTGCAGGAGAGGTGGATTGGATGTGGAAATCCCCCGATGAAGGATTGACGAATTGTGGATTTCCTGTTCTGTAACTGTCTCCAGTCGTACCAGTTGAGCCGTCGATAAGATTGTTTTGAATTGTGTTGCTTCCTACAACCCATATTTGAGTGCCGTAGTTCTGGCTGATTATGTTATTACTTATAACTACATTAGTAGCTTTACTATATTTATTTACAATACCGCCTTCCCATCCTATTGCGTTGTTTTGGTATACAGTGTTTCCTTCTATCAATATGTTATCTATAGTTCCGCTGAGGCAGAGAGTACCAGGGTCACTGCCACAGTCAGAATAATAATCTACGACTATACCACTTGCGCTGTTTCTATATACTAGATTGTTATATATCTTGACGTTTTTAATAGTGCCGCCTCCTTCAACAGCAACAGCTATTCCTCGAGAACTTCCAGGCCCATCATGAACTATATTATCATATACCTCGATATTCTGTTGCATGTCTGCCCAAGCACATACATAAATACCTGCGCTTGAAGTTGGCTTTATGTTATTATGATGAATGCGCCCGTTACTCGAATCCATTTTTACAGTAATGCTCTCAGTATTGATATTATCATGAACATAATTATTCATTATTTCAAACCCATTAACTATAACTAAACTCATGATCTCGTTATGATATCCTGCTTCTGCAATATGTGATCCAGTAATCTCATTATGGTCTATAGTAATGCTTGATGCTCTTTCTGCATAAATTCCAGAAGAATATGCGCCATTAATATAATTATCTTGGATAATAATATTTGAGGGATTTCCACCTGATACCATGATCCCTACGAATGAGGATTTTAGCACCCTGAATCCTGATATTTTTATATAGCTTGCGCCATTTATACGAATCAGTCCATCCCATGAACCCAATGATATACCTGTTCCATCAATCGAAACACTTTGTCCTGGATATGCTGCAAATGTGATATAATTTCCTGGACTTCCCGATTTCGTTATAGCAACCTTCTCATTGTATGTTCCGCCCATGACATAAACAGTATCTCCTGCTGACACCATGTCTGCTGCGTGTTGAATAGATCTCCATGGAGACGAGGATGAGCCGGAATTGCCATCATAACCAGTAGTGGCTACATAATATGTAGGGCCATTTGAAACAGGAGCAGGCGTGCTCGTAGGAGCTGGTGTTGCAGTTGGCGTAGGCGTAGGAGCCGGTGTTGTGATTGGTATTATTGGTATTGGTGTTGCTGTCGGTGTTGCTTTTGGTGAATCTTTCATGGTCAATGAAAAATCATCTACGTAAAAAGTTCCATATCCATTCCAGATACTGACAGCAACGCTGATATAGGCAGTATTAGCACCTGTAGTAATAATTGTTTGCTGTTGATTCCAATCAATAGTTCCTTTCGGAAAGTATCGACCTTCTGTCGTAACCATTTATTATCTTTATCGAACTCAACCATCCAAACACCAGGATTGTTAGTACCACTAATTCCTTGGGATTTGCCCCATGCAGATAACATGTAGGTTGTTCCGCTTGTTGAAGGAATATTATCATACCATAGTTCTCCTGAATTTACATCGGTCGTACCTGATACTGATATCTTAACGGACTTAGTTCCAGTATGAGCTGTTGTACTTTCCCATACAGGTGTGTTTCCATTATTTGTGATATAACTCCATTTTACAGGAGTTGTGCTTCCAATTTCAAATCCTGGATTCGTGATAATATTTGCTGGAGCTGTGGTTGTTGGTGTAGGAGCTATTTTTATATAATTGATATTTCCAGCATCTTCCCCAGTTGGAGAATTAGTGTCAAACACAATTTTCATGATCTGAGGTCCTGCACTCAAGCTGACACCTGTCTTCTTTATTGTGGTCCAGTTCTGCCATCCGCCGGTATCGGGAATAGTGAGAGTACCCGTCTTGTCCAAGCCATTGAACAAAATATGGAAGTTTCCGCCAGTTCCACCCCTTGCTACTCTTACTTCAATATCATAAGTGCCTGAGGAAGTGATATTTGTTGTATATTCCACCCATTCTCCGGCCTTGATCCAGCCGATATCGTAACCTAAACCAGAATCTGTAGTTTGTTCAATATCAACACCTTCACCTGTCCTGTATGACTCGCCATTATTTTGGGTATCTGAATCATGATATGCAATACCTTCACTTCCAATGTCATAATCTTCTACCTGAATAATGCCTGGCACTTTCAAAGCAACCCCGCTAAAAGACGTCTGGATGTTGCTTGCAACGAACTGCTTTGTCCCGGAAATGCTTCTTTGCCCTGCCGTGTCTTTCACGGTTGCAAATAATTGAGGTACATTCCGTGAATGGTAAAGCGTATGAACAATATCCTGATCTTAGTGATAGAATGCATGTATTCTTCAGGTTGTTGTCGACATATATTTGTATCTCAGAAAGACCTTTGTCATCTGTTGCTGATGCTGTTATTATAACATTGTCCAAAGTTGTCGGGTTTGACGGTGAATGGCTAGACGATATAGATGGTGGATTATTCTTAGATATTTTTAAATAATTGATATTTCCAGCATCTTCCCCAGTTGGAGAATTAGTGTCAAACACAATTTTCATGATCTGAATTCCTTTACTCAAGATGACACCTGTCTTCTTTATAGTGGTCCAGTTCTGCCATCCGCCAGTATCGGGAATAGTGAGAGTACCCGTTTTGTCCAAGCCATTGAACAAAATATGGAAGTTTCCCCCAGTTCCACCCCTTGCTACTCTGACTTCAATATCATAAGTGCCTGAGGAAGTGATATTTGTTGTATATTCCATCCACTCTCCGGCCTTGATCCAGCCGATATCGTAACCTAAACCAGAATCTGTAGTTTGTTCAATATCAATACCTTCACCTGTTCTGTATGCTCCGCCATTATTTTTGGTGCCTGAATCATGATATGCAATACCTTCGCCCCCCTTGTCAAAATATTCTGCCTGGATAATGCCTGGCACTTTCAAAGCAGTTCCGCTATAAGGCGTCTGGCTGGCAGCTGCTGAAGATATTGTCATCAAAACCATTAGTACATTAAATATAATAAATCCTGATTTTATATATCTAATTATTTTTAATTCTTTCTTTTTTTTGTTCATATTTGTTCCCATCGTTTGATTGTTCATAGTTTATGTGTTCATCATTATCATGACAATAATGATGTGTATATTTGAATGATATTTCTCCATATACTTAAACTTTATGCTCATGATTATAATCAGTATAATTAAAATTCGTGCAGCTCTAAATTGTTTTTGTATGTAACATCCTGACATATTCCACGATAAAATTGGGATATTCTTAGTATGCCACATTTATTATTAATTTCAATAGTAATTGTTTCGTTGAAACACACTTATTTATTATGTAGTAATTTAATATATTCATTGAAATCGCCGACTCATCCTCATAATTTTATAACATAAAAGTAAATCGATAGTTTTACACGGTTTTTAAAGTTTTTAAAGATTTATTATATTTTTGTTATATGTTTAATTCTTCAATATACTTTTTTTTTGTTTTTAAAGTAATATTAAATATTATACAACTTTTTTATATATTTTTGCCTATTGCTGGCCTTTTGTAAAAATGTATTGGGAATACTTTTTTCTTATTTCTTGTAGTAATGTTTGAATGTTAGTCTGGTTTTAATGCAATAAAGCGTTGGAACAAATCGCGACGTTTAATTACATGTTGGTACAATCTGGAAGAAGACTATTAGTAAATAAAAGTATAATATCAACTAAGGTTATGGGTTATATTATAGAGGAATTGAATAATAATAATTCAATAGACTGGAAAAGATTATGTGACGAAAGCAAAGAAGGAACTTTTTTTCACACTCTAGAGTGGAAAAGAACCTTAGAACAATCCTTCAATTGCATATCCCACTATTTTTTAGTATATGCCATGCTGGCAGTAGCATTTGCACGATTGCAGATTCATCCGGAATTCGGGGTCTTGTGCCGCTACCACGCTCAGATTATAATCATATAATAATTACTGATAAATCTGACTCTTCGGTTGCATATCTCACATAGGAGGTGAAAAAAAATCGCAAAGAATAATAGGTTATTCTTCGTACTGATCACTACTTTAAGCGAATTAACAATAGAGCATTTTAACGGATATAACTCTCTTCGATACCCAATAGGTGGGAATATGGTGCTTAATTTAGATGAGCATTGCCCGGACAAGATCTGGAACGAGATCTTATCAAACCAGGATAGGAAATATATAAGGAGATTTGAAAAGGATGGATTTAGAGTTAAAGAAGTCAATTCAATAGATGATCTCAAAATACTTTATAAATATTATAAGACAAATCTTGAATATATAAATGCTATTCCTTACCCATTTTCTCATATTGAAGTATTATTAAATACATATTCTTCAAAAGAGATGTTACGAACTTTATTATACCAAAACGAAATCTCTGCTGGTGGACACTTATCTCTCTTAGATGAGTCCAGTAAAAAAATCTATTTAGATATCTATCACTGAATAGAAATTTACCAACTCGATATCATCCTACATTATATATCGATAGGATATCATTAAAAGAGCATCTGAAATGGGATATCGCAAAAATGTCTTGGTAGAACACTTCCTTATCCAAAAGATATTCATTACAAATTAAAAGAAAATTTAGATGCCAATATGAAAAAGAATATTCAATATCATTCCTACATCATATTTATTTAAAATAGTATATCCTATTTATTATAATCTTTACAGTCTGCGAAAAAGTAGAACACTGGTAGCTTAGTTTGTTTTTTTCTGTTAATTAATAAATACCAATGGTTTCAAGGGTGTCTTGGTAACCACCGCTAATAACATTTATTAATATGCCCAACTATATTATTGTTTATGGGGAAAACGGTTTGAAGCCTTGATTTTATAACGAACTAAAACAAATGTGTAATGACTTCAGGAGAGGTAGAAAATAGTATCAATCGTTATTTTGGGGTATTGCACAAGTGCTGTAACCAAAAAATTGGAACCGAGTAGATTAGGAGAAATAGTTATCGTGAATTAAGCTTAATATAACAAAAGTCTATGATAAAAAGAAGGGAGTTTCTTAGAAGGTTAGCTACATTATTTTCTATACTTTTTTCGGGTTGTTTAAGTAAAAGTGATACGCGTGAAACTTTTGAGGAGAAAAACATCTCAATAAAGAAGAAGGTACCATTGAAAAAATACACGAAGTCGCAAGTATATGTGATAAAATCCGATGATCGTGAGAATGGAATTAAGGAATTGTTGAAATATTTTGATATTAAGAGCTTATCTGGCAAGAGAGTCGCACTTAAAGCAAACTATAATAGTCAAGACCCATTTCCGGCGTCAACACATATTGATACTTTCGGGACATTAGTCGATGCGCTCAAAGAAAAAGGTGCTAGCCTTGTTCTTGCGGAGAGAAGTGGTGCGGGGGATACAAGAGAAGTCCTTAAAGAAACAGGGGTATTAGAGCTTGCTAATAAGAAGGGAGTGGATATTGTAATTCTTAATGAACTGAAGAGTAGCGATTGGATAAGGATACAACCGGAAAGGGCACACTGGAAAAAGGGTTTTCTGTTTCCAAAGATCTTTGAGGATGCTGATGCAATAGTACAGACATGTTGCCTTAAAACACATGGGTTTAGTGGCTTCACAATGTCACTTAAGAATAGCGTAGGAATGGTGGCAGCAGGAGGCCAGGACGGGTATAATTATATGGATGAGCTACACTCATCAAGCTACAGGGGGCAGATGATAGCAGAGATCAATACCGCATATGAACCTGAATTTATTATTATGGATGGAATCAAGGGATTCTCAAAAGGGGGCCCTGCTACGGGGACATTGATAGAACCGGGAATAATGATTGCTAGCAGGGACAGGGTTGCACTTGATGCCGTAGGAGTAGCAGTTCTTCGGATATATGGCACGACATCCGAAGTTTCAATAGGCAGTATTTTTGAAGATGAGCAAATAGCGAGAGCAGTGGAACTGGGCCTTGGAGTTTCAAAGTCAGATGATATTGAAATAATTCCAGTAAATACGGAAGCTGCGGATATTTGTTTAGAGATAAAAAATGAATTAAAACCAAATTCTTAAGATCGAATCTCGTATAAGTATTACTTTACTCTGTTTTTCTATGGATGACAATAGCTGAAATTGCTGCACAAATAATTAATAATATGGCCAATGCGACATTCTCACTTGAGATTACTGGCTCTCCTATTCCATTGTTCATAATTTTATTGCTAATGCCATATTCTAGCACTGGTATGAAACTATCAATGTTCAACAAAAGTTCTACATTGGCAAAAAATACGTTGTTATAAAATGGATAAAACAGGAATATACCTCCAGTGAACAGGTCGAGAATTAGATGGGACATAAGGTAGAAGCATATTATGCCGAACACTCCCCTGTTACTCTTTGCAAACATAAAAAACAGGAGAGGAATGATTACTATAAAAATATTATGAAATAGTACCCTGTGGAACGGGATACTATTTGAGCCAAGAAAAATGCCGTCTATATCCGGAAGCACTGCAAAAAAACTAAGAGCAATTACTTCTCTTTGATTCAATTTGAGCTTCTTTGAAAATAATAGAAGTATGGCAACCGGGATAAAGATATGGTCTAAAGGAGAGGTCATTATTCATCACTTTATTTTTGATATTGCCGATTCTAAAACAAATCCGTTCAGGTTTCTCATCTTATAGGCCACAACAATCGCAGCAAGAGAATTTGCTGCAAGAAATGCAAAAGCTGCCCCCTCGATACCTGCACTTCTTACAAAAGGCAAGGCGAAAGCAAGAGTAATTGCAGCAATTGCAGCGTTAATCTTTACAACGCTGGAAACTCTTTTTTGAGCGTTTCTGACAGCTGTAAACAGGGTATTAATGGAAACTGGAAAACTCGCAATTGTAAGTATTAATAGAGTAATGGATGCATTCTCGGCATAGAGCGGATTGAAAAGATTAAGTACAAATTTACCGAAAAACAAAAAAAACAGAACTCCTGGAATAAGAATAGCGGCATTTAATTTTATTGATTTTTTCACTTTGAGCAATAATTCCCCGCCATCTGAGGATTCTGCAAGAAGTGAGTTTGATATTGATTGTGGAATCCCATAGAGAAGACCCCCTATCATCATTGCGATATAGAAGAAACCTGTAGATTCTGCAGAAACCAAATTAACTATCATTATAGGTAGGACAAGTTTCGGAAGAGTAGAAAAAATCTCAGCAAGATAGTTCCCTACCGAATATCCTGCCATCCTTTTAATTATGGGATCAAGCATTAGGGTGGGAAAATAACCTTTCCATACCAATGATAACAAAAAAAATCCAATGGCTACGGCAATCATTACTCCTAAACCCCACGCCATAAATATGCCCATAGCCCCGAAGACTGAAAACACCTGGAGGGGGACAATCTTAAAAAAACCAAACAGGATTTGATTTGTCATGTGAAATGAAGATCTCCTTCCCGCTATGAAAGCGCTGCTGATATGACCGGATATAGTAGTAACAGTCGTAACTGTAACAAAAAGCATGACGAATTCTAAATCATCAAGAATAGATTTCAATGGCGGCGCCCAGATGTTGAGTCCTGAAATAAAAATAAATGAAAAAAAAAGCGAAGCAACGATACTTGAAGTCATGCATGAGTTTATAATTCTGCTGGCGTTTATCCGGTCTCTTGGCAGGTAGAATATAAAAGATGTCTGGAAACCTAAGGTACTTATCATTGAAATCAGGGACATGCTTGATAATAATGCCGAAGTTGTTCCAACTTCATCTGGAGTGTAGTATCTGGCAACTATAATCCAGAAAAAGAAACCGAGGATAAGATTTAAGAAATTAGTCGCCATAAGGTAAAGAAAATTTTTAACGAGTGAGTCGTTGTAGATTTTCCAGAGAAAACGCATAATTTAACCTTGGTTCCAAATGTGTGAATATATTATTGCATCTTATTTTTTAGTTTTATTTTTTCGATTTCATTTATTTGTTTAATTTTATAATTAAATAATTTGTAATTTTCTATTAGGTTGTGTTTTTTGATTTCATCATATAGAAAAATCAAATTTAGTATCTTGAATTGAAACTTAGAAATGTAACTTTTTGGCATAATAACTATCCGATTATTGCTTTTTGGCAGCGACTGCCATCTAAGTTTATATCCTTCACCTCCCCTTAAGAAATCAAATTTTTTTAAACCTCTTACAATTAAATCTTCTAATATATATAATATATGAATGTTACCAATGGAATATGATGAATAATTTGGGTCAGATCCTGTCTGATAAAAATAATATCTATCCTCATATTCAAAACCCAAAACAACAGATGCATGTTGTCCATTTACATCCAGAAAGGACAGGCTTAACCATCCGTTGTTTGCAAATTCTTTTGATACTTCGGTCAAAAATTCCATTTGGATTTTATTAAAACATGGTAAATTTTGGTTATTCATTTTTTTTTGATTCAAATCCCAAAAGTCTTTTAAATTATTATCTAAGGAATTTAGTGTTAATATTTTATTAAATTTTATTTTACCATATTTTTTCTCAATATTTTGCTCTCCTCTGCGCAAATTTTTCCTAAAATTTTTACTCAATTTATTTAAGTGATTATCCAATGACGATTGAATGGGTATATATGAGGAGACACCTGTTTTTTTCTCTCCTATGAACAATGAATCCTGATGGAAAGATTGTTTATGCAATATGTTAAGGAACTTCGAATCATCAGGCACCTGGTCGAAGCGAAGAGTAAGTTTATTATAGCTAAGGTAATCTTTTATCAGGTCAAACATCTTGTTGAGTTGACCATCATCCATATCTGAATAAATAATACCTCCATAATCAGATAGATTCATTCCAATATTTTCGACAATATTATAGCTAAATAGGAAAGTATGATAAGTTGAACAAAGCATTGGCATAATACCAATTGTATCACCCTGATCTTCAATTATCAATATTTGCAGCTTTTTGTTAGTACCAAAGTGTTCCCACCACTTGAAAAGCCATTCCCATGTTAAAAATATGTTTCTATCTCGGCTCTTTCCAAGAAGGTCATTCCATGTTCCTCTAATAGATTTGAATTCATCAACACGATTTATTTCCCTTATTTTCATTATTTCCCCTTAACAGTTTTTCTAAACTTCTACCCCTAAACAACTCATAAATGGAAAAAATGTAAATTTTCCAACAGGCAATATAGTATTGATATATTAGATTGAAATAGATTATGGTTGTCTAAACTTACCTTCGCCACTTATGGGTATTACTATAAATAAAAACTAAATAAAGACATATGGAGAGTGTCAGAACAAAACATAACCTTTATACCCATCACTATGGTTATTTAAATAAGATAATCTAACGACTGAATAAATAAGTGGGAGAATGTAACAAAATGAAAAGAGAAATCTATCTGCCTGCACTGGGAATAGTGTCCGGTGAACTAATGATGTTTTTTGGTCAGGTGAATATCGGCCTGCCAATACATATAATAAACCTTCAATTAATAAGCTTTGCCTTAATTTTCAGCAATTTCCAATCAGATGTTAAAAAAGTCCATCAAAGTATGATATTATTGATCCTTATGCGGATTATAAGTCTCATAATGCCCCAATTCTTTACAGTTACACTGCTCTGGTATGTCTTGATAAATGGGGTCATGTTCATACCAATTTATATTATAATAAAAAACCAGGAAATTTCGTTAAGTGAACTCGGAATAAATTTCAAACATCTCCGCATTTACATCCCCATTGCTCTTATTATCGGTATGGCATTTGCAGCACTTGAGTACCGTATTCTTGACCCTTTGGCCCTGATCGAAAATATCCAGCTTTCTAACCTTGTAAAAATTGCAATTGTGATGTTTGTTTTCATAGGGGTAGGGGAAGAGCTTGTTTTCAGATCAATACTCCAGACAAGGCTTGAAAAAGTTATTGGCTTAAAGAATGGACTTATCGTAACCGGTATTTTGTTTGGAATAATGCATTCTGTTTATGGGCAGATCAACGAGATATTATTAGCAAGCATTTTTGGAATTGTTATAGGTTATATATTTCAGAAAACAAGGAGTTTTCCCTTTATCCTGGCTATCAACGGTACTTCAAATATACTTCTTTTTGGCATATTGCCTATACTATTAAAGTGATTTTATAAACAACGATCCCCGCAAAACCAATTAGCATAGGAATTGTGATCGCATCAAGAGTGCTTGAAGCCCATCTGTTCCAATATCTGGAATCTAAAACCAACAATGCGATAAAAACCGAAACAATGAGGGAAACAACCGCGAGCGCTTCAATATTAACATCTAAAGGAAAGGATGTTTTTATATTTGAGACAGCAATTATAATACCCATATTTATTTAAATTACTTTTCAGTATTAAGCTCTTTCTGTTTTCAACATAATCCTGCAAAACATTTATCATAATTGGAACCAAGAGGGAAAATCATGAAGCTTTTCGTCCCATCCCCCGGACATATCGACAGCCTCAAGGAATTATTGACCCGGAAAGAGAAAATATACTCTATTTTCATGGCAGGTTCCCCTGATTATATAGGCACGGGAAGGAGTAATCTTGCATCTCCCCAGCTTGAGGATATAAAGGAACAGACTGAGTTCGCCCACAATAACGGGGTAAAGATGGAACTTGTGCTGAATTCAAGCTGCATGGGAGGACGCCAGCTTACACCAGAAGGGTACAGGACAAACCACTGGTATGTTGAAAAACTTGTGGATATTGGGGTCGATTCCATAGTTGTTGCCGATCCTTATCTTGTTGAGACCATTTCAAGGGAGTTTGATGTGGATGTTGTAGTATCAGTGCTTGCTTTTGTGGATTCCCCGCAAAAAGCTGAGTTCTTCGAGGACCTTGGCGCAAAATCAATAGTTATCGATTCAAATGTAAACCGGCATTTCGATGTTCTTCATGCCATCAGGGATTCTGTGGATTGTGAATTAAAGCTCCTTGTGAATGAAGGATGCCTGTATCGCTGTGCGTTCAGGAATGCGCATTTTAACTTCTTCTCTCATGCTTTCGGGCCTGAACCAAGACCAAATGTTCTTGATGATTATTATTACTTGAAATGTCTTGAATTAAGGATCGAAAATCCGGAATTGATCATAAAATCCCCGTGGATAAGACCTGAGGATATAAAGCTCTACAAAGATATCACTGATGTTTATAAGATCGGGGGCAGGACGCATTTTGTTGAGTGGACATTGAATTGTGTGAATGCATACTATAATGAAAGTTATGACGGGAATCTCATGGACATCCTGGACTGTCCTAAGGATTTAAAAGACCTGTATAATATTCCCAATAAAAGCCTTGATGGAGTCCTTGAGAAACAATGGACCAGCTGCAAAAAAGTATGCAACAAATGCGGTTATTGCAAGACACTTACAAAGAAGGTCACTCAGGTTTATTCAAATGGGGGAACCCAGCACCAGATGTGTGTGCCATGGGATACAATAGCGGTGAAAACATGATTTTAGAAGAGATTTTAAAAAACAGGGCAGGATTTGAAGAAAAGTTAAGAAAACTGATAGGCAGGCCGGTACTTTTAATAGAACTTGATATGTTTGCCCTGCCCTGCGGATGTTCGGGTATTACAGCAAATATGAGAGGTCTTGAAGTTGATGACCTTGAGGTTTTTGGACCGCAAATCCTGCCATTGGTCAAAGAAATGGCCGCAAACCTCGGTGTCAATCCAACAGTGACATTTGCGCGTCTTGTACCCGGAAGCTCCATCGTTGCATCGCTTAACTGGCGCACGCTGTGCCCGCGATGCTATCCGGAATTTGCAAGAGGCGCGGGGAAAATGCCAAGACCTGACCTGTATATGCTGGTGTTTGAGAGGCGAAAGTAGTATTTTTCCAGTTCCTGGAATTTTTTTCCTAATTCTCTTTGGAATTGGAATATTCTCTTACCACTTTTATTGATGTTTGAAAAGATATTTCAGATGATAATCTTGCTACAACAAATGTGAGAACGGACATCACGATACCAAGTGAAGTATCGTTTTTTCCGAAAGAGACGCCTACAAGAACTAACAAAATGTTATATGTTCCACCAACGATATGCTGGATATTCTGAAGTCCTCTTGAGTTATCAGGTAACTTTGGTTTTTTTGCATTCATAAAAGGATAGTAGTAACTGGTGCATAGATACCATTTTCACATTCAGAACACATTTTTCTCTCTGAAGAATCACTCTTGATATGGTGTCCGCATACCAAACACTCATATTCGATCATTTTTTTTATCATAATGATTACCATAATGATGTTTATGGATATAAGCATTATTATTCAAGCTTCAGAGAAAAACCAATGCATGCAAAAATATTTGTTAGTTCACTGCGAATAGCAGCAAGAAGAAGTTTAAAAAATAGATTAAAAAACGTATAAGATAAGAGTATATAATTATGGAAGAACTTACACCCCTTTTAACAACATTTGGCCTTATTGCCCTTGCCGAACTTGGCGATAAAACCCAGCTTACAGTGATCGCATTATCTGCAAGATATGACCGCAAGAAGGTCTTTTCAGGTGTCGTACTTGCCTTTATTGTTGTGACCGGCCTTGGCGTTCTTGTCGGGGAAGGACTATTACGATTGATCCCCGAAAATATTATTAAGATAATAGCCGGCCTCATGTTCATTATTTTCGGGATAATGATGCTAAGATCGAAAGAAGAATGCGATGGGGATAATAATTCGCCGGTAGTCAACCCTTTTATTTCCACTTTCAGCATGATAGCACTTGCAGAAATGGGAGATAAGACCCAGCTATCAGCGATCACACTTTCGGCGAAATATAATTCGCCATATCTGGTCTTTACAGGCGCGGTTCTCGCCCTTGCGGCAATAAGCCTTCTGGGGATACTTGCCGGCAAAAAACTCTGCGAAATTGTACCGCTGGCAAAAATAAAGCTGGGCGCAGGCGCGTTGTTTATCCTGTTCGGGATATTGTTTATAGCAGGATTTTAGGCAAAAAAGAAATAAAAGCGGGTCAGAAACCCAGCTTTTCATTTACGAAAATAAGATTTATTTTCCTGTTCTCATTTATTTCTCTTTCAAAGAGAAGGTATTTCCCGATCGTAGTGCCCGGATAACCGATGCTTTTCATTCGCTTATCTTCAAGTGGAACGCAATATTCACGAATACGTTTAAATCCTTCTTCCAGTGTTGGAACAATTTTTTGTGTCCCCACGATCCATATAACATTGTCCGATGAGAAAGCATCGGATGGAATCGAGCTTCCTGTCGCATTCACGATGAGAATTTCCCCTGTTTCCACAACCGCATGAACACTTCCAAGGAAATATTCCGATGTGACACTTTTCTTACGAAGCTCCATCTGTTTACCAGGATCTTTTTCCGCAAGAATCTGGCCTTTCAGGTTTTCCCAGGGGTGTTTCCCGGATTTAAGCATATCAGTAAAACCGATTTGATCAAGTGTTGTTGAGCCGCCGGTCATTACCTCTTTCCCCGGCGGTATCAGAGTAGTAATTTTCCCAAGTGCGTCTTCTTTAGTATTTACAAGCTCGACTTTGATATTACGTGCTTTCAAGGCTTCCATTGCTCTTTTTATTACTTCTTTTGAAGCTAATGTATCATATTTCATAATTATGTCTCCCGGACAATTAAGGAAGTCCGACCATATATAATTAGATACTCCAATGTGAACAATCGTTATCAATAATTGCCTGCAAAAAATAATAATTCAAAAACCTTATAAACATGTTTTTCCTACTAACTAGGTGTACTAATAGGCGGTGAATTATTTTGTTAAGTGTTAATGAAAAAGCGATGGAAATTGCAGAAGAAATGATGGATTGGTCTGAGGAGTTAAAAATCAAGGCCATGGAACTGAAAAACGGCGGCAAAGTCATAGATTGCGGAATAAACGTACCAGGTGGATATGAAGCCGGTCTTTTGTTCACAGAGATCTGTATGGGGGGATTCGGAGGTTGTTCAGTATCAGTACATAAAATAAGTGATATACCGCTTGCGTTCATAGATGTTACAACGGATCATCCTGCGATGTCATGCCTCGGAGCACAAAAAGCCGGGTGGAGAATTAGTGTGGATAAATATTTCGCTATGGGTTCAGGTCCTGCAAGGGCTCTTGCTCTAAAACCCAAGAAAACCTATGAGCGGATAAAATATGAAGATGATTATGAGTATGCTGTTATCGCTCTTGAATCAAACCAGCTTCCTGATGAAAAGGTAATTGACACAATAGCAGAAGCATGCCATGTTGAATCTGAGAATGTGATCGCACTCGTTGCGCCCACAGCCAGCATTGTCGGTTCGGTCCAGGTTTCAGGACGCGTTGTCGAGACAGCGATATTCAAGCTTAATGAACTGGGATATGATACCACAAAAATAATAAGCGGCACAGGATGCGCGCCAATTGCGCCTGTCGTCAAGGATGACCTGAAGGCCATGGGAAGCACCAATGACAGCGTGATATATTATGGTTCGGTATTCCTGATTGTCCGGGGATTTGAAGAGGATAAATTCAAAATGGTACCGTCAAGTACCTCAAAGGATTACGGCAAACCATTCTACAAGACATTCAAGGATGCGGGATATGATTTCTTCAAGATCGATGCAAATGTGTTCGCCCCGGCTGAAATTACAGTAAATGACCTTGAAACTGGTAAGACATACCATTCCGGCCACCTGAATAGTGAAGTTATTCTGGAGTCTTACGGTATAACCGGGATATAATTCCCGTTTAATTTCTTCATTTACCTAAAACATATCAGACAACAGATTTTTTTCAGATTTATCCCGTACTTTTTTTTCAATATCCTTAAGCTCAAAAAACGCAATATTTTTCACGCCTGTTTTTTTCCGGGTGTACATCAGTTGGCCTCCATTTTTAAGGAATGAACTATATACATCTTCAAACTGTGCTTTTTCCTCATCATTAAGTTCGATAGAAGACAATTTCCCTGACAGGTGATTTATCGCTATCATCAAGTTTACCTCCCTCACTCTTTTTAGCTTTGCTTTTTCCTCCTCACTCCCGATATAGACGCTTCTTTTTAGTTCTGGCGACCAGCCTACCAGTTTTCGTTTGAACTCGATGAAAGTGACGGGAACAAATTCCCCTTCCCGGGGTTTGGAAAATTGCTTTATTAAATGATATTCGTCCATTTATTTTTATATTGATTTCAAACGATTTAATAACTCCGAAACGCTCATGCAAAGAACCACCGACCGCTCTATCATGAGGTTCACTGTACCCTCAATACCCAGCGTCCTGAAATCTGACCTTAAACCCAGAACGGGTTTACCTTTTGCGAATGCAAAACCAATCTCCCAGGCAGTTCCTGAATCAATATCCGCCCCATCAATAACGGCAACGAGTATATCCGAATTCTCAATCCCTTTCAGGTTCTTATTGAAAATTATTTTCTGCCGGTCCAAAATGTCTTTCACATTGTTGGAATCCTCTTGCGGCAGGAATACCTTAAAACCGGCGTTTATTAACTCATCCCTGAGCTTGCGGTTAAAATCACACTCAGCTTCTGAAAAAAGCGGCGCAGCAAGATAAACAGTTTTCATATATTATACACCACCTGTTAGTTAAATAAGATTTCGAAAGCAATGTGAAAGTGTCCTTTTTCCAGTATCCGATTCATTTCTCTGAAGGTGAAACTAATTTGCCACCCAGTTCCGGTTTTGGAGGATTCATGAGTTTTAACCATTTATATAATAATAAGATAAGGCATATAAGTATTCCGAGAACGATTGTCTCATCAATCACCTCTGAACTCTTTTCATCTATTATCTCCTCAAATATTTCTTCCAATTCTACAATTGCACGGATTATGAAAAGGACCAATGACATAAGGATCAGTTTCCAGCTTTCCCTGAGGAATGACTCATTTAGAAAAGCGCGCGCCCTGAGGACGGCAGGATCGATCTTCCTCCCTGCGATATAGATCCTGGCTGCAAGATAAACGCCAATAAGCGCGAATAATATTGTAAGGATCAATACAGGGATCTTTAATGTCAGCATAATCTTCCCTCATTATGTATATGATGGATGGTATATATACGATAGTGTGAAATTCGTGTGAAATCCTGCACATAATGACACAGGAAGCCTCAATCCGATAGGGTGGAGTGGTTCCCTATAACCTTACAATCCCTGCACTCTGGCATTTTTTCAGGTGCCTGAACATTTCCCTCGGCATTGGAAGATCCTGATGTATGAAAGCATAATCGATTTGCAGGCAAAGCATGATCGCATTGCGTTCTGGTGTTCCTTTCTTACATACTTCTATCGCCAGATTCGCCTCTGGCATGATTTCAATTTCCCCTGTTTGTATATTGATCATATAATCCCCGCTACCCATTGTAGAAGGTGTCAGGCGCTTCGTATTTTATCTTGAAATGGATCTTATACCAGTCAAGGATTTCAATTTTACTAACCAAATGCATAGACCGATATCGCATCGAGTTGTAATACGAACAATTTACCCACGTCCTGCATGGGCATTTCTTCATGACACATCCATTCATGACCTAACCCTTCTTCCTTAATAAATAATATTGAATGTATTAATATATAAAACCATTGGTTAGGAACATTTAAGTTCCAAAAAATCATCATAATTAATAATAGGTGAAGATTTTTATCTCATATCCTTATATCCACCCCAGTCCATATTCTCGAATCTAATAAAAAGGTGAAAATATTTTGAAAAATACTGATGTGATAATAGTCAGATACGATGAACTTGCCCTGAAGAGTAAAAATGTCCGGACAAGATATGAGCAGATACTGGTCAGGAATTTAAAATCAATGCTCAAATCGCAAGGCGCCGATTTTTCCAATATTACACGTGAAATGGGGCGGGTTTTCATACATTCCGATGACCCAAAGGCTATAAAAAGCGCTTCAAGAGTATTTGGTGTTGTTTCTGTAAGCCCTGCTTATACATGCCAGGCTTCACTTTCATCCGCAGCAGAATCATGCGCCGGAATTGCAGGTGATGTCCTGAAAGAAGGCCAATCATTTGCGATCAGGGCTCGAAGAGCTGGAAATCATGATTTTACATCCAGGCATATAGGCGTTTCCTGCGGTGATGCTGTATTTGAAAAAATGAACGGCAATGTCACGGTTGACCTTGAAAATCCTGATGTTGAAATATTCGTGGAATTAAGGCAGGACAAAGGGTATGTGTTCACAGGATCGGTTAAAGGCGCAGGGGGACTGCCGCTTGGAACGCAGGGAAAGATGGTAGCTCTTGTTTCAGGAGGTATTGATTCACCGGTCGCTGCATGGTTAATGATGAAACGGGGTTGCGAAATAATACCCCTGTATTTGAACAATGATCCGTTTTCCGATGAGAGCACCCGCCAGAGAGCAATGGACTGCATTGATGTGCTGCAGAAATGGTCCCCGCATAAGAAATTAACCATTTACGAAGCGCCGCATGGTGAGAATTTACTTGCTTTCCTGAGCAATTGCAATAACAGGCTCAATTGTGTATTGTGCAGGCGCATGATGTACAGGATCGCCGGTGAGGTACTGAAAATAGAAGATGCACACGGGATAATCACAGGTTCATCCCTTGGCCAGGTGGCGTCCCAGACATCAGAAAATATGCTCGCCGAGATGTATGGTATGGAATTCCCAATATATCACCCACTGATAGGGCTTGATAAGCTTGAAATAACCAACATGGCAAGAAATATTGGTACATTAGAGCCCTCAACAAAACCTGCCACGTGCTGCATGGCAGTTCCTGAATATCCATCAACAGCATCTAAACCCAGAGAAGTATTAGAAGCTGAGAAACTTATAGATGTCCCTCAGCTTGTGGATAACATGTTGAAAAATATTAAGAAATTCACCCGGTAATTCTTTTTTTTATGATCAACAATGAGAGAGCTAATAACAGGGATAATGCCTGGAATCCCGGGGCCTCCTCTGGTAATTTCCCGCGTGATTCCTGTATAGTCCGCACCATATCTTCAGGTCCGAGATATCCGACATGGCGTGAGATCTCACCGCCTTTCGGATCAAGAAAAATGATTGTGGGATAATAAGCTATATTATATTTATTTTCGATATCGATCCTTATCTGCGTATCTACTTTTATAGCAACAAAATCCTCCAGTTCTGAAACAACACGCGGATCCGGATAGGTACTATCTTCCATTGCTATGCATGGTCCGCACCAATCAGCATAAAAATCAAGAAATACGGGTTTTTCCATTGAGCTGGCAGCATCCATACCTTTTTCATAGGTGTACCAATGTGTAGTTTCGGCATTTGCAGGAATGATTATTAATACCATTAAAAATAAAAATAATAATATTACTGATTTGCGCATCAGGATTGAATTAGCTTTACAGGTATAAAATTATTCGTAAAAATACCCAGGTTTATTATTCATCATCATATCATAATTATGATAATGAGAAAACTTTTTAAGCAATGACGTGATTCTAAGTAGTGGTTACAATGAACAACAATATTTCCATTATATTAATAATCCTGACAGCTGTAGCATTATCCGGTTGTACAGGTCAGAGTACTGCTACCAATGGAACACTCATCGAAGTCCAGAAATTTGATCAAGGCAATCCAAACCTTGATGCGAAAATAGTTGACATAAAGTTTGATAGAAATGACATAAGGGCGGGAGAAATTGTAACACCCGAATTACTTATTGCTAACACAGGCACTGAAAAAATCACGAAGGAAACTATAGAAATAAAAGCTAAGGTCAAGACGCTTGATGATTCTATGGCGAATTTGTATTTAAAGACAATGAGCGAAGAAAGGAAAACAAGGGTTATTGACCCGATAGAATTTGAAACAGAGATTGAACCCGGAACCATAAAATCGGTCAGTGCAAAATTCCATACCATAAAAGAGATGGAAGGAAGAAGTCTTGCAGGTACTTATGAAATAACCATGACTTTATCGGTTAATGGACAAAAGGTTGAAGCCAGGGTCAATCCGATAACACTTTATTCGGGAGAGGTACGGGAATTAACTCCAACTCCTACACCCGTTCCATCGTCGGCACCAACACCGGCACCAGAGATCATAGAGACGCAAACGCCGACTCCTGCCCCCACACCGGAGCCGGTTGTTGTTGCGACACCGACTGGAAAGAGTCATACAACATTTGTCAAAGATGACAAGTACTTCCCGGATAATCTCAATATAGATGCGGGGGATATGGTTCTCTGGGTTAATAAGATGGATTTCGATTATACACTTATTGAAATGGATAAGAAAATTCCTGATATGGTACTCAGGGCAAGAAATACTTACATTTTTAACACTACCGGAGAATATAGATTTGGATTATATTTCAAACCAATGCGTGGTGAGCCCAGAATCCAGACGATCACTGTAAGAGTTAATGCAAGCTAAACTTGCATTAATTCATAATCTTTTTAAAGTCAAAAGACTATATCATATTGGTGAATTTATGGTATTAAAAAATATTATTCTCTTTATTTGTCTTGTATTATTAATTACCAGTCCTGCAACCGCAGCAACTCTTGAGGTAGGACAGGGCAAGACCTATACAACTATTCAATCAGCTATTGATGCTGCAAAAACCGGCGATAAGATATTTGTCGAAGAGGGCACATACAGTGAAAATCTTCTTATCAAAACGAACGGTATCTCAATAATAGGAAAAAACAGGGAAAATACTATTATTGAAGGCAAACAGACCAGCAGCGGGATCAGGATAGATGAAGTGAACAACGTAGTAATAAGTGGACTTACCATAAAGAACGGCGGCGGTGGAGGGCAAGAAGATGCAGGGGTTGCGGTTTATAAAGGGAGTGGAAATACTGTTTCTAACATGATCATCACTGGTAATTCAGTGGGTGTTTCGTTATACCAGGGAAGCAACAACAACATCGTTTCAGGAAATATCATAGAATCAAATTTGGGATATGGTATTAATCTTTATGCTTCAAATGATAATAAGATTTTCAATAACAATATTAAAAATAATAAAAAAATAGGGATTTATGCATATTCTTCAAGAACAAATCGCATATACCAAAATAACCTTATAGATAACAATGGTGGCCAGGCATATGATAATAGCGGCCTGAATTCATGGGATCTGGACAAAATGGGAAATTACTGGAGTGATTATAAAGGCAGTGGAGAGTATGTTATTACATTAGGGGCGAAAAATGCAAAGGATAATTTTCCCCAGAATATGGCTTTTTCAGTAAAATCTGAACCTATTCCTACGCAAAAAAATGCACAACCAGAAAAGCCAACACCAGGATTTAATGTCGTTATATCCATTATTTCGTTAATTGCAGCAGGGATATTTAAGAGGAGAATATAATACTTTTTGTTGGGTGATAATCTTCACTCAACCTTTTTTCTAATTAAATATCGATTCGAGGTATTTCCTTTCACTTATCAATTCCTTGATCTTTTCCTCTCTCGTTAATTGTCCTGGATAGACTTTATCATCGATCTCAATAGTAAGGTCGCCTTTATATCCCGATTCATGCAAGCGCTGTAATATAATTTCCGTTTTCTTTTCATGATGCGCTGGAAAATGGGGCTTTCCATTATGTGGTGCCCCGACATGAACGTTTATGATCTTATCCCCAAGCTCATTGATGAAAGCTAAGGCAGTTTCCGGGGATTTCAAACAGGCATGTACAACATCGAATGTGAAAAACAGACCCGGGAATTGATCCAGGACTTCTTTCATTTCCTCAGGACCAGAACACATTGATTGAACACCAGGCATGCTGTTTTCAAGTGAAAGATTTACACCTGTATTTTTTGCTTTATTAAAGGAAATTTCAAGATATCTCATGAATTTCTCCCAGTCCTCGTTTGTGGGTTTGCGGTGGGCTGTCCTTTTGCCAGGGTGTATCGTAACTACACGGGCCTTAAGAATACTGGCAAGGTCAATAGACCATAACGTTTCCTTGAGTGTCGCCTCATGGACAAGGTCATTATACGAAGAAGGATTGAGATCCATAACAGGTGCGTGCAAAGTACAACCCTGCGTCATGATGGAAATTGCATATATCAACTGCGAAACTGTGGTTTCGTTATCCCGGTCCATCCAGAAAAAAGGTGTTTCTGCCCAGAATTCAACGCTGTTTATACCTGCTTTTTGCAGGATATCCATGATATCGCTTACAGGATATTCCCAGAGAAAGAGAGATGAACAGGATAAACGCATCTGTCACCTAAAATTTTCTATTCCCGGGTGAAATACAGCAATATACTTAAAGCTACAAACTCAAGAATATCCGGGATCACCACGTATATGGGATTATAACCCAATAGATTTATTATTATGGGATACACGTGTTCCGGGGGCGGGCTATTAATGATCAGAAGCAGCATTATCGCACGTGAAAAGCTCTGTAATAATAGCGCAACTGTAAAAATAATAAGCCCCAGGGTAAAGTTGGACTTTATTTTGTTATATATCTGGAAATATGAAACCAGAAGCACTAAGAGCAATACGATATTTCCTGCCGAGACATAATAAGCGATTTCAGTTATCTGAATAATATTTCCTCCTGTTATGTTCAGTGGCTTTGTTTATCAATTTTTTCCCATATTTGATTAAATTCATTTATATTAGCCTCCATTGTTTTGGAGATGAAATACATAGCGCCATATTTGTCACCTTCCATAGTTATTACACCGTTCTTGGTAAGTACATCAAGATGATGCCTGATGGTCTTATAATCCATACTCATAGCCTCAGCTAGTTGATTTGCATTATAAGGCCTGTCAATGAGCAGTTTTAGTAGTAATGCACGGGTTTGCCCACCACGTGTTCCTGCGATTAGATACCAGAGCAGCTTCTTCAGAAAATCCTATCTCCTGTCAAGACAAATAGATGAATAATATAATAATTATACCTTGTGGTTACAACAGTTCAAACAGAACCCCCATAATGTCGTACTTTGAAGTCCGCACCATATTCATCTGCGATCTTCCTGCATTTTTCGATATCCACTACTGGCAGATCAACCACTGTGAACCTCAGTTCAACCCCGGATCGTGAAATGTCTTTTGCAAATTCAAGCATTTTATCGTATGCCCTGATGTACCTGGGATCGCATAATTGATTATAAGTATTAGCATTCTGGGCATTCAGGCTGAGGGAGATGACTTTCATACCCGATCCAGCTAATTCTTCTGCAATATTCCTGTCAGGATATATTAGTTTTGCATGCCCGCTCGTATCAAGCCTCACCGAAATTCCACGGGCAGTAAGCCATTTTGTGATCTCAAGTACGTCATCCAGACGGACAAGAGGTTCACCAAAGCCGGTGAAAACTACTTCTTTATATTTTGAGAGGTCCTGCTCCGAAAGTTGCTTTATTATTTCGGTAAGTGTGGGTTCCTTCGAAAGACGGAGATTATGGCCATATATCCCATCAGAGTAACGCTTCAGGCAAAAAATACAATCAGCAGTACATCTATTTGTTATGTTCAGGTAAAGGTTGCCATGGGCATCGTAAATGATTGTATCTTTATTTTTCATCTGACTAATCTAATAATAGTGTTTCCTAGCTCATATTACTTTCCCAATCCGGTAATTACTTCACATCCTTCTTGGTTGACTATAACAGTATGTTCGGACTGGGCGACAATTTCACCGTCCTTTTCTATTAATTCATAATATTCTCTTGTTCCTTTCAGTTCATTGAGATCAGTTACAGTGGTCCATCTCGGGGCAAAAGGAAGCGAACCGAACCTGTTCCTGAGATCATCAGCGGTATTTCCTTTACATCTGTTGGTCATAGCAAAAATCAAGGGTTTACCGGCCCTAATATTTCCCCTTCCGTATGTTGCGAAAGGTTCTATCGCAAAAACCATGTCTTTTTTTATAGTATTGCTAAAAAAGCTTTTATAATTTGGAATTGTGACGCCCGCATGCAGTTGATATTGTTCGAGGTTGTGACCGGTCAGGTCTTTTATGGGATTAAAACCACGTTCTTTGATCGTATCTTCAATTATTTTCCCTATTTGATTCGTTTCAACCCCATCCCTTATGGATTCAATTGCTTTTTCAAGCGCTTCTTCGCATGTATGGATCAAAAGACTGTGATTATTTGTCCCGACTTCCATAGTAGCAGCTGTATCTGCGATATAGCCTTCAATGTGGGCTCCAAGGTCTAATTTCACGACATCACCTTTTCGAAAATATGACAGGTGATCCTGCGGAGTGTAATGGGATGCAATTTCATTTATTGAAATATTGCAGGGAAATGCAGGTTCTGCTCCCATGTCCTTAATCCTGCCTTCAACAAACTCCGCGATATCAAGGAGAGGGGTACCCTCCTTTATTTTAGAGAGAGCAACATTTCTTACTTTTGCCGCGATCTGTCCGGCTTCAAGATAGTATCCGTGAATAATATCGTTCATTTGTCTGTGGTTACTAATGCAACTCCTGCCAATATAAGTGCGCCTCCGATCAGTTCAAGAGTTGATATCTGTTCATGAAGGAACAGGACAGATAAAATAACAGCACTTACCGGTTCAATTAATCCGAGTATACTGGCACTGTGTGCCTTTACTTTTTTTAACCCGTTAAAATAAAGTGAGACAGCAAGGATGGTGGGAAATATTGACAGGAGTATCAGATAAACCAGATTTTCAAGAACTATATCAAAAGGAGCAATTCCGACAGGAAGAAGGATCATAGTCGCTATCGGAAAACTCCAGAAAGCCTGGGTGTAACCTGAATAAGTTGAACTTGCATATTTTGCGGTCATTATCTGGAAAGCATATATGATACCTGATGCGATCCCTGCAAGTATCCCAACAGGATACTGCGTAAAATCAAGTTTTTGAGGATCAACTATCAGCAGAATACCAATTATTGACAAAACAAGGGCAATTATCCCTTTTTTTGTGGATCTTTCTTTTAAAAGCCATGGGGATAATATGGTAATATAAACAGGGGCAGTGTACAATAATAATACTGCGATCGAAACTGATCCCTTTAATAAGGATATAAAAAATGCCAGCATTGTCCCGGCCTGCAGTATGCCAAATAACAGTAAATAGATCTTTTTGTCTTTCAGCTCAATTATCTTGAGGTTTCCGGAAATAAGAATAAATATGAAAAATATCGCAAAAGCCAGCAAAACCCTGTAAAAAATAATACTCTGGGCTGACATCCCGTGTATCTGTTTTGCAAATATCCCTGCTAGGCTCCACAATACCGAAGCAATGATTATTTCTCCGTATCCGGAAAAGCGCTCTTTATCCATCGGGTTCTGGATAGCTCATAAGACAAAATAGATTTCGGAAAATTCCAAAAAAATAACTGTGTAGTTCCAAAAGAACCATAAATTAAATAACCCTCCAGCCAATTAAGCTCCATAAACCATGGCCAAAGTTAAACTTACAGATACGACCTTAAGAGACGCCCACCAATCACTCATAGCTACACGCATGCGGACAAGGGACATGCTCCCGATAGCCGAAAAGATGGACGAGGTCGGGTTCTTTTCACTTGAAGTTTGGGGAGGAGCGACTTTTGACTCCTCGATAAGGTATCTAAATGAAGACCCCTGGGACAGGCTCAGGGCACTTAAGAAGACTGTCAAGAAAACACCACTCCAGATGCTCCTTCGCGGCCAGAACCTTGTGGGCTACAGGCATTATTCTGACGATATTGTTGTTAAATTCGTGGAACATGCGGCTGCTACAGGTATTGATATATTCAGGATTTTCGATGCAGTGAACGATATAAGGAACATGGAAGTCTCCATCAAGACCGCAAAGCGTGTTGGGGCACATGTCCAGGGAACTGTCTGCTATACCATCAGTCCTGTCCATCCGATCCCGTTATATGTCAAGATGGCAAAGGAACTTGAAGAGATGGGCTGTGACTCACTTTGTATAAAAGACATGGCCGGCCTGATTTCACCGCAGAACGCTTTTGACCTTGTAACAGCGCTTAAGGAAGAGATCAGCATCCCTGTTGACCTTCACAGCCACTGCACAAGCGGTATGGCCCCGATGAGCTACCTTTTTGCATGCCAGGCAGGAGTCGATGTACTTGATACTGCTTTTTCACCATTTGCCTGGGGTACATCGCAGCCGCCCACAGAAACCACGGTTGCAGCTCTACGAGGAACACCTTTTGATACAGGTCTTGATCTTATCCTTCTTACCGAGATAAAAAAATATTTCGAGGATATTAAAGAAAAATACAGGGGCATACTTGACCCGATCTCAGAAAGAATTGACACAAACGTATTAAAATACCAGATCCCTGGTGGAATGCTCTCCAATCTTGTATCTCAATTGAAAGAGCAGAATGCTCTGGATAAATACGAGGCAGTCCTTGCGGAGATGCCCCGTGTTCGGGAAGAATTAGGTTATCCTCCTCTTGTTACGCCAACGAGCCAGATCGTGGGAACGCAGGCGGTGCTTAACGTATTGATGGGTGAGCGCTACAAGGTAGTTCCCAAAGAAGTAAAGGATTATGTTAAAGGTCTTTACGGGCGCACCCCTGCCCCGATAAGTAAAGAGATCATGGCCAAGGTGCTTGGCGATGAAAAACCTATAACATGCCGTCCTGCTGATCTATTGCCGCCTGAGCTTGATAAGGTGACAAAAGAAGCACAGGACCTTGGGATCGTCAAGAAACCTGAAGATATTCTTACATATGCTCTTTATCCTGCAATAGCTCCCAAATTCCTGCGAGGGGAAGCAAAAGAGGAGACGCTTGAGGCTCCAAAACCGAATAATGGCAAATCAGTTGCGCCGCTGCCTACGGAGTTCAAGGTCGAGGTTGATGGAGATCTATTCAGTGTCAAGATCATTTCAACTGGCGGCGGAATGTCTGTCCGGCCTGCTGAATCAGAGCGCCAGAAAGTGATGGATGGGGGAATAACCGCAAGCATGCAGGGTATGGTCCTCAAGGTAAAGGTCAAGAAAGGAGACAATGTTTCAAAAGGCGATGTAGTGATGATCCTTGAAGCCATGAAAATGGAGAACAATATTCATGCACCTCATGGCGGGATCGTAAAGGAGATCTTTGTCAAGGAAGGAAACACTGTAGGCGCAGGGGATGTATTGCTCGTAGTGGGGTGAGGTATGTTTAAAAAAGTCCTGGTAGCCAACCGCGGCGAAATAGCGATTCGCGTCATGCGCGCATGCAGGGAACTTGATGTAAAGACAGTGGCTGTGTATTCAGAAGTCGATAAGAACGCACTTTTTGCAAAGTACGCGGATGAGGCTTATCCTATCGGACCAGCCCCGGCAAGCCAGAGCTACCTGAATATGGACAACATAATCGACGTAGCACATAAAACAGGCGCCGAAGCGATTCATCCGGGTTATGGATTTCTTTCAGAGAATGATGTTTTTGCGGACAGGTGCGAAAAAGAAGGAATAATTTTTATAGGCCCCAGCGGCAAAACTATCGAAAGTGTTGGAAGTAAAATTGCCGCAAAAAAGACCATGAAAGCCGCAGGGATCCCGGTCATACCGGGAAGTGAGAACGGTATTGATGATCTCGATTCCGCTGTTGATGTTGCAGAAGCAATTGGTTATCCTGTTATCGTTAAAGCCTCAGCTGGAGGCGGAGGCATAGGTATGAAAGTGGTCAGGAAGACCGAAGAACTGCGTGAAACCATTGAATCCACAAGGAGAGTGGCAAAATCATCATTCGGTGATGCAACAGTTTTCATTGAAAAATACCTGGAAGAGCCGCGCCATATTGAATTCCAGATACTTGCAGATAATTATGGCAATATAATCCATGTTGGCGAGCGCGAGTGTTCCATCCAGCGCAGGCATCAGAAGTTGATCGAAGAATCCCCATCTCCCATCGTGACGCCTGAATTAAGAGAAAAGATGGGGCAGGATGCAGTAAAAGCGGCTGCCGCCGTAAATTATACTAATGCCGGGACGATCGAGTTCCTTTATTCAAAAGGCGATTACTATTTTCTGGAAATGAACACAAGGCTCCAGGTAGAGCATCCGATAACGGAAATTGTGACCGGAGTTGACCTCGCAAAAGAGCAACTGAGGATCGCCTCGGGTCAGGAGTTAAGTTATAAACAGTCGGATATCCGGCAAAGAGGCTGGGCTATTGAATGCCGCCTGAATGCGGAAGACCCTCTTAACAACTTTACGCCTGCTCCGGGTAAACTCAGGAGATACCGTTCCTCCGGAGGTCCGGGCGTGCGTGTGGACAGCGGTGTTCATACGGGATTTACGATTACACCTTATTATGATTCCCTTATCTCGAAACTCACAGTCTGGGGATGTGACAGGAATGAAGCTATCGCCCGTATGAAGCGTGCTTTATATGAATATATCATCGTCGGGGTGACCACTAACATACCGTTCCATAAAGCTGTGATGAATAACGAATATTTCAAGCGCGGGGAGTTGACCACTCATTTCATCGAAGATCACAATATCATAAAAGAAGTGGAGAAGGTCATTGAAGCTGAAAAGGAAAAGGGTGCCACGCTTGCATCCGCTCTTGTATCTGATGATAAAAAAGTGGCAGCAATAACAGCCGCGGTTGGTACATATATCCAGAATGCAAAAGTATTGGGAAATAAATGAACATTAAAGATAAGATACTTGAAAGACTAATTAATAATAAAGGCATGCGGGTTTCCGGAGAACAGCTGGCAAGCGAACTTTGCGTTTCAAGAACTGCCATCTGGAAACATATCAAGGTATTAAGGAATGAGGGATATATGATCGATTCTTCAACAAATCTTGGGTATTCACTTATTGAAACACGTGACACGCTCACCCCGGGTGAGATCAAAGCGGGACTTAAAACAAAGGTCATCGGGAAAGAGATAAAATATTTTAAAGAGACAGAAAGTACAAATATTGTTGCCCATGAGATAGCAGCATCAGTAGATGAGGGTACCCTGGTAATAGCTGAAGCCCAGACAGCAGGACGCGGCCGGCTCGGGCGCAAATGGATATCTCCTGAAGGCGGAATATGGCTTTCCATCATACTTAAACCAAAGATGCAACCTTTACATGCGCCCAGGATCACGCTTCTTGCAGGTGTTTGTGTTGCCAGGACAATACGTAGTTTTGGTATTCCTGCTAAAATAAAATGGCCTAATGACATTCTTATTAACGGGAAAAAAGTATGCGGCATCCTGACAGAGATCCGCGCTGAAGCTGACCTCATTGATTATCTTATTGTCGGGATAGGAATAGATGCAAATGTGGATACGGAATCATTCCCTGATGAGATCAGGGATAGTTCAACATCACTTAAGAAAGAAAAAGGGGCAAAAATAAATCGGGCTGGCTTTGTCAGGAAATTACTTGAAGAGTTTGATGGATTATATCTGGAATTCCAGGAGGAAGGATTCAAATCCATACTGGAAGAATGGAGAAATATGTCAGCCACGATAGGTGAATGGGTAAAGATAACCACACAGGCGCACTCAATATATGGTGAAGCGATAGGCGTGGATAATGAAGGAGCGCTCATTCTTGAAACAACTGAGGGACATCTTGAAAAGATCGTATCTGGAAGTTGTGAACATCTAAGACGCACCTGAGGAAGGATCACAAATTATGCACGATGAGTTAAAAGTTCGCCTTAATGAACTTGAAAACAATTACAGCGGGAAAGAGTTCTTATCGATCGTGAATAAGATCAAGAAAGATAAGACTAATGATGATGAACTTCTCAGAAAAATCGAAAATTTGAGCCGGAAAAGGTTTGAGGAAAAAGGATCTTTGACTCTGGGATTATTTTCCGGGAACTTACTGGAAATTATTGTCACAATTGCTGCTGTAGTTCTTGCTTTTAGGGTAAACGCTGACTTGATGCTTTATTTTGTTACTCTTATCCTGATGGCCACGCTGCACCCGCTTTCACATTATTTGACCGGTTCGCTTTTCGGGATCAGGTTCACGCATTATTATCTCAATGGCCCTGCACGCATCGAGCCTACTCTTCGGATCAATTATTTCTCATATCTTAAAGCAAAAGGTATAAAAAGGGCGCTTATGCACGCTTCAGGTGTTATCGGAACACTTGCGGCACCTTTGATCGTGGCATTGATAGCACTGGATAAAGGGGAATCCGGAGTTGCGATTAATCTTATGTATTTTTTCTTATTACTAATAGTGTTTGAACTTTTGACTTCAACTAAGGTAGGGGATTTGATGAAAGCAAAAAGGGAGTATGGGTTCAGGTAATAATTTTGTAAAATTTGAGACATACAAAAAAACAGCAGATGAGCGTACTATTAACACTTTTGGTCAACATTATCTTAACGGCGCTGGGGTCGCGAACCCCATACCCCCGCGGAAGCGCCGCCGCTGGCGGGGTTTAACAAGATATCACCGGTTGCTGCAATTTGTACCTCCACCCCATCGCCCCTGTGCGCCGGGAGTCGCGTGTGGGGGGCGGGGAGGCAGCAAGAGTGGGAGAGCTGGGATTACGAGAAGCGCCCTGACTTTTATAATTAAATCATGATAATTTTTTGACGCAGTTTTAATGCTTCGGCGCTTATGCTCTGAGGAATCGTTATATTATATGAATGACTTATTATTGTACCGAATAGTGATTTTAATTATAGAAGGTATTTTGATGACGGAAACCATGATAAGTATTAAAATTGAAAAGCTTGATGAAGGGGGCTATCTTGCAACAAGCGACACATTACAGGGGTTAATCGCACAGGGGAGAACAATCGCAGAGACAATTGAAATTGCACAGGATGTTGCTAAAAAATTGATTGAGTCGTACATAGAACATGGGGACACGCTTCCATTTGAAATCAAAGAAAAAAAGAGTTTTAAAATTACTACCTCAGTTCCTATTAGTGTAAATGCATGACAAGACTCCCTTCAATGACAGCATCAGAGGTCATTAAGAAGCTTAAGAAATGTGGATTCGTTTTTGACAGATATGCAAAGGGCAGCCATGAAATCTGGTATAATCCTGACACAAAAAGAAGAATTACGGTTCCTAATCATCCAGGTGCTGATGTCCCAAAAGGAACCCTTAGGGCTATAATAAAAGAATCAGGATATTCGGTTGAAGAGTTTGTTCGATTATAATTTTTACTTTTATGTTATTTAATTCTTCCATCGCTCCCATGTCGGCGCCGGGATTCGAGTGAGGGAGAGGGGCGAGGAGGCAGCAAGAGTAGGAGGAGTCTGGATTCCGGGATTATAACAATTCCAATAGATCATCTCTGTTTAATCCTGTTCGATGAAGAATATCTATTATTGTTCCTTTCGCGAGTTCTCTATGCAAGGGAACAACAGTCTTGTAGGTTATTTCTGAAGTGACCTTTTGAAGCGATATATGGCTTCCTCTTTGTCGCACCTCGACAAATCCTGCCTTTTTCAGAGCCGTTATGAGCTCTTTTCCTGAAATAACAGGAAGTTTAGGCATAAGCGACTTCAACCGTGGTCCAGAATGGTTTTGAGATCTCTCGTGGCAGGTCTTCACCGAAGCTTTCAATGTAAAGTTCTATGGCTTCTTTAATGTTCGTTTGGGCTTCTTCCAGAGTTTTTCCTTGCGAAGTCACACCAAGTTCAGGACAACGCGCAACAAAGAATTTATCCTCTTTCTGAATTGATACCAGAAATGATCTCATATACCTCTAACTTTTGTTTTTCATATAAATAAATCATCTTATGTGGTATAAATTACCTCGATATATGATATAATGGCGCCCCCAACCCATCGCTCCTGGCGGCGCCGGGATTCGCGTGATGAGAAGGGGCGGGGAGGCAGAAAGAATGGGGGAGCGGGGATTAAGAGAAGCTTCTGATTTTTATAAACAAACAACAATAAATTTATGGCGACTCCGCGAAACTCCACGCAACCTATTTTATCAGAATAGAGAGGCGTCTCCACCCCATCGTAGTTTTTGACACTCCAAATCAGAAGGTTCTTGTTTTCGTTTGAATATGGACAGACAATTGATTAGATTCCCTCATCGGTAGTTTATTTCCTTCCATGAGGTCTGACATCAAAAGCAATCGGTCCTCTTGGAGAGAAACCGATTTCAAAATCCACGGTTAATCCAGGTTTCAATCCTTTAGTCTCTTGGCGCCGAGGATCAAAAAAGATCTCTTCGTCAAACCCCCTAATATTGTGAGAATATATTCTTCCTTCTCGTTCGGTGAAAATTCTTCCTATCTTCCCAGTGTGAACTTTTCTATGACCTTCTTCCATCCAAAATATTTGAATATATCTTTGAAGTGTTCTCGGTGCCTTTCTAAAGGAAATATCGAAAAACCTATTCGCAGCAGAATATATTCCATTTATTGCATATATTATAGCTTTATAATAAGCGGATTTCCATGTATCCTGAAATTTTATGTCGGACGAGAGGCGATCTGTAAGGTTCAATAGATCATAATAAGGAGGAGATTTAGTTTGTAGTTGAATCTCAATCTTTAAGGCTATTGCACCTGGCGGATATTTTTCCCCTGTCAATGCCTTTTCTAAGAAAAGACAAGCACCATCCGGATTCGTATTCTTATGGTATTCTATTCTTGCTAATGTATAATAACCTGTTCCATCCTTTTTGTTCTCAAGCAATTCTTTGGCGGTATTTTGTGCTTTTTCTGTGCTCACTTCAGATAGCGTTTCTATTAAGAGACTATTTAATCGAGATGTACCATCAGGGTCATCCACACAGAAATCTAAACCTTCGTTTATGACTTCTACAGCTTCGTTCAATAAAACTATCTTTACCTCTTCATCTTTTCCTTGCCAAAGTTCTTTAAGTATTCTTGCATGAATATCATATGGGTATATGTTTGGAATTGCAGATTCACGAGCTTTTATAAGCAATGCAATGATTTCTTGTATATCAAGATCTTCCCTCGGACGAGATAAGAGATGTTCCTTGTTTTGTTCCCATTTGGTTTTTGCAAGTGTTGTTAAAACATTTTCTTTTCTTTCTTCCAATGCATATGATTCTCTAGGTTCAGCCAAAGCTTCTTCTAAGAGTGGAATAATTTCTTTGTCAAGTGGATTTATCTTTGCGATAAGTCGCGCCAAATGATGCATTATTGGTCTTGCAGGCTGTCGACTCCTAATCTTCAAAAGAGCTAACTCCAATCCCTCATCGCTAAATGGTTTAAAGAGACCCGGACGCCAATTTACCCCCCTATCGATTAGTAAATTTCCAATAAATTCTGCTTCAATCCTTGACCGTATATCAACAGTTTCGGCCATATTTAAAATATGCTCATCCATTTTACTCGTACTAACCACTTGAACAAGTCGTTGCGCAATTAATGGATGATAAATCGAAACCATAGGATTGGTTCGAGAATCTACCGCTTCTTTTACAAAAGCATTAGCTTTTCCTATTAATTCAAAAGTTTCTTGATAGGAAAGCAATTTTCCAATTTGTTTACCAAGTGCTTTCCGTAAGATTGCAATTGGCATCATTATGTCTGCAGATGAAGTGAGAGAACAAAAAGAAATACATAATTGGACTCTTTTATCTTTTATTCCATTAAATTCCTCCTCGATAATTTTATCGATTGAACGTCTTGCGGGGTCAAGAGTCCTATACATTATTGGAAGGAATTTTCTCTCATCATTTACTATTCTCAATGTCTCTTCTTTGCTGATTTGAGGTAATTTATGTTTACGAGATATATCTATTAGATAATTAGCTAGTTCTTCTTTCTGTTCATCTTTCAAATCAACATCCGCATCTATTGTAATCATATCATCTGATGAATAATCTCCATTTGTGTGAAGAGGTCTAATATCTTCAAAGATCAAATTTGTTGGATATTTGCAGTTTAAAGCAAGCCTTTTGAATTGGGATATGATATTAATATCTGGTTTGAACTCCGCCCAAAAAACTATTCTTTCTAAATTCTCGATTTTAAGATCTTTCGAGACTGTCTCAATTTCCTTTAGAAATTCTTCAATATCTTCGGGACTTGGAATTGGATTTACGGCATAACTTGGAATCTTGATAGCAATGGCTCGATGTTTTTTAATTAATTCATGAACTGTTGCCAAAATTATGAAAGTCCTTCCAGTGCCAAGATTTCCTTCTATTACAATAATTCTTGATTTGTCTTTATTTTTCTCATATAATAGTGCATTGAGAACATCTTTAATTTCTTTGCGCTGATAATTCCAATTTAGTTCAAATGGTTTAAAGCTCTCAGTATTCCCTTTGAAAAACGCATGTGGTGATATTGGCTCCTCTAAGTTCTCAAAAAAAACAGGATTATATAGCGATAAAAAGTTAGCAACTTTGGTTGAATCAATAGGCACAATATCCGAACCAATCATAATCCGTTTATGAGAAAAATCACTTGGATTTCGAATCGCCACCTGTTTGGATAATTCTTCTGCAAAACTTCTCAAATCGGCTACAATTATTTCTACCCCATATTGTTTCAATAAATATGACTTTTCTTCATCGGGCTCATTTTTAAATACCGCAAAATAAGTGTTTTTTGGCATACCAATTGTTTTAGTCAATCTACTGAGTATTTCCAAAAATAATCCATCTTCAAATGAATAGCCAATAAATAAAAAAGATAGATTGGCTGCATGACTTGCAAGTATATCGAATATTCTTCCTCTTTCCTCTCTTGCCTTAGCAAAGTCTCCAGCGTCTAAAATCATTGAACCTAGCTGACCGAAAGGAATGTCCAAACTTCCCATCAATTTAACACATAGCGTTTCTGAGGATAAACCAGTTAACGCAAACTCTTGGCCAGTAACAATTGTGCGAACGAACAAAGATTGATTTATCTCTAATGATTTTTCAAGTGCAAGGTCATAGTTCGTCGTAAACGTGGTAAACCAAGGGAGACCAGTCAATTTCGACAAAGGTTCCTCTATCGTTGTGTCTTTAAGTCGATCTTTGACTGCTTCATAAACAGCCTTTGGATCGGACTTCATTAAGAGATCTCCAATAATTTGGAAATTATCTTTTAATGGACTGGAATATTTGAACTTGTCTATAAGAAATTTAACTAAGTCATTCCAAGTGGCTCCTCCACTCCTCTGACGTCAGTCCAGCCCCTGCAAATAGTGCACATCGACGTGCAGCTACTGCAGCTGCTAAATTAGAAAGATTATCCTTTTCCATAATTGAAACCTTATTTGAATAAACTAATATCTCTGAAATTCTTGCACATAATTATCTAATATCTTGCACATCCCTCCCCCTAACATCCAGTATATCCCCGCACATGCGGGATAGATGACACGATCTTCTTCGCAAGCCAGGTCCTTTCCTCTTTTGGCATATTCTCGAGATTCGATGTATCAAAATAAGATAATTCCTCATCAGTCGTTTCAACCGTTGAGGCTATCTGCCTTGCCATTTCAAGCCTTTCTTCTTTCGAGGCTTTATATAACCAGGGACGAAGGTTATTATTCACAGGCTTTATGGCTTTATTTGAAAACATTAAGGCCATCTCCTTCACGCTCCCACCCCATACCTCTTCCTGTCCTTTAGCTCCTGCTTCTTTCCTTCATTCCATCCGCTCACAGCCTGGATATACCCGGTCACACGTGAAAGATGCTCCACATTATCGCTTTCGCAGTTGGGGCATTCATCCAGCAGCCCTGAAGCCACATGGAAATCATCCATACACACTGTCATGTCCTTCGTGAAAGCAAAATAACCGACCTGCGTATTCTTAGCAATGTTCATTGCAAATTCCTTAAGGCCATGCGGGTCCGGCGCCGCTTCCCCAAGCCAGATATCGAGGATATTGCCTCCATCCACGATCGGGAAAAAGGTTTCCTCAAGCTTGATGCGCTGCGGGAGAGACACATCTGCATTTGGCGGTATATGCGTACCATTTGTGTAATAGATCGGCAGGTCTCTTGTTTCCGAGATATGCTTCAATGCTTCCGGAACATTACCTTTTATTATTGGCTCAGCGCATTTCCTGTATTCCTTGTGCAGGATATCCGACACCGCAAACCTCTGGGCTGTTGTTTCGGCCGGTGTTCTTGCAAGCGCTATCTCCATGCCAAACTTCTCTGAAAGCTCCTTTGCATAGAACTTCATCTCGAACATGGCGCGGATAGCAAGACGGCGCGCCTCTTCACTTTCATGTATCTGCTTTCCGGTATGGTGCTGGACCATCTCGTTAATTCCAACGACACCTATAGTATAGACAAGCCCCTTTGTATCAACAGCTATCTGCCCGTGGGTCATTGTGAATGGGTCCTTTGGCCTCTGGGTAACGAATGGCATCCTTCCATTTGCGATCACGATATCCATCCATTTCTTCTTCACTTTGAAGAGTTCTACGCACTGGTCCATCATGTTCTTCAATTCATGGAAAAGCGCATCGTCGTCCTTTTTGGCCTTATATGCCCCACGCGGGCAGTTAAGTGAAACTACCTGCCATGCCCCCATCGAGAAATGCTTTCCTTCACGGAAATACAACTTATCCTCGAACTCCGTATCCTTATCGTGTGAAGATGAGAAATTATATGCACAGCACTGGTAGCAGCTAATGCCTTTTCCTGCGCCCCTGTATTCGGGAAGCTGGTTATCAAAATAAGGAGTTCCGTAGCGTGCCGCAAGCTCAAATGCTTTGGTGTAAAGTTCATTGTAGCTCAAGAGCTCAGGATGTGCACGGTTGAATTCTTCATTCTCGATCATGAAATCAGGCTCAAGGCTTATCTCAGGTTTGGGGAAATTGAAAGGTTTTCCCCAGTAATCGCCTTTTAGCATTACGTTCATCATAGCTTCAAAGCCAAGTCTTACCTCGCGCTCGAACTCGCCATACGTGCGACTGGGAGCCTGCACGCCGTCCCATACACATCCTTTATAAACCACAGGTTTGTCACGCCAGAGTAATGGGACACCGGGGGAGAGCTGGACAGAGGAGAAGACCAGCTGGCCTCCGCGTGCCACCATCATCTGGGTCATTTCATAAACGAACATCTGTGTGAGCTGCTCGATCTGGTCATAGCTCATGCCTTCAAAATAAGGAGCCATGAATGTAAGGAAATTATAGAATCCCTGGCCTCCGGCAAAATTCGTCTGGGCGCTGCCAAGGGCTTTCACAGCGTGAAGGATTGCCACTTCTGCTTTCTTTGCAGGTCCTGCAACACTTGCTTTTGTACCGCTGCCATCCGGCATTAGGCCGTAGTAGAAGAAATACCGCAAGTCCCAGTCCTGGCAAAACGCACGTGTTCCGAAATATTCCAGATCATGAATATGTATGTCGCCATTAAGGTGTGAGTCGGCAAGTTTTGGAGGGATCATGAGAAGGTATTGTTCCTTGCTCATCTTGTCTGCTTTTTTCTTGTGGCTTGTCTCTGCATTCTCCTGAAGGTTCGCATTGTCCCTGGCCTCAAAACCTGAACCCATATCTATGCGGTAAGCGTCAAAAACAGGCGTTCCCACTCTTGTTGAAATGTTTCGCCATTCAGTATGGCCATGTTCAAGCAGTATAATATTGACAAGTTCCCGGACAAGAGGACCTGAGAGGAACTTTACGTTCATTTCCTTTATCCTTTTCTCTGTTTCTTTGGCTATCCCTTTTGCTTCTTCTTCGTTGATGCCGGCAGTCTCATAGAACTGCTCGCAAAGCTTTGTTTCTTTAAGAAGCTGTTTTACGATCGTGTCCCTGTCCCAATCCATAAGGTGGCCGTCTGTTGTCCTGACCTTCGGGATAGTTGAAACAAGCGACCCCCCGAGTGTTTTCTGTATAGTCTGGACTTCTTTTGGTTTTTGTCTTATTATTGGTTCCGGATTTGCCTGTTTTTGCTCCTTTTCTGCTGCAAAAGTGTTATACAGTTCTTCCTTATGTTCTTCCATAAGATTCGTTATCTGTACTTCTATATACTTGCCCATCTTATTTTTCACCTCATTTGTTCAGTCATGCAGTTTTTGTTCGGGGTTTGGGAACCAGTACCCTTGGTTCCTGTCACCGCTCTATGTAACGTCTTTAATAAGGGATTCAACCTTGCCCTGGTTGATCCTGTTTTGAGTGAATAACTCATTATATGTATGGAATTTATTGCCTATTTGCAGCACCGGCGCAGCCATCGTGAATACGCCGTTCATCCTCAGTTCTGTCAATGCCGCCGGGGTAGCCATATCTACCTCTGTGAATTGTATTTTTATGTTTTCCATGAATTGCTTTAATACCATGCAATTCGGACAGTTTTTTGTTGAATATATTATGACGCCGTGCATGCTTTTATCTCCTTCTAAATCACAATTAATTTCAAAGCTTATAACGGTTTTTTAAACTATATCTGGTTACTAATAGTCGTTGTTTGTTACCATATACTTTACCAAATCTGGTTGTGTGTGGATCATATTTGTTATCATATTGAGTATTAACTAAGATAACTAATATGATATTAATTTAACGCTACACAAAACAATTTAAGCAATAGGATAATGTTTGACCCTTAAATATGGACGAAATCAAAAGGATAAAACAGTTAATAAAAGAGAAGAATGCAATAATCCTTGCCCATAATTACCAGCGCGACGAAGTGCAGGATGTTGCGGATTTTGTGGGGGATTCATTCGGCCTGAGCCAGAAAGCAGTTGATAGCGGAGCAGAAACAATCGTCTTTTGCGGTGTTGATTTCATGGCTGAAAGTGCTGCCATACTAAATCCTGAAAAGACTGTCCTCATGCCTGAAACAAGTGCCCAATGCCCCATGGCAGCTATGATAACACCTGCATCATTAAAGGTTGAAAAAAAGAAATATCCTGATGCTGCTGTTGTTTGTTATGTAAATACGCCAGCTTCTGTTAAAGCAGAAAGTGATATCTGTTGCACATCAGCAAATGCGGTAAAAGTGGTGAATGCGCTTCCTGAGAACGAAATAATCTTTGTTCCGGACAGGAATCTTGCTCTTTATGTTTCTGCCCATACTACTAAAAAAATCATCCCGTGGAATGGCTATTGTCCTACCCATCACATGATACTTCCGGGTGATATTCTTCTTGAAAAAGAAGAGCATCCCGATGCGCAAATTCTTGTTCATCCCGAATGCAGGCCTGATGTGGTATCACTTGCAGACCAGGTCCTCAGTACTGCAGGTATGCTAAAATATGCAAAACAATCTAATTCCAGGGAATTCATCATAGGTACAGAACTTGGGCTTTTGCACAGGCTGCGAAAGGAAAATCCCGATAAGATCTTTATACCTGCTACAAGTTTAGCCGTCTGTCCCAACATGAAAATGAATACTCTTGGGAGTATTATCAGGGCTCTTGAAAATAATGAACATATTATAAAAATCCCTGAAGATATCAGGATAAAAGCAAAAAAGTCTCTTGACCGGATGCTGGAAGTGGGGCGCGGTGATTAATGGTCTATCTTGAGCTGATGCGGTACAAGAACTGCGCCATGGCAGGATTTGCTGCGGTAATTGGCGCAGCCATCGCTTACAGCGCGGCTCCTGGAGAACTCTTATGGATGGGGCTGATATTTATCACGGTTTTTGTTATCACAGGCGCCGGGAATGCCATCAATGATTATTTCGATTCGGGTATTGATGCGATCAATCGCCCTGATCGACCCATACCTTCAGGAAGAATTACCAGGAATTGCGCTTTTCGGTTTTCAATTGTATTATTTGCCACAGGTATAATAACTTCATATTTTATTGGTTCCGACCATATTCCTTTATTAATTGCAGCATTCAACTCATTTCTTCTGTATTTCTACGCGTCCTACCTTAAAAGAAAGGTTTTTGTCGGGAATTTCAGCGTCAGTTACCTGACAGGTTCTACATTCCTGTTTGGCGGCGCAGCTTATGGCGGAAAAGGGATCCAGGTGACTTTAATCTTATTTTTCCTGTCGATGCTTGCCACATTTGCACGTGAGATAGTAAAGACCATCGAGGATATGGAAGGAGACAGGAAAGACGGCGCCACAACGCTTCCCATACTGATAGGTGAAAAACCAGCCGCTTATGCAGCCTGCGCATTCGGACTCCTTGCTGTAATACTGAGTCCTTTGCCCTATTTAATGGCCTTATTCAATGAATATTATCTTTTTTTCGTGGGGATGGCTGACGTGATATTTCTTTATGCAATGTTCATGATCCTGAAAAAAAATGCCACAGCGTCTTCAAAATATTTTAAAGTCGCCATGTTCTTTGCTTTGCTTGCTTTTATCGCAGGAAGCTTTGCGAATAAAATTTTATAAGCAGCTCAAAATTTTACAGGACACCTTTTGTACTTGGGACACCTGAACCTGTTATTTTTACGGCTCTTTTTAAAGCGATCCCGAATGCCTTAAAAAGCGCTTCTGCTTTGTGATGGTCATTCTCACCGGTAACATCAAGGTGTACATTGATCCCGGCATTACCTGTCAATGATTCGAAAAAATGGCGAATATTCTGGGAGCTTAATCCACCTATCTTCGGATCTGTGAATTTCCCATTGAACACAAGGAAGCTGCGTCCGCTGATATCGACCGCTGACGCTGCAAGCGCCTCATCCATGGGAACACGCGCATCTGCGAATCGTTCAATACCCTTTTTATCTCCAAGGGCTTTTGAAATAGCGCTTCCAAGTGTAATGCCCACATCTTCTACAGTGTGATGGTCATCAACAGTGAGGTCGCCGCGTGCTTTTATCATAAGATCAAAAGAGCCGTGTTTTGAAAATGAATTAAGCATGTGGTCAAAGAACGCGATACCTGTATCGATATCGGTATTTCCTGATCCATCCAGATTGAGCTTCAGTTCTATATTGGTCTCATTTGTTTTTCTCGATACTTTTGATTCCCTCATGGTGGGATTATATTATTTGGGATTAATATAAAGCTATTGTAAATCCCTGGAGATCAACTTTGAATATCCCAATATTTACATCTGGGCCAGGACTTTAACAAGAGGATGTAGTGACTCTTGATCTATCTGGCTTATATCAATATTATTTTTGAAGGTTATTTCTGGTACGGTTCTTGCATGCCTTGATCTTTTTACCCTGGAAAGGATATTTTCTGCACTTGCCGAATAGAATTCTTCTTCGCATTCACAACATTTTACGTATGGCTGGGAACCCTTATCCACTAAAACATGGAAATAGAAATTTTTTACATCAGTATTCCCGCATATTTCACAAGGAACAAATTCCTGAATTAATTCACTTATTTTCATGATAAATCCTCAACATTTGAAGTGTGCCTCGTATTATATATAATTTATCACTGTATTAATATAAATAATTATAATGATTATAATGAATGATCATGAGAACTCCAGGAATTACGAACAAGCTAAAGCTTTTTATATTTACGTGAGAATGATATTATTAAATAGCAGCAAATCCGGATATAAGTAATATTAATTATATATATGATCAGACAAAGATTCGTTCTTGATACAAGCGCCCTGACCGATACACAGACACGTGAGCTTGAGGGTGGAAATCTGGATACCGCAATGGGAGGTATCCTTGATATCATTGCAGAGGCGCGCCTCCATCTTGGCATCAGCTGCTATATCCCTTATCCTTCCGTATATACCGAGATGAGGGAATTTGCAAAGAATAACGGCTGCGGCGAGGATACCCTTGCCAAGATCGATACCTGGCTTGTTAAGAAAACCCCTGACAGGTATGAAGTGAAGATCCCTTCAAAGATCTTTTATGATTATGTGGATTTCATGCGCGGGCGCATCAATAAGGGAATGAACGTAGCTGAGGACGCGATCTGGGAATCTGCAACAGAGTGCCTTTTTCGAACCACCAAAGCCAAAACAAAACACGAAATAGAGCCTGATATAGAACGAAATGTGATCGGCGGTATAATAAATTCCTTCAGGGATAAATACCGGAATGCATTGCGTTATGGAATTCTTGACAGCGCTCCTGATATTGATGTTTTGCTACTTGCCAAAGAGCTTGACGCGGCTGTAGTGGCAAGCGATATGGGGATACAAAAATGGGCTGAGCAGCTCGGACTTCGTTTCGTTGAAGCAAAATCCTTCCCTTCCATGATAAAAGAATATTTAAAAAGAATAAAACCCGAAAAAGTGGCCAGCATGATATGACTTCGAGTTCAATATATATTGCAGCATTCGTATTTGTTTCCATAATTTTCCTTACACTGCGTGATATCAGGATATACAGGCGCACAAAACTTGTATCTTACAGGAAAGGGGCGCTTCGCGGTATGATAATGGGGGGGCTTGCATATATCGGGATGATTTTCACAGTAGCAAATCCGGGTAATGAAACAATTGGACTTACAATTCAGCTTGTAGCTATTTATTTTAACAAAAAAGGCAAGCGTGAGGATGTATTCGGGGATGCTCCCCTGATGAAGAGAGTTCTTGGGGAAACGACTGTGAAGACTGATAAAATCAAAGGATCAAGACTTTAGAAGATGAGGGGGGAGGCAAGCAAAGAGATTATAGATAAAAATATGATTGAAATAGTCCCGCACATTAGCAAGAGATTTTATCGGTGTTTAACTATAAAGATATAGGATTTATGGAAATAAACGATGGCCAAAAGCTCTAAGAAAATAGCAATAATGAATGACGACACCTCCATTATTGGTTACGATACCGTCCTTTCTGATGTTATTGATCTGCTCGAATCGGCGCGTAGAGCCTCAGCGCGAACGATCAATTCAATTATGACTGCGACATATTGGGAAATAGGGAGACGAATTGTTGAGTCTGAACAGGTTGGAGCGAAGCGCGCTGAATATGGTAAGCAGCTGTTGAAAAAGCTGAGTGTTGATTTAAAAGCCCGATTTGGGCGGGGATTCTCTGAACGTAATCTTGAACAGATGCGGCTTTTTTACGTTGGCTGGCCAATTTCGCAGACACTGTCTGCGAAATCTAATGGCGCTATTGTTGAGAACATTTTATTGAAGCGTTTTTCTCTCCCCTGGTCACATTATGTTCGTTTGCTCTCTGTGAATAAACCTGATGCTCGCGCCTTTTATGAAGCTGAAGCCCTAAATGGTGGATGGTCGGTGCGCCAGCTCGATAGACAGATTTCGACACTCTTTTACGAACGCACGCTGCTTTCAAAAAACAAAGCAGCAATGCTTAAGAAAGGAACAGAAGCAAAGCCGGAGGATATTGTAACACCTGAGGAAGAGATAAAGGACCCGTTTGTCCTGGAGTTCCTGAACCTTAAGGATGAATATTCAGAAAATGATCTGGAAGAAGCACTCGTCCAGCATTTGGAAAAATTCCTGCTTGAACTGGGTGAAGATTTTGCATTCATTGGCAGGCAACGCCGCCTTCGCATTGGCGACCAGTGGTTCCGTGTCGATCTTGTTTTCTTCCACCGGATCCTGCGATGTCTTGTCATTATTGATCTTAAAGTGGGCAAATTTACACATGCTGATGCTGGACAGATGCACCTTTATCTCAATTATGCCCGTGAGAACTGGACACATAAAGATGAGAACCCTCCGGTGGGGTTGATTCTCTGTGCAGAGAAAGATGCGGCTGTTGCCCGATATGCTCTTGAAGGGCTGCCAAATAAAGTTCTGGCAGCGGAATACCGCATGGCTCTACCGGATGAGAAAGTACTTGCAGCAGAGCTTGAGCATACACGCAGGATGCTGGAGGGGCGCACGATGGGGGATGAGCAATGAGCCTTCCGATGGTAGCATAATGTGGGGCATGAAAAATGTCGTATAATTTAGAATTAGATGCGATAACTACCCACTACTCTGCCATAAGCGATAGCTTACGTAGCTTTATCAACCCTTTTGCTATTTTTCCTTGATCTTCTTCCATTATCTTCCCCCTGCTCCTATGCGAAATCTCCCAGTTTGAGCTCTTATCAAGGTTGTTTTTAAATATATATTATATATGTAGTTTTATGATAATTGGATTTATTTTATTTCTTGTAAGATGAATTTTAATTACAATTACCTATTAGTTATTAAGACAGCAACATTTGAATTTTGAACGAAAAACTTAACTAACATGTCCTCCTTTTATAAATGTGGCTGGACAACTAACACTTGATAAGTACAAGGGTTTTAAGCTTTCTCAGAGGGTTGATCGAATCAATGTCGAAAAAAGATTATTTATTCCTTTAGATGAACGATGGTATCAATTATTTGTAAGTGGTGAAAAAGAGTGGGAAATGCGAGGAGTTAATGGCTTGTTTAATTCAAGGAGCGTAAGAAAAGGTCGAACTGTCGAAATAAGACGAGGATATAAAGACAATCCAATATGGGGCATTATAATCGATCGATTAATTGTAAAATCTATTGATGAAATCCCAAAAGAGATTTATGACAAAACAATTCCCCCTTCAGTTCAGAATAATCCAGAAGTTATTGATTTTGTTCAAAGTTATGTTAAGAAATTTGATAAACTGATTTTATTTGAGATTCGTATCAAGAAAGGGTAGGTAGAAATTGAAAAACTAAAGTCCTTTTTACGAAATGAAAACTTAGAATATCCCAATTACGAAGAATGGATATCAACTACAATTTAACATCCCTTCTCAATTCATAGTTCCAGCTTAGTAGAGAAGTGGTATAAGGAGAAGGGGTTTGTGGTATGATTTTTTGATCGGATTGCTTGGAAATGCCCAAAAACATCTTAATAGTATTAAATATAGGAGAACGATCTAAATATGAGAAATTTTGAGGCGGTCTAAAATCAGAACAAATATCGAACGGATTTATTGGGGTTTTGAACTGTAGAATGCTATCAATTTCTAAAGCGTAAATGACTTTTCTACCGTTACAGTAAGCAAAGTATTTTTTTCTCTCAATCCCACCTGAATTCTTGCATTTCTCCCAAATCTCTTTTGGCGAGCCGGATAGTATCCTTTTAACAGTAAACCAACCTACGATATTTTTTGAGGGAGCACATTCATAAATAAGAGCCATTTCGATTATTGAATTTGGTCTTTGCCTACGAAATTCGTATTTTTTCTCTCCTGAGAATATTTTTTTTGTATATTCAGGTTTAATCGATAATAAGATGTCCATTAGTACTAGTTTCCTTGATAATTTTATTGAAAGATTCATCAGATATTTCTTCAAAACCACGAGGGACAGATTGTACGTCTCGAATAATACCTAGCTCAATAAGACGTTTTAGGTTAATACGTTTTGGAAATGAATAAGAATAAAGGAAATTTACTACAAAAGGTCGATATTTTGAATAAGCCCATTGTTTTTTAAGGTCTTCAACGGAGAAGACACTCCTTTTTCTACATAAATTAATAAAGTGATTTTCGTCCTTTATTGCTGTAAATACATTTTCAACGATGCCAAGCGTTGTAACAACTGCGTGATAAGACCCTCCAGTTCTGTAAAATATGATAATATCGCCACTCCTTAAATTACGGTAAAAAGACCTTGAAACATAAACCTTGGATATTGCATTTCTAAATGGTTCAAGTTCAACAAAATCATGAGGTGATTCTGTACTTAATATAGAATCAGGAAATAGATTGGTATGATATTGTGGATATATTGGTACTATAAATTTACGAGCATTTTTAGACATAAATGGATATGTGATTTTTGGGGATGTCGTACTGGCTTTTCTAGCGAAATCCCGGACATATACATTCTCTATTCCGGAAGAAGATTTTTTTATTCCATAATATTGAAATCCATAATCCGTCAAGAGATTGACTAATAATTTTGATTCTTCTCGCTTTGGAAAGATGGTAACATATATTTCATCAACAGAGAAAAGTAAAGCATGATCAAAAACCATCTTCAAGAGCCTCTCGCCAAGTTTAAAACCGTTTAATTGGACTTTGAATGTGCCTATCTTAAGTCGCTTTTTAGGTGTGAATGTTGGTGTGATATCTGGATAGGGATGATCCTTCTTTTCAATCTTTAAATAAAGGAATGCAACAATACTCCCATCAGAGGTTGAGATATATGCTGTCTCATCAGATTTATTGTTGAACCATTTTTCAAATCCTTCGTAATCTCCTCTTAAGCTATCAAAGAATTTATCCTTCAAATTAATATTTCCAAAATATTCTTTTTTTATAGAAGGCACTTTGTAATCTAGTAGCTCCGGATTCTCTGCAATAACCTTTTCTAAGAATTCATCAATAGTGAATACTTTGTCATTGATCCCCAATTCAACAGCTTTTGTATGGATTTTCCTATCTTCTGTTATCAGTAGATCTACTCGTTCAGAAAATACTTCATTCAGTAGGAGTGTATCGTTTCGATCATTATCCGATGTATCATATTTCTTTGCGACGGTCTGTACTTCGGGCTTGAGTGGAGCTACGGTTGGAAGACTGTGATAACTTTCCATTTTTATAAAAAATGCCTCACGAGCCTTAATATTTTGATTTTTCGATATTTCATTTATTATAACTTGATGAATACACTTCTGATATCCTAATTTATCAATCCACCAAAATAGTTTTCCAATTTCATCATTCGGTGGATCTTTCGTTTCACGAAGTATTATGATGTTGGTATCCAAAAGTACTTTCATTTCAACCACCTTTTGCTCATGATTGCATACGATTCCATCAAATGAACTTAATATAAATTATTTAATATATAAAACTTTCCTATGCATTATGAATAAATAAAATAAAAACATGAACCAAATTTAACCCCCCTACTTCCCCGGTGAAATTATTACCTCTTCCACTTTGAATCTTACAAATTTCTCTTTAGGCACAGAAATCTTTACCAATGTCTCATCTTTTTTGAAGGATATTATTCCTGTATCATACTCACCACCCGAGTTCTTTTTTAAGAGAATCCTTATTCCACTGACGTAATAGTCGCCTCTGGTTTTATTTATGAAATCATCACTTGTTTTTTTAATCAATAATGTTGCTATACCTGATTCGGGTAAATATCCAAAATTAACCCTGGTTATACCATATCCCTCATTTTTATAAAAATCAATTCCATTCATTTGAGGTAATTCTTCAACCAGGATTTCCCATTCGTTATTTACAACTTCCCTGACAACATCCTCTCCACCTTCTACTGCCAATATTCCGGATTCATTGGCTGGCTTGACCTTTACAGGTGTATTTATGCATCCTGCGCCAGCTACCATCAGAACAATTATTACAGGGACGATCGTAAACTTGAACCAGGCATTCATTTAGTAATCACTTGTGAATTATATTTGCATTAACCATAATAAAGTTTGAGGATAAAACTAAATTTTAATCATCATGTAGAACAAAAAACTATTTCATTCTTAAACAACTAGGGAGAGCCAATGCTCACAAAACGAATAATCCCATGCCTTGATGTAACTCTTGATAAAACAGGTGGCTGCGTTGTAAAAGGTATTGAATTTGTTAACCTGAAAGAAGCAGGTGATCCTGTGCAACTGGCAAAAAGATATAACGAACAGGGAGCTGATGAGCTTGTTTTCCTGGACATAACCGCATCCAGTGAGCGCAGGGGGACCATGATCGATGTGATCGAAAGAACAGCGGATGAGGTTTTTATCCCTCTTACGGTAGGCGGCGGCATAAGCAGCACCGAAGCCATACGCAATATCCTGCGGGCAGGCGCGGATAAGGTATCCATCAATACGGCTGCGGTCAAGAACCCTGATTTCGTGAGGGAGTCCTCGGAAATATTTGGGGCCCAATGTATCGTGACAGCTATCGATTGCAGGCGCAATACCAACATCAGGGACAACAAAGACAAGACAATAATAGAGCTTGAAAATGGCACAAAAGCATGGTACGAGGTCGTGATCTACGGAGGAAGGACGCCAACGGGTCTTGATACTGTCCAGTGGGCGCAAAAAGTTGAAAAACTCGGCTCGGGAGAGATACTGCTCACCAGCATGGATAAGGATGGGACAAAGGACGGATATGACCTCCCGATCACAAGGATGCTTTCAGAAACACTTGACATCCCCATTATAGCATCAGGCGGCGCCGGAAATATCGAGCACATGTACGATGCTTTCACGAAAGGAAAAGCTGATGCAGCGCTTGCTGCAAGTATTTTCCATTTTGGTGAGTACACGATAGGCGAGGCTAAAGAATATCTTAAGAAAAAAGGCATACCTGTCAGGATTCTGTAAGTCCTGGAAATTAAGCGATTTGCAGGCAAATTTAAGTTCCAATTCACCCAAACGTATTAATAATCTCAATATATATCTACATTTGTGATGACCTCAGAATACCTGGTACAGGCAGCAATGGAATCAGATGAAGCTTTTATCAAGGAATTCCATAGAATAATTAAAGATGAACTTCATTCCACAGCAGCGGAGTTCAGTGAAAAATCAGGTATCCCTGCAAGTACAATATACAAATTATTATCAGGCCAGCGCGAACCTAACATTAAGACCTTAAGACAGATCATCGCTGTCCTTCGTAAAATTGAAGGAACTGAAAAACATGATTTCATCGCAGTTATCGCAGCGCGCCCTGTTCTTGATTACATCATCGAGAAAAAATTAAAAGTCGCCGGACGGCTCCTCACGATCAGGGAATATTCTGCAACCTCAATGGAAGAAGCTATTATCGCCGCAGTAAAAGCTGAACGGGAGGGTGCAAAGGCGCTTGTATGCGCTCCTATTGTAAGCACCACGGTTGAAAAAATATTGCGCATCCCTGTTACTTCGATCATGCCAAAAGACAGCCTGATCGCAGCGATAGAACTTGCGGCGAAAAAGATGGGATGAATTTTACCCTTTTATCCTCTTCAACCTGAAAGTATTCTCACGTTCCATCTCTTCAAGCCTCAGCACAATGAAATCCTTGGCTTCACCAAGCTCAGGGATGACCTTGAACTCAAGGGCATTTACCCTGCGTTTGGTTTTTTCGATATCCTCAAGCAGTTTCTTCATTGTGGTCTCGATCTCAGCGGCCTGGATTATCTTCTCAACAAGTATCTCATAGGAATCAACGGCTTCATCAATACGGGAGCTTGTGCCGATAATACCGTAACCATGCTCAGAAAGGTTCTTATGTACGCTTGAAGCCTCGATCTTGGGAACAACTACTCCCATTACGTTCTTACTTTCAAGTTCAAGTTTCGGGTTATCCTTCAGGGCAAAGGCAGTGGATTTCACAACCACCACGCCATCGACCGATTTGGCGATCGATAGCTTTTGTGTTGCAAGGGCGAACTGCTTCTCCACTTCACTTCTGATATCTTTTGCCTTCTCAAGTATCTCAAAAAGTTCAAGGATCAACCCATCCCGCTTCATCTTAAGAAGCTTATGACCGCCCTGGCTGAGCTTGATCTTCTTCTTAAGCTCAATAAGCTCTGACCGTGTGGGTTTTATGTTGTCCTTTATAGCCATACTATTCCTGTTTTCCTTTCTTTGCCTTATGTGCAGGATGGTACTTCTCGATGTATTTGTTATCGATCCTTGTGAGTTGTGCTTCTGGAAGTTCTGCAAGCAGTTCCCAGCCGATGCTCAGTGTTGTCTCAATATCCCTGTTCTCATCAACACCCTGGCGCACGAACCTGTCCTCGAACATGTCTGCAAATTCCAGGAATTTCTTGTCTCTATCAGAGAGAGCATCCTTGCCCACGATAGCCACCAGGCCTCTTAAGTCCTTGCCTTCGGCATATGCCGCATAACACTGGTCAGACACCGCTTTATGGTCTTCCCTTGTTCGTGTTGCGCCAATTCCTGAATTCATCAGTCTTGATAATGATGGCAGTACATTTACCGGAGGATATATTCCTTTCCTGTGAAGTTCCCTTGAAATAACTATCTGCCCTTCGGTGATATATCCTGAAAGATCCGGTATCGGATGTGTGATATCGTCACCAGGCATGGATAAAATAGAGAACTGGGTTACTGATCCTTTTCTTCCCTTTACAACGCCTGCGCGTTCGTATAATGAGGCAAGGTCAGTGTACATGTAACCGGGATAACCTCTTCTTCCCGGAACTTCTTCTCTAGCTGCCCCCATCTGGCGCAGCGCTTCACAGTAATTTGTGATATCTGTAAGGATAACAAGTACATGCATATCATGTTCGTATGCAAGATATTCAGCTGCAGTAAGTGCAAGTCTTGGCGTGATGAGACGTTCAACGGCAGGATCATCTGCAAGATTCAGGAAAACCACTGCCCGCTCAAGCGCGCCCGTGCGCTCAAAGTCAGCCATGAAGTACTGGGCTTCCTCATTGGTGATACCCATTGCAGCAAATACTACTGCGAATGGTTCATTCGAACCCCTGACCCTGGCCTGTCGCGCGATCTGGAGTGCTATCTCATTATGAGGAAGACCCGATCCTGAGAAGATCGGAAGTTTCTGTCCGCGAACAAGTGTATTCATTCCATCTATAGTGGATATGCCTGTCTGGATGAAATCCTTGGGCGGAAGTCTTGCATAAGGGTTGATAGCTGCACCTGTTATTTCAAGCCTGTCCTCGGGAACAATGCGCGGCCCACCATCTAAAGGCTCGCCTGCCCCTGATAAGATCCTTCCCAGAAGGTCTTTTGAAACCGGCAGTTTGATCGTTTCACCTGTGAACCTGACGCCACATTCCCTGTTAAGGCCGCCTGTTCCTTCGAAAACCTGAACTACAACGATATCATCTGAGGTATCAAGAACCTGCCCCCTTTTGGTGGTCCCATCCGGAAGATTGATATTTACCAGTTCATTATAACCTACAGGTTCTGTCTTTTCAACAAAGATAAGCGGGCCTGAGATCTGCCTGATTGTCTTGTATTCTTTTGTCATGTTACTTACCTCTTAGTTTTGAAAACTCATCTTCCATGCTTTTCAGGATCACGCCAAGCGCCTTATCAAATTCTTTCTCATATTTAACTTTGGCAAGGTCGTCTTTTGTTTTCAATTTCATTATATCTTCAATAGGCGCACCGCTGTCCAGTGCATTATGGGCTTTATCGCCCCATGACATGATAGATTTCAATAGTTTGAATTGTTTATCCATCGGACAGAACGTATCAACTTCATGATACGCATTCTGCTGCAGGAAATATTCTCGGATCATTCTTGCTACCTCAAGAGTCAATTGCTGGTCTTCCGGAAGTGCATCCGAACCCACTAACTGGACAATTTCCTGGAGTTCCGATTCCTTCTGGAGAAGTTCCATTGCATCGTTCCTGAGTTTTACCCAGTCAGGAGACACATGTTCATCATACCATGGTCCAAGAGCTTTGGTATATAATGAATAACTGTTAAGCCAGTTAATTGAGGGGAAATGTCTTCTCTGTGCAAGCTTGGCATCAAGTGCCCAGAATACTTTGACGATACGAAGGGTATTCTGTGTAATTGGCTCTGAGAAGTCACCACCCGGAGGTGAAACTGCCCCGATTACAGTAATTGAGCCTTCTTTTCCGGACAGGGCTTTTACTTTTCCTGCCCTCTCGTAAAATTCTGATAATCTTGCTGCAAGATAAGCCGGATATCCTTCTTCACCTGGCATTTCTTCAAGACGTGATGATATTTCTCTCATTGCTTCTGCCCAGCGGGATGTTGAATCGGCCATCAGGGATACATCATAACCCATGTCCCTGTAATATTCAGCGATGGTAATTCCTGTATAAACCGAAGCTTCCCTTGCTGCTACTGGCATGTTGGATGTATTTGCGATAAGAACAGTTCGCTCCATTAAAGGCCGGCCTGTTTTAGGATCTTTGATCTCAGGGAATTCGTATAGAACATCCGCCATTTCATTGCCGCGTTCGCCGCATCCGATATATACCACGATCTCTGTATCGCTCCATTTTGCAAGCTGCTGCTGCGTAACTGTTTTTCCGCTTCCGAACGGACCGGGAATAGCTGCCGTTCCGCCTTTTGCAACAGGGAAGAGACCATCGAGGATCCTCTGGCCTGTGATCAGTGGTGTGGTCGGTGTCATTTTTTTGCTTACTGGCCTTGGCTTCCTGACAGGCCATTTCTGCATCATTGTGAGTTCCTTGCCGTCTGCAAGGGTGCAGATAACTTCATCGACTTTGAATTTTCCTTTCTTTATCGTGCCTATAGTTCCTGAAATTGTGGGCGGGACAAGAATCCTGTGCTCGATGTTCAATGTTTCCTGGACTGTTCCAATTATATCTCCACCGTTAATTTTATCGCCTTTTTTAACTGTGGGGACAAAATCCCATTCTTTCTCGCGAGACAGACCGTTCGCAGAAACACCGCGCTTGATAAAGTCGCCCATCTTTTCCTTTAATACGGGAAGAGGACGCTGGATACCATCGTATATGCTCTCAAGAAGTCCGGGTCCAAGTTCGACAGAAAGTGACATGCCAGTATTTTCTACCGGTTCGCCAGGTCTTACTCCTGATGTTTCTTCATAAACCTGTACTGTGGATTTTTCTCCTTCAATACCTATAACCTCACCCATCAGGCCTTCATTTCCGACTTTTACCACATCATACATCTTGGTATTTAAGCCGGTGATAATAACGACAGGTCCTGATATCCTATAAATTTTACCTTGATTTTTCATCTGTGACACCTGCTATTTAAATATAATTAGTATTATTTCCAGAGATCTACACCCACCGCTTGTTTTATCTTATCCCTGAGGTTTGTACTCTCACCCTTTCCGCCGATGGCTATCACCGTTGGCTCAACTGAGTCATCAAGTGTTTGCTGCATATGCGGGGATAACATTCTAAGGTCATCATTATGCACTACAAGGATAGCTACGGTTTTATCATTCAATACGCTCTGGATCTTTGATTCCATATCGCTTGAGGTTGCATCAAATATTTTCCTGATGCCTGCAAGCCGAAATCCAATAACAAAATCACTATTTCCAACAACTGCTATTTCCATCTACATCACCAGGTGGGCTTTTATTATTTCCTCAGGAAGTTTCGTTTCTTTTCCTCGTACAATGATTCGCAGATTATCCACTTCAAGTTTCTTGCTCACGATATAATCAAGAACCGGAAGGATTGAAAGCGGATAATAATATGATATCCTGGTAATATTTACAAGACCGTATTTATCAAACCGTGTTTCAATATTGATAAGGGAAGTCAAATCATTACTTATGTCTGCTATTGCTTTCCAGTAGGAAAATTCTTCAAGGGCCCTCACAAATTCGGGAAAAGGTAGCCCTGCAAGCCTGCCAAGTTGTGCTTCCTTAAGTTCGGTACCCCCCGGGATCAAAAGTTTGAGGATTTCCTCGCGTTCCATTCCTGCACGTTTCATCCTGAAGAGGATCTTCAGGTTCTTCAAATCTATTTCAGTCCTCAGGAATTTCAGGAAAAACTTGTCTTTTGAACTTTCGCCTGCTTTTATAAGGCTGGTATAATACAGCTTATCCAGGTTGTTCTCGATATCTGACAGAACTCCTTTATAACCAGAAAGCGCGGGATAATAGGGTGTTTTTGATAAAGCTGCAATAACTCCCTCAACGGTCCCGATCTTGATGATCTCCAATAGATCCCTGTATCTTAACTGGCCCGCAGAAACCACATCTTCAAGGATCTCTTCTTCGTTTGCTCCAGAGAATTTTCCACGCAGTATGGTTTTTATGTTCCATATATCCCAGTATCTAAGATATTCAGTTATGATGTTATTGGCCTCATCCTGGGATACTTCGATCAACTTGCGGTAAGTCAAAGCAAGGTTCTGGTTCAATGCATGTTCAAAAAGGTCAGTACCCTTATACTTCTTTCCAAGTTCATCAACCTCATTCTTATACTCGGATTCCCCGATGAATCGTGTGATCTCAGGTATATCCATGTTAAGGAATTTGGGATACATTTCCTTCGGGATGAGTTTACCTTTCATAGCCCGAACCCTGGCCACTATATACGCATATTTGACTGCTTGTGATTTTCCCATTCCTTTTTTCACCCAAATAAGATATCCGAAACCTGTTTTAATGATTGTTCACTGACATTTTTCAGTATCATGTCATACTTGAAGTCCAGAACAACGCTTCCGTCAGCATTTTCCATAACAATGCCACCGATGCAATCGATTTCACCGGCAAATTCCAGTTTCGTCATTTTTGAAACTGTTGATTTATCTTTACTTCTTGAATATATTTTACTATTATCAGATTCATTTTTTCCAATGATCGATTTCAGGATTTTTTGGTTCTTCTCAGCCGGAAGTTTTGAGATCATTTCTTTGGTTTCCTCATATACCTCATCAAGGATTTCCTTGCGGGCATTGAGTTTTGCCTTTTTGACCTCAAGATTGGCACTTGACAGTTCCTGTTGTTTTATTCTATCGATTTCTTTCTTGACAGCTTCTTGTTTGGCAGCTTTTATTTTATCTACGCTGGCCCGGGCATCTGCAATAATCTTAGAAACTTCCAAAGACGTCTCCTGGTTTATTTTCGAGGCTTCTGCCTTGCCCTTGGCCTTAATTTCCTCAACTATCGCATCAAGTCCCATGTTTTACCTTTAGAATACGAACAATAAGATCAAAGCGACTACAAGTCCGAAAATTGCTATGGATTCGGGTATAACTGTCATTAAAAGACCTTTACCAAAGAATTTTTCATCTTCTGCCATTGCGCCTACTGCTGCGGCTCCAATGGCCTGTTCACCCATAGCGGCTCCAATTCCGCAAAGTCCTACTGCTATTCCTGCTCCAATCGCAATCATTCCTTTTGCATTTGCTGCTACAACTGATGGATCTATAACTGATGGATCTACCATATTTTTTATTCCTCCGTAAATTTTCGTTTATGACCAAAGGGAAGGTACTTTGTACCGCCCCCTTCATAAAATTTAGTGAAAAACTCCACATACTGAAGTCTCAATGAATGGAGTCCCGGGCCCAGGATCCCTAATAACAAATTTATTAAATGCCCTATGAAAAGAACTACCACACCTGCCAGGGCAAGTATTATTCCCCCGCCAAAATAAACACCTTCCGGTCTTATGAAAAGATCCATAGCTATCGTGTTTACTGCAAGCGCTATTCCTGCAGAGGAAAGACCTATTGCCAGAATTCTTGAGTATGATAATATATTACTCAAAAGCGTTGGTAATTCAAGTACTGAAATGAAACCCTCGCCTTTTATCAAAAGGATAATTCCAATGAGCATTAATCCCGCTCCGGCAAGAAATATCGGGTCGCCTGTTGGCATTGCCGATTTTGACATCAATGCAGGCATCATCTTCGCTATTAACGATACCCCGCCAATTAATATCATCATCCAGCTTCCTTTTGCATATATCGCATGCTTGAGATCATGTTCTATGGCCTCATTTCTGAACCCGATTATATATCCGAGAAGAACGTGGAGTATCCCTATAGCGAAACACAATAGAAGTAATATTTGAACTTCCCCGATCCTGTGGATCGGCAGGTGTATTCCTGCTATTACAGGGCCTGCTATACCAAGAATTCCGTGTTCAAGATGTCCCTTGAATTCCAC
>CAVWCX010000013.1:0-37222 GCA_963753595.1 Candidatus Methanoperedentaceae archaeon | reverse complement strand
TCAAAGGATTTGGGGTCAACCAGCATTATCAAACGGCCAATCCTGTTATTCCCGAATTCAATATTGGTCGCAAGGGCAAACTCCACTTTCCCCGTAATATCTTTCATTGCAGACTCAGCGACCTGAGAGGATTGTCCTGTCTTGAATGAGGGAGCTCTTAATGTTAATGGCACTCCGATATATTCGGAAATTGCGCTGACATACTGCCCTCCGTAAATATTGGCAGTTTCTTTCAATGTAGAAGTAATGTCATCATTGAATTCTTTTATTGCAGTATCCGGAGTGTTGCAAAGGAGTTCGTTAGCTACCTCAAGGGCATCCTTTCTTGCGATATACATTTGCATCTCACCTTTCACTTCTCCTTCAGCCCCGTTGCCGTGAAGTTCGACACCGATCATCACAACACTATCCCCAAGACCTTTTATTTCATCTTTCATCTCTTCAATTGGAATAGTACGAAGCTGGGTGTGTTTCGACTCTGCTTCTTCTCCCCCTAACTGGGTGACAGTTGAAGCCGCATTCGTCATACCTGACATACCTATATTACTTAATAGCTGGACTGCCGAATTCACATTTCCACTCATAGTTGATGTGGCTGCAGGTTTTGCGGCATCCACATGTGGTTTTATTTCCGGCGTTACCTTCTCTATGACACTTTCGGCCTTGATTTCCACTGCTTTTGGCTCTGGTTTTGGCTGCGGTATTGTTGAAGGTTCAGCCGCAAGAGGTTCCTTAATAGGCTTAACTTCAGGTTTTGTCTCAATGGGTTTTTGCTCTGGTTTTGGCTGCGGTATTTTTGGAGGTGAAGCCTGCAAGAGAGGTTCCTTTATCGCCTCAGGTTTTTTCTCTATGGGTTTTGGTTTTGGCTGCTCAGGTATTTTTGGAGGTGCAGCATACTCGAGAGGTTCCTTTATCACCTTAACCTCAGGTTTTTTCTCTATGGGTTTTGGTTCGGGTTTGGGCTGCGGTATTTTTGGAGGTGCAGCCTTCGCGAGAGGTTCCTTTATCGCCTCATGTTTTGCTTCTTTGAGTTTTTGCTCTGGTTTTGGCTGCTCAGGCATTATTGGAGGCGCAGCATGCTCGAGAGGTTCCTTAATAGTCTTAACTTCAGGTTTTGCCTCTATGGGTTTGACTTCCCTGGCTTTTGGTTCAAGTCTTGATAATTCAGGAATTTCTTGAGTTTCTTCTTCATACTCGTATTCTTGTTCTTCAGGTATTTCCCGGACAACCTGTCTTTTTTCCCGGCGGGTAATAAACTTCCTGGTTATAACCCTCTCTTCCGGGACCTCTTCAATATCAGTTTCATCAATTTCAGAAGGATATTTCTCGAATTGATCCGTCTCGTCAGGCAGAGCATATTCAACTGGCTTTGGCTTTCTTGAATGTTTTATTTTCGCTTTTTTCTTGCTGCCTTCGGCACTTCTTCTCTTTATATATTTCGAATCAATCCTTTCTATTTCCCGTTCAGTCTTGTTATCCCCATTTGCCCCTGCACTTGCCATTTGCAGCCAGACAGAACTTGACTTTCGTTCACCGTTTGTGTTATCTTTATACTTGAATATAATATCGACTGATACAAGACCTTTGGAATCATCTTTTAATCCCAATACGATCTTTCGTGTATCTTCTTCTGATAATGGATCTCCTGTATCTCTTACCTGGACATTTCTTGAGAACCTGGCCATGTTCTCATAATCTGTTTGAGAGTCAGCATCTTCTACCCGTGATAGATAATTGCACTCCATATTTGATGGAACTACAATTTCAATAAGGGGAATATCTACAATATCAGGAATGTCAACATCTTCGGAGATCCGCCATTTATCATTTTCATTAGATTCTATTCTTGTAATTGCTTCGCTGGCATGTTTTCGAAGGTCTGTTGAACCGTTCTTCATGGCATACCTTAATACTTTTAAGGCTCGTTTATCACCAATGCGCCCCAGTGACCATGCCGCATTTATCCGGACATTTTCAATCGGGTCATTCAAAAGTCCGATAAGGGGAAGAACAGCTTTCATATGCCCTATTTCGCCAAGGGCCCATGCTGCGTTTGTACGTATCTGTACATCATCTGTCTCAAGAAATCCTATCAGGGGAGATATTGCCTTCCTGGTCCTTAATTCCCCCAGCATGCGTATCGCTTCACGGCATTCCTTTATATCGCCGGTTTCAAGGACATTCAGTAACCCTTCAATATCCTGGCGTTTTTTCATTTCTCTTAAATCAGTATAATCTAAAGGCAATTTAACTCCCTCTCTGGGATAATAATCGATTATTTATCATCATTTGATACATCATGCTCAAATCTTAAGATGTAATTCTCTTGAATTCACACAAATATAAATGAGGGTGTGAAGCGGGGTATCAAAAAATAATTATTAAAAAATAAAATATAAATCCAGACCTGACCCCGTGTGTCATAATCTGGTTTATTTTCACGTCAAAACTAATTTAATGATGAGGTGACTCTTCTTTTTCGGCAAGTCGCCGTTTTATCGTGTCTTCACAGGCTTCAAAACAACTCTCGCATATCGCTTTGTTTGAATCCCTGTGATATGGTTCCTGAAATATGGGTATAGGGACTGTCACCTGGAATAGAGGTACATTCCTTGTACCGCATAGATCGCATTTTTTTGATTTTATAGGGACACGTTTAACATTCGCCTCATGGCACCTGTCAAGACATTCCTCATTTATGCCTCGCCATGTCCCTTTCGGATAAGCGAGTATTACACTATTGTCTTTTACTTTTACCGGACAAAGGGTCGGTCTTGCTACACCGCATAATTCACAATCTGCCATAATTATCACACTCCTAGAACATGAGCCGCATTGATCGCCATCTGGTAGAAAGGTTCAGGATACAGGCCTATTCCGATAGTACCTATCACTGCGATCAATATCGCCACTACATATGGCACCGGTTCTTTTATTTTTTCGCCATTCGGAGGCAGCACATACATGTATCTTATGACCCTGGCATAGTAATAGATGGATAATGCACTGTTTAAAATTGCAATTATTACTATGAGTAAGAGCCAGCTGCTTGCCTGGCTTACTGCTACATCAGTTATTGATGAGAATAACACGAATTTTCCAATGAATCCTGCCGATGGCGGTATTCCAGCTAAGGCCAGGAAAAATACCAACAGTGAAAGTGCTGTTATTGGTGCGCGTTTTCCAAGTCCTGCAAAATTCCCTATATCATCTGTATTCTTTGCATCCTTTTTATCGGTTAAAACCATATAACTGACAACTGCCACTGCAATGAATGCGCCGGCTTTCATAAGACCATGACCCAGCGCCAGAAGTACGCCTCCTGCGATCGACACTGGCGTCATAACTACGAAAGCAAGTGAAATATATCCAGCCTGGGCTATTGATGAATATGCAAGCATCCTCTTGATGCTGCGCTGGGAAATTGCTACAACATTACCGTATGTCATGGTTATTATTGCAAGTATTGCAAAAGTATATTGGATATCCACTTTGATGGCTACTAATGCCAGGATAAGAACCCTGAATGCTGCAACAAATCCCATTTTCTTTGAACCTGCTGCAAGCAGGGCAGATACTACGCTGGGTGAACCTTCGTATGTATCAGGAGCCCACATATGGAATGGAACAAGCGCCATCTTGAAGCCAAATCCTGCAACAAGGAAAATCATCGCCAGGATCCCAAGTGAGCTTTCTGCACTGAGGTGAGTCGCTTCAAAGTACCCAATTATCGCGGGAATATTGGTCGAACCTGTTATTCCATAAATAAGCGACATGCCGAACAACATCAAAGCAGATGATATAGAACCTATTATGAAATATTTCAATGCTGCTTCAAGTGAAGCAGGGTTCTTTTTCTCAAAACCGGCAAGAACGTATGTTGACATGCTTGCAAGTTCAAAACCTACAAATAACGCTATCAGGTCATTTGCCGATGCTACTACCATCATCCCGACCGTGGACATGAGAATAAGGGCATAATATTCATCCTGATTACGATTATTCTTGAAATATTCGATTGAAGCAATGACTGCTATTAATGAAACTATTAAGAATATTAATTTGAAAACCTGGGACAATGGATCAATAACCAGTGAATCATAGAAGTAACTCATTTTCCCGGTCATCCCGTTGCCAAGAACATAAACGAGTGCAGCCAGAAGCCCGGCCGCGCTTAAGTATCCAAGCATATTCTTGGATTTATCGGTGACCAACAGACCCATTAGTATTATGACAAAAGCCAGTATGGTCAACAGTATTTCAGGGAGAAGTAAAGTAAAATTCATGTTATCACTCCTTTCATTCCGGTAACCATTACCAATAGTTGGTTTGAGCTGGTAGTCATCATATCAAGCACTGGATTCGGATTTAGTCCGAAGTATATGACAAGGAGGACAAGAATGGCCATGGAGGCAATTTCATAACTTGCTCCATCGTGGATATGTCCCAATTTTTCATTGTATGTGCCAAATACTGCCCTTTGCATTGCCCATAGATGGTATCCTGCAGTGAATACAATGCCAAAGAGGGCAAGTATCACAAATGTTGGAAGTGTGAAATATGAGTTCACAAGGATGAGGAATTCAGCAATAAATCCGCTCATTCCTGGTAATCCAAGAGAAGCAAGGAACCCTGCCAGCATGACAAACGTCAGTTTTGGCATATATTTCGCAATGCCTCCCAGGTCGTGAATTATCCTTGTTCCTGCCGAATGCTGGATCACACCACACGACATGAAGAGTATTCCTGTGATAAGACCATGTGAGAACTGCTGGTACATCGCCCCGCTTACGGAAAGTGGAATAAGTGCAGCAGCACCAAGGGTCACATAACCCATGTGGCTTATACTGGAATAAGCGACCATCTTCTTGAGGTCACGCTGGGCAAGCGCCAGGAACGTTCCATAGAGAATGCTAAGCACCCCGATTATTGCCATGATCGTGATCATTATTCCTTTTGAATCAGAATATGGCAGAATTGGAAGTATCACCCTGAACAGGCCATAACCGCCCATTTTGAGAAGTAGGGCAGCAAGTATGACACTGCCCGCGGTCGGGGCTTCAACGTGCGCATCAGGCAACCATGTATGGAAAGGAACAGCTGGCATTTTGACGAGGAAACCAAACAGTAATCCCAAAAACACCGCATCTTTTATAGATATTATGTCTTTCAACAGCCATCCATCCATGACCTGATAGGATTTCAGGAGCGCAAACATATCAAAACTTGGTATCCTGGTAATATTCAGTGCATTGAAGTACAGCGTGAATATGGCAAGCAGCATAACTAAACTTGCCACATGCGTGTATATAAAGAACTTAATGGCAGCATAGTCTTTTCTAGGGCCCCCCCAGATGCTTATCAGGAAGTACATTGGTATAAGAACGATTTCCCAGAAAATATAGAACACAAAGAAATCAAGTGAAGTGAAAACTCCCATCACACCTACCAGTTCAAGCAGGATCAAACCATAGAACTTGTTTGCCTGTTGTGTTTCACCCCATGCAAATATTACAGTAAGCGGGATAATTATATTAGATAAGAGCACAAGCGGCATACCTATCCCATCAACCCCGAACTTTAAGTTCACCCCCATACTTGGTATCCAGGAGTATGTTTCAAGGAACTGTATTGCGGATATCTTACTATCAAATCCCAGGAATAATATCATTGATAAAGCAAATGATATCAATGATGTTATCAAGGCGATCGTACGTGCCTGCTGGCGGGTTTTTGTTAAGAATGTTAAGATCGCCCCCAGCAGGGAGATAGCGATCATTAATGAAATAAAAGCTGCCATTATGTCCCTCCGAATTTAAGCCTGAGCAAAACTAAAAACAACGCTATTCCAAGTATTGTGACAGAAGCATAATTCTGGACTACGCCTGTCTGCAATTTTCGGATCATTTCACCAAGCTTAAGCAGTGTATTGCTGATAATATTGTCTATTACAAGCCCATCAATGATCTTGCGGTCAACGAACTCTCCTGACTGGGCTACCACATCATGTGTCAATTTTACTCCGATCAGGTTCGCACCTATCGTAGGTTCATAATACCGGTTATATAAGAGTTTATAAAGCGGATTTCCAGATGAAACGATCTTGCTCATATTGATCATTCTTCTGTTATAAATTAGATATGCTATCAAGAGACCCAATACTCCCACGATCACAGGCAACAGTATTAAAATTGCTGATGGGTGGAATGCCTCACCTTCATGAACAGCTATATTTACGTCCATCAATTCAAAATTTTTCTCAAGATAACCATAGAAACCAATCTGGGAGAAACCAAACAAAAGGGCAAATATTGCCAATATCATTAATGGTCCGGTCATTACTCCAGGTGATTCATGGGAATGCCTTTCAGAACGCGGCTTTCCTGTAAATGTCATGAACCACAGCCTGAATATGTATATTGATGTCAAAAGAGCTGCAATAATAGCAAAGCCGTATGGGATCATATCATGTGTCACTTCCCCATACTCTAATGCCCCTTCAATTATTGCATCCTTACTGAAGAAACCCGCAGTCCCGATATTCATAATGGGCATACCCAGACTTGCAAACGGAAAGCCAATACCTGCCAGTGCAAGTGCAGCTATGAACATTGTAGTTCCGGTTATTTTCATCTTTTTGAACAATCCACCCATTTCACGAATATCGTTCGTGCCAACTGCATGGATCACACTTCCTGCACACAGGAAAAGAAGTGCTTTGAAGAATGCATGACTCAAAAGATGGAACATGGATATTCCTACGGCTTTGGCTCCAAGGACAGTTCCGGCTGTCCCAAGCGCCAGCATCATATAACCAAGCTGGCTGACTGTTGAATAAGCAAGCACTCTTTTTATATCATTCATTACAAGCCCCATCGTGGCTGCAAAAATGGCAGTGAAACCGCCTACATAAGTAACAATCAGGAGCGCATCCGGCACACCGGCAGATATTGTTGATGGCGTTGCGACAAACATGGGGAATGTTCTTGCAACAAGGTAAACTCCCGCTGTGACCATTGTTGCGGCATGAATAAGGGCAGACACCGTTGTCGGGCCTTCCATTGCATCAGGCAACCAGCCATGAAGAGGGAATTGGCCGCTCTTACCTATAGCTCCGCCAAAGAAAAGAAGTGTGATATAAGTTAATTGTGTACCATCGATCAACGGAATTGCTTCAAACATTGTTTTAAATTGCAGGATGAAATTCCCGGGCTCTATTTTGAATGCATTGGCAGGATTATTGATAATTTCCATTAAATTGAAATAAAGCACTACTATCCCTGCAAGGAAGAGCACATCTCCGACCCTTGTAACAAGGAAAGCCTTCTTAGCTGCTGCCGCTGCTGATGGTTTATGATACCAGAAACCAATCAGGAGGAATGAACACAAACCCACAAGTTCCCAGGAAATGAAGAACTGGAGGATATTATCAGATAATATTACGCTTAACATTGCTGCTGTGAACAATGATGTTTCTGCAAAATACCGCGGTCTTGCGGGATCATGCGACATATACCCCACTGCATATATGTGAATGAGAAGGCTGACGAACGAAACCATCATCAGCATTACTACAGCCAGCGGATCAATTAAGATCCCAAGATTCATTCCCGCAAACCAGGAGACTGACTGCTGGACCATTCCCTCGGGATATATTTCAAGGAATATACCTAATGAAATGATAAACGAACCTGCTATAGCTGCTATCGGGAGCAATGCTCCCCCCGAATAGAGCTTCTTACCGAGGAAAAGCGTAAAAACAAACGCTATGACCGGTAATAATACTATTAGTGCTGCATAATCACTGAACATATTACCACCTCAATATGTTGATATTGTCAAGATTGATAGTATCCTTCAACCTGAACAAAGCCACAAGTATCGCAAATCCAATGGCTGCTTCTGCTGCTGCTATAGCTATTGAGAATATTGCAAATACCTGGCCTGTCGCATTGCCATTGTAGCTTGAGAACGCAACAAGGTTTAGATTTGCCGAGTTCAGGAGAAGTTCTATGCACATCAGGATCTTTATTCCGCTTCTTTGTGTAATTATTCCATATACACCTATGGTGAATATTATTATCGAAATTAAGAGATATGAATATAACGACATTTTATGCCTCCTTTTTTGCGATATACAGGGCACCGATCAGTGCTGCCAGCAATAACAGTGAAAGCAATTCAAAGGAAAAAATAAAATCACTGAAAATCCCGCCCCGGATCTGGGGTCCCCCTGCGATATCCCCGATACTGATTGCAGTTATTTCCTCCTTCTTTGCGATATCCGTATAACTGTCATCCAGGGCCATGAACATTACAGCAAACAACAGTAATGCAATGAGTAAATTTAAGGTTTTATTGATCATTTTATTCTTCCTCTCCCTTTTTAGTCAACATAATAGTGAATAATATCAGGGTTATGACAGCCCCTACATAGACCAGGACCTGTACCCAGGCAAGAAACTCCGCTTCCAGGAGTATGAAAAGACCAGCTGTTCCAATGAAGGTTCCTGCAAGATATATTGCACTGTGGACTAATTTATTTGACCTGACCACCATGATCGTTGATATGATCGTGAGAACTGAAATAACCAGAAATACAATGTCGATCATTGTTTCACCTCTTTGCTGAATAATAGTCTATCCGGACCATACACAAGGCTCTCACGAGTGTAATCCGCAAGCTCATAATTTCCTGTCATTTTCATAGCATTCATGGGGCATACATCCACACAAAGGCCGCAGAAAAGGCACATACCGATGTTGACCTGAGGATACCATCTGGTTTTGTATTTTACTATCTGTATTGTCGCATTCGGACAATTCACTTCACATATCCCGCAGCCAATGCAGGCATTTTCATCAACTGCATGCAGTCCCCTGAATCTTGGTGAGACTTTCATTTTCTGATATGGGTATTGTACGGTCACGGTCGGCCTGTTACCAACACGTAACATATGTTTCATTGTAACAATGAGCCCTTTAATTATTCCGCCCATTGCCCAGTTTTTGCTAATCCAGGTCATTAGAACCCCCTTATGGTCAAAATGAAACCAGTGACCAGTAAATTAAGTAAAGCCAGGGGGATCATGATCTTCCATCCCAGGCTGAGGAGTTGATCTATCCTTACCCTGGGTACTGTATCTCTCAACCACATCGCAAAGAATATTACTGCATAGGTTTTAACCAAAAATACTCCCAACGATACGAGAGGAACCAATGCTGCTGGAAGTAATGAAATGTATGGAAATGACCATCCTCCAAGGAACAGTGTGACAACAATTGCAGAGACTGAGAATAAATGAGCATATTCTGCAAGGAAGAACATTGCGAATTTCATTCCGCTGTATTCAGTGAAGAATCCTGCAACAAGTTCCTGTTCGGATTCCTGGAAATCAAAGGGTATGCGTCCCATTTCAGCAATGGAAGCAATAAGGAATAAAATAAAACCCAGAGGCTGCAGGAATATGAACCATTTTGGAATAAAGCCAAACCATGTGCCATTTTGCGCATTTACAATTTCAACAGTACTCAAGGAGCCTGTAAACAAAACAATGGCAATCGCACAAAGGGCCAGAGGTATTGTATAACTGATATCCTGGGCTACGGCTCTCATCGCTCCCATCAATGAATATTTATTGTTTGAGGCCCAGCCTGCCAGCAAGATCGCAATCGGTGACACGGCTGATATTGCAATAATATAGAGAACCCCAACCTTTAGATCCGATATTATCAGTGACTCGCCAAACGGCAGTGGAATAAATATAAGGAGCGCTGGTATGAATACCAGAAAAGGTGCAAGTGTAAAAACCCACCTGTCAGCTTTTGCAGGAATTATATCCTCCTTCCCTATGAGTTTTACACCATCCATGACCGGCTGGAGCAATCCCCTGGGGCCTGTTACCATGGGGCCGTATCTTGCCTGCACCATTGCGACAACTTTACGTTCCATCCATGTAAGGAACATGATCGTGAGAAGTGCGAAAACCAATAGGACCGCAATCTCTACGAATACTATAATTACCCTTAAAATATATTCGATTCCCAACACTTTAAATATGTCATTTACAGGCTTGTAAATCCCTAAGAAATCCAGGATAAACACAATAAGTTCGTAAGCATTTGCAAACATTATATCACCGGTCCACATCGCCAAGAACAACATCAATGGTCCCAAAGGCCGCGATCAGGTCGGGGATCATAAGTCCTTCCACCATTTTAGGTATGGCTGTAAGATTACAGAATGAAGGTGAACGTATTTTGATCCTGTAGGGTTTAGTGGTTCCATCACTTACAATATAAAAACCTAATTCACCCTTAGGCGCCTCGATCCTGCTGTAAACCTCACCGGGGGGCGGAGTGAATATCCTCGGGAAATATGTGGAAACTGCAGTTGGGGCACCCGTCATAGGAGCTATCCCATACTTAGCCTGGCTTACTGGTTTTGCCGGAGGCATAGCATCAACCACCTGCCTCAGGATATGAAGGCTTTCTCTCATCTCATCAATTCTTACCATGTACCTTGCGAAGCTGTCACATTCATTGCGCACGCATGCCTTGAAATCAAGATCAGGATACACAGAATACGGTTCAATCTTCCTTATATCATAATTAACGCCATGACCACGAAGCGACGGACCCGTCATACCGTAATTTATAGCTTCTTTTGCACTCATTACCCCGATATTCTTCATTCTCCCCATGAAAATCTCATTTCCGCTTATAAGCTCCTCGTAATCAACAATGCGCTTTTCCATATCTTTTATGAACTCATTGAGTTTTGGTATGAAGCCCTCAGGAATATCTTCTCTTACTCCTCCGGGCTTGATATAATTAAAAGTCATCCTTGCGCCGCATAACATCTCGAATAACTGCAGGGCATTTTCCCTTTCCCTGAACCCATACATTATCATTGTGGATGCGCCAAGGTCAAGAAGAAGAGAGCCCAGCATTACCAGATGGTTCACTATCCTGTTAAGTTCAAGCGTGAGAACCCGGATGTACTCTGCCCTCACCGGAACCTCTATACCTGCAAGTTCCTCCACGGCTTTAACGTAAGCGTAATTATTGGGAAAGGCTGAGATATAATCGAGCCTGTCTGTGTAAGGAACAAACTGCATATATGTCTTCATTTCACCCAGCTTTTCTGTCCCCCTATGGAGATATCCCATGACGATTTCGCATTTCTTGATTATCTCCCCGTCCATGGTTAACTTGAACCTCAATACACCGTGTGTACTGGGATGAACAGGACCCATGTTAATTAGAAGTTCATCTGTTTTCATTTTATCTCCTCAACAGGTTCGACCCGTCAGTGCTCACGATATCTTCTCCATCTTCCCCTACAGTAACGAACTGGTCAACATTCATATCATAATCCTTTCGCAGGGGATGGCCGATCCAGCCGTCTGGCAACAGGATCCTTTTAAGATCCGGGTGACCTGAGAACTTAATCCCGACAAGGTCATATGTCTCCCGCTCAAGCCAATCTGCCACTTTCCAGATAGATGCAAGCGAAGCGACTTCGGGATTCTCATGTTTAAGAACAACTTTCAGGACAAGGTTCTGTTTTTTAACATACGAAAAGAAATTGTAAATTAACTCGAACCTGTCCCTGTAATCAATGCCTGTTATCACAGAGAGATTATCAAATCCCATTTCTTTCACTTTCTCTGCGACCTTTAACAGCTCTTCTTTCTTTATGATCGCAAGAGGTTTTTTTATCTGCAGCCCTATACTTACTACAGAATCCGGAAATAACTGTTTTAGCTCATCGGCCGCGTTCATTTATTCAGCCCCCATTTTGCTCCATATCCCTGGTTCTTGATTTTTTCTCTCAACTGGATAATCCCGTATATCCATGCCTCTGGCCTGGGAGGACATCCGGGAATATAAACGTCCACGGGTATTATCAGGTCAACGCCTTTTAATACAGAATATGATTCATGGTAAGGCCCTCCTGTATTTGCGCAGCTGCCCACCGAAATGACCCATTTGGGGTCAGGCATCATTTCATAAAGTTTTTTTACCCTGGGAGCCATGCGTTTTGTAACAGTACCGGCTACGAACATAAGGTCAGCCTGTCTCGGGCTTGCCCTGAAAATTTCCATTCCAAAGCGTGCCACATCATGATGTGCCATAGCTGTAGCCATCATTTCGATAGCGCAGCAGGCAAGACCGGATGTAACGGGCCACAGGGAACTCAAGCGCGCCCAGTTAAAAACCTGGTCAATTGTCGAAAATAATATTAATCCTTCCCTTTCCCGGGCCGCAAGGACCGTGCTGATAAGGCCTGTATCATTCAGTTTATCAAGCGCGGTCACAGGCTGCTGCTTTTTAAATTTGATCTTTGTAGTATCAATGGTTAATGGATCCACTCTAAAGCCTCCTTTCTCCAGGCATAAGCCAGGCCTATTATAAGTACTTCAACAAAAATTATCATTTCAAAAAATCCCAGCGGTCCGAGGTTCTTGAATTGTACAGCCCAGGGATACAGGAAAAGAACTTCAACATCAAATATCAGGAAAACAATAACGATCAGGTAATATTGGATGTTAAAATGTATCCTTGCATCGCCTACAGGGGTCTCAGCGCATTCATATGTAGATAGTTTAACCTTAGATTTATTGCTGATTGGTCTAACCATCAGTGACATGAATAGTGCGATTGCTACGAACACAACACTTACGATCGTAAGAATTACGACAGGTAAATAATTATCTAAAATTTCATTTGTGACCATTGGACCACCATATATTCTTCTATATATTCTTCTTAAAAAAGGATTATTCATATAAAAACCTTATGAAATTGTTTTAGCGTAAAATTCTTTAATGATTCCGACAACTGAAGACAAATAATTAATCAGGCTAAATCATGACAGAAAAATTATTTGACATTAAAATAGGTTATGCATCACCCAGGAATCCAATTGCAGTTGCTTCAATGGCGGGTATAACCGATAGCAAATTCGCAAGTGGTTTTGTGAATGCAGGATTATTCATTCTTGGCGGATATAACCTCGATAAGCCGACAAATGAAGCCGTCCGGAAAGAAATAGAACGAGGAAGGACCGAGTTCGTATCAGATAAACCCATGGAATTCCTCAAGTCAGAACTTATCGCTGCAAAAGGATACACAACGATCGCAGTCAATGTGCGCGCAGCATCCATTGAACCGTTTTTAGAAGCGGCTGTTCTTGCAAAAGAACACGGCGCCATTCTTGAATTAAATGCGCATTGCAGACAGCCTGAAATGGTTGAACTGGGCTCTGGTGAGGCATTATTAAAAGACATACCGCACCTTTGCGAATATATCAGAGAGATCAAAAAAACAGGCGTCGTGCTCTCGGTAAAAATAAGAGCAAATGTTGTGAATGATGTCGAGCTTGCAAAAGCTATCGAAAAAGCCGGGGCTGATATTATTCATATAGACGCCATGCATCCGCAGGGTGTGGATATCGGGGTGATCAAAAGGATCAGGAACTCAACAAACCTGTTCATAATAGGCAATAATTCGATCACTGATTTTGAAAGCGCCAAGGAAATGTTCTGCCATGGCGCAGACATGGTATCCGTTGCGCGCGCAGTCCGAAAAAATCCACGCATCATCGACCAGCTTGTTTTCGAAGTGACATCTTTCCAATCCATGACAGGCTGGTATAATGCCCCCAAGCATATTTGCGGCGGCGGCGACCTGAGGGCGCTTGCTTTTTGCTGCCTTCCCGTAAAACCCTGCGCACTTCACGGGGCGCTTAAACAGGCAGGTATCAGCGCTGAAGAATTCATGAAGATCAAGACTGATTTTGCAAGAAACACACCCATTGAATTTGGTGAAGGAACATGTTTTGGAAGCATGACATGGTGCTGCAAGATCACAAAACCCTGTTTCTTAAGGGATTCGGCGCTTGAATCAAGCGGCCTGTCAGATGTGGAATATATGAGGACTAAGAAGCGATTGTCGGAATATATATTGAAACACAGGAAAAAATAATAAAATACGCCGGAGGGTGCATAATAAAATGTTAAAAGCCTGCCTCCTCTTATTTCTTTACTTTTTCGATTTTGTTGTATTTTCAAGAATAGAAATGCGTTTGTCCAGGTCATCAATCCTTCGTATATCTGTTTTGACCTCCCGCATATTTGTTTTTAGTTCCCCCACATCATCAATAACATGATTCAGCTTTTGGAGTATTTGACCAGCCTTAAAACTAATACCTACGATTGTTATTACAACCCCAAAAACAGGAACCAGATCATACCATGTAACAGTCAAGGTATTAATCCAATAATCTTAGCTATCATCCATAAAACAACAATAGCGATTCCCAACCATATTAGAACATCAGCGTAATCAAATTTATTGGTTTTTTCTATATTGGTCATAATATTACAATTTCATTTTAAACTACTTAATCTTTTCAGGAGGCTCATTTTTATCATCGTGAAAGTATATTTCTGACATATTCCCTTCTATGTTTATTTAGTATGGATTTAAACCATTTATAGTACGCCGAGGTAGGGATTTGAACCCTAGCTTACCGGAAGGTAAAACAGGTCTCGAGCCTGCCGCGTTAGTCCGCTCTGCCACCTCGGCATGGGGTATGCTTTTAATATAGTTTATTTGCTATTAACCTTTGGAATGAATATATGAAAAAGGTGTTTCATGAGGCTTGACTCCTATCTTGTGGAAATCGGCAATGTCGGCTCCAGGGGCAGGGCAAAACGCGCGATAATGGAAGGAAATGTCAAAGTAAATGACAGGGTCATAACCAGATCTTCTTTTGATGTCGCATATTCTGATAAAATTGAAATGACAGAAGGCCTTGACAAGCCCGCAGGATATTGGAAACTAAAAGATATACAGGAGAAGACAAATATAATTAAAAAAGGCGATACTGTCCTGGATGTTGGTTCTAGCGCAGGAGGTTTCCTGCTTTATGCATCAGAGCTTGCCTCCCGCGTCCATGGAATTGAATTCAGCCATGAGTTCCACTCCGAACTTGGAAAGATCGCACATGAGCACGAGAATATCACAATTGAATTCAATGATGCGTTCACGATGGCTCATGACAATGAAAAATATGATGTTTTGCTTCTTGACATTACAGTGGAACCGCAAGACTCATTAAAAGCCCTTAAGAACCTGCTTCCGGCATTGAAAAGTGGTGGAATGCTGCTTCAGGTTTTTAAATTACCCGGGAAAAGTGACAGGGAACCGATCCCTGAAGAATTATCATTGATGGGATTTGAGATCATGCAAATAATGGAAGCGCAGAAAAAAGAAGCGTATGTAATTGCAAGGAAATTATGAAAAACCAGTTCGATTTTGATTTAGAGAGAATAATAGCTATTATAAAAGAAAAGCATTTTAAAACAGTCGGGCTCCAGTTTCCCGAAGGTTTTAAGAGACAGGCTTTTTCCATTTCTGAGATGCTTGAAGAAGAAACAGGAGCAGGCATTTTGATATCAGGAAATCCCTGTTTTGGGGCATGTGATATCGATACGACACTTTCAGGAAAGGTCGATGTCATGTTCCATTTCGGGCATTCAAAGATGGGAAATCTGAAAAATGTGGTTTTTATTGAAACGCGTTCTAATGTTGATGTTTTGCCATGTGTAAAAACCGCACTTCCACTTTTAAAGACAAATAAGATCGGCCTCATAACCACAGTCCAGCACATACATAAACTTGAGGAAATCTCTGGTTTCCTGCTGGAAAATGGAAAGAAGGGAATAGCGGGAAAAGGGGACCTAAGGGTGAATTACCCGGGACAGGTTCTTGGATGCAATTTCACGGCAGCGCATATTGATTGTGAAGAATATCTTTATATCGGCAGCGGAATTTTCCACCCGCTTGGTGTTGCGATCGCCACAGGGAAAAGAGTTGTTGCGGCAGACCCATATTTAAACCAGGCCGCTGAAGTCTCACCCGAAAAGTTCCTGCGAAAGCGAAGCGGATATATTGCAAAGTCAATGGATGCAAAGGTCTTTGGCATCATTGTTTCTTCAAAAAGCGGGCAGAACAGGATAGATCTTGCCAGAAAGCTTGCACAAATTGGAAAGGAGCATGGAAAGAAAACACAAATTATTATGATGGATCTTGTAACTCCTGACCAATTGCTGGCTTTCAAAGTGGATGCGTATGTCAATACAGCATGCCCGAGGATCACTATTGATGACGCAGAAAGATTCCATGTGCCTGTCCTTACCCCGCAGGAATTTGAAATTGTCCTCGGGGAGAGAAAATGGGAGTCGCTGGTAATGGATGAGATACTGGAAGATGAAATGCACGAATTGTTGTGAGAAGTGGTTGAAAAAATAAAGATTCTTATTTCAACTTATTTCGCCATCTGGAAATATGCTTTTCTTGCACCTTCTAAGTCCTTTGCAAAAATTCTATACTTGCCTATATGATATGTCATTTTATTTTATACCTCTTGTTTCTTGTTTTAAATTTCTTTCTCAACGAAAAACACCAATCGATATATCCATTAATTAATAGATATTTTAAAGCATATATAGATTTTTTAAAATTTTAATGCTCATTATAATTGTTATTATTATGTTGATTTAGCAGCTTAAAATTGATAAAATTGGACAGTGTACCAGAATACGATACTTGTGTAATCATTTCGTTCTTTTCTTTAAAAATCCGATCCACTTATTTAATCCTTCTCCTGTTTTGAGGCTCATCTTGAGGACATCAATACGCAGATTGATGATACGGGCATCTCTTACCATTTTATCAGCATCTGCATTTACAGCTTCTGCAATATCGATCTTATTAATGATAATAAGGTCAGCCGTACTGAATATCAGGGGATTTTTCTTCGGAATGAAGCCCACCAAAACATATATCAATGAATTGGGCCCATATAATAATTTAATTATTTCGTATAATCATAAAAGGGATTCATCAAATTGAGAACCTTTCCGAAAACAGGAAGAACTCTTACAATAGGTATAAGACATTCCTAAGGGATTGCCGAAAAATAACTTATCTAAATTAATTCCCTTCCTCTTTTGGGGAAAGAGAATAATTCCATTTTGGGTGTAAAGAATGGTATTCTATCTTCAATCTTGCCATATCTTCATCAGAGAATTTAACTCCTTTATTATATTCCTTTTCATCTAATAGCGATGCCACAGTAAGACCTTTGTTTGTCTTTGTGCCACTGATCAGTTCAATAATTGTTTCAAAACTAACGAGCGGTTTCCCCTTCCAATTCATTGTAATGAATGAGAACATGCGATGTTCTATCTTGTTCCATTTGCTTGTCCCAGGAGGGTAATGGCATACGGTAATAGGTATTTTTATTTGGTTCACCAATTCTTGTAAATGAAATTTCCAGCCTTTATTGCGACTTCCATTGCTCCCCCCACCATCTGCACATATCATCAGACCTTTTGCATCTGGATAATTATTTCTTCCAAACATAAGCCACCATTGCCTTATGCTTTCAACGGCAAATTCGGACGTATCATAACTCATTCCCACATTTACCATTCCTTCATTTCTCTTAAGATCATAAATCCCATATGGTGTCGCCCTTCCAATCCCAAGTGAAGGAAAATCATACACATTTACTTCTTTTGCCTTGCCTTTTTTCTCCCATGTTCTTCCAGGATTTTTGAATTCTCCTACATTTTCTTTCTTTTTTGCATCAACTGATATTACGGGATACTCCTGATTTATAAATTCTTTAGCTTTTTCGTTTATATACCTGAACTGGGCATCTCTTTCGGGAACTGAAGAACCTTCGATGTTTTTCTTATTGGCCTGAAGCGAGTAATCGTTTTCCTTCAATAAACGTCCTACTGTATCTGGATCGATTTTATGTTTTAGCTTTTTCAATTCATCAGCGATCTTGTAGGTTGATTTGTTTGTCCATTTCAGCAGGCTCATTGGGTCGCCTGAGGTGTTTTCATCCATTATTTTTTCAAGATCTCCAATTATTTCGGGATCTTTTATTTCTACCTTTTTTCTTCCTCCTCCAAGTGCTCGAAGTCTTTCTGGAGGTTTAAGTTTCTCTGACGTTTTGAGTTCCTCTATCCCTTTATGGATAGTCGAATGGGACATGCCTGTTAATTCTTCAACTTTTGAGACTCCACCCCACCCAATTTCAAGTGCTATGGCTCCTGCAAAACGTCTTGCTTGAACTTCATCCGCTCCTGATAGGGCTTTTAGCCACCATGTGTACTCCTTGTTAGTATCCATGCCACTATATATGATGGCTTAGATTATATAATTTACTAATTTATTTTTAGGTATTGCCTAAGTGTAATTGTAGGATTGGCTTTGATTGGGGGAAACATAAATATAATAGGTAAATATAATATAAATGTCTTAAATTCTCCAACAAAAAAAATGTATATATTAGGATCGGGAAAGATTTAAGTCATAATAGGTAAATATAATATAAATGTCTTGAATTTAACAATAAAATATTTATATATAATAATCCCTTAAGAGGGAGAAATTGGAGAAAATCATGGCAACTGAAAAAATGGCAAAATTGGTTCAATTGGGATATATTTTTGGTGGATTAATAATAGTTAGCTTTTGGGTACTCTTTTGATTAATTAATCTTTACCCGTTTAATCAACTTGCCCGCACTTTATCGATTATATGATGATCTTACTCGTTTTTCTAGTGATTCTTTTTGGTATGTTTGGTGTTATTTCCACGCAATTTATGGGACAATATAGAGAAGGATATAGTATATGGATTAATGATATTGTATATAATAAGAAAAATGATAAGAATGAGTTATGCAGTCGAATAGAATCTTTAACAAGGGAGATATGTTGGATTAACGATTTGACGATGGGTATTATTTTTATGATTATAATTTCTATCGTAACAATCGTTATTACTTACATTGAAACTTGGTCGTTAATTACGGACCCAAAAGAAAAATTTATTTCATATTCATGTCTTTTCCTTACAACTATGATATTTTTTGCTGTTCCAATAATTTTACAATTTATTTTAAAAGTAAATGTTATAAGCCCATCAAAAACAAGTGGTATAGATAGGAAATTATTTGAAGTATGGAAAAAGCATAAATGTTTCAATATTAAAGAAAAAGACTATATTTTAAAATTTGAACCTTATAGGCTATATGAGTTACTTTTTGAATATTATAAAACAAATTATGAAAAAGGAATTCAAGTCGATATTTCCCCAGAATTAATAAACGGATTAAAAGAAAAGTATGAACGAAAGTCGATTTTTAGTCTTCCGTAGGCTTCTTAAAACTTTTTTTTAACCAACATCTTTACACAGTGTTTAAAGGTTTGATTTAACGCTGATTTGTTTTTTATCTGGGAAAAATAGATGGATTTTGTTAAAAGTCATAATAAAGGATGGTTTCTTACTGGCGAAAGAGTAATGTTTTGGATGGTAAAACTTTGTTGTGCCAAGTTGTTGGGGGACGGGAATGCTGTGTCAAAAAAATAAAAATATCATAAAAAATTATCAAAATGATTAATAAAGATAAGCGGGAAGGGGAGTGGGTGGTATCGTTGAAAAAATGAACCCGCTTATCTTGTTCGCTGTTACGCGAACACTTCTATCATCTATTGCCCCGAATAAATAGTTTTCGCTTGGGTAATAGTACTCAGCATTTGAATGAAATAATTATTCATGAAGATTATTAAAAAAAAGGTAAGCTATAATATAATATCCGTTAATTGTGCCCCTATGTTCACAATAAAAGATCATCTTGAAATCAGGAACAATCACCTTATTATCGGCGGCGCGGATACCACCGCCCTTGCGGAACAGTTTGGAACTCCACTTTATGTTACCAATGAATCCCGCGTCATCAGTAATTTCTCAGCATACAGGAAAGCGTTCCCTGATGCTGATATCTATTATGCGGCCAAAGCCAATGGAAGCTTTGCCATCCTCCGCATGCTTGCACGGGAAGGAGCCGGCGCCGATGTTTTCAGTTTCGGTGAGCTTAATATGGCCCTTCTTGCCGGTATCCCGCGCGAGAAGATCCTTTTTAATGGCAATTCAAAGACTGATTTTGAACTGCAAAAAGCAGTGGAAATAGGGATAAAAGTCTCTGTGGATTCTCTTGATGAACTTCACACATTATCAAAAATAGCCGATTCCCTGGGCAAAACTGTGGAAATCGCATTCCGTGTCAATCCCGATGTCTCCCCAAAGACCCATCCGAAAATATCAACAGGCCTTCGAACCTCAAAATTCGGAATTCCCTCAGAAGAAGTTGTGGATGCATATAAAGAAGCCAACGAACTTCCCGGTATCGTCCCGGCAGGTATTCATTGCCATATCGGTTCCCAGATATTGGAAACAGGATCGTTCACCGAAGCTGCCCACAAAATGATGGACCTTGTAGAAAAAATAACGGGGCTTGGAATAAATCTTAAATTCGTTGACATGGGTTCAGGTCTTGGCATACCATATAAGAAAGATGAAGGACCGGCTCCAACTCCGAAAGACCATGCAAAAGCGATCCTTCCGGTATTTGAAGAAAGGACAAGAACACTTGGGATATCACCAAGGCTTGTACTTGAACCCGGGCGTTTTATCGTCGCAGATACGACCATCCTTCTGGCACGCGTCAATACGGTGAAGAAAGCAGCAAAAAATTTCGTTGGTGTGGATGCAGGTTTTAATCTTCTTGTCCGCCCCACCATGTATGACTCATATCATTACGTTGTAGTAGCGAACAAAGCAAATTCCAAACCAGAAGGCACTTATACGATCGTCGGGCCAATATGCGAGACCGGGGATATTTTTGCCAAGGATAGAATCCTTCCGCATATCGAAAAAGGAGATCTTATCGCCTTGCTGGATGCCGGAGCATACGGCTTTAGCATGAGCAGCCAGTATAACGGAAGACCCCGATGCGCCGAGGTGCTGATTAAAGATGGAGAAGCAGACGTCATCAGGAAACGCGAAGATTACGAGGATTTGCTCACCGGCCAGAAGCTTCCAGCCAGACTAATGTGAATACCTATATATGATTGATCCTGTTGATAATTTTGAAATACCACCTGAATGGGTAAAACGGGCAAGGATACCACCTGACAAACTCGAATCACGCATATCCAGCGGGCGTTATGTCCTTCTTTGCGATGGTTCACTTTTGCGGCGGGGGTTTACAACAGGGACAACTGCTGCAGCTGCGGCTAAAGCTGCGGTCTTATCCCTGAAAAGGGATGTTTCAGAAGTATCTGTTCCCACACCTTCGGGTATCCGTGCTTTCCTACCGGTTCATGCAAAAAATGGGACGGCTTTTGCCATTAAGGATTCCGGGGATCATGCAATTGATGTGACACGGGGAATAGAGATCTACGCAGAAGCAAAAGAAAATGAAACGATTTTAATCAAAGCAGGGTTCGGCATTGGTTCAAAAAATGGCAAACCAGCGATCAATCCTTCTCCGATGCGGCAAATTGAGGATTCTATAAAAGAAGCGCTTCTTGAAACTGGATTACTAGGGGCTCTTGTAACAATTTCAATCCCCCGGGGTAAGGAAGTTGCAAAAAAAACGCTTAATGAAAAGATAGGTATTATTGGAGGACTTTCCATCCTGGGAACAACCGGCTTTGTTGAGCCATGGAATGAACATCTGGGAGAGACAAAGGAAGAACTTATCGAAAAAGCCGACAAAGTGGTTCTTACAACAGGAAGGATCGGAATGCGCTTCTCCAATATGCTTTTTCCGGGATACACAGTAATACTTATCGGAAGCGATATCTCAAGAGGTCTTGCCGCTGCAAAAGGAGAGGTAATAATCTGCGGCCTTCCCGGGCTTATCTTAAAATGGGCAAAAGCAGATATCTTAAAAAATAGCGGTTATATTACGATCCAGGAAATGATAGATGCAAATCCGCAAAATCCTGTTATTGACCGTGCACTGGATGCGGCAGTTAAGGTATCGGGAAAAAGAATTGTGCTATTGAACAGGAACGGGACAATTCTTCGTGATAGCAGTGAACGAAATATCTTCCCGGAAGGAACTTTATGAAAATAATTGGCGTTGGCGCGGGTCCTGATCTTCTTACTAAAGAAGCGATAAAGGCAATAGAAAATGCCAGAATAATATTCGGATCAAAACGGGCAATAGAGCTGGCAAAAGAACATATAAAATGCGAAGCGAGAATACTTACGGATTATACTTTGCAAAAACTTCCCGAAAATGCGGTCGTCCTCTCCACAGGAGACCCGATGCTTTCAGGTCTTGGGAAGTATGCAAAATTTGATGATGAAATTATCCCTGGGATCTCATCACTGCAGATCGCATGCGCAAGGCTTAGGCTTGAAATTGATAATATTGCCGTAATTACCGCCCACTCAAGAGATATTGGAGTTGTAAAAGAACGGATATTAGCGGATTTAAGAAATGGAAAAATTATTTTTCTGCTGCCTGATTCCTCATTTGGAGCAAAAGAAATTGCGGATTTCCTGAAACAGGAAGGATTTTCAAAGAATATCTCGGTTTGTGAGAAACTTGGTTATACTGGGGAACGGATAATGACCGGAACTACTGATGAGCCTCCTGTGGCTGTATCTGATATGTATTGTGTGATAATTACGGATTTTTGAAGAGTGTTCCATTTTATTTGTCCAGGATCCTCCTGATCCTGTCGATAAGTTCCTGCCTTCCGAATGGCTTTATGATATAATCATCGGCTTTTAATACATGGAGCCCAAGCATCTTGTCAATGTCGCGGTCGCTGACAGTCAGGATCGCAACAGGAATGTCCTCGTATTTTTTTTTTATTTCGTGGAAAACTTCCCACCCATCCATTCCAGGCATCATGAGATCCAACAAAATCATAGAAGGCTTTTCTATTTTTAGTTTTTCAAGACACTCTTTACCGCTATATGCGGATATGACCTCAAACCCTTCTGTTTCAAGAACTAATTTTATCAGATCCACGGTGTCGGGTTCATCATCCACTACCATTATCTTTTCCATTCATATCACCAAAATAAATTACCGAAATATCTGCATGTTTTCATTGAGTCCCCATTAATAATTAATTGTTTTCCAAGTGTAAATAATTGCTCTTTTGGAACCTTGCTACCAGGTCTTTTATCCGTATATTTTTTTTTATTTCTCTTTCGCAACAGGTACAAGTACATGGACTGTTGTCCCTTTTGCGACCTCGCTTTCAATCCATATTTTACCGTTTAAGGCATCAATAATATTTTTTGTAATATAAAGTCCAAGACCAGTTCCCCCAAATTTCCTGTCACTGGATGTATCGACCTGGTAAAACCGCGAAAACAGTTTTGGCAGGATCTCTGGTGAAATTCCTATCCCGTTATCTGATACTGTAATGTGGACACACTCTTTTTCACCCTGTGCTTTTATTGAGATTTTACCTCCCTCTGGTGTAAATTTTATAGCATTATCAAGAAGATTGATAATTACTTCTGTAAACCTGTCCTTATCTCCGAGTATTTTTATTGTCTCTGGAATATCCATTTCCAGCTGTATCTGTTTTTTATCAAGGATTCGTTTAAAATCATCAACACAATGTTTTATTATCTCTTTTATATCCAGGGATTCGAATTTGAATTCGATTTTTCCGGCCTGGAATTTGCTGATGAACAGGATCGAATTTATCAAACGGGTTAACCTGTCCGCATTCCTTATAATAGATTCAAGGCTCGTCTTTTGCTTATCAGAAAGTTTTCCCAGCTTTTCATCATATAATAACTCCCCATACCCCTTTATTGAGATAAGGGGTGTTTTCAATTCATGTGAAACATTTGATATCAATTCGTCTTTCATCGTATCCAGCGTCTGCAATTCTTCAAAAGCTTTCTGTAATTTTTGGAGGGTTTCCCTGGATTCTTTGAATAAACGCGCATTTTCTGCCGCAATACCTATAACATTCCCTATCGAGAATAATAGATCAAGTTCATCCTTCGTGAATACGCGCTTTTTGCTTGTTCCAAGGCTAATTGCACCAACGACCGTCCCCTTTGACATTAGCGGAGTTCCAATAAATGAAACAAGACCCTCCTTTTCCACAAAAGGACGTAAATTTAGACTTGGGAACCGGGAAATGTCCATTGTTATTGGTTTTTTTAATTGTGCTGCAATTCCAGGAATACCTTCACCCAATTTCCGGGTTAGTGCCTTTTCCCTGAAGGCTGTGGAAAGTCCGGTAAAAGCCTGAAGGCGCAAGATGTCTCCATCAAGTGAATACAATGTACCAGCTTCTGTATCTGTTACTTCAAGTGCTTTTGATAATGCCACATTGAATATTTCTTCAAGATCAAGGGATTGGCTTACTGTTTTTGCAATTGTATAAAGACCGGTGAGTTCCTGGTTTATTTTATTCATTTCTGTTGACTTATTTCGCAGTTCATATGCCATGTTATTAAATGAGCCTGCCAATTCCCCCATTTCATCCTTTGAAGAGATATTTATCCTGTAGTCAAGGTTACCTTCCCCAATAGCTTTTGCACCTGCCGTAACCTTCCTTAAAGGCTTTATGATCAGGTATGTACCCGCGACCACGAATATTAGTGTCATGGCAATGACCAGGACCAGGATATACGGGATCCGGTTCAATATCCTCCGGGAACTTTCATCAATATTTGCCGTGATCATCCTCGTAGTTTCTTTAAGTTCAAATGAAAGATTATCACTCTCATTCTGTGTAATTTTCCCGAGATCTCCGGATAATTGATAGAATACCGGGAACTCACTTGATGCAAAAAGCAACCCGTATCCGCGCTCCATGTTCACGGCCCTGTCTTTGAATTCGCTCCCATAAGTTATAGGGACCCATATAGCGACTTTTGTTTTTCCTTCAAGTACCTGCTCGCTAAAGAAATCTCCCTTGCCAGTTACATATAGCGAATTCATGATCCTTTTCATATACTCATCCCCGCTTTTTCCCCACAGGATCTTTGAGGTGGGGATATGCATTGGAAATAAACCGCTCCTGTTATACTGCTCGAAATTGCCTTCACTTATAGCAGGAACAAGCTCTCCATTCTTATCATATCCTTTACTGAAATACTGTTTTGGATGAAGGAGCCAGCCCTCATTATCAAGCATTGCCAGGTAATCCCCGGAAAGAAGGTCGGAGAGGGGAAGCCTCTCATAATCCAGCGGCCTGATATGCTGCATATACTCAAGTATATGGATAGAATCAAGTCCCAGCATGAGAATGCCGGTTTTTTCCCCCTCGACATAAACCGGCGTAACAAATCTCTGGATGCCATGCGCATATTTTCCTGATGGATTCTTATTACCGGCATGTGCCTCTGTTATATTTAATATCCTTCCCTCAATATGGCTTACATATATCTCCCCTTCTTTAAGCTTCATTCCCTCTTTGAAATAGTTTATCACCCGGTCATCTGGATTTGCCTTTGCCTTGAATTCCAGGTTATTATCGTCATTAAGGTCAACAAAATCTTTTCTAATTGATCCATTCCTGATCTTTAGCCTTTCAACCCCATCGGTACCTATGAATGATATTTCCTGATATACAGGAAGAAGAGCATAAGTGTCCTTGTCAAACCATATCGCTTTTTTCCTGGTATCTGCAAAATTGAGGTATGTTTGTTCATCAGGTGGAAGTTTTGAAAGGATCAGAGTGTCCGTTTCTGCATTCCTTAAGAATTCAGAAATCTGTTTTGAGATCTCAAGTAGCCTGATCCTGATTATCTTTTCAGACTGGGCATCAAGTGTCTTTTTACTATAATTTATGGTAATTTCCTCTACTTTCTTGAAACTGTTATCACTCTCTCTTGAGAGGGATTGGCCTGCATTTTCTATCGTGTCCTTGAGAACCGGAAGATCAGACACTATGAAAAAAGACATTATTACGAGTGGTACAAGGGTTATTATTAATAGCAAAATAGAGATCTTGTATATAATAGAGATATTTTTCATATTTATTTATAATTATTTCATAAACCTGAGCGTTTTTTTAACCTCCACTGTTCAAGCAATTCATCTTTTAGCCACCACCAATATTTAGAGGATGTAATAATAACGATAACATTACTCATAATAAGAAGAGACATATACAGCCCTTCTAAATCGAGAACATATCCCATTGAATGCGGGTTTTCATATATCTGGTGCAAATATAAATGAATTGGAATTGTCAATAAAGTCATTATGCATGCAGCATAATACCACCGGTAATGTGACGGGAGCCTCAATCCCTTTCCCATCAGGGCACTGAGCCTTGCAATAACAATATAGAAAATCACTATACTGATCGTGCCAGCCGAGTGTAATAAAAATTCAAGTTCAAGTATAATTTTAATCCCCTCCCGTCATCAGTAAATAAAGCCTGATACTTGCAGCAGCAAGCACGATCCCTCCGGCGGCAAAAAACCCGCTTCCGATGTCACTGAATACATCCATGTAATAAATAAAAAAATATATGATGTAAAATAGTCCGGCTATTACAAAAAAATATGGAAGAGCGTTTTTCTTAAAGACTTTCTGATAAAAAAAAGCTATGCTAAAAGGCAGACTCATAAGGAGCGCATAAGTTATTCCCAGAATAATGACCAATATAAAAAAGAACGTTTCATTGATTATCAATGTCTTTCACCAAATGTTTCCCTGAAGATATCTGCGGGGGTTTTGCGTGCACTTCCGCTAAGGACGCTTTCATAACCTCTCATCGAGGTCATAACATTTATTCCGTGGTGTGTGATCTCAAATTCTTTTATTTCCGTATCATGTTCAATTCCACGGGATTTCAGAACGCTCAGGACCCCATGAATTTTTCCTTCGATCTCTACATGCTTGAGAAGAACAATTATATCTACAGCACCTGAAAGGGCCTCGTGGGTCAGTTTTACCGTTCCGAATAGTTCAGATATCTCACTCGTAATGAATGTCGTTACCCCCATGGACGAAAAAAGATTAAGAAGGACGGTGACATAGTTCTTACGCTCCAGATTATCAGGGATCGAAGCCTCAAGGTTTTCAATACCATCGAAAAATATGCGTTTGATATCTTTTTCTTTAATGATCTTTTCTATCTTCAATGCCTCTTCATCCGGGCTGAACATAATAGGAGATATAAAGATAACTTCAAGCATTTTTTTATCTAAAAAAGGTTGAAGCTCTATACCAAAAGTCTTTGCATTCCGGATGAGTTTTGAAGGCCTCTCTTCAAGGGAAATTATCAATGCATTTTCCCCCCGTTTTAAACCGTCAGAGATAAAATAGAGACCGAATGTTGTTTTGCCTGTCCCGGTAGTCCCGGATACCAATATGACATCATCGTCCAGTATACCGCCTTCCAGCATTTTATCAAGGCCCGAAATCCCTGTGCTGATCTTAACAGTTGATGCGGGTATTTCATCCATTGGTTGTGGTAAAAGGCGTGGAAATACAGTTATCCCGTTATCCCCCATCTTAAGAGAATGCTTTCCCGATGTGTATTTTTGCCCCCTCATTTTCAAGATGCGAAGATTTCTTTCGACTCTCATGCCGATCGTTTCTTCAGATAAATATATTATCCCGTCCGCAAGATATCCCACAACACTTCTGCGCAGGTCTTCAAAAACGAATTCGCCCGTGATTATCACAAGTGTGTTCCAGCTTTTCATTGAAGTGAAAAGGTCAAAGTAGAAGCCTCTTCGCTCATCGTCGCTAACAAGCCTGTCCTCAAATGATTTGAGAATATCACCAAGTACAGTCAGGGGATCTATGACTATCCTTGAAGGTTTAATTATGGATATTTTCTGGTTTATGAATTCTAAAACAGCATCATGGCCCTTTTTTAATAGGGATTCACTTATACTGATCATATTCATTTTATTTGATTCGTAAAGCGACTGGTCAAAGAACGAAAAATGCGACATATAATTGTTTATCATTGCCGGCGGTTCAGAAAGGGTTGAAATGAAAAGACAGGTTTCACCTGCTTTTGCCGCTTTGAACAGGGATTGGGCTGCAAATGTTGTTTTTCCACTGCCTGCCACGCCTGCTACGAGCACGATCGAAGGCTTGTTGAAGCCTCCCTCAAGTATTTCATCGAGGTTTGGTATATGAGAAGGAACGATTATCATTTTGCCCACCGACTACATAATCAAATATTGGGTCAAATTCTATATAAGGATTGGGTAGCAGTGAATCTCACGGTTTTAAGTTTGCCTTCTTAACCCTTTTTTTTGGCTATGAAACAACATAGGTTGAACCACCACTAACGTACACTTTCCTTGTTTCCATATATGTCATTTATCCTTAATATACTGATATTTTATATCATATATAGATTCTTGGGATAAAATATATATTTTTATAAAAGGAATATTCAATGAGATGAAAGAAATGATAGAAAAGGAAATAATAAAAAAAACATTTCCAATACAACATTATTCGCTAACAGAGGAATTTAAAGAAATGAATAAAGAAGACCAGGAGCTGTATCTATTCCTGCGCGGCGGATTTACAGCTAAATGAGGGCGAATGAGAATGCAGGGCATTAACAAAATAGAAATTTGTTTAATAACGCTTCTTTTCATATTAGCTCTCTGGATGGTATTGAAATGATAGACCACACAAATTTTTTTAAAAAAGTCACAGATTCAATTGTTACAATTACCCTGTATATATTGCTGGTGGCGCTCATAGCAGGGATGTTAAGGATCCTGCTTGATATACGCTTTGTTGCAGTAGATTCTCTTGAAGGTGGTTTTCGACAAATAGTAGCCAGCGTTTTATCTCTTTTTATTGTGATCGAGTTCTTCAAAACATTTGCTGATTATTCAAAACACGAACGAATCAAGCTCACTTACATAACCGATGCCACTATTTTAATTGTCATGCGTGAGATAACGGTTGGGCTATATTCCCAATCGTTTGGATATCAAATGCTTTTTGCCCTCTCATCATTGATGCTGGTCCTGGGAATATTAAGGGTGCTGGCTGTCAGGTACTCCCCCGAAAAGTTTAATGGAGATAGTCAAGCGCCTGATATTTTAAATATATCTGGATAAACGCTTTGTAGTGAGTGATTTTTGCAACTCGTACGACTGAAACGAACTCAGCTACAGGAGTTCGTTTCAGTTTGTATTAGTTCGTTGTTTTTTCATGTTCATTTATGAACCACAGTTATCGTCCGACTTTGCGGGAACAAAAATCATAGGCCACAAAGGACGCAAAGATCGCAAAGTGATAACGATATATGTAAAATAAATTGTTCTTGACCATTAGTTCTTGACTACTATGATCTTTGATTTATCCCATATTCTTATTTTTAAAGTTTTTTGCTTATATTATTTCACACCCCTATTATACTGATTTTATATAGCATATATAGATTATTTAGAAAAAGTATATACTATCAGGTACTAAAATCAAACTGAGTGATAAACAAAATGAAATTGAAAATAGTTATAATTCTAATTGTCACAGGTGTGCTGTTAGCTGGATGCGTAAGCAAACAGCCCACAGAAGTACAGCCCGGAACAACAGTACAGCCTTCGAAAGTCAATGAGACAGTAACCTTGAACGGCGCAGGAGCAACATTTCCATATCCGTTGATTTCAAAATGGAGTTCGGAATATAACAAAATAAATCCAAAAGTCCAGATCAATTACCAGAGCGTGGGAAGCGGTGCAGGTATAAAGCAAATAGATGCAAGAACTGTTGATTTTGGGGCAAGTGATGCGCCCCTCTCGGAACAGGAATATGCCAATGTCTCTGGAATACTCCAGATACCTGAGTCTATAGGTGCAGTGGTTGTAGCGTACAACCTTCCTGGAATACAGAAGGGAGTGAAATTGAGCGGCGATGTGGTCGCGGATATTTTCCTTGGAAAAATAACAAAATGGAATGATCCGAAGATCACCTCCCTTAACCCTGGCATCCAGTTCCCGGAAAAAGATATTATCGTGGCGCACAGGAGTGATGGAAGCGGCACAACATTCGTATTCACAGATTATCTATCCGTTGTCAGTCCTGACTGGAAATCAAACGTTGGAAAAGGTAAATCAGTCAACTGGCCAGTTGGTCTTGGCGGAAAAGGCAATGAGGGAGTCTCAGGTCTTTTGAACCAGAATCCTTATACCATCGGTTATATCGAACTTGCCTATGCTAAACTCCAGGACATTCCCTATGCTTCTATAAAGAACAAAGCAGGGAATTTCATAGAACCCACACTTACTACAACTGCAAGTGCGGCGGCTGGAGCTGTGTCAGCTCTTCCTGCTGGTGATGCAAGCTGGTCTTCTGTCAGTATTGTGGATACAAATGGTAATAATTCGTATCCAATAGCCAGCTTTACCTATCTTCTGGTCTACAAAGACCAGGTAGACCAGGCAAAAGGTAAGATGCTCGCAGAATTTCTCTGGTGGGCAGTGCATGATGGCCAGGAATATTCTTCCGGACTTCTTTATGTGCCATTGCCAGATGAGGTCAAAAAACTGAATGAAAAAACAATAAAACTTATGAATTATAAAGGTCAACTACTTATTCAGGGTTAGAAGGATGAGTAAGTCAAAATTCTCTTTTTTTGACCGGAGAAAATTCTCCGGGGATCATATTTTTGAAGCTGTGGTCGGATTCTTTGCTCTTTGTATAATTGCTCTTGCATTTTTATTATTCAGGGAGCTTTTTCTTGGATCAGGACTTTCAAGAGACACTTTTGGAGTAAGTTTCCTGGGAACATCGACCTGGGATCCGGTTAAAGAGATATTTGGCGCCCTTCCTTTTATCATCGGGACTGTGGTTTCATCATTCCTTGCCCTCCTCATTGCCGTCCCATTCAGTCTTGGGATAGCGATATACCTCTCCCTACTTGCACCTGAAAAACTCAAGACCCCGATTTCTTTCGTTATAGAATTACTGGCAGCAATTCCCAGTGTCATAATCGGCCTCTGGGGAATATTCATTCTTGCCCCATTTATCCGCGACTATCTTGCGCCGCCCCTTTCAACATACCTTGGTTTTCTGCCTCTATTCCAGGGGCCGATGTATGGATTATCCATGCTCACTGGCGGCGTAATACTTGCAATCATGATCATCCCAATTACTTCATCGGTATCAAAAGAGGCCATAATGACCGTGCCCGCCCAACAAACAGAAGGGGCGCTCGCTCTTGGAGCGACTGATTGGGAGACCACAAGGATGGCTGTTCTGCCCTATGCCAGGTCAGGGATAGTAGGGGCAGTAATTCTTGGTTTTGGGCGTGCGATCGGTGAAACAATGGCAGTCACCATGGTGATAGGGAATAGCCCGCGGATATCGGAGTCGCTTTTTGCGCCATCATATACTATGGCCTCGGTTATCGCCAATGAGTTCGTGGAGGCAACCTCAAATCTTTATGTCTCGTCTCTTATCGAAATAGGATTTTTACTCCTGGTGATCTCTGTAATGATCAATATAGCAGCAAGGGTTCTGGTGTCAAGGCTGTTCAAAGTAGAAGGGGGAAGAGCATGAAATGGAATAAAAGGAAATTAATTGACCGGATCATGTCCTGCCTTGCTGCTGCCTGCGTTTTTATCGCCGTAATCCCATTGCTGAGTATCCTCTATACGGTAACGATCAATGGGGTATCGGCCATAAACCTGGATTTTCTTACACAGCTCCCCAGACCTGTGGGTGAAACGGGAGGCGGACTTGGAAATGCGATCCAGGGGACGTTCATCGTTGTGGGCATCGCCTGCCTGATCGGGCTCCCTGTGGGTATCTTATCCGGAGTTTATCTTTCAGAATATGGCGATAACAGGTTTGGACGATTTGTAAGTTTTGTTGCTGACGTTCTCACCGGAACACCATCCATAGTAGCCGGCATATTCGGTTATACTTTCATCGTCCTTTATTTCGGGAGCTTTTCAGCAATTGCAGGCGGGGTAGCGCTGTCAGTATTGATGATCCCGATCGTTACAAGGACAACTGAAGAATCCCTCAGGCTCGTGCCAGGATCGATCAAAGAAGCATCCCTGGCATTAGGAATACCGAAGTGGAAAACAACATTATACATTGTTATAAGCACTGGAAGAAGCGGCATAATCACAGGCGCGTTACTTTCAATTGCAAGAATATCAGGTGAGACCGCGCCTCTTTTGTTTACTTCTTTTGGCAATATGTTCTGGGCTAACGGTTTGGATAAGCCGATATCCACAATGCCAGTGCAGATCTATACATATGCGATAACGCCCTTTCCTGACTGGCATGCTAAAGCGTGGGCAGGGGCTCTTGTACTAATAATTCTGATTTTAATCTTAAATATTGGAGTGAGGGTCGCAACTAAAAGAAAATACGGAGGAGCATAAATGCAGAATAAGATCACAATAGAAAATCTCAATGCATGGTTCGGACCAAAGCAGGTATTATTTGAGATCAATCTTGGTATTGAGAAAAACGGGATAACCGCGATCATCGGCCCTTCAGGATGCGGGAAATCTACATTCATCCGATGTATCAATAGGATGCATGAAGTCGTATCTAAAGCAAGAGTAGAGGGGAAAGTCCTGGTCGATGACATGGATATCTATGATAGCGATATTGACCCTGTGGATATCAGAAGACGCATTGGTATGGTATTCCAGAAGCCCAATCCATTTCCGACAATGTCCATACGAGACAATGTTGTGGCTGGATTGAAACTGAGCGGCGTAAAGGACAAAAAGAAGCTCGATTCTATCGCCGAAGAGAGCTTAAAAAAGGCCGCTCTCTGGGATGAGGTTAAGAATGACCTGAACAAATCCGGCGCGAGTTTATCCGGCGGCCAGCAGCAGCGCCTGTGCATAGCAAGGGCATTAGCTGTTGAGCCGGATGTTATCCTTTTTGATGAACCCTGCTCAGCCCTTGACCCTATATCCACCAGCAAAATAGAAGACCTGATGATGGAACTTAAGGAAAAATATACCCTTGTCATAGTAACACATAATATGCAGCAGGCTGCAAGAGTAAGCGATCATACGGCTTTCTTTCTATACGGAAAGCTGATAGAGTTTGGAGAAACAAACCGGATATTTAAAAAGCCAAAGGAGAAGAGCACGGAAGATTACATAGTCGGGAGATTTGGATAATATGGTTCGGGAAGCGTATCACAAAGACCTTCACAGGTTGAAGGAAGAAATACTTAACATGGGAAATCTTGTCATAAAGGCAATAGGGAATTCTGTACTTTCTCTTAAAAATCGTGATGTGGAGATGGCTCAGAAAGTCATTGACATGGACAGGGAGATAGATGCTCTTGATCGCGAGATTGAGGATAACTGTATGCGCCTTCTTGCTCTCCAGCAGCCTATGGCAAGGGACTTGAGGCTTATAATCTCAGTATTAAAAATGTCTATTGACCTTGAACGTATGGGAGACCTTTCTTTAGAGATAGCGGCTATTACGAAAATGACTGCAAATGTGCCTCTTGTAAAACCGCTGGTCGATTTACCAAGAATGACAGAGATATGCCAGGAAATGATCAGGGATTGCATGAACGCCTTTGAAAATAAGGATGTGGAGCTTGCAAGAAAGACCGCCAAAAGAGATGATGAGATCGATGCCCTGTTTGACCAGATTAGAAGGGAACTTATTACAATTATGATCGAGGATCCAAAAAAGATAACCGGCTCACAGCATCTGACTTTTGTTGCAAGGTATCTTGAGAGGATAGGGGATCACATAACGAATCTGTGTGAAAGCGTTGTTTTTATGTTAACAGGAGAACGGGTGGAGTTGAATTAGCTCCACATGATTTTCTCTTTTTATGGGAACCAATGAAAAAAAATCATTCCTTTCCGATCATAACTTCTGTTGCTTTTACTATAGCCATCACTTTATCATTTTTCTTGATATCGAGGGATTCGACAGCTTCAGTTGTGATAACCGCAGTTATCGTTGCAGGTTCTATCTGGATCTTTACCTTTGTCACAAGGTCCCCCTTTTCGATTTCCAGTACTTTTCCTTTCATCTGGTTTCTTGCAGATATTTTCAATCCGATCACCTCCCAGAAAGTTTTATCATAGATTGTTTCAGCAAGGATATTTTGATATGTAACATATTCATCTATTAAGTTTATTGCCTTTTCTGTTAAAAATGTGCCCTGGTCTTTTCCACCCCGTCTTTTTATTATTACGGGTTCTCCCACGCTTTCTTCAATTTCTCTCAGGAGGAGCCATGCATGCTTATAGGATATATCGACTTTTTTGCATGCTTTGTTAAGTGAACCCTCCTCTTTAATAGCTTCAAGTAAAGATACTTTTCCCCCACCCATTATGGGCTCATCTTTGTCATTTACAAGCCATAATTTTGTCTTAACCTGTGTTCTTTCCATTGCGACCTTGATTTTAAGTAAGTTCCATCAATATATAATCTCTCCATTTATAAATGCATAAGACCTTGCGTCAAACGGGTGTGTGAATATCTGCTCTTTAGTGTTAACTTCGATCAATTCTCCGTTCAACAGGATGCCTGCCCTGTCAGCAAGGCGGCGCACCTGATGGATATTATGTGACGCAAGGATGATCGTAGTGCCAAGCTCGCTTTTGATCTTTCGTATTATATCTTCTATTTTCGCAACATTAGCCGGATCAAGATTAGCTGTCGGCTCATCAAGAAGAAGGACATCAGGTTTAAAGACAATAGCCCTCGCAAAAGCCATACGCTGGGCCTCACCCCCTGAAAGGGTAAGGCCTTTCTGTTTCTCACAACCTGCAAGTCCCACAATAGCCAGGGCATCGATCACTTTTTTTTCTATTGTTTTCTTATCCACTTTGCGTATCTCCAGTCCATAAGCTACATTATTAAAGACCGATGTGTTAAATATCGCAGGTCTTTGAAAGAGCATTGACATCCTTCGCATAACGTTATTTTTCTGCAATGTTGCATTATCATTCCCGTCAAAAATAAGTTTGCCGGTAGTGGGCATCTCCAACAGATTCAATAGCCGCAGCAGTGTGGTTTTCCCAACTCCGCTCGGCCCCATGAAAGCAAATATCTCCCCTTTGAAAATATTTAGGTTGATATTTTGTAATACTTTTTTATTTCCAAAGGATTTACCCAGGTTTTCTATTCGGTACAATTCCTCCATTCAATCCCTCCTCTGGAAATAGTTAGCCAGTATATTCACAGAGAGAACAAGGCAGATCAGGATAATTCCAAGAGCGATCGATGTTGAGATATCACCTTTACTCGTTTCCGATGTGATCGCAGTCGTAAGTGTGCGGGTCTCAGAAAGCCCTTCACCTATTCCACCCACGCTTCCTGTACGGGCAATGTTGCCGCCTACAATGAGAATTGCTCCCACTTCCGCAAGCGCCCTTCCAAGTCCTGCAAGTACTGCTGTGATTATGCCGAATCTTGCTTCTTTTAATGTCGCAACAGCTGCATCTTTCTGCGTGCCGCCAAGAGTATATACAGTCTCTATTATTAATTTAGGGACCGCTTTTATTGCTGCAAGAGAAATGCCAGTAATTATCGGGGTGATAAGAATATACTGGGCAAGTATCATTGCTTCTTTTGTATAAACTATATTCAGGAATCCTAAAGGCCCGACAGGCACGATCATTAAAAAAACAAAAAGACCTACAAAAACCGGGGGCAATCCCATCCCTGTATTAATAAGCGTTATGAGCGCCTGTTTACCCCGAAACTTCATAAAGGATATTACGAACGCAAGGGGAATTGCCGTCAGAGTCGCAAGGGTAGTCGCCGTGCCAGAAACCTGTATGGATACCCCTGTTATACTCATAATATAAGGATTCAGACTGAATATTAGTTCGAATGCTTTTATGATACCCTGAACCAGAAAGTCAGCGGTGCTCATGCCCAGCCTCTTCTTTTTCATTCATATTTCTATCAATTGAAAATATATACATTTACCAGTTCACCTTTTTCAATATCCCTGTTTGTTATTACATACCCTTCAACAACAGCAGAACGAGGAGATGCTGAAATGAGTGCTGTCTTATATTCCCTTTCAAACAACTTCATCTGTCTGCCAATGGCGGTTGCTGTATTATTTACTATCTGTACGAAAAGGATGTATTCAAAATCTTTTTCCGGGAGCATAACATCCTCATTTATCATAAGCTTCTGCGTTGCCCTTGGGATATCCGTAAAATAGCTTCGCACTATTATCTCAAGAGCAGTGAAAGCGCCTGTTGGTTTGCCAGGAAGTGAAAATACAGGTGTATCATTCACAATGCCGACAGCAATGGGTTTCCCCGGTCTGATAGCAACTCTGTGAAATGAAAGTTCTCCTACCTCTGTAATGATGTCAGCGACAAAGTCGCGCTCTCCAACTGATACGCCGCCTGTTGTAAATACTACATCGTATTTTTCGCAGGCTTCGAGCAGCATATTCTTTGTTTTATCATAATCATCGGGAACTGCCCCCGCAAAGGTAGATTCACATCCCATTTCTTTCATAAATCCCTGTATCAGCACCGAGCTTGTATTTTTTATCATGCCGTTAAAAATTTCAGTGCCAGTGGATATTATGCCAGCTCTGATCTTTTTATATACAGGGACTTTTTCGACACCAAGGCTGTATAAAAGCGCAGCGCTCTGGGGCATTATGCGGTGATTTTTCTCAAATATCCTGTCACCTGCATGGTAATCCGAGCCTTTTCTGAATACATTTTCCCACTTCATTAGATTTTTTCCATATAGGAGATCCTTTTTGACCTCTGCCTCCTCAATTTTCAGCACAGCATCCGCACCTTCCGGGAGTATTGCCCCTGTAGCTATTGCCAGCACTTCACCTCTCTTTATTTCTGCTCTTTGATCACCTGCATATACACTGCCCGATATTTTAAGGGGATAAACATCTTCGCTATGGACAGCAAATCCGTCCATGGCAGCAATATCGAATGCTGGAGACATGTAATCTGCGACAATATCTTCACTGAGTTCCCTGCCTACGGAGTCAGGAAGGGAAACATGTTCTGATCCGCGCCTGAAATAATATGTGCTTTTAAGCTGCCTTATTTTTTCAAGCGCTTCTTTAGGGGTCGTTATTGTTTTCACATTCTCATTCCTTTATTATATGTATAGCAGATTTTTTTAATGATACTCGTATTGTTTATTTATGTGATTCTCTTCTTATGGCGACACACTCATTTAATTTTTCTGATAGGCAGACTGATGCTGCGCTACAACTGGGGTAATTAAAAAAATCGTTATCAAATGGTTTATTTTCATGTTTTTTTCACCTCGATTCAAATTAGTTGAATTTCATTATGTTCATTCAAACATAACATAATTCTATTTAATTTTTTCGAA
>CAVWCX010000012.1:0-38664 GCA_963753595.1 Candidatus Methanoperedentaceae archaeon | reverse complement strand
CGTCAAATCCACGTCATCCGCGTTCCATTCATGTTATCCTGCCAGGTTTACGGACTGCTAAATCTTTTCGCACACGATCAGCTCATTCCCGAATCCGAAAACATGAAGCGTCCTTGTCCCGGCCAATCCTTCCTCAAGCTTTGTCCTTATCTCCCAGTAGTTCTTAGGATCAATATCAAATCGCAGGACAACATTCTTTGCTTTCCGGGATTTTAATATATCTTTTAATTTTAACATATCATTTTCTGTACTGGCCAAAAACCGGTAACTGTCTTTGAAAAAATCGGAACCAATAAGCTTTGGTGAAGTCAAAAGGGTGCGCCTTTCATCTCCTTTATAGAAAAATACATCTTTATTTTCTTTTGCCAGATTCTGTGATAATTCATTCAGTAGCTTTGCTTTAACAACAGAAGGCTCTGGTTCATAAACATAATCACAAATCGGACTTTTCTTTATAGGAAGCGCATCGGATGAACCCAGCCTGACACCTCCGGGAAGCGCAACTGCACTTCTCTCACAGGATTTTAACGAACCTGAATATAATGTCAGCCTGTTCAACTGCCCGTTCAAAGAAAGGTACTCGCGCTCGCAATCAAGAACGATCCGCTCAGGCGGCATCTGGGGCGGCGCATGGAATGCCAGGTCGGGTGTAATATCAGAATATATTTTTATTATTTCAGTGATAGGGGGCTCAAGATTCTCAAGAGTCCTTTCTTTTTCCGATAGCGGCCTGGCAGGATCGGAAAAAATGATATCAGCATCAGATACTTTTTCTTTTATTTCAGAAGATAATGCATCACCGAGTATGAATTCAACATTATCAACACCATATAACCTGCAATTTTCTTTTGCATACTCAAGCTTTTCAGGATTTCTTTCAACCGCATAGACTTTCCTGCACTCCCTGGCAAAAAAAATAACCTGTCCCCCGATCCCGCAGCCCAGGTCTGCGATTATATCTGTCTTCAGCCTTTGTGCTATATATTTTGCAACAATTTCGGGGGTTGAAAGCTGCAACCCTTCTTTATTTGCATATATGGGTTTTGTGAATTTAATAGTGCGTTTATCACGGGTCATGATAGGTCATAATATCCATGTTTTCTTATTTATGTTACCTACATTTCGTAAAATTTCGAAAAATCAGTTTTGCATTATCCGGAAATATACTTTCGTACATAAACGAACATTATTTATACAACTAAAACAATTTAGACACTATGGAAAACGGCCGGAATACAGCTATTTTATCTACCGATCGCGGTATGATCGCGCTGGACAGTCCGGTAAAATTAAGGATTCTGGAAATTCTTGAAAACGGGACTGCATCATTTGATGAACTTGTGGAAAAATCCATGAAGGCAAAATCCACGATTTCGGTGCACCTTAACGATCTTAAGGATTTAGACCTGATCCGGGAAAAAACATTTTCGAATGATAAACGGAAAAAATTTTTTGTTTTGAATGCTATATATCTTGCATATTCACAGGCACCTTTAAATAACCATTATAATACACAAATGGATTGTATTTCAATGTTGAACGGTGATTCATTTAAAGAAAAACTCTTCTGCGCACTTCGCTATGGAATGGAAGCATATGGAATAGAACCAAAACCGATTTTGAAAACGCTTGGGAACAATATTGGCACAAGGATTTGTCCGGAACTGAAATCTTGTAATTTAAGAGGTATACTTGAAGACCTATCTGTTTTTTGGGGGGAACATGAACTCGGGGAAATGACCGTATTAAATGGCGATCAGACAGCAATTTCGGTTATTGACTGTTATCATTGCGGCAAAATGCCAAATGTGGGAAAAACATTATGTTCCATGGATGAGGGGATCATTGAAGGGGTATTATCCAGTAAATTGAAATCGGGATTCAGGGTAAAGGAAACAGAATGTTACGGTACCGGGCATGATAATTGCAAATTCGTCATTGAAAAAGTAGAAATCCAATGATTATTTAACTGCAAGACATGCATTCAAGCCCGCTGAATTTAATGACAACCGGACAGTCTGAATAATTTTCAGTATCACAGAAGCTGGCAATCTCTGTTTGTGATGGTTTATGAAACTTCGGGTCAAGCATACAGCGTGTTTTATTAAAGTGCTGGCATCCCATAGAATACCTCCATAAGCATTGAATTGCGGGAATCTATATTAAAACTGACGATTGGAATGGGGGGATTTTCCAATATAAAAATATGAAAAGAAATAAAAAAAAGTTAGAGGAATGCTATCCCGGTACTGAGCAATCCTGGCAGAGATAGGTGCCCAACCTCATATCTTCACAAAATTCAAAAGTACCTTCACCGCAATTCTCGCATATTTTCCTCTTCATTACAAGGTCTGGTTGTATTAAGGTCTCCATTTTAATCACCTATCTATAATGATTATTCATTCTATTTAAAGCTTATCATGATTATTCGTGATAATAGTTTGTACAATAAATATTGGTTCAATCCGTAACTTTAGCATGTAACCGGTGAGTTATTTGAATGTTTTAATTGTGTTTCTAAGCCGATTGCAAAAACTTCTGAATATTTTCCGCATCTTTTACTGTTATTCCGGGCGCCTTTTTTATAAGAGTAATATCCGCTTTCCTTAATTCATCGACTGACCCGAAATACTTTAAAAGCGCCTGCTTCTTCCTGACGCCAATTCCAGGGATCCTGTCAAGCAAAGATTCGCTGAGTTTTTTACCACGCAGTTTCCTGTGATACGCAAGTGCGAACCTGTGGGCTTCATCGCGTATCCTTTGCAGCAACTTAAGACCCGGTGACTCATGAGGCAAGATAATCGGTGATTCCCTGCCCGGAATAAAAATATATTCAAATTCCTTTGCGATGGCTGCAATATTCAATTTCAGCCCAAGTCTTGAAATAGCATCAGCAGCTGCATTTAACTGTCCCTTTCCCCCATCTATCAGGATCAGGTCAGGCATCCGCTTTCCCTCTTCTTTTCGCCTCGAATATGCTCTTCCCGTAACTTCCCCGATCATGGCATAATCATCCGCACCTTCAATTGTTTTTATCTTGAACCTGCGGTAATTCTTTTTAACCGGGATACCATTCTCAAATGAAACAAGAGAGCCTGTTGCATTCGTTCCACTGATGTTGGATATATCAAAGGCTTCTATTAATGAAGGTAAACCTGGAAGTGATAATGAATCCTTAAGGCTGGGAAGCGCCTCATTCGGCCCTGAACTTTTTGAAAGTATCTCCTGTTTAAGGAGCATTCCGGCATTTTCCATGGCAAGATCCATCAATCCGTTCTCAACTTTGTTTTTTGGGGTCTTGACCAATGAATCCTTTCCTGAAAGCCAGAGAGATATTGATTCATCTATTATATCCACAGGGGTTATTATTTCTTCAGGGGGTTCTACATCCTGATAATATTGTTTGATAAAGCTCGCAATGATCTCTTTCTCTTCGGATCCGGCAGTTTCAAGTGAAAAAGTCTCCCTTCCTTTGAGTATTCCCCCGCTTACATGGAATACCTGCACACTACCAGAACTTTCTTTAACTGCACACGCGATAATATCCTGTTCTTTCCTGCCTGGAAGGTTCACCCGCTGCTTTTCTGAAAGTTCAAGCAAGGCATTTACCTGGTCGCGGATACGCGCAGCTTTTTCATAATCCTGTATTTCTGAAAGCCTGTCCATTTCCGTATAAAGTGATTGGATTAACTGATCGTGTTTTCCTTTGAGGAAAGTTGTAACATTATTTATTATTTTAAGATATTCTTCTTTCGTAATATTACCAAGACAGGGTGCAGCACATTGCTTAATATGATAATTAAGGCATGGGGAACAAGGTAGTTTCTTCTTGCATCTCCTTATACCAAGGCCAGAAGCCATTTTTATCACTTCCCTTACTGATTTTGAACCCGGATAGGGCCCGAAATACTGCGCCCCGTCCCTGAAACGTCTTCGGGAAATGCAAATGCGCGGGAATTTCTCATTTGTTATCTTGATAAAAGGATAATTTTTATCATCACGCAGCTTTACGTTATAGCGCGGCCTGTGTTCTTTGATCAGATTTGATTCAAGAACCAGTGCTTCTACCTCATTTCCTGTAGTAATATACTCCAGATCCTCCATATTTTTCATAAGGAGGCGGTTTTTAGGTGATTCCTGCTCCCTGAAATACTGGCTTACCCTGCTTCGAAGTGAATTGGCTTTCCCGACATAGATCACCTTGTTTTCCCTGTCTTTCATAATGTACACGCCCGGGGAAACAGGGAGTTTCTTAGCATCGCCAATATTTTTTGTCATGGATATTCTGGCTTTTTTCGAACTTGACTATAGTCAGGATAGAACTGATAATATTAATAAGGAAGGGGGGTTGAGTTGGAGGCATCAATCTCAAACCCCGATATGGTTATTAATACCCCCACTTCCCAACCCGCCGATAGCCACCCATTTTCATTCTGGACTATTCATCGACAAGTCTATACATATATTATATTGTATATAACATTTACGGTTAAGTCACACATATTCAAATTCAAGTAGTAATAAATATGGTGATAAATTTAAATATAAACTATGGTTTAAACTTTGAAATATAGGGGTGCTAATAAAAGGATATTATTATATAACAATAAGGTAATCTTAATCTTATTTATGCAAAATCCCAATTTTCTTGAAAAAATCTTTGGCAAAACAGCACAGCTGGTAGTCCTTGAGCATTTGCTTGATAATAAGGACAATGATACATACCTGTCAGGGATCGCTGCAGTTACAGGCCTTTCCCATTCCACTGTATCACGGGTAATAGAGCCGCTCCTTGATATTAATGTAATTACCGAAAAACCGCTGGGAAAACAGATCCGTGTGTTCAGGCTGAATATGGATAACGAACTGACTAAATACCTGCTAAAGATCAATGATGATCTGAAACATCTTATGAACGGTGGTGGAAAACTATGAATGGAGATGTTATAGATAATAAAATAATTGAATTATTAAAGAAAAATGAGAAAATATCCAATTCCGAGATTTCCATAGTACTTGGAATTCCTGAAGATGAAGTGACACTAAGGATAGAAAGGTTTTCAGATACAAGATCAAAGATCCTGTTAGTTGATGATGAGATCGATACACTTCTGCCTTTAAAGAGATCTCTTGAAGCCGAAGATTACATTGTCGTTGGAGCAAGCAATGGAAAAGAGGCACTTATTAAAGCTAAAACCGAGATTCCTGACATTATACTCCTTGACCTTATGATGCCTGAAATGGATGGCTATGAAGTGTGCGAAAAATTAAAAAAAGATCCCATGACAAAAAATATTCCGGTTATTATTCTTACTGCGAAAGATGCAGTCAGGGATAAAGTTAAAGGCCTGGATATTGGCGCCGATGATTATGTGACAAAACCTTTCAACCTTAATGAATTGAGAGCCCGCATAAAAAGTGTTCTTCGAAGGGCAAAAAATTAAAAATGATATTGAGAGGGACGTGTGAGATTACGGTCAGAACTGATTATCTTTTTTTTGATCATATCAGTAGTACCTTTATCCGCGGTTGTTTACATATCTTATGAGTATAGTAAGTTAGCTATCCGTGATTCGGTGATGTCCAACCTGCTTGGGGCGACCGAAAATACCGGAAATGTGATCGATAACTGGATGGATGCAAGGAAAGATGATATTCGTGTAATATCCCAATCCAGGGTAACCCTGACAACGGAAAAAGAACACTTCAAAGAGTTCCTGGACACCTTTGAACGCGAACACAAGGGCGTATACAGGGAATTCTATAAACTTGACATTGATGGAAATATAATCTTCTCTAATATTAACCGAACAGGAAATGAAAGAAGAGAAATTTATTTTATCGAGGCTTTAAAAGGAAAAATATATGTATCGGATGTTTATAAATCCAATACCACAGATATCCCTGAAATAATAATAAGTAATCCAATATGGAAGAATGGGCAAATAGTGGGAGTTTTGGCAGCGCGAATAAGCCTTGATAACCTGTACAGGATAATAGAAAAGATCGACATTGGAAAATCAGGTGAGGTATTTATTGTCAACCAGAAGGGGGAGATAATATTCCATAAGAACCAGTCACTTATCCTGCTCAATAACATTGATAATAATTTCGCAGTAAGGGAAGTCACATATGAAAAAAATGGTATCAACGAATATGTCAATTATAACGGGGAAAATGTGCTTGGCTCTTATTACTGGCTGCCGCTTTACAGATGGGGACTCATAGCAGAAAAGAATATCGATGAGGCCTATGCTGGCGTACTGATACTGGGACGTGTGATGGTGGGTATTTCAATATTGGCAGTAATGGGGGTGGTCTTTCTTGCTTTAGTTGTTTCGGGTAACATCACAAGACCCGTCAAATCTCTTGAAGGGGGGGCTCTTGGACTGCTTCGCGGGAATTTCAAGCCTATAACTGTCTCATCAAGGAATGAGATCGGTCGGCTGACCGAGATATTCAATTCAACTGCTTGTGAACTCCTTGATATAAGGAAAAAGCTTGAAATGAAAATTGATATAGCAAATAAAGACCTTGAAATAAAGAATAAAGAACTGATCGCCGCAAATGAAGAATTGAAAAAATTAGATGAATTGAAATCTGATTTTCTTTCTCTTGTTTCCCATGAATTGAAAACACCTCTCTCATCTATGAAGATATCGGCTGAGTATCTGGAATCTGATGCAAATATCACCCCTGCTGACCGGAAAGAGATACTTCAGATAATCCTGAGAAATATTGACCGCCAGACCAGGCTCATAAATGATATTCTTGACCTTTCGAAGATCGAAGCAGGAAAGACAGAACTCAAACTGGATATTATCGGGATAAGAGAAATAGCGGATGCATCATATGAGAACATAAAACAGGTTGCCCTTACAAAAAATATATCTATAATAATGGATGTTCCCGATGATCTTTCCCCTGTTATGGCTGATATGGAAAAGCTTATTATTGTGCTGAATAATCTCTTTGAGAACGCAGTAAAATTTACACCTGCGGGCGGAACTATTATCCTTAGCGCAAAAGAAGATGCGGACGGGATAGAGGTCAGTATGAAAGACACAGGTATCGGGATTGATAAAGAAAAACTTGAAAAGATATTTGATAAGTTTTATCAGGTTGACAGTTCTTCAAGAAGAAAAACTGGCGGATGCGGACTCGGCCTTTCTATATCAAGCGGAATTATCAGGGCACATGGAAGCGTAATTCATGTAGAAAGTGAACCCGGGAAGAGCAGTACTTTCAGTTTCAAATTAAAAAAGGGTTGATCATAATATGAAGAATTATATTATATTGGGTGCGATCGTATTAGTAGTGGCCTCAGGATTCATGTTTTATGAAACATCTGATAAAACTGCCAGATCCAGCGATCAAAAATCAATTTATGTCGTATCGATGACAGCAGATGAGATGTCAAAGGCGCTTGTGAATAATTCCATAGCGGGTTTTATTTCCTGGGAACCAAACCCTTCAAAAGCAGTTTCCGAGGGTTATGGCAAGTATCTTGTAAATTCTAAGGACATCTGGGAGAACCATCCATCCTGTGTTCTTGCTATATCAGAAGACCTGAAGGATGAAGATATGATAAAAGCCCTGGTATGGGCAGAAGTTAAAGGAACAAGGTTCATTAATAATCCGGTAAACCGGGAAATAGTCCTGGAATATGGACAGGAATTCTCAGGTATTAATGAAAATATGACTTCAGCGGTCATCAATAATACTATTTATATAGAATATCCCGACCTTAACGAAACAAAAAGAGCCATTGACATTATGAGTAAAACCGGTATTTTAACGAACAATATTAGTTCCTTAGGATATACGGATGTTGATGATTTTCTCTCTAAATTATATATTAATAAATATTACGATGAGGTAAGAAAAAACCTGGACGATGACCCGAATTGGGTCCCTCCGCGCGTTAATAAGAGCATCAGGTTTGGATACATAGAGGGAAATTCACATTATTTTGCGATATATGTAGCCCAGAAACTGGGTTATTTTGAGAAAGTCGGGCTTGTTACCGGAAAGAATCTCCAGTTAATAGGTTACAGAAGCGGCAGGGCAGTAACAGATGCCTTGAATCACCAGGAAATCGATGCAGCAATAGCCGGGACCTCCGTGCTTTTAAGATATAAAATAAATGAAAACGGGCGGATACATATCGTAAGTGGTGTGAATTCAGGAGGGACTTCCCTTGTCGTCAGGGCGGATTCTAATATTACTTCGATCGATGGCCTGTCTGGTCAAAAGATCGCAACTCCAGGATTTGGTACATGCCAGGATACAATTATGAGAAAGATGTTTGATGGGTATGAGATAAAGACACAATGACTATTATTCAGCTCATTTTGGATTTCCTTATCAAAAGGCTTAAATGCATCTAAACCATAAAGGAAAATCCCCCCAAAGTCCGGATAGTGTAGCGGCCTATCATGGAGGCCTGTCGAGTCTCCGACCCGGGTTCAAATCCCGGCCCGGACGTTTTTTATTTTTTTTACTAAAACACAAATTATATTAGTTTATCCCCTAATTTGAGTAACCCATGGGAACAGAGAAATCAAGAAAATTATTCGATGAAGCCAGGAAAATACTTCCCGGGGGCGTAAGCAGCCCTGTCAGAGCAATAAAACCATATCCATTTTATACAAAAAGAGCGAACGGTTCAAAGTTAACCGATATTGATGGTAATGAATATATCGATTACGTAATGGGTTATGGGCCATTGCTTTTAGGCCATAACCATCCTGCGATAAAGGAAGCTATTATCAAACAGCTTGATGACGGCTGGCTTTACGGAACCCCGAGCGAACTTGAAGTGTCTCTTGCAAATGAAATTATAAAATTATACAAGAGCATTGACATGGTGCGATTTGTCTCCACAGGAACAGAAGCGACAATGGGAGCGCTGCGTGCGGCAAGAGGTTTCACAGGAAAGAACAAGATTCATCAAGATCGAAGGAGGCTTCCATGGCGCTCATGAAGCGGTGCTGGTAAAAGCAGGGTTCTGGCGCAACTACACTTGGTACACCCGACTCTGCAGGCGTACCGAAAGATTTCACGAAGAATACACTCCAGGTGCCATATAACGATATCGAGGCCATGACAGAAGCAATTGCTGCTTATAAAGACGATGTGGCGGCAGTGATCATAGAACCCGTACTTGGAAATATCGGGCCGATATTACCAAAAAAAGGGTATCTGAAAGAGGTCCGCGCAGTAACAAAAGAAAATGATGTCGTATTGATCTTCGATGAAGTAATTACAGGATTCAGGCTTGCCATGGGTGGTGCGCAGGAATATTACGGTATAACTCCTGATATGACAACCCTGGGAAAGATACTTGGCGGCGGTTTCCATATCGGGGTGATCGGTGGAAAGCGTGAAATAATGGAGAAAATTTCACCCGCCGGACCTGTTTACCAGGCAGGGACATTCAATGGCAGCCCGGTTTCGATGACAGCAGGACTTGCAATGATAAGAACACTCAAAAAAGAGAAAGTCCATGACAAAGTAAATGATGCCGGGGATTCATTACGGTCAGGACTATCTGATATCATAACCGATCTTGGACTTGATTACAACGTGAGCGGTGTGGGGAGCATGTTCAAGGTATTCTTCGGGGATATGCCTTCTAATTACCAGGAAGCCCTGAAATGTGATACAGCTAAATTCAATGTATTTTTCAAGAAAATGCTGGATGATGGGATATTTTTACCGCCTTCGCAGTTTGAGACGAATTTCCTGTCCCTTGCCCATTCGAAAGATGACATGGATAAAACCTTAAAAGCTTACCAAAGGAACCTGAAATGAAAAATCCCAAAAAACCATTGCGTATAGGAACAAGGGGCAGCAAGCTGGCTCTTGCCCAGGCAAACCTTGTGAAAGATCTCCTTTTGAAAAACGGTGTAGATACGGAAATTATAATAATCAAAACATCAGGTGATGCGATCATTGACAGGCCGCTGCATGAAGTACAGGGTTTTGGTGTCTTTGTGCGTGAGATCGACGACTCGATGCTGGCGGGTGAGATAGATATCGCTGTGCATAGCATGAAGGATGTTCCCACGGAAAGGCCGCCGGAACTTACAATAGCCGCTGTAATGAAACGCGATTCACCTTATGATTTCATGCTTACGCGCAACGATACGAAATTAAAAGACCTCCCTGAAGGTTCGATCATTGGAACTACAAGCCTGAGAAGACGCTCCCAGCTATCCAGATACAGATCAGATTTCAACATAAAGGAGTTACGCGGTAATATCGATACACGCCTTCGTAAACTTAAGGAAGGGCAATATGACGGTATTTTCCTTGCGCAAGCCGGACTTGAGAGACTGAAATGGGATCTGCCAGGTGAACGCCTTGATCCTGACGATTTTGTCCCATCCGCTAATCAGGGAACAGTGGTCATAGTTACCAGGAAAGGTTCGGAAGCGCAAAATGCAGTCCTTGTTTTAAATGACGAACAGACGCGGCTTGAAACACGTATTGAACGAATAATAATCGGGATTCTTGGCGGCGGCTGCCTTGTTCCAATCGGCGCTTTTGCACAAACAGAGGGAAATGAAATACACGTCCGTACTGAAGTTCTCTCAGTGGATGGGAAGCGGTGCGTAAAAATAGATGAATTTATAAACCCCGCTGAGTATGAAAAGGAAGCCGAGCGAATCGGTAATGAGTTAAATAAAAAAGGCGGCGGCAAACTTGTTGATGAGGCGGTAAAAATGTTTGCAGCCAAAAGAGGATAATAATGAAAGGGAAAGTTTATCTAGTAGGCTCAGGTCCAGGTGACCCGGAGCTTCTGACGATCAAAGCAAAAAGACTGATAGAGAGCGCCGAGGTCATTCTTTATGACCAGCTTCCGGGTAAAGCTATACTTGACATGCTGCCGGAATCTGCAGAGAAGATCGATGTTGGTAAATATGCAGGGAATCACAAGCTTTCCCAGTGGCAGATAAATGAGCTCCTTGTCAAAAGGGCAAAAGAAGGAAAGATCGTCCTGCGCTTAAAAGGCGGAGACCCGTATCTTTTCGGCCGCGGAGGCGAGGAAGCCCAGACTCTTGCATCAGAAGGTATCAAGGTCGAAGTTGTGCCGGGGATCACTTCAGCAATAGCAGTTCCTGCTTATGCCGGAATTCCAATTACGCATCGCGATTATGCATCCATGGTCACTTTCATTACAGGACATGAAGACCCTGAAAAGGAAGAAACTGCTCTTGACTGGGGACTTCTTGCAAAATTTGAGGGAACACTTGTTATACTGATGGGCGTCAGTATGCTTGAACGTAATGTGAAAGAATTAATGAAACACGGTAAATCTGCAGATACCCCGGTAGCTGTTATTGAAAGAGGAACACGGCCTGACCAGCGGGTCACCATTGGAACGCTTGCTGATATTGTAGGTCTTTGTAAACAGCGAAAGGTGAAAGCCCCGGCAATAACCGTGATAGGTGATGTTGTAAAATTGCATCACGAGCTTGCTCCCTGAAAGATCGAAATGAAAGTAATAGCTATTATGAGACCTGCCGGATATCTGGCAGAGTCGGTCAGGCTTGCCACTTCAATGGGTTTTTCCACCATAACAGCACCCATGATCGATGTAATGGATAAGACCGATTTAAATTTCAAAGGATTTTTGGATCGTATTATGAGGGGAGAGGCAGATTATATCATATTCACAAGCGCTAACGGGGTTGAGTTCACTTTATTGAAGATGAAATACCCGGATGAATTTATTGAACGGCTCAATGAAACCAATGTCATAGCGATCGGCCCGAAGACAAGAGATGCACTGTTGAAAAACGGAATTCATGTCACTATGATGCCTGCTTCTTATAGTTCTTCAGGTCTTGTTAAAGAACTTTCTGGAATTGAAGGGGCAAGTATAGAAATAGCAAGGAGCAGCCATGGAGCGCCTGAACTTGTAAGAGGGCTTCTTGAAAAAGGGGCAGTTGTAAATGAAACGCAGGTGTACCAGATAATCTCCCCTAAAGATGAGCGGCATGATGCGCTTTTAAAAAAGGCGCTTGCAGGTGAAGTGGATATTTTTGCATTCACAAGCACAATGATGGCCAGGAATTTCATGAAGCTGGCAGATGAGGCGGGAGTAAAAGATGAGATTATCCGGATAATGAATCAAAAGATGGTAGCAGCTATTGGTAAACCTACCTGTGATACATTGCTTGGGTTTGGCGTAAATGTGGGTGTAATGCCCGAAAATTATACTTTTGAGGAAATGCTCCTTGAGTGCAAGAAGCATGATTGTTAACATATAGAAAAAGTAGTATTTTTGATATGGAAAAAGTTGGGGAGGATATGTTCAATCCATGTCACTTCCTCCCGGTTAGATAATCGATCATCGGCTGTGTAACAAGCGGCACCACATCATCGATCATATGCGGCATCAGGTTATCCATGACTTTTGGCAAAAGTTCAGGCATCTGCTCTGCCATATATGCAGGCATCGGGATCATCTTTCCAACTCTTTCAAGCATCACAGGCATTACTCCTGGCATCATCCCGGGAAGAAGGATCGGGAATAGCACAGGGAATAATGGCTTCATAAGAGTAAGAGCGCCCGGGATTTTTCCCATCATCCGCATCATCGGCCCCATTCCATAAGGCATTGCATTGATAAGCTCAGGCCACATGGTTCCCATAAGTTCTGCAAATCCTCCGGGCGTCATAAGGACGATCATCTTCTCAAATACTGCCCATTGTGCCCGTACTTCAGGATTTGGATCCGGGAAATCATATCCCAGGGCTGATGAAGCAAATGTTGCGAGGTCAATTACTTCAATTGGAATATTTCTTGCTTGCGCGCTTACCCTTAGCTGGAACTGGCAGCACGGGCAAAGAGCAAGAACCTTTTGCGCGCCTGCCTCAACAGCTTCATCAAGCCGGATCTTTCCAATATCCGCTGCCGCATCCGGCTCTTTAAGGAGCGTCAGCACAGAGCCGCAGCAATGAGCTTTTTCCCTGTTCGAGCTCATCTCAACGAATTTAACGCCTGGAATGGCCTTAATAACATCACGCGGAGGGTCATAAACGCCTGATGCGCGTCCAATATGGCATGAGTCGTGTAATGTAACAGTAACGGGTTTTTCCATGCCACTTTTGAATTTGAACTCACCGGATTTGATTTTTTCAGATACGACCTCACTATAATGCTTTGTCTTTATCGTGTAATCGATACCAAGTTTATCAGCCCATTCAGGATATACATGCCGCCACATCATATCACATGCCGGGCATGAGGTAATTACAGTATCAGCTCCGGCTGCTTTAACCGCGCTGATATTCTTTTTCATGGTTTTTTCAAACGCATCCCATTTACCTGCAACAAGCATTGGGGTAGCACAGCAGTTCTCTTTCTCGCCAAGATACGTAAAATCAACATTTGCCGCATCAAGCAGGCGCACACTTGCCATGCCTATGTCTTTTTCAACAAAACTTGCTGTGCAGCCTGCAAAATAAACATTCTTTGCTTTATGCATAGGCCCGTGCTTTTCTTTAAGGTCCTCAGGGAACCATTTTGAGCGGTCTTTCCTGTAGCCTGCCCAGATATTTCCCTGGGAATCAAGCGCTTCTGTCATCATCTCAAATGGCGGGAAAGTCATTTTCTTATCTTCATTTATCAGTTTACCGCGCAGTTTCATCCATGAAGGCTCAATAGGCAATGCTGCAGAGCAGCGCAGGTTACAAAGCTCACATGTGGTGCATGAAATGATCGTGTCAACCATCTTCTGGTCCCATTCAACGCGTCCTTCCATGTATTCCCGCAGCCAGTACCATTTTCCTCTGGGACTCTGGCTTTCCCAGCCGCGCCCGTAGAACTGGTCGCATTCATCAATGCAGTATCCGCACTGGGAGCAGCTATAAGCATACCATGCAACATCTGCCGGGATATCCCTGACCTGTTTTAGCGGCCTTTCACCAATAGTAGTAGTAACAGAATTTCCAAGTGGACGGATAATCGGCTCAAAAGTGCCTGCCACATCCAGGGCAATTCCCATAAGGCCGCTGCTTGTGACCTTTCCAGGATTCATTATATTTTTCGGATCGGTCTTGTTTTTAAAAGTCCGTAATCGATCAATTCTTTCTTTACCTAATACGGAATCAGCTTTTTTTGAGAAATATAAACCTGTAGCATAGGGTCTCCCGCCATGTTTTTGTGCGATCTTCATAATTGAAAGCACAAGACCGAATACGAAATTGTAACTGAATTTTCGCTGGTCGCCGGGAATAAATCCCAGGATGACAACTTCAGGTTCACCGTTGATCCCGTTACGGATTATCACGCCTTCCTTAACAACTGGCTGGGATATCTTTTTCCCGATCTCACCCATAACATCGCCAAGGCTTGAAAGCGGAACTATTACCTCAGAAGGTACAAGTGAAGGGCCAAGCCTCTTTACTACCATGAGTTTGAAACGATTTTCCCATTCATGCCCTGCGATTTTGTCACTCAGGACCTCAGCTCCGAATGAATTTGCAAGACCAGGAAGTGCTGCCCTGACAGTTGTACTGTCTTTTTTACGAAAAGCAAGTGTAAGAATATATTTAGCAGGAAGCATTACACGCTCTTGCATTCTAAGGCCCCCGTGTTCCATAACAGGAGCGCGGTTTTTCATTTGCGCCATCTGTGGATTGATAAATACCATTGACCATATTGGAAGCTTTGATCCAATAATAGAATTCACAAGTTCCTGCAGATGATTTGCATCCGCGCAGGCAAGCCCTGCGACCTCAGTTTCTTCCCTGGGTTGAATGCGAAGTGTAACCTCTGCGATTAATCCTGTTATGCCTTCCGCATCAGCTATTAACTCAAGTTCATCACCTGCAAAATCCTTTACCTCGCCTGATGGTAATACTACTTTTGCACTGACCACATTTTCACGAAAATACCCGTACTCGAAGCTCCCTATACCTGCGCCGCCCTGTGCCAGCCATCCCCCGACAGTTGATGAAGGATAACTTGTGGGATATAACCTGATAGTCAGATCTTGTTTATTGAGTTCCGCATCAAGCTTCTCCCAGGTGATCCCGGGCTGGACTGTGACAATAAGGTTATTAGCATCGATATCAAGGACTTTTTTCATCCTGTAAAAATCCACAACTACACCTTTATTGACGGGTATAGCTCCTCCGTAGCCGGAAGTAGCCTTGCCTCTTGGTGTCAGAGGCACATTGTTTGATACTGCCCATTTTACGAGGTCAATAAGTTCTTCCTCATTTTGAGGCTGCACTACTGCGTCAGGCGTTGTATTTCCAATTAAAGGCCTGACAAGCGCAGGAATTGCAGCAAGATCATGCCCATAGAGCATTCGTTCTACAGGGTCAAAGGTCACACGGGTTTTGAATTTTTCTTCAAGATATTCACGATTATTTGAGTTCATAATTATCTACTCAATTAAGGTTTTGTCAATACTATACATAACCTTGTTCAAATATAAAGTTTTGCACAATAAACAGTCTCACTATTTCTACAGGCACTTATATATATCAACCAAACAAAAACAGTGTTGTGGTATTATGGTTTTATCCTCCAGGCTTCATTCAAGGTCACATCCTGCTGCTATTTTCCTTGTCGCCATAGGCATAGCTGCAATAATGATATACCCGTTCATAACTTCGCTGATCCTTGCTGCAATAACAACATACATATTCAGTCCAATAATCAAGAAGATGGAGGAACATAAACTATTTTCCAGTATAGGGCTTGGAATCCTGACGATCCTTATAGGAATTCCGATCGTATTGGCGTTCTCATACTTAACGACAAATATTGGACAGATATTTGGAGATATTACCGGACTTAGCGGGAAGATCACATCTTTTATTTCTGTGTTTTCAGATACTATTTCATCAATGGGATTAGGAACTTACATCGATCTGCCTCTTGGAGCAAAGGAGATAACAGCTAAACTCACATCAATTGCGATCGGGATTATTTCGGGTTTTGTTACATCTATACCGATTTTGCTCCTCGATATCGTAATATACCTTTTTGCGACTTATTATTTCATGCGAAATGGCCATGAAATCATTTGTGCTGTTAAAGACTATGCCTTAACTCTCCCACCCGAAGATGAAACATTTATAACAAGTATCATAAAAGGTCTGAAGAAAAGCTTTGATGTGCTCATAATATCGTATATAGGAATGGCCTTCATTACATCAGCATTTTCTTTTATCGGATATTATATATTTGGAGTGCCACATGCATTTCTCCTTGGAATTATTACAGGATTATTCGGTTTTCTCCCGGTTTTTGGAACATGGATGATCTATGCTCCTACTGCAGCATATATGTATTATACAGGTAATGCATTTGCAGCGGGAGGCATCCTGGTTTTCGGTGTGGTTATACTAAATGCTTTTATACCTTTTGTCCTGCAGCCATATTTTGGATCCAGACAGGCTGATGTGAACCAGCTTACATTATTAATTGGTTTTTTTTCGGGGCCTATTATTTTCGGAGCAAAAGGGTTGCTTCTGGGCCCGATAATATTTGTTGTCGTCCAGACAATTATACATGAATATATTATACTCAGGACAGATAATGAAAAGAATCATATATGATCTCAGGTAAAGCAAAAAAGCTCCCCCCATTTCATGTTATGGAAGTCCTCGAAAGGGCACAGGAACTTGAAAGCCTTGGAAAAAATATTATACATCTTGAAATAGGGGAGCCTGATTTTCAAACTGCGCCGCATATATGCCAGGCAGCATCATCTGCCCTCTGGTCAGGTGAAACAAAATATACCCACAGCCTGGGCCTTCTAACGCTTCGTGAAGCTATAGCAAGTTATTACAATGAAAAATTCAAACTTGAATTGAGCCCCCAGCAAATAATTGTAACCTCAGGAACGAGTCCCGCCCTTCTTCTTGTATTCATGAGTCTCCTGGCACGGAAAGATGAGGTGATAATGTCAAATCCATATTATGCCTGCTATCCTAATTTTGTGGAATATCTTGACGGGAAACCTGTTTTTGTTCACACGCGGGAATCCTGTGGATTCAGGATGGAGCCTGAAGATGTAGCCGCAGCGATAACATTCAAAAACAAAAGCCATATTGATAAATTCCCCATGCAATCCCACAGGCCATGTGATGTCACCTGGAAATTTGAGGAGCATTTCAGAAATTGCCGGGAAAATCCCTGTCATTTCAGATGAAATATACCAGGGTCTCGTCTATAAAGGAAAAGACCATTCTATTCTGGAATATACTTCCAATGCATTCGTATTGAATGGCTTTTCCAAATTGTATGCAATGACTGGCTGGCGGCTCGGGTATCTTATCGCGCCCCAGGAATATATCAGGCCGCTGCAAAAGCTCCAGCAGAACTTTTTCATCTGCGCCAACAGCTTTGTCCAGCATGCAGGCATTGCGGCGCTAATTGGCCCGCAGGAGCATGTCAAGGAAATGGTATCTACATATAATACGCGGCGTAAATTCATGATCAGGAGGCTAAAAGATATCGGATTCGGGATAAATTATGAACCTGACGGCGCTTATTATGTCCTTGCCAATGCAAGGAAATTCAGTAAAGATTCGTTGGAATTAAGCCGCAGGATACTTGAAGAAGCAGGAGTGGCAGTAACACCGGGGATCGATTTCGGGGATGGCGCAAAAGGGTATATCCGGTTTTCTTATGCCAATAGTATTGAGAATATCAGAGAAGGAATGGACAGGATAGAGAAATATCTTCGGAAAGACTATCAAGATTTAAATTTATAATTTTCTTAGTCTCTTCTAATACATTATCAATATAGATATACTCAATTAATTGAGAGCTTTAATTTGAATTCATGAATAAATAGTACTTTTTAGATATTTAATATATATAAGAAATTATAGACGGTTTTGATACTTGTTTATATCTTATCTACACTTTCATCTATTTTATAATCTTAGCCTGAAAAATTATTTTATTCCAATTCTTATTAATTATACCTATTCTATTTTATTCTATATAAATTTTCTTACCTTCTTTCTTTTTATCTAATTTCATTTTTGTTTTTTTCTCCTTGATTTATAATATATTCCATATCTTTCTATTTATCTTTCTTTTTTATTTTTATATATGTAATATAATTATTATCACTCATTTTATTTATATCTTTATTAAAATTATTATTTCAATTAAATAAATCTATTTATAATATTTATGAATCATTGAAATTGATCACATAACTATAAAAGCTTATATTAATATCTCAGATAAGCTATATATTGAATTAATGAATCAAATATCTTATTTACCTAATGTATCGGTGTTATATATATCTATTAAAATTAAATTGATACCATAAATACTTTATCTCTTTTTTTTTTTTATTTATTTATATTTTTTTTTTTTATATTTTTTTTTTATTTATTTTTTTAAATTTTTCGGTTTTCTAGTATATCTTTTCAAGTCAAGTCATTATAGTATTAGTTGAGATAATTTTCATTACATAAGATCTTCTTAATCACCTCTTTATATTCATTTTTATCCTTATCTATTTCCATGTATTTCTCACATTCTGTTCCATTTCATTCATTATTTTTTTATTTTTTATACTTTTTTTCTCTTTAAATATATTTTATTAATACATCATTTTCTTTATACTTCTTTTTCATATTTCTCATTTTTTTTTCTTATATAACATTTTATACTTCTCTATCATCTTTTATTATTCTTCACTTTATACTTTTTAAATAAAAAATATAGTATATCTTTCTTTATCTATGGCAGAAAATATTTTTAATAGTAGTATCTATCAAATGTCATAAATTGATTAAATATATATATAGATTAAATATAAAACTAATTCAAATTATTTCTGTTTTCTACTTATCTACAATTTTTTTTATATATTTTAGCTAAAGTATTTTATTTTTATATAAGTTTATTTATCGTATTATTTTTCTATTTCTCTTTACAATCTATCCTATTTTATTTTTACTTTTTTCTCTCGTTCAATACATCTAGTTATTACTTTATAGACACTCTCACTTATAGCGTATTTTGCATTTGCATTTTTTTAAGTCTTATCGAAATATTACGCAAAACAGTTTTGCTATTACTAGCGGCTTTGGTTTATTTCCTTTTGATGCATATGATATTCTATATTCAGTTATATCTATTTTTATCATATATAATCGAATAACAATAACATTTCTTATTCTCTTTTTATTATTACATATATTCTTTATTTATCTAATTCAATAACTCTATGTAAATTTTTATATCTCTACTATATCCTATAATTATATAAATTATAATATAATTCATTTTATATTATATTACTATAAAATAATACTAAAATAAATTTTCATCATATTAATATATATTCGTTTCCAGATTATCCGGTAATCCTATTAAAATAATAATCTATAAATATCTATAAATTTACTATTCCTACTTTATCTATTATTATTTCTCTCTCTCTCTTATACATTTTATTAACAGTATAACAATAAGAATATCAACTCTACTCTGAAATTTGAGTCATTAATTGTGTCAGTAAAGATCTATTATGTTACTGTTAAAACTCATCTTCTATTAGATACAGCTGCTCAGTTTCTATAAATATTTTCTTCGACATTCCCAGATGTATCTATTCTCGTATATCCTGTATCTAAGCAGATCCAGTTAAGTGGTTCCAGACAAAAATTATTCACGAATTAAAGTAGCTATTCATACTAAATATAATCATTATACTTATGCCAGCATTAAGTATCTCAAGCAAAACTTAGAAAAGCTTCTTAGAGAAACTTAATCAAATCTTCAATACATATTATTGATAGACATCAATTGAGGCATTTTGATGAATTTTAAAGTATTATTAAGGATATTTGTCATGAAGCAAGTGAAGAAGTATGCAATGCTTTAACTGGACTCATATAGTGTGAGACTTCTGATATATCAATTCGATGGTTGAAAGATGAGGCATTCAAATCAGAGGAACCCCATAGAGTTCGAATTTTAAAATATCTAACCAAGAAATCGATGCTGGCGATCTTCTTGTTTCTATATGCGCAATTTACAGTTATTTATGCTTTCCCTTTGTTATTATGATAGATGAACTTGAGCATTTCACCCTTCATTACACAGTTCACAATAACAAACTAAATATCACATATCTCAATCTCTTAATATAATATTTATCTTATAATCAAATACTAATCCTTATTACAATACATTATTCATCTTTATATACACAGAGCTATTATCTATATCTTTTTTCTCATTAACTATTGGATAAAGGACGAAGACGGCTGGTATGTGGCTACAGTGCCAGCTTTACCCGGTTGTATATCTCAGGGCAAAACAGAAAATGGAATTAAAATATAAGGAGAATCTTATTATATGTCGAGTGCTCTTTCGCGATTCAAAAGGATTAGTCTACCATTAAATAATGAGAGGATTCGTGAACTTTCCGAAGAAATAGGTCAACGATTCCAAACCATAATGCTGCATTAAGGACGCCAGTTTGAAAACATAAGGTTAAACGCCATAGAGGGTTGCATTGCTAATATTCGATTTATTTTATTTTATTACTTCTAATAATTTAAAATGTTGGCGGAAGATGGCATTCATTCAATTTATAAGCTCTATCATGCAGGTTTTTTCGAGAATAAATGAAACAAGTTTCTAAATTGTTCCCTAATGTGATAGGTTGTTTCATTTCGGATAGTAATGTTGATGATGAACTGCTTTCTATTCTAAAATCAGTTATGCAAATCACTATATTATGGTTCGATCTTAACAAACGTGATGCAATATCCATTATTGATACCGATGTACAAACTGCTCTGAGAGGAAAAAAGAATATAGATGCAACCAATGCATATTTACAGGAGCTTTTAGATCAAAGCGAAAAACTTTTTAAGCAAACCGTAGTTGCTCAGAGTGTTGAACCGTGGAAAAAATTAATGAACTTAAAGCACAACGTGAAGCGATTGAGCAAGAAGTAAATGATTTACGTGAGCGTATTTTGACACGAAATGTAGATATGGAGAAGCAACTTGATTCTTTCGTAGGTAGACTTTCATTCGAACTAAATCAACTCTACAAACGTCTGTAGGAACTTATCAGGGAGGTAAAAATGCAAGAGAGATGCAGAGATTATTGCGCCAACAAGAGAAGAAGTAGATGTAAAACTCCATGCACTGTATTCTGATCTTACGAGGCATCCATCCTTCGTTACGAAGCTGCGTATGAGAATAGATCTAAATTTCTTTTATATAATTGTTTATTTGCTAGTATTGCAGTATTTTTGCATATAATATCATTATCCGACAATATTTTATCATCCATCTGATATATTACCAATTTACATAATGTTATTAGTCCTAAGTATCAGTAGTTTGGGAGATTTGGCAATCAATTAATCTGATTGAAACATTCCTTAGTTTAGTTCCCTAACTCTAAGAGAAGTATATATTCTTAGCTCTAATCCCCACATGTTGAATAAAAGAAACAATAGTTTCTGTGCTTCTATATGAGCAAATTACCAGTTGTCTCAGGAGGAAAGAAGTGAATATACAATTGGCTAACGCATATCCAGAAATATTTTCCTATCTTGATGAAAATTATCGCGTGGGATCTGTGTACATGTTAGACGGAGGAAGAACGATGAATTTAACTTATGTAGAATATAGTCCTACAGATACTCCTAAATTTGATTTCTACCTAGTATCTAAGGCACTTTCATCGCTTTTTTTTCAATCGAATCAAAGTGCTACGGTTCTGGGCATTGATGGAGTTGGGATCAGGAAAAACTACACTCAAGCTTTCTTTGCTTCATTAATTAGAAAGCACTTTGTCAAAAGATAAGGTAGTATTCATCTATTTCAATGCTTGGAAATTCCAGGATCACAGGCTCTTTGGCGCGCCTTAATTTTGCACATGTTAGCGTTATTGCGTCATATGGTGGCGAAGAGGAAGATAGCTGTATTATAACAAGCTCTATATATTTCTTTTTCAGTAGAAAAAAGTATTTTATATAGTTTATTATCTTTTCTTTATTATATAAATAATAGGAATCGTTCTATAAGCCATCAAGGTATATTATATATCTATTTCTATTAATTATTTTTCTTGTTGGTTAGGTCAATTATTTAGGTAATAAAAACGCTGATTAAAATGAGGTTTTTTATTATATTCGTGGTCAAACAGGCAGTTTGCATATCCATTTGAGACATCCCTGAAAAACAGGCTCTAACAATTCCAAACGATTTTACAGTTTCTTAGTGAGTTTCTTAAACTAATCTATTTATTTACTAAAAATTAAAAAAAAATCTTTTTTTTTATCTATTATTTATATCTTTATCTTCTTTTATCTACATTGGATATTTTTTTATCTATCAAACTATTTCTTGTTGCTCCAGGTTTCGGTTATATATTTTCTCTGGATAGAGAAGTTATCGGAAAAGGTTAGTTATTATATTGCTCAAAAAGGAGTAGTTGCAGTAAATAATATTTTTATTAATCCAGATGAATATATGAAAAAACAATCTCCGTCTCATTCTACCTTCCAAGACTATCTAAGAGGATGCATATGTATTGATTAATGACTTTAAGTTATCTATCATACTTTATAAACTACATAATGAGATTGTCACGCGGGACTTTGAGAACCCTAGGCGATTAGATTATAAACATAGCCGGGCTGACCGTGGAAGAATTTAATGAACTTTTGCATAAATAGTCATGATCCGACAAATTTCTATTCCGATCGTGATACTATCGAATTAGAATCCCAGCGTACTTTGAACCTAGATCAATAGCCGGCTCTTTGCTCGCCCTTGTATTCATCGTATTCGGAGGTAGGGCGCAAAATATAGGAGATAAGCCATCAAGTAAAGCACTTAAATAACTTATATATTCTCTTTTATTTTATACTCCTATAATTTCTACTCTTCTATATTAATTATAATTCTATATATTTCTATTTTCATAACCCAACCTACAAAATCAATCTAATCTTACTCAACTCTTAAACTAGTTTCGCTATAAGAAAATAAATAATATTATATTCCCTAATACTTTTAATGTATATTATCATCTATTCTTGTTGGTTAGGATATTCCTTCTTATCCTTTACATTTAATTTGTTTTATTATCTTTTTTTTCATCCTTGGGAGGCGCTTCCGCTTCTTCCAGCGTCACCTGCACCGGCGCCGCCTCCTCCGCGGCCCCTTCCTCCTTTGCAGCCTCCTCCTCCTTCGCAAGCGTAGCCACGCCCACGACCCTGTCCTTATCCCCGACATTCATTATCTTCACACCCTGCGTATTCCTGCCCTGCACGCGTATTCCGCTTGCAGGCACACGGATAATGATGCCGTTCGAGGTCGTGATCATGATCTCTTCATCCTCGCGGACAGTCCTTATATCCACGACATTTCCATTCCTGATATTGACATCGATGGTAATAACACCCTGTCCGCCGCGGTTGCTTGTTCGGTATTCATCAAATACTGTGCGCTTCCCGAAACCGTTCTCGGTCACAGTAAGAAGGGTTGCGCCTTCCTCCACGACTGCCATGCTGACGACTTCATCTTCGCCTACAAGCCTTACACCTCTTACTCCGTAAGCGCTTCGTCCCATGTCCCTCACATCATTCTCATCGAACCTGATGGCTTTCCCGTGCTTTGTGCCGATCACCATTTCCTTTGTACCATCCGTGAGCTTTACGGATACAAGTTTATCCCCTTCATCAAGAGAGATGGCGATAATACCTGTTTTCCTGACATTTGCAAAATCAGTGAGCTCGGTCTTCTTGGCTGTACCTTTCTTTGTGACCATCAAAAGGTAGTGTTTCTCATCAAATTTGCTGATCGGAATATATGCGTTGATCTTTTCATCCTGCTCAAGTTGCAGCAGGTTGACGATGGCAGTGCCCCGTGCCTGCCTTCCGGCTTCAGGGATCCCATATACTTTCAGCCAGTAAACTTTGCCTTTGTCAGTAAAGAAAAGGAGATAATCATGGGTATTGCCTATAAAGAGGTCGCTTACGAAATCCTCTTCCTTGGTCTCCATGCCTATTACACCCTTTCCTCCGCGGCGTTGTTGTTTATATGAATCCACTGCAATGCGTTTGATGTAACCGCTATTGGTTATTGTGATAACATCATCTTCTTTCGGGATCAAATCCTCAGTCACGCGGTCGCCTGTGCTGTCAATTATTTCGGTGCGTCTCTTATTTGAAAAGCGGGCTTTGATATCTGCTAGTTCTTCTTTTATAAGCGCAAGTATTTTTATTTCGCTTTCCAGGAGTTCTATTAGCCAGGCTATTGTCTTCTGGAGCTCCCCGTACTCGGCATCGATCTTCTCGCGCTCAAGACCCGTGAGCCTCTGGAGCCTCATGTCAAGAATAGCCTTTGCCTGCTCAAGGCTCAAGCCGAACTGTGCCATAAGACCATCGCGGGCTTCATCAGGTGTCTGTGAGGCTCTTATGAGCTTGATGACTTCATCGATATGGTCAAGCGCGATTATCAATCCTTCGAGTATATGGGCGCGCGCCTGTGCTTTCTTGAGCTCGAACTGGCTTCTTCGTATTATGACCTGCTTCCTGTGGGAAATAAAATTGGTGATTAATTCTTTTAATGGCAGGACCATCGGGCGCCCATCTACAAGAGCCAGGTTGATTACGCCAAAAGTGGTTTCAAGCTGTGTGTGCGAGTAAAGCTGGTTCAAAATAATGTTGGCCTGGGCCTGTCGTGATATCTCAATGACGACGCGGATGCCATCTTTATCGGATTCATCGCGAAGATCGGTTATCCCCGCGATCTTCTTATCCCGGACAAGACCTGCAATATCTTCGATCATTTTTGCTTTGTTCACCTGGTAGGGAAGCTCATTAATAATGATCGTTTCCTTGTTCTTTACTTCCTCGATTATTGCGCGGGCGCGCATCTTTATCGAGCCGCGGCCTGTGGAGTACGCATCCCGGATCCCCTGCCGGCCATAGATAAAACCCGCCGTTGGGAAATCAGGTCCTTTGACTGCGGTCATGAGTTCATTCCATTCCACAGCAGGATTATCGATGACCATTGTTATTCCATCGATCACTTCGCCAAGATTATGAGGAGGCATGTTGGTAGCCATGCCCACGGCGATACCTGTGGAACCATTGATTAGAAGATTCGGGAGCTTGCATGGAAGAACAGAAGGCTCTTTTAAAGAATCATCATAGTTTGGAACGAAATCCACGGTTTCTTTATCGATGTCACCGAGTATCTCATCTGCGATCTTTCCGAGCCGTACTTCAGTGTATCGCATTGCAGCGGCACTGTCCCCGTCAATAGAATTGTGAACAAATACGTTACATGCGAGTAAGAAATTGTGGTATCTATCAACGGAAATATCGTATGTATCAACACGTTCATCTAAGAACCGTTTGGATATTATGCGATGGTTGTAGTTTTTAGCTGTATGCAAAAGATGATCGAAATCATTAAAATATTTTAGAGCTGTTTCAATACGAGGGATCCAATTCATATTCCTGTTCGCATCATAAACCTCTGGAGTGACCACCTCATATTTTTTCAATAATTGTGCGACATATCCTGCGATCTTCTGGCGCATTACCGTGTTCTTGTATTCAGGTTCAGTCCATTTTTCAACAAGTTTGGAGGCCGCATGCGCTGCAAGGTCTGACATCATTGTGGGATTTTGTTGCATTCGAAGCTCATTACTTTGGATGACACCGTTCCTTTGAGCATCACGGAAAGCTTGGTCTTGCCGCTGTTCTGCGATTTTTTCTCGATGCATTGCTCGTGTTTCCGGTTTTTCCCAGCATTTTTGAGCCATTTTAGAAAAGTGATCTTTGGGATACTTTGCTCGATATTCCGGATTCTGCCAATTGCGCCTGGAATTTTCGCTCAGTTTTGCCCGAACTTCTTCAGATGACAAAGCGAGAGAAATAGCTTCAATAATTTCAGAGCGCTTTTCATCATTTTCCCACATTTTCTTGCTTTTTTCAGAAATGATTTGCGTTACTCTTGTTTTTTCTTCTGGTGATAGCTCACGTTTCTCAACATTGGCAAGCGCAATTTTCATTCTAGCGCGATAATCCTCATCTTCCCATAACGCTTTCATCCTCTTTGAAATTTCAGCGCCTGCGTGGGGGTTCTCAATGAAATATTTCTTCATCCCGACTGAACTGCGAAGTGCATTTTCCTTGCGGAATTCTTCATCCTTATTCTGGTTCTTGAATCTTGATCTGCGTTCTTCAAGTACTTCCGGATGCTCATTGTAATAGCGCTTCACACCCTGTTTTTGTCTCTCGCGGAATTCATCATCTTCCCATAATTCTGTGATACATTCCGCATGTAAATGCAGATGTTCCAGAAATTCCATGCGTTCGATGTTGGTCGGACGGTTATCCATCCGATCAAAATTCTTGTGATGCCGGACGAATGGTCCTCCGGTTCCTTTTGCTATTCCTTTTAGGAAGTTGAAATCATCAGCAAGATGGTGTACAAAATCATATTCACCGGATTTGGGCTGCAACACTCTCAGGTAATCATTAAGCCCTTCTTTAACCGGAGCAGTATCAAAGTATCCTGGCATAAGACTATCATCGATAGTGAGATCCTGCGCCTCTTTATATGTGCCATCGCGCAGCATGAATCTGTGGTCTGGCGTGCAGCGTATCTTTTCACCATTATCGATCGTCAATTCTAAGAGTTCTGCCTGATGGCGGGTTATCCGGGCATTTTTGCCCTCCCCAATCACGATATGCCCTTTATCGTCAACTGAATATACATAAAAAATATCATCTGGGCTCAAACTCGCAAGTTCCTCAAACGATTTTTCAGTACCATCTAACAGTTTGATCTTAGTATCACCTGTAAAACAGCCAAAGTTTCCCTGTCCATCTATCAAAGGATATCGTAAAGAAAACTCCTGTACCATCCTTACGAGAGAATCGTAAACAGCGATATCGCCGTGCGGGTGGTACTTACCAAGAACGTCTCCCACGATCCTTGCTGATTTCTTGTAGGGCTTATCGTGGGTCATCCCCTGCTCGTTCATCGCATACAGGATGCGCCTGTGTACCGGCTTCAGGCCGTCCCTGACATCAGGAAGAGCGCGGCCAACAATGACGCTCATCGCATAATCGATATATGAGCGCTTCATTTCATCCTCGATGTTTACCAGGGTGATCTTTTGTGGTACAAGGCTTTGCTGTTCTGGTTCTTTGGATTCTGGTTCTGGCATGGGTATCAGCTCAATTTTAATTTGTTTAAAATGAATTTTTTGATTTTTTCGGCAATGTCTATTGCTCTATGTGCGTCTTCAATCGATACGTCGTAATCTCCTTCCGTTGGATATCTGACATCTACCGCATAACTTGATAATTCGGAGGATATTTCATATAATTCGAAAAATTCTGAATCAATTTCTTCACATAGAGAGATTACCTCTTCCAGATCATGTATTCTTGGAATTTCTCTGCCATGCAATGCAAGGAAGCTCTTAATGTATTTTTCAACTGCTTGTTGACCATGAAAACATATTATATCTGCAGGCGGCTTTGGCATGGAAAGAAGATATTTTCCTGCTGTAAGGTCATTGTTTCCTTTATTGAACCATTTTTTTGCCAGATCTTTATAATCCATATATGACCTTTCCTTTTTTCATTATTGATGTAATAAATGCATTAGTAACATTTTTCCATTTCTCCACTTCATCTGGAGTATAAACAATTATATCTTTAGGAACATGAAAATCACGAAGCAACTTCCTTATTGGAAGCACTCTCTTATGCATAGGTTCATCCGATGGCATTATTACGAGTAAATCCAGATCGCTATCTTTCGTGGGCGTTCCATAAGCGTATGAACCAAAAATGATAATCTTGTCAGGATGGACTGTACCGACAATACAGTCTTTGATTTCCCTGATAAGTTCTTCTGTTATTGGCTGCATAATAATTTTATAATTTACTTTGGTTTAAGATTTCCTGGCTGCGAGTCGCAAGCTTCTTGTTGAACCACGCATCGATATGCTCCGGATCGTTTTCAATTACTTTATCATAGCACCTGACAGCTTCTTCATATTTATTCAAACTATGAAGGGCAAGCCCTTTGCCGTACCACGCATAGAAATAATCAGTGTTGATCTCAAGAGCCTTTTCGCAGCATTTTATCGTTTCATCATATTTTTCCAGATAATAAGATGCAAGACCTTTGCAGTACCATGTATCGGCGTGGTCGGGATATAATTGAATGGCAGTTTCGTAAAACTTTATCGCTTCGTCAAACCTGTCCTGGATATGAACCATCAGTCCCTTGTTATACCATATAAACCAGGAATAAGCGTCAGTTGGTTGAAGTTCAATTTCTTTATCAAAACATTTTGCAGCATCTTCGAACTTATCAAGGCTTCGCAGGGCAAATCCCTTCCAGCGCCATGCTTTTGAATGCCTGGGATTGATCTGCAAAACACTGTTATAATATGTTATTGCATTTCTGAATTGATCTAAATTATGAAGCGCACGTCCTTTATTGAACAGGGCGTCAATATTTTTTGGTTCAAGTTTCAGTATCCTGTCAAATAATTCTATTGCTTCATTATATTTTTTTAAATTGACAAAGGCTAAAGCTTCTGTTTTCCAATTATCTGTATTTTTTCTTTTTGCGGAGGATTTCATAAATTCACACATCCAGGTTCCTTACATCCTTCGCATGCCTTTCGATGAACTCGCGCCGCGGCTCAACCTTATCGCCCATAAGGATCGTAAAAATCTCATCTGCTTTAATTGCATCTTCAAGCGTGACCTTAAGCATGGTCCTTTTCTCTGGATCCATTGTTGTATCCCATAGCTGCTGCGGATTCATTTCACCCAGACCCTTGTAGCGCTGCATAGCGATTCCATCTCTTCCTATCTCAGCAAGCTTCTTAGCAAGTTCTTCCTCATTATAAACATAGAACTCTGATTTGCCTTTCTTAACCTTGAAAAGCGGGGGCTGCGCTATATAGATATACCCGCTCTCGATAAGCGGGCGCATATAACGGTATAATAAAGTCAGGAGGAGTGTCCTGATATGGCTTCCATCAACATCGGCATCTGTCATGATCACTATTTTATGGTATCGGGTTTTCAGGATATCGAATTCCTCTCCTTCGCCAATGCCTGCGCCGATGACCGTAATAAGCGCGCGGATCTCTTCGTTCTTCAATATCTTGGTCAGCCGCGCTTTTTCCACGTTCAAGATCTTGCCGCGAAGCGGAAGTATTGCCTGGAACTTACGATCCCGCCCCTGTTTTGCCGAGCCGCCTGCCGAATCTCCTTCCACGATATATATCTCACTTTTTGCCGGATCTTTTTCAGAACAATCCGCAAGTTTACCCGGAAGCGATCCTACTTCTAACGCGCTTTTCCTTCGTGTGAGTTCACGCGCTTTTCTTGCCGCTTCCCTTGCCTCGGCAGCCTCAAGCGCTTTTAAAAGTATGTTTTTTGCAGATGCAGGATTCTCTTCAAGGAATTCAGATAGACCTTCAGAAACCAGCGTCTCCACGATCCCTTTGATATCGCTGTTACCAAGTTTCGTCTTTGTCTGTCCTTCAAATTGAGGATTCGTAAGCTTAACATTGATTATAGCTGTGAGCCCTTCCCTGGCATCCTCGCCTGAAAGCTTGTCATCGCCTTTGAGCAGGCCCTTTGATTTGGCATAATCGTTTGAAACCTTGGTAAGGGCTGCTTTGAACCCGACAAGATGGGTTCCGCCTTCATGAGTATGGATGTTATTTGCAAAAGCATAGATGTTCTCGGTATAACTGTCATTGTACTGCATTGCGATTTCTACGATCGTAGTGTCTTTTTGCTTTCGGAAATAAATGGGTTTTTCATGCAGCAGGTTCTTGTTCTTATTCAGGAACTCAACAAACGATATGATACCGCCCTCGTACTGGAACACTTCTTCTTTCTGGGTGAATTCTTCTTTAAGGGTTATTTTTACGCCCTTATTTAGAAAAGCAAGCTCACGTAACCTGTTTTCAAGAGTTTCAGTATTAAATTCAAGAGTTTCAAAAATAGTTTTATCCGGTTTGAATGTAATTGTCGTTCCTGTAGATGTTGATTCACCAATAGTGGTTACAGGTGTTACTGGTTTTCCGCACTCATATCTTTGCTTGTAGAGTTTTCCATCACGCCTGACTTCAACCTCAAGCCATTCAGAAAGAGCATTGACCGCTGAAACCCCTACGCCGTGAAGGCCGCCTGAAACCTTGTATGCATTATTGTCAAATTTTCCACCTGCGTGCAGCATGGTCAGGACAACTTCAAGAGCCGATTTCTGGTATTTCGGCATGACCTCAATCGGGATACCTCTTCCATTGTCCACGACTTTTACACTGTGATCCGGCCTGATAGTTACTTCAATATTCGTGCAATAACCAGCAAGCGCCTCATCGATGCTGTTATCAACAACTTCATATACAAGATGATGGAGCCCCTTTGAATCCGTACTTCCAATATACATGCTCGGGCGTTTGCGTACGGCTTCAAGCCCCTCAAGCACCTGGATCTGTCCTGCCCCATATTCTGTGTTAACTTCGTTCATATCGAGTACCTTTTTAATATATATAATATTATTTTATTTAAAATTATCCCGTTTTCAACTAATTTTAAATCAAATTTCATGCCTTCAGTCTTTGAATACCTTCGGGGTCTGATTGTTTTTATACCTTATATACCTTATCACTTCAATGCATAGCGATTTTAGTATTTATAAAAACATTACTATTTTTTGAATGTTTTTTTGTCAGCAAATCCGTACATTTTGGAGAATTCAAGGAGATGCCAGGCGAATCCTATGATCATCAGTATGCTAAGGATCAATGCAGTTTGCTCAATGAGAAATAATCCTTCGAATTGATAATATAATTCCAGTATTTCAAGGGTTTTGTAAATACCAATGAACGTCAATATTAAAATCATAAAGCTAAGCAGCTTTTTAAAATCACCTTTTATGAAATTCCTGTATGCATAAATAAGAAATATATAAGAAAATGCGCCAATACTGATCACAATGCCATCAAGAAGGATTTGATAGATCAATGCGAATTTGTTCACACCGATTATCACAATGTATTGCGACAGATTGGCAGGATTAAAATGGTATGTTTGAAAATCAGCAAGACCCATTTGAATATCCATTATCTGTCCATCTGTCCCGGATAACATTTCCGGGGAGCTTTTTGGATAATCTTTCCTGAGATTCTCTTCTATTCCATGGTACTTTGCAAATTCTTTGTGACTATTTTTGTAATTATAAATATAATATCCATCTTGATCCACTATGAAATACTCTGGCTCTTCCATGTTGCGGATCAATTTTTTTTGTATATCATCCAGTAGCTTATCAACCGTCAGACAAACAACTACAATTCCTTTCATGACGCCAGTTGAATTGATCACAGGTGTTGCATATATGATAATAACTTCATTAGATATTCCCTGAGAGGAGGTATTTACATGAAGAATTTCAGATGCATATAAATCATTATCGGGAAAACCTGTTGTTGTTTTGAAATATGGAAAATTACTTACGTTTGATAATTGGTAATTTGGCATAGCTACATAATCTGAAACCTCCGGGTCATAATATATCCGTATCAGCTCCTGTCCCGTTTCGTTTATAAATTGTAATTGATAAAATCTTTGTTTGGCTTTTGCATACTGTAAAAAAAGATCTGTTGATTCATCTATTGCAGTGATATTGGATGTTTCAGCGTATATTCTGATATCTTCATCATGGCTTAAAAAAAAAGTATCGGACTGACCCTGCATGAACCAATTATCTAATTGATTTGATATCACATAGACCTCTTTTAAAAGAATAGCATTCTTAGCTTCAATTCTAACTTCTTCTTTGTTCTCTGTGGCGATCACGTATATTATCAGAAAAAAAACTATACCCAGTATAACTATCAAAGCGTGTACTATATTTTCCTGCGATTTATTTACCATTACCATCACCCCTTATCTGCAAATATTATCTTGTCAGCGAATTGGCTTATTAATGAAATTAACTTCTCATCAGTTTCTTTTTCAAGGGCTATCAAAATTCCTATGATTTTCCATTGCCTCATTTTGACAGTCAGGAAATGTGCAAATTTGCTTGTTATATTTGATGAGTTATAGATCAGGAGCGCTGAAAGGGAATCTAAAAAAAGGAACCTCTCTTGCATTGGGATTGTCTGGACAAGTTGATCAAGAACGATCGAAATTTCTGTCAGGTCGGATGGTGAGTTCACATACAATACCGAATCTTTTTTAACAGGTTTGATCCCGGTACTTAAACTTACGCAATCTATGAAAAAAAGTCGTGATATATCTATATTTTTTGATGTCATGATCTCTGAAATGTTGTCATAACTCCTGCTGACATTAATATATATACCTGACATTTTTTTTTCATTAAGTAATATTTTAAGTATTTCCAGGTTGTTTTCCATATAATGAACTGAACTTGATACGACCAATATAATGAAATGTTTCGGCAAATTGGTTAATTCTTGTTCAAAATTTTGCATTTTCCACCATAAATATTATACGGTTAATATTAACTGGAACATTTATAAGTTTATGGCTTTCCTGAATTAATTGCGCTAATTATTGTAAATTCTCTGATAATCAAGATAAAGGGTACCCATCTGTGTTGCACTTGCGTTCACGTCCATATAGCGAACAAGTGAATAATATTTATTAATGCCTCCTGCATTACTATAAAGAATCAACTCGTTAGGGAGCAGGGTAACGTTGCGATAAGACAAAGAAGTATCGTTTAGAGTAGCCCTGTTGTTCCAGGATGATCCATTCCAGAGCTGCAATGTGAAATTATCTCTTGAAACATTGTATCTTAGCTGCAATGTGTGATTACTTGTCTGGGGTATGTCTGTAGTATTTGTTGTGATATTGAGCTTGTATGTACCAGACATAATATAATTTACAGTTACATTTATCCGATCTATTCCAAGACTGTTGTTCATTGCCGCTGCCGTCCAGTTGTACATGAGCTTTATTTTGTCGCTTGCATTATAGCTTCTGGCATTGCCGTTTGCTCCAATTGTTACATTAACATGTTCTCCAGGGCTGGTTCCTCCGACAAACAAGGCTGTTTTTATCGGTTCCCATGCTCCGCTTGTGACATTCAGAATACTGACATCTGTGAGCGCATCCCCAAACGAGTTGTCGTTTACACTTATACTCTGCCACGTCACGCTTGCGTTTTTCTCGGTAAAGCTGTAAGTAACATTAAGATCATAGGTCTTACTAAATCCGTAGGTAAGCCTGGCTATACCGGAGAAAGAGGCAGGAGAAACAGTAGAATAGTTGATTGCATAGATGTTACTTGAAGCTGTTATCCTTTCTTGTATATCATTGTTCAGCACGCCGGCAGTAATAGCATCAGAAGTACCGTCAATATTCACTGTTTTGCTTGAAAATGACGTATCAACGGCGCTGTTAGTGGAGAAATCCGTAGTGGCTGAACTCATGACAATATAATCGATATATGCGTCCCTTCTTATGGTTTCCCTCTCGGGAATAGTGATATTAAAGTTATCATTTCTCGCGGATGCCTGTACCTGACTCTGCCCTGCAAGATATTCTACAGTCTTTAATTCTTTTGTTGAGTTGGGGTCATACAAATAGGTTATATACAATTCAGTTGCAGGAGGACCATGCGCCGCATTATTAAAGGTATTATTTACGAAGACCAGGGTATTATTAACCAGAGAAGAAGCGGCCTCTGTCATATTATATATTATCATATAATCCCCGATCAATTTCTGGTTCATGTCAAGCGTGAATGCATGAGAAATAGTTGTTGTGCCGCCTATCTTGCCTGCTATTGTCTGGGTTCCGGCGGTCGAAGTAGTGTAAGTTGACCTCACCCTTGCCCATACACTCTTGACGTTTACATCCTGCTCCGGAAGGAAAACCGTTGTATAATCGGATAGCAGCGCCGTTCCACCTGTGGCTGTCTTCTGTCCAACAAAATACTTCACGGTTTTAAGCTGGACAGGCGCATTATTTGAATATTCATATGTCACCACAACTTCGCCTCCGAGCGCATAAACAGCCTGGGCAAGATTTTGGACGGTCAATGTTTGCGGTGTATTTTCTGAAAATTGTGAAGTTGTATCAAAAAGGTACAAGAATCCATAAATATCACTATCTGCCATATCGAGGCTTACCCCTGTGCTAAACGTGGCATTGGGTTCAATCTTAGCTTTAATTGTGGCGTCATTAGTACTGGCGCTGTCTATCATACCCCGGATTTCAAACCATGAGCTTCTGATTGTTGCGGCTTCAGGAATTGATACGTTGTAGTTGAACGTCGTCGTACTTCCTGCGGACCGCAATCCTGTATTTGTATCAAGCGGGTATCTCACGGTCTTTAACTGTGCAGGCGAATTGGAGTCATATTCATAGGTAATATAAAGCATGAGCGCCTGCGCATTACTGGCCGCTTTACCTGTTTTGACCGCAGCAGTAAATGTCGTTGGATTTATAAATGCCGAAAAAGCTGGTGTAACGTTTGCCCTTGCCACTGTGATTAACGACTCGCCAGTCTCAGCCTGGTATGTACCGCCTGTTATGTGCAGAGTAATCCATGCCGTTCAGGTACATATTTAGCGCAGTCACATCGGCTGTTGTGGTTGTTCCGCTCAACTGCCAGAGTTCAAGCCATGCCTGCTTTACAACCACACCCTGTTCGGTAGATAAACACTCACAGGTCGGTAGTAAAGTTGGTGCCGGAAGCCAGATCAGTAGCAGATTCCCGCTGCCCCATGTAATAGACCACGGTCTTAATTTGTCTTAGATTTGGCCTGGTTATATCGATATTACCATCTACGGAATCAAGATAGCTTGAATTATATGTGCCTGATTGAGTGCCTGTGATTATAGTTTTAACCGGGTTCCTACTTATGTTGCTCTTGTTTTCTCCTACCAGAACTTCGGAAAATGTCGAAACCGCCCCATCGCTGGCATTTCGAGCATTCTCGAAATCAGTCACAATGCCTGTTATATTCAGGAAATCAAATACATAGTTGAATTCATTGGGGGTGGGTGTAATATTCGGCGCTGGAGTTGCTGTTATTGCAGATACACCTATACCTGAATCAATTGACCCGTTGAAAGTGTAAAAATTAATAGTAATATTACCCGGATAATCAACTGTTACAATGTTACCAGACACAATTGGATTTAAATTATATTTTCTTAAAGACGCATTCCAGAGCTGGGGATAATTGGTATAAAATGTGACTGTTACATTAGTATTGTTCCCTGTGCTGTTTTTTGATTGAAGATTATAATTCAGAGCATCTATTCCTGAAGAAGACACAGATTCCTGAGGATAAGCGAGCATAAAGACATTGATATTCTCTATTGCCAAAAATAGCCTCGCTGGTATCGGTATAATTCTAATTGTCAATTGTGAAATCTTTAATAACCAGCCCGTGTCCATATACAAACGAAGGCGCATTGGAATAATAGTTGTAATTCGGCACAAATTTTATACTCGTTGATGAATTATTAAAATACGTGGGAGTCTGATTGAAAGGCTTATAACTCACATTTATCCAGGTAACATTTGTAGAATCAGGGTACCTGATGTGTGAGCAGGATTGATAAAAATCAACCTTCCCGGATAGTGGGCGCCCATGTGGATCACGCCCGACTTCGGGAACTGGAACAGGGCAGCTGTTTCAATATCAGATCTCATTTTCAGGAAATCATCGTAAACAACATCAGAATGATCCATTTCCACCTTTTTATTCCATTCGGGTACAGACTCTGTCTGGACCAGCGCTATAACAGAAACAGCAATTGCCAGAAGCATTATAGAGGCAATGATCTCACTTACTGCTGATTCACAATTTAAAAAATTTCTAAATATTTTTTTAGCCAGGATCATCCAACTCCCTGCAGGAAATATGTAAATAAGACATATGCAATGACAAGCATCACTATAGAATGTTTCAATCCTGCCCGCGGATTTCCCTCACCCATCTGTCCAGCCACCAGTCCTGAAAACAAGCCTTGCAGCAGTAGGCATGAGGAAAAAAGTGTTTTTATATTTGCGAGACTGGAAATCTAACACTGAGACCGCACCGCTAGTGGGCATTTTCCAAGGTATATGCCAGGAGGACCACGATTATATATAAAAATACAAAAAATGAAAGATAGACGATCAGTACATATATAAACAGGCTACGAACCCTTCATATTTCAATCGCTTCCCAATATCTGCATCTTTGGCTGCAATTGAAAGTTCTTTCGAATATCGCTTTATGATTCGCTAGCTCTTCGATCAAAGTGATTACCCTTGAAATTTGCTCGATTCAATGCGTTTTTCAATTTTCTGTGACGCACTTGTGGTTATCGTCCCCCATTCGATAGTCGCAGCTTACCTTTTTTATCTCATAAGTAAGTAATCCAGGTTTTATTCGGCCGTGCTCGATGGCCTGGGTGAGCGTGATCCAGCCTAGTTTATCCGGCAACCGTTTCAGGAAATCAGGCATTCTGTCTTCAAATTTTCTTATCCTGCATATTAAAATCAAAAAAAACAGTAAATGGGGTAATGACAAAAAAGGATCGCCCATTAAAAAATGGTTTTCTACTGAAATATAAGCCCTGGTATTGAAAAATAGATATATTATAGAAATGGGTACTGTTATGAAGAATGTTATTGCCGGTTTTTCCATGAACATTTTCAGGGGATTAAACGAAAGCTTTATTTTAGATAGTTTTTCGTAATGTTCCAGTTTCTTCATATCCCAGGATTCACGGGACTGTTCACCTTAAATTGTGGAACATCTTTAAAAACCTCCGGGCTTTTGACTCTGGTATAAATGACAGGCATTTCTTCTCAGAAATCCCAGAAATAATGTCTATAAGAACAGATAAAGAGCAGTGCCAACCGAAATCACGTATATATTATTGATGCAATAAGAATTTCTCTATTCTATCCGCCTTTCGTAATCCCAGAACAACTATTCTACAAATACGAATCAATGGTCCTACAACCATGCGTGACATAGACCTCCCAAAAAGGCCCAGCGTTTCAAGGAAAAACCTTTGGTCCTGGGCAGCTGATCTCCTGATAAAATTCCAGACCTGTTTTTAAAAAACAGACTCAAGTACTACCGCCGTGTTTATTACAGAGATGAGATTATGATAAATCCTTAAACTTCCTCGAAGGTGTCCTCATGTTCATTATGAAGAGCTGCTACTATGTCCATCCCGTCAAATATTCCATATCCCGGACAATCAGGCAATTTTTCTGCAGTGCCGCCATAGATATGGATCATATGACCCAGGGTTTTGAACATATCGGTTAGTTCTATCCCGCCCCTGCTCAAGCACATAAAGGTAAGTTACAGCATGAGGCATGGAACGGTCTATAAGATACGACCGGTTTTTAGCTTTGGAATTGCCGGATAAGAGATCAATAACAGATATGTAGCATATCCCCCGATCATTGCCCAAATTGCAGTGATCAGGATGATTGTGAAGCTATTTTCGTTAGATACGGTGCTATAATAAATCCAAAAACAAGAGATATCAAGGCTGCAATGAGTCCAGTACAATAAAGAACTGAGCATCAACTATGCACATTTCTAGCTATATGCGCCTTTCTTATACTTCCCCTTAGCTCATCAGTAAGTTTCTCAGATATACAAATTTTCCGAAAGATACCCGGTCTCTGAATTTATCATGATTTTACAAACTCTTTTAATCGGTCATTTTTCATGTTTGTTATGACCTCTTTCGGATCGATACAGTCTGTCTCGGATGATATTTGCGAAACTCTTGTAATGCGGATATTGTTTTTTACCATATACTGAAGTATTGCTTTTCTATTGTCGATCTCATCAAGTAACTGATCCATTCCCCAGCCCTTGCTCATTGTAGCATGATATTGATCATTACTCGATTCAGCCGCTTTTTCAAAACTGTTATCCAGCGATTCCATTTGAATATATTTATTTGATCCTGATATTCCTGTGCGGGATTCAAGACCTGTGATCTCTACTATTTGCTTGCATCTCCTGCTTTTTTTCCCTTTTACTATAATTTGTATCTGGACTGTAATTATATCAAGCGCCTTTAACATCGCGTGGGAGAAGTTTATATTGGTTCATTTTCCAGCCTGCTTATTACGTCCTGGACATCCTGCATGTATTATAGAATGTAGTGTGCCCCGTTACTCATGGCCTGGAACGGGTTTTCCTTCGCTACCCCTGGCTCTTCGACCACGATTATATATTCGTGTCTCTGGCGCAATGCTACTTTTAGCAGGCTCGAACACTGTTCAACAATCTCGCTTCACCTTTTGCAAAGGGTTCCCTGGTTACTCCTGCTATAGTTCTAATGATACAAAGTTGCGTTCTCGTGTATCTCTATAGTCACAACCTTAGACACTGGTGGAATGAATAATGATATGGAATTGAGTGTCGATGTCTTGCCAGAAGCTGTTCCGCCCGCTATCGGAGGCTCTTATTATTTTCTACTGCTATCCATAGATAAGCCATCTGTTCTATGGATAATGTGTTTGAAATTTATAGGTGGATGGGATTAAGGATATTGTTTGAACCTTCTTATTGTGAAAGAACTTCCTCGTGTGGTTATGTCA
>CAVWCX010000011.1:0-37919 GCA_963753595.1 Candidatus Methanoperedentaceae archaeon | reverse complement strand
AACAAAAACAAAAAAGAATAGGTAATCAGCACTAACTTTGTATCTTTCATATTAACAATACCCCTGGTTCAACTCCGGATCAGGGACTCATCTCTTTTTCATCAACTGGTTAATTGCAGCCACCAATGCTTCAACAGATGCCATTACAATATCCTCATTGGTCGAGCGTGCTGAAACTATCCTGCCTTTCTCATCCTCAACCCCGATGAGAACTTCTGCAAGTGCGTCAGATCCTCCTGAAATGGCTTCTATCCTGAAATCGCGCAATTTGAATTTATACTCACCAAGGATGCTTGTTACTGTATTTAGCGCCGCATCAACAGGCCCGACACCGATATGAGCGCCAAGACGCTCCTGGCCGTTCACGATAGCTTTTACAGTCGCTGTCGGAGTAATAATATTACCTGTCATGACTGATACTTCTTTCAGGATGATAGCCTGTTCGGCCTTTGACACATTACCCATTATGGATTCTGTAATTGAATAAAGATCGGCATCCGTAACGCGTTTGCCCTTGTCCCCTATATCCTTTATCCGCTTCATTACCTCATTTAGCTGCTCATCATTGGGAGAGAGGCCGGCAAATTCAAGCGATTGTTTTACGGCATGTTTTCCTGCATGCTTCCCGAGTACGATGCGCCTTCTGTGCCCCACCATTTCCGGTGTCATGACCCCTGGCTCAAAAGTATCTGTCCGTACGAGAACACCATGCGTATGTATGCCCGATTCATGGGCAAAAGCATTATCCCCGACAATAGGCATAGTCGGAGGCATCCTCACCTCGGTCAGTCTTTCCACAAGGTGTGATGTTTCCACGATATACTGGGTTTTGATATTGGTCTTTGCACCATACAATGAATGCAATCCCATGACGGTCTCAGCAAGGTCTGCATTTCCTGCCCTCTCACCAAGCCCGTTTATGGTAACCTGTACCTGGCTTGCTCCTGCTTCCACAGCAGCAAGGCTGTTTGCAACTGCAAGCCCGAAATCATTATGGCAGTGTACATCGATAGGGATTTTGACGTTCTTCGCGATCTCATCGATCAATTTATACATAGCAGATGGCACTATCACGCCCACAGTATCAGGAACGTTTATTATGTCACAATGGGCAGACTCCACGCCTTTATAAATATTTATCAGATAATCAACATCTGTACGGGTGGCATCCATGGCAGAGAACATGCATTTTGCTCCATGGTCTTTTATATATTCCACTGCATCAATTGCCATACTGTAAACTTCATCCCTGCTTTTCTTGATCGTTGATATCCTCTGGACATCGGAAGTAGAAACAAAAGTATGTACCATGTCTACGCCACAGTCAAGGCAGGTATCTATATCGGATTTTATGACCCTTGCCAGTCCGCATATCTTGAGGTTCAATCCGGCATCCACTATTTTCTTTACTGATGCTTTTTCCCCATCTGATGACATAGGAAAACCCGCCTCAATAATATCAACGCCGAGTTTATCAAGCTGCCGGGCTATGACAAGTTTTTCATCAAACGTAAGCGATACGCCAGGGGTCTGTTCCCCGTCACGCAGCGTAGTGTCAAAAATGCTTATTTTCTTGTTCCTTAGCGATTCAATAGTGTAAAAGACGATCCCTCGCATTTATCATGGTTATCAAGCCTAAATATCGTTTTATTGTATAAAGGCTTTTTCTAATTTGATATCAAACGACCAAAACACAAATTATTTCAATCCATTTAACGATATGGTTTTCAGTTGGTTAATTTAACGGAATGGTAAACGGATTCAGGAGAACATGATACTGAAAACCATCAAAAAGAAAAGTAAGTCCAAAAGTAGCACAAAAAATAAAACAAAGTCTAAGAAGAAGTGAACTTTATGCCAATGGTTCCATTATTCGAGAAGTTGCCAGAAATTGCAGCCGTTGAAACAAGAACAATAATCATTTCAAATAATAGTAAAATCCCCAATGGAATTTATAGTCTTTTGGAATCTTATTGTGACGAATTGAATTGTGATTGCAGACGGATTTTTATCAATGTGGTTTCAAGGGATTCACCAGGGGATATTCTTGCTACCATCAGTTATGGCTGGGAAACGCCTGAATTTTATAAAAAGTGGATGGGAAGAGCAGATCCAAACCTGATAAACATGATGACGCAGCCTCATCTTGAAATTGGATGTGTGCAATCAAAATATGCAAATGATTTTTTGGAATTATTTCAAGGAATGATAAAAGATAAGAGCTACGTAGAGCGGCTTTCCCGCCACTATGTTCTTTTTAAAGAGATGGTAAATAAAGGCAATACAAGAGAAAAGGGAAATAAGATTGGAAGAAATGAACCCTGCCCATGCGGAAGCGGAAAAAAATATAAAAAATGCTGTGCAACATGGTAACACATAAATTCCATGCCGTCTTACCAGTAAGATGTGGAAACTATAACCATGAGTGCAAAGGGGCAGATAGTGATACCTGCGAATATCAGGAAGAAGTACAGGCTTGAGAAAGGTGAAAAGCTCGTCATTATAGAGGAGGATGGTTATCTTAAAATCCTGCCCCCGACGGATCTTCGAACGCTTTGCGGATCGTGGTCTGATCTTGATCCTAAAGCTGTGAGAAAGCAAATCGAAGATATGCGTAAAGAAGACAGGTATTAGATGAACACGATCTTGATCGATACGATGCATGTTGCGGACTTGCTCATGGATGATTCATATTTTGAACTTGCAGAATCGATACATAATAAAAAAATAACCGGACTTGCTTCAGTGATCACTATAACGGAACTTATCAAGATACGCGGCATGAAAGATAAAGAAAGTATGCGTAGCGACCTTGGCAAATTGATTACCTCCACCCTTATTTTTGTGGATGTGAACAGAACTATCGCTACACGAGCTGGAGAATTGCGCCTGAAATATGATATTCCCACAGCGAATTCTCTCATCGCAGCAACCGGAATAGTTGAGAATGTCAAACATATATTGACAGATGATGACCATTTTGATTCTATAAAGAATCTTATAAAACCAATTGACCTGAAAACTGCATTGAAACTTAAATAAAATTAGTAGATTTGATTGAACTCGAAAGCTCCACCGCCAGGCGGCGCAGCCGTGGGGTCCGGGGCTTGCCCCGGCGCTTAAAGATGCGTGTGGATATGAATAAAAGAGAATATATTTAACACACATCTACAATTATAGATATATTCAGAATGTCCAAAACCACCAGAACCGAGAAGAAATCCATCGAGCAATACGACCACAAGGGAAAAGAGCGGTGCAACAATCCGCCGGTCGGGTTAATCTACGTTAATCTGCAGTTGAATTCTATAATTGAAACCTCAAGAATCATTTATGAAGAGGTGCTGTAATGGTAAGTCAGGAAGTTCTCAACGAAGCCGCGCGCCGCCTCGTGGAAAAATTCCACCCGGAGAAGATAATCCTTTTCGGCTCTCAAGCGTGCGGGACAGCCGACAACAAAAGCGACATTGATCTCTTAGTAATATCTCCCATAAAAGAAAAACGCAGAAAATTAATGATTGAAATGCTTCGGGTTCTGACTGAATTAAAATATGCATTTGATATAATCATCCTCACAAGAGAAGAATATGAAAGAGACCAAAAGATTCCCGGCACTATTGGAAGATACGCATCAACGGAAGGAAAAATAATTTATGAACTTACCTGATCAGGTGAAAATAACCTATGAAAGTAATTCGCGACCCGATACATGATTATATTGAACTTGACGAACTTGCGCTTTCTTTGATCGAAACGCCGCAGGTACAGAGGCTTCGCAGGATAAGGCAGCTGGGCTTCTCTAATCTGGTTTACCCCGGTGCAAATCATACGCGTTTTGAGCATTCACTCGGTGTTTATCATCTTGCAAAAAAACTTATAAAACAGGTGGATGAGCAGCAGCGTAATGAACTTCTGGCAGCGGCACTTCTCCACGACATTGGACATGGGCCTTTTTCACATGCGACCGAAGAAGTGATCTCACGTTATACGAGAAAAAGCCATGAAGATATAGAAGAATTATTAAGAAAAGGAGAAATTTCCGATATATTCAAAGGTTATTCTTTATCTCCATCCGCAATTGCCCGTCATATCAGGGGAGAAACAAATCCGGGACAGATAATACACAGCGAAATTGATGTGGACAGGATGGATTATCTTGTGCGGGATGCCCATTATACGGGTGTGGCTTTTGGCCTCATTGACCATGTAAGGTTGATCCATGAATTGAAGTTCAATGAAAATAAACTTGTACTGAATATCGGAGGGTTACAGGCAGCAGAATCCCTGCTTGTATCAAGATTCCTTATGCATCCTACAGTATATTTTCATCATGTCAGCAGGATCGCAGAATCCATGTGCCATCATGCGGCGCAATATATGATAGAGAATGGACTTGACCCGAAGTTACTCAGGAGAATGGATGATTGCACTTTCATGATGGAAATGAAAAAAGCAGGAGGCTACGCATCCGAGATAGCAAACAGGCTGGATGAAAGAAAGCTTTTTAAGCGGGCGCTATATACTGATTTTCATTCTGTGAATATTGATGTCACAAATATTCAAAAAAACACGAAGAGGATCGAAAACGAAATAGCGCAAATCGCAGGCATTGATCCTGGATATGTGCTGGTGGACATTCCTGAAAAACCCGCGATCGCTGAAATGAAAGCCCAGGTTATCATTAATGGTAAAATGATTGGCATTGATAAAGCCTCAAATCTTGTGGCATCACTTGAAAAAGCGCAGCTTGACAACTGGCGCCTCGGTGTTTTCACACCAAAGCAATATAGGGAAAAAGTGGGTAATATTGCAAGGGAATTATTTGAAGTCAAAAAAGAGACGAAACAGTTCAAACTGACCGGGATTTAATTATTACCTTACGTATCACATCTTCATTTTCAGGCCTATATAATTCTTTTATTCCATTTGATTCATCATACAGGTGGATACCCCGTATAACGACGATGGGCATACCGCCATCACCTTCACCCATCAATATATTGGTGAAACCTGCTATTTCATCCACGATGCCTTCATTCTTTACTTCAAGTACCCTGCCGAACAGGTCTTTTGTACCGCGCCAGTCCCGTGTCGGTTTAATCCCGGCGCATCCGATGGCTGCACCGGTCTGTCCTATACGGAAAGCCCTGCCGTTGGTATCAGTGATGATCACACTGACATTCTTACCCGTGTAATTAAATAATGTTCTTTTTAGAGCCAATGCGCTCTTATCAGGATCCTCTGGCAGCAGAAGTATATTGTCGCTGCCTTCTACATTTGAATGGTCAATTCCTGCATTGACGCATATACTGCCATTCTTCATACGAACAAGAAGAAAAGGGAACTCAAGCAATATTTCAATGCTTTCATCAAGCACAGCCTGGACAAACCGCGGGTCGGTTTTATTATTTATAGCTATAAGCTTTGCCCTTTCTGTTGGATTCACGTTTTTCAGGGAAATTACTCTTCCTTCGGATTTGGAAACTACTGTAGAAGAAATGGCTATGATATCGTGTTCACTGAGTTTGGCCCTTTGTGTCAAAATACGTGCTATATCATCGCCTTTCTTGATGAGCGGAATATTTTCTACGGCAAATACTGCTGCATTCAATAAGATTCCTCCCCCCTGTAAAAGCGGGTGGAATAATAATTGTTTCCAATGTAATTGGTAAACATCAAAAAAAATAAACGAAAAATTCTTAATGAATTAAAGTATATTAGTTTTAAGATTTAAGGAGCTTTTTAAGGGACTGAACATGAATAAAACAGCTTTAATAACTGGCATTACAGGACAGGATGGCGCATATCTTGCAGAGTTCCTGCTGAACAAGGGGTATATCGTTCACGGGATCAAAAGAAGATCATCATCATTTAATACAGAACGGATAGACCATTTATACAAAGATCCGCATGAGAGAAACGTGAATTTCTTCATGCATTACGGGGATTTGACTGATTCCACGAACCTGATCAGGATTGTCCAGGAAACCCGGCCAGATGAAATATACAACCTTGCTGCCCAGAGCCATGTGCAGGTCTCATTCGAAACTCCGGAATACACTGCAAATTCGGATGCAGTCGGAACATTGAGGCTCCTTGAAGCTATAAGGATACTTGGATTGGAAAAGAAAACAAGATTCTATCAGGCTTCAACCAGCGAACTTTATGGAAAAGTCCAGGAAATCCCGCAAAAAGAGACAACACCCTTCTACCCAAGAAGCCCGTATGCTGCCGCTAAGTTATATGCATACTGGATAACCAGGAACTACAGGGAAGCATATGGCATGTTCGCATGCAATGGAATCCTTTTCAACCATGAATCCCCGATCCGCGGCGAGACATTCGTTACCAGGAAAATCACGATGGCCATAGCCAGAATAAAAAAAGGACTACAGAAAAAAATATATCTTGGAAATCTGGATGCAAAAAGAGATTGGGGGTTTGCCAGGGATTATGTAGAAGCCATGTGGCTGATGCTCCAGCAGGATGAGCCGGATGATTTTGTGATCGCAACGGGTAAGACGCATTCCGTGCGGGAGTTTGTCGAGCTTGCGTTTAGGGGGATCGGGATTGAAATAGGATGGCAGGGAACAGGTGTAAATGAAAAAGGGGTTAATGCTGCGAACAGGGATGTTTTGATCGAGATCGATGAGAGGTACTTCAGACCGACAGAGGTGGATATATTGATGGGGGATCCTTCAAAAGCTAAAGAGAAGCTGGGGTGGGAGGCTAAAGTTGGATTTGAGGAACTGGTGAAGATGATGGTGGAAGGGGATATGGGGAAGGTGTGAGGTGGATTTACTCATATTTCGGCAAATATCAATGAAATTTATTGTTATAAGCTTTAATTCAGTAGGTGTGAAAAACGGATTCCACAGATAAAAAACCTAAAATCAAGTTTATTGATAAAAACATGCTCAAACTAAATACCCTCTTCTCACGCATCATGTCCATCGAGCCAATACGGCGGCAGAGTATAGTGTCGCTTATCTGGCAGATTGCATTTACATTAATTGGGTTTTTGAGTACAATGTATTTTGCGCATGCAGTGGGTGCAGGTATTCTGGGTGCATATTTCCTGTTTTTAGCATATTTCGGCATCATCAGCCTTATGACAGACGGCGGTTTTGGCAGTGCGGCAATAAAGCGCATCAGTGAGGGAGAAGAACCCGATGCATATTTCAGTGCATTTGTTGTGTTGCGCTCTGTGTTCGTGACTTTAGTTGTGGTTGTGCTGATCGCATTCCGCAGTTATTTTGTAGACCTGAATACTGCGGGAACATTCATCTGGTTGTTGGTTGCGTTGGTCGTCACAATTTTGCATGGGGCGGTTTCAAGCGGTATAGGAGGATGTGGAAAAATGGGGATATCTGCAACGGCAGGTTTTCTTGATAATGTCTCACGTATTCTTATTCAGGTCGTCGCGATTTTTTTGGGTTATGGTGTTGGAGGACTGGCTGGAGGCTTTGTTGGGGGGGTGGTTGTTAGTTCTATAATACAACTGCGTTTTTTTGATCTGTATCTTGTGCGTTTTGGGTGGAGTCATCTGAAAAGCCTATCTTCATTTTCGTTCTGGTCGTTTCTGGTCTCAGGCGGGAGCTTAGTGTTCATGTATTCCGATTCGGTGATGATCGGTTATTTCCTGAATAATGCTAGTGTTGGCATATATCGGGTAATATTCCAGTTTACCTCGCTAGCAGCATTTATAACAAGTGCACTTCATGGAGCATTATGGCCAAGGGTCAGCCGGTGGAATCAGATTGGTGAAACAGGGCTAATCGAAGAGTCGCTCTCTCGCGCATTAACTTTTTCACTCATCTTGGCATTGCCAGTTTTTGTTGGTGGGGCATTGCTGGGCGATAAGTTGCTGTATTATTTCTATGGCGCAGATTTTGTGAATTATAAGACACTTATGTTGTTGTTTGCAGTACAAATTGTGAACATTTTCCAGTATTTTTTTACCACATATCTAAGCGCGATGAACCAGTTAAAGGATGTGTTCAAGATCACAGTTGTGACAGTTGTTGCTAATATTGCATTGAATGCAGCGTTAATTCCTGTAATGGGTATTTCAGGGGCGGCGGTTGCAACCCTTGTGACAATGGCATTGAATGCTGTTCTGGCACGGCGTGTCCTGGCACGGAATATCACCTTTCGGATGGAACGCAGCAGTTTGCTCAATTTTTTAAAAGCTTCTTTTGCGATGGGGGCGGTTGTGGGTGTGTACCGTTTGGTAGTGCCGATCTCGAATGTGTGGCTGGCGCTGGTGCCGGTTGTGCTTGGGGGGGTAGTTTATGGGGTGTTGATATTGAAATTGGATAGGAAGATTTATGAAGAATTGAAAGGAATTCTAATGCTGATGAATGTGACATGGCCGGAATGGTTATGATATAAATATATAAGTAACGCATCTACATTAGATTGAAATAATAACAAAGTATTTAATATAACAAATTATAACAAACGGATTAAAAATATGTACACAGAAATTAAAAAGTGCCGTATAAGTGGAAGTACCAACTTAATTACGGTATTATCGCTTGGTGAACAATATCTTACCGGTGTATTTCCAAAATCACCAAATGAAGTGATCACAAAAGGATCACTCGATCTTGTTTGGTGTCCCGATAGCGGTTTGTTGCAGATGAAACAATCATACAGTTTGGATGAAATGTATGGGGATAATTACGGGTACCGCTCGGGTCTAAACAGCTCTATGGTAAGACATCTACAGCAAAAAATCCACACCTTAGAGCAGATGGTGAAACCGAAAGATGCCGATTTAGTGATTGACATTGGCAGTAACGATGCCACCTCGCTTAAGGCGTATATAGGCAAGTTCCAAAAAGTGGGAATTGATCCGACGGGAAAAAAGTTTAAACAATACTATACAGATGATATTACTTTGATCCCAGACTTTTTTTCTGCGACAACATTCAAGGCTAATTTTCCTGACAACAAAGCAAAGATTATTACATCTATTGCCATGTTTTACGATTTGGAAAACCCGATGGCATTTGTAAAGGACATTGAAGCAGTTCTTTCCGATGATGGTGTATGGCATTTTGAACAGAGCTATATGCCCAGTATGCTCCGTACAAATTCTTATGACACGGTTTGTCACGAACATTTGGAATTTTATTCATTTAAAGTAGTAAAAAATATGCTGGAAAGCTGTGGGCTTAGAGTAATTGATGTGCAAATGAATTCTATCAATGGTGGCAGTTTTGCAATAACCGCATGTAAAAAGAATGCAAAGTACAAATCAAATATTCCTATAATTAATTGGACGCTCAAGCAAGAAGATGATATGGGTTTAGACACACCTAAGCCATATCGAGACTTTGAAGAGAGGGTCTTCCGTCATCGTAAAAACTTAAAAGAGCTAATAGAGGCACTGGTAGCTGATGGAAAGAAAATAATTGGTTACGGAGCCAGTACAAAGGGAAATGTGCTCTTACAATTCTGTGGATTGACTACAAAGCATATCCCTTTTATCGCAGAGGTAAACGAAGATAAGTTCGGGTCTTTTACTCCAGGTACTAATATTCCGATTATTTCAGAAAAAGAAGCTCGGGCGATGAAACCCGATTACTTCCTGGTGCTCCCCTGGCATTTTAAGACTGGAATTTTGGAACGAGAAAAAGAGTTTATGGCACAAGGAGGGAAGTTTATTTTCCCGTTGCCTGAAATTGAAATTATATGATCCAGACTAGACACCAAGGGATTCGAAATTTAACTTTCCTCTCGTATTGTACCCAATCAATAAATAAAATTATAACTAATACCCGAATCAGGTAGTGGATAATAAGGAATGATTCGAAATATTCCAAAGGAATTATTTGGGAAACGGACTAGAGGACGAAGTTGCATTTACCGCATTATTCGAGGATTGCTATGTCCATTCGTAATGGATATCATGCTTAACTACGTTCGCATTTTTGTAGACCCTAAACGTGTGCGAATTGAGAAGACAGCAACTATGTCTAATGCACTTTTAAACACGAACTCGGGAACAATTACAATAAGTGAATACATGTTGTGTGACCAGAACGTTTCCATAAATACTGAAACCCATGATTATTCTCTTGGCAGAGACCGAATGAGAGGTATTCCACAGAAAGGTCAAGACAATGTAATCGGCGATGGTGCCTGGACAGGGGGAATAAGGTGAGGTTTGAGAGATATTTGGGTCAATTCGGCGAAGTGATATTAAAGTGTGCCCAACGCAAGTTAATATTTATATAGGAGAACAAATGACTAACCAACTTAGAGGGCTTTTTTTAAATACCGAAAAAGCAGTTTGTAGCATATATGAATCAGGCAAAATGGCATATGAATGTCTTATTTTGTCTAAAATGTACCAGTTAGATTATCTGGAATTGAGTAAAACAAATAGATATATAAGCACCGAATATGATTTTTATATATTCAATTATCACTGGGTCACAATGGGATGGTTGGACACAAAATTCATAAATCAACTGCCAGGGTTTAAAGCAGCTATTGTTTTGGAGGTTTCTCCAAATGATCCCTTTGCATGTGTTTCTAAAGATGATTTCGATGCTTATATTGTTCTAGATCCTACTTGTAAGCATGTTCAACATAATGTGTATGCTTTCCCCCGTCCGTTAGATATTCCTCATCATTCTATCGCACCGTATCAAGCTAAAAAGATACCAATAATAGGAACTTTTGGTTTAAGCTCTTCTGATAAAGGTTTTGACGAAGTAATTAAGGCTGTTAATGAAGAGTTTGATGAAGCTTTAATAAGAATTAATATTCCCAAAGCTGATTACACACCTTCTAAAGATTTCGATAATTTTACAAATCAATTGGCAAACTGTCCCACTAAAAAACAAATAAGGATTGAAATAACTCGCAATTATTTTGACAAGCAAGAGTTGATAAATTGGTGTGCCCAAAATACGTTGAATGTGTTTTTATATAACCGACGCGTTGGGAATGGTTTGTCGGCTACCACCGATCAAGCGATTGCAAGTGGTAGACCACTTGCCATTTCAACAAATCCTACTTTTAGACATATTCATAGTTATATCAAACCTTATCCATATTTTAGTCTAAAAGATTCTATTGAACTAACTGCTCCTTTGGTTCATAAAATTCAAGAAGATTGGAAACCCTTAAACTTTGCATTGAAATTTGAAGATGTATTGCAAAAAAACAATGTAAAACCTCTCAAAATACATACCAAAAAAAAAATCAAATTGCCATCTGTAAATATTATGGATAAAATATTTAGAAATCTACAACTTTCAGATTTTATACCACCGATAGCACTAAAAATACGACGCAAATTAATGGCATTCAATAACCAAGAAGATATATCGTTGAAGCCTTTCGTCCACTCAGCATTAAATTCTTATAGCCAATTCCAGGAAGATTTATTGATAGATATGATGCTAAATAATCAGCAAACTGGCTTTTATGTAGATGTGGGTGCCAACGACCCATTTTGTGGTAGCAATACCCAACGTTTTTATTCAAGAGGATGGCGAGGTATAAATATTGAGCCAAATCTTGAGGGATACAAAAGAATTAATGAAAATAGACCATGTGATGTCAACTTAAATATAGCTGTTTCTGAAAATACCGGAGATATCATCTTTTATTTAATTGGCAATGATTCTTCTATCTCTACATTAGATTATCCTCAAGCAATCAGAATGGCCAAAATGTTGAATTTGGAAATAACTTCTATATCTGTAAAGGTTATGCGTTTGTCCGAAGTACTTGATACCTACTTGGATAATAAGCATATAGACTTTATGTCAGTAGATGCAGAAGGTCACGATTTAGCTATTTTAAAAAGTAATAATTGGGATAAGTATCGACCAACCTTGGTAATGGTAGAATCCAATCTTGAAACTAGAGATATTATATTATTTATGGATAAACAAAAGTATTTATATATTTTTAGTAACAGTGTCAATGCATTGTTTGTTGATAAAACGACTAATAATAGAAATATTATAAATAAAATTATATGGAACTAGACGCAGTAGTAAATACCCTCACTTTTAATGTGAATGGTTTAGACAGTCATTATTTGACAAGACTATTGAGGTAACAATCAAATACGCAGATATGATAGGAGGCTTTTAATATGGCAGAAACATTGGGATCTCTTTGTGATAAATTTACAATTGTAAAACTCAAACTTTACCATTCCGATGATCAAGTTAAGTTACATAGTCTACAAAAGCAGCAACAACAACTTATAGATGAAATTGATGAGTTTATAGCGGATGCAATAAATGGCGTGATCCCTATAGGCAAACTAACCTTTAAATCTAATAAAGTATTCAAAGGGGAGCTAAATGAGATACAGGTAACAAATAGTACTATTGGGGTTGTTTTTGGCAAACTTGCTGAAACTAATTGTCTTCTTTGGCATGAGCAGGAAAAAGTGTATGAATTTGAAAAAATACCCATTAATGAAAAAGATAAAGTGATTAAACAGTTGGCAATTCTTAATCTTGAAAGGACAAGATGTATTGATGCTATTGATGATTTTTTTGTCAAATTGATAGAAAGAAGAGCATCTGATAACGGATGATAATTTTCTAGAAGATAATATTTCATGAAAGCACTTATATTTGGTATTAGCGGTCAAGATGGACATTATCTTTCGGAGTTACTTCGAAATAAAAACATAGAAGTTATTGGAGTCTCCCGCTCTCATGGCGATTCAAAGGGTGATGTGGCTGATTATTCTTTTGTCGAATCAATAATAAAGCATCATCGACCAAACTACATTTTTCATTTCGCAGCTAATTCCACCACGCACCATTCTGCATTGTTTGATAATCACAAAGCAATAAGCACCGGAACGCTCAATATCCTGGAGTGCGTCCGGCTGCATTGTCCAACAGTGAGAGTGTTTTTATCCGGCAGTGCTATGCAGTTTAAGAACGAAGGGATACCTATCGATGAACAAACTCCTTTTGAGGCAAGTAGTCCTTATTCTGTGGCTCGTATTCAATCGGTTTACGCAGGCAGATATTATCGTTCTGCTTTTGGTTTAAAAGTGTATGTAGGCTATTTTTTTAATCATGACAGTCCATTGAGATCCGAGAAGCATGTAAACCAAAAAATAGTAAGCTCAGTAAAAAGGATTGCTAATGGCAGTACTGAAAAGTTGGAATTAGGAAATATCGATGTAAAAAAGGAATTTAATTATGCAGGTGATGTGGTTGAAGCGGTTTGGACATTGATAAACCAGGAGACTGTATTCGAGGCAATAATTGGCAGTGGCGAAGCTCACAGTATTAAGGAATGGGTAGAATACTGCTTCAAAAAAATCAACAGGAATTGGGAAGATTATGTAATCATATATCATGATTTTACACCTGATTACAAAATTTTAGTTAGCAATCCTGAATTGATACGAAGTATTGGATGGCAGCCAAAAGTAGATTTTTATAAGCTGGCAGATATAATGATGGAATATAATGATAATAATCTGTGATCCGATAAACAAAGGAATAAGTCACGAAAAAGTTAACAGTGGCTTTATTTATGGACTAAGTTTAGCTTATCCGCAGGAAGCAATAAGATTTTATGCAGACATTACACACATTGAGGCAATTAAGAAAATTTTAATTCATGATAAAGTCTTAATTAATACTATTGAATATATTCCGATTAAATTCCGGGACATTTATAGTATATGGGGTATGATCACATACTACTCACTTTTCAAAAAAATATTTTCTGACGTACTTGGGGCAGGAACTAATAAAATCTTCTTTTTGTCATTTAGTCCTTCGATTCTCTATGTGATTAAAAAATTAAAGCAACAACGCAATTTTTTGAACCTGAAATTCACTCTCGTGCTTCATGGAAGCTTTGAAAATATTGCGAATGGATACGATAAGCCGGGTGGATTATCGTTGCCCATCAAACAATTAACAAATAAATATATTATTAAAACTATCATACAAACGAAATTCAAAGACTTTCTCCGCAAAGCTGCGGGGGTTATCACACAATTAATTAATATGCCCTGGCAATCGATATCCACAAAATTGTTTAAAGAAAGGGAAATGTTGCTCTGGAAACATTCTTCTGACTTTAAATATATTTGTTTATCACCTCATGTTATTATAAATGCACAGAAGTATATAGATGTAAAAGAATTGAATCTGTATACTGTTATACTTCCTACTATTTTTGCAGGACCAACCCCTGCGCCAAATAATGAATATGCCAAATTTGCAACTTTCGGTTATGGGAATTCATTGATGCTACACAATGTGCTTTATCAACTTTCGCAAAAAGAGTTAAAAAAACCGTATGAAATCCGTATTATCGGGATGGATAATAGAGGAACTGTAGGTTTCCCGAATATTATATGTCCAAGCCCTGGAAAGGTGCTGGATAGAAGTGATATGGAAAAATATGCCAGAGATATTGATGTGTTTCTCATATTATATGACATAAGTCGTTACCGGCTTAGTTGTAGTGGTTCAATTCTCGAATCTTTGTCTTACACTAAACCGATTCTACATTTTAATAATGATTGTATTAATACCTTTAATAAACGTGAAAATCCAATCGGAATTTGTTGCAACAGCCTTGAGGAATTTGTGAGTAAAATAGAAGATATTATTGAAAATTATGAGAAATACATTCATGAATTCCAGACATTCAGGAAAAACATTTTAAAGTTGCGCGATGAGTGCGCGATAGAAAATTCATTAAATCAATTAAGAGATAGTTTTACATGGGAAGATTTATAATTAATTGAAGGGGATTATGAGAATGAAAACCAAAAATACAATGTAGTGGACTGTTATATGAAATACAATTTCCTGCAAAATAAAAATATCCTCATAACCGGCGGCACAGGTTCCCTTGGTCGCGAACTTGTGCACAAGATCCTGCAAAATAATCCTAAAGTTATTAGAATTTTTGATGTGGATGAGACAGAACAGTTCGATCTCCAGCAAGAACTAAAGGAACATGAAGACGTTGTCAGATATCTTCTTGGCGATGTGCGGGATAAAGAGCGGCTTAATCGTGCGACGGAAGGCATTGACGTAATCTTCCATACTGCAGCACTGAAACATGTGATGGCATGTGAATATAATCCCTTTGAAGCGGTAAAGACAAATGTAATTGGTATGCAGAATGTCATCGAAGCCGCCATAAATAACAATGTAGGCAAAATCATTTTTACAAGCAGCGATAAAGCCGTGAATCCATCCAACACAATGGGAACTACTAAGCTTCTGGCAGAAAAACTGATGACTTCTGCAAATTATTATAAGGGCGCACGCGACTGCGTGTTTTCCAGTGTCAGATTCGGCAATGTAATGGGATCTCGCGGTTCTGTGATCCCATTATTCAAGAGGCAAATTAAAGATGGAGGTCCTGTAACGATCACTGACCCGACAATGACACGCTTTATGATGTCTATGTCACAAGCGGTCGAACTTGTATTTAAATCTGCACAGATGTCGCAGGGAGGAGAAGTATTTATATTTAAGATGCCCACTATAAACATTTTCGATCTGGCTGAAGTGCTTATAGCTGAACTGGCACCGCGTTATGGTCACCGGCCTGAGGATCTCAAGATAGAGATCATCGGAACAAAACCTGGTGAGAAGATGTACGAAGAACTGATGACAGAGGATGAGGCAAGTCGGTCACTTGAAGGCGATGATATGTTCGTAATATTGCCTCAGATCGAAGATGAATTGACAAAAATAGATGTATCTGCGTATAATGCAGTTCCGATCAAATCGAAGGATTATGTATCAAAGGATGTAATTCCGATCACAAAGGATGAGATAAAAAAAATTCTAATGAAGGAGAGGATTATATATTAGATGGCATATGTAACTGCGAAGGTACAAAAATGAATGTTTTGGTAACAGGAGGTTCTGGTTTTATAGGACGATGGGTTGTCAAACGATTGCTTGAGGATAATAATCACGTATGGGTATTGGACGACCTGTCCAACGGGCGCGCCGAGAATCTTGATGAATTCAGGGATAATCCCGATCTCGATATAACGATTGGCGACATCAAGGATACAACATTGTTATCCAGATTATTCCGGAACAATTTTGATATTTGCATCCATCTGGCGGCCAGCATCGTGGTACAGGACAGTATCGATCATCCAAGGAGGACTTTTGAGAATGATGTTGTGGGAACGTTCAATGTTCTTGAAGAAGCAAAAAAGACAAACACAAAGTTCGTTTTCATGAGTACATGCATGGTATATGACACTGCGTCCGCGGGCGGTGCCATATCAGAAATCCACCCCACAAAGGCAACGTCTCCATATGCTGGCGCAAAGCTCGCTGGAGAGAATATGGTACAATCATACTATCATGCATACGGATTGCCCACTGTTATCCTTCGCCCTTTTAATACATATGGACCTTTTCAAAAATCCACAGGCGAGGGGGGGGTAGTTTCTGTATTTATTCAAAAAGAGATTAATAAGGACGTTTCCAACATATATGGTGATGGAAACCAAACGCGAGATTTGATGTATGTAGAAGATTGTGCGGAATTCGTGGTTATGGCAGCATGTTCTAATTATGTTAATGGTGAAGTACTAAATGCGGGTTCAGGTGAGGATATCACAATAAACGATCTTGCAGCTATGATATGCAAAGACCCAATGCGAATTAAACATGTAAAACATATACATCCGCAGAGTGAGATACCGAAATTGTTATGCAATTATTCAAAAGCTAAAGAGATGCTGGGTTGGGAACCGAGAACTAACCTTAAAAAAGGTGTTGACTCTGTAAAAAAATGGATGGAAAGTCAATGAAAATAAATAAAGGATAGCATAAAAGGCTGAGATAATGAATCAGGATAACATTTTTTTGAATTATGAAGGAGACAATTGGTTTAAAAGGAATGTTGACAGTATTGTTAAAATATCAAAACATGACTTTATTTTGGATATTATCCGTCTATATAAAATTGTTCCAAAAAATGTGCTGGAAATTGGTGCAAGCAACGGTTTTCGATTAAACGAGCTCAAAAATTTATATGGTTCTAAATGTACTGCTGTTGAGCCTTCAGAACATGCCATCAAAGATGGAAAAGAAAGATATCCCCACATCGAATTCCACAAAAGTCTTGCCAGTGAATTACCATTTGATAATACTATAAAATTCGATATGATAATTATAAATTTTGTTTTTCACTGGATTAGTCGCGAAAAATTATTTAAGTCAATATTTGAGATTGATAGAGTTCTTTCAGATAAAGGTATCTTGGTCATTGGGGATTTCATGCCGGACTCCCCTGTAAAAGTAAATTATCATCATGTCAAAGATGAACAAATGTGGACATTTAAACAAGATTATACCAAATTATTCACAAGTTCTAACCTTTATACTCTCGTGGGTTTCATGACCGGTCACCATGAAACAAAGGAATTTGATCCAGATGTTGATAACATGAGCCGGATATCAGTTTCCTTGCTGAGGAAGAATTATGATTTATATCCTGAAATGAAGTTTAAAATTGAAAAATAATAGAGGTGCCATGAAATTCATACCTTATGGTTTGCAATGGATCGAACAAGAAGATATTGATGAGGTAATAAACGTTTTACAGAGTGACTGGATTACAACCGGCCCAAGGATAAAGGAATTCGAAGATGCATTGTGTGCATATATAGAGTGTAAATATTGTGTTGCCGTCAATAGCGGAACAAGCGCACTTGATATTGCTGTCCAGTCATTGGATCTTCCCAAAGGTAGCGAGGTCATTACGACTCCTTTTACATTTGTAGCTACATCAAATGCAATAATATACAATAATTTGGTACCCGTTTTTGCAGATATAAGCCGCGATACCTTCAACATTGATCCAGAAGATATTCGAAAAAAAATTACTAAGAAAACAAAGGCTATTATTTATGTGGATTATGCAGGGCATCCATGTGATATTAAAGAAATAAGAGAGGTCGCTGATGAATATGACCTCTTTTTGATAGAGGATGCCTGTCATGCGATAGGTGCAGAATATAAACATACCAAGGTTGGAAATTTTGCAAACCTTACGATCTTCAGTTTCCATCCTGTAAAGCATATAACTACAGGAGAAGGTGGTGCTGTAGCTACTAATAATAAAGAGTTGTATGAAAAAATATCACTTCTAAGAACGCATGGAATCGATAGAAATACCATGGATCGATATGGAAAAGACGCTTCATGGGCATATGATATGAAATATCTTGGAAGGAATTACAGGATAACGGATTTTCAGGCCGCATTAGGGAGATCCCAACTTAAAAAGTTGGATAAATTTATTGAAAGGCGAAATGAGCTTGCCATGAAGTATAATGAACTTCTGAAGGATATTGATTTTGTCCGATTGCCAATCCTTAAAGATAATATCAGACATGCCTGGCATATATATACGATCCTGCTGGATGAATCAATAAGCCGTGATAATTTTTTTAAGTATATGAAGAATGCAAATATTGGTGTGAATGTGCATTACATTCCAGCATATAGACATAGTTATTATATAGAAAATTTTAATTTTGATAAAAATGATTTTCCAGTAACAGAAAATACATTCAAACGTATAATAACATTGCCCCTGTTCCCTAAAATGGAAGACGACAGCCTGGAATATATTGCAGAAAAAATCAAAGATTATAAGAATTCAATATGAATAAGATAGCACTTGGGACTGTTCAGTTCGGCATGGATTACGGTGTCAGCAATAAAAGAGGGAAAATACCAAGGGATGAAGTGTTTGAAATCCTTAATGAGGCAATTAAATCTGGAATAGATACCCTTGATACAGCTTATTTATATGGTGAAAGTGAAACTGTTATAGGGGATTTTATAAAAAAATATAAAAAACAATTCAGGTTAGTAACTAAATCGCCTGACTGCAAAATTGAGCAAATAGAAGACTTGTTTGATATTTCTCTCAAAAAACTGAACATCGACAGAATATATGGATACCTTATTCACAACTTTCAACATTATAAAGAAAATCCGGAAATATGGGATATCCTTGAGAAATTGAAAACAGGAAAAAAGATTCAAAAAATCGGCTTTTCACTATATTATCCCTCTGAACTGGAATATATTCTCAAGAAAAAATTAGAAATAGATATTATACAAGTACCGTATAGTATATTCGACAGAAGATTTGAACCATTTTTTAACGAACTTAAAAATAGGAATGTAGAAATTCATGTGAGGTCTGTTTTCCTCCAGGGTCTGGTCTTTAAAAATCCTGAAGAGTTAGTCGGGCATTTTGCCAAAATAAAAGAAAAAATATTAGCCCTCAACTCGTTGTCAATGAAATATGATATTCCCATGGGGGCCTTGTGTCTGAATTTCGCAATACTTAATGATTCTGTGGATAAGGTTGTTGTTGGTGTTGATAGTATTGAGAATTTGAAAGAAAATATCTCATCATTAGATTATCTTACAAATGTTAGAAATATACTCAATGAACTTTCTCAATTTAAAGAAGATGATGAGAAAATTATACTGCCTGTTAATTGGAAGGTAAGATCACAATGAATATCATCACAATAATCCAGGCAAGACTTGGGTCAACGAGATTACCTGGAAAAGTCCTGCTTGGTCTTGAAGGCAGAACTGTGCTGGAGCATGTTATTGGACGAGTAAGATCAAGCAAACTTGCCAATGATGTTATAGTTGCGACAACAATCAATAAAGAAGATCTTGAAATCGTGAAGCTCTGTGCCTCTCTTGGAATAAGTGTTTACTGCGGCTCAGTTGATGACGTTCTTGACCGATATTATCAGACAGCAAGGCTTTTCAAAGCAGACCATATTGTAAGAATAACATCAGATTGTCCGTTGATAGATCCAAAAACAATAGATGATGTTGTTGCATTGCATTTGTCCGAAAAAGCGGATTATACATCAAATACCCTAAAAGAAACATTTCCAGATGGACAGGATACTGAGATATTCACATTTAATGCATTAAAAGAAGCATGGAAAAATGCAAATCTAGCTTCAGAACGGGAACATGTGACTCCTTATATAAGGAAAAATCCATCCTTCAAACATGTGAATTTAGAATATAATGAAGACCTATCCCAAAAGAGGTGGACTCTGGATAATCCGGAAGATTATGAGTTCATAAAATTAATATACGAGAACCTTTATAAGAACAATCCGTTTTTTGGTATGAAGGAAATACTTAAATTCACAAATGAAAATCCGGAGATAGAAAAAATAAATAACTCACTCAGCAGAAACGAAGGATATCTGAAATCATTGAAAGAAGATAAGATTTTAAGTTCAGAGGGCATTGAAGAGCGTCAAAATGGGTAAATCACAGGAACTTTACAAACGAGCCACGGAATTAATCCCGGGTGGAACGCAGTTATTATCAAAGAGGCCAGAAATGTTCCTTCCTGAACTCTGGCCAGCATATTACGATAGGGCAAAAGGATGTGAGGTGTGGGATCTTGATGGGAAAAAATACATAGATATGAGCACCATGGGAGTTGGCTCCTGCATCCTTGGATATGCTGATGATGATGTAAATAAAGCTGTCAAATCGGCTGTTGATAAAGGAAATATGTGCACCCTGAATGCTCCTGAAGAAGTGGAACTTGCCGAGCTTTTGATCAAACTTCATCCCTGGGCAGAAATGGTGAGATATGCAAGAACAGGGGGAGAATCTATGATGATCGCAGTGAGGATCGCAAGGGCAAAATCCGGAAAAGATACTGTGCTCTTCTGTGGCTACCATGGCTGGCATGACTGGTATCTCTCTTCGAATCTTGCTGATGAGAAATCGCTGGATGGGCATTTGCTGCCTGGATTGAATCCTCTTGGTGTGCCGCAGGCATTGAAAGGTTTGGCATATCCATTTATTTATAATGATACGGAAGGTTTCCTGAGACTTGTCGAAGAACATAAAGACAATATCGGGGTTGTGGTCATGGAACCTATAAGGAATTTTGTGCCTGATAAGGATTTTATTAAAACCATAAGGCAGGTAACAAATGATCTGGGAATAGTCTTGATCGTAGATGAAATCACAGCAGGTTTTAGATTGAATAATGGGGGAGCGCATCTGCTTTTTGATCTGGAACCGGATATAGCGGTTTTCGCAAAGGGGATGAGCAATGGGTTTCCCATGGCTGCGATAATAGGTAAGAACGATGTGATGGAAGTTGCACAGGATACCTTCATAAGCAGCACATATTGGACAGATAGAATTGGACCAACAGCAGCTCTTGCAACAATAAATAAGATAAAGGATAATAACGTCACTGAACATTTGATAGGGGCTGGAAAGAAAGTTAAAGACTTGTGGAAAACTATTGCTTCTAAATATGATATTGATATTGAGATTTCGGGGATTGATCCCTTGGGACATTTTGATTTCAAATATGAAAAACCTCTGGTTATAAAAACGCTTTTCACACAATTGATGCTGGAAAAAGGTTTCTTGGCTTCGAATGGATTTTATGCGTCATATGCTCACCAAGATGAATTCATTGAAAAATATTCTGACGCAGTGGACTCAACATTTACTTTAATTTCCATAGCAATTAAGGATGGAAATCCAGATAAATATTTAAAGGGTCCGGTTTGCCATTCTGGATTCAAGAGATTGACATGAAAAGTACCTTTGAGCGGTTGTATAATGAAGAGAAGAATTATATATTGGTTTAAAATGCACTGAAGCATTTGAATGTGTGAGAGATTTAAAATGAAATTTAAAAAAATAGCTGTACTCACATCGGATAGTTGGTTTGTGCCTTATGCTCAAAAATTAATGAATATTTTAAATGCAATTGGCTATGATACAAATTTGTTTTTAGATCATGACGAAATTAATCGTGATTTTGAAATTGTCTTCATTCTGAGCTATTTCAAAATAATTGGAAACAATTTTTTAAGAAAACATAAACATAACATTGTAATTCATGCGAGTGATTTACCAAATGGCAGAGGCTGGGCACCATTATTCTGGCAAATATTAGAAAAAAAGAATAAGATTCCTATTACATTATTTGAAGCAAATGAAAATGCTGATGATGGAGACTTCTATATTAAAGATTATATTTTACTTGAAGGTCATGAGCTTAATGATGAAATAAGAGAGAAACAAGCCAAAAAAACATTTGAGTTGTGTCTTAAATTTTTAAATGATTATAATAATCTGATGCCTATTAAACAAAGTGGAACAATTACTCATTACAGGAAAAGAACACCAAAAGATAGTGAATTAGATATTAATAAAAGTATCAAAGAACAATTTGACCTGTTGAGAATTGTAAATAATGATGAATATCCCGCTTTTTTTGAATATAATGGTTGCAAATATATTGTAAAAATATACAAAGAAAGGAGTTCTAAAGATGATGATAGTTTTAAAAAATAGTCCAATAGGAGATGGCAATCCTGTGTTTATAATAGCAGAACTCTCGGCAAATCATCTTCAAAATTTTGACCTTGCGGTAGATACAATAAGAGCCATAAAAGAATCTGGTGCAGATGCAGTCAAACTCCAGACCTATACTCCAGACACAATAACAATAGATTCAGATACCGAACATTTCCAGATAAATCAAGGTACATTATGGGATGGTAAAACATTATATCAACTCTATCAGGAAGCATACACCCCATGGGAATGGCAACCAAAACTCAAAGAAATCGCAGAGGAATTAGATCTTGTTTGTTTCTCATCTCCTTTTGACAGGACGTCCGTAGATTTCCTTGAAGAGATGAAGGTCCCAGCCTATAAGGTTGCATCCTTTGAGATAACAGACATACCCCTCATCGAATATATTGCATCAAAAGGAAAGCCTGTGATCATCTCTACCGGTATAGCCAGGCTTGCAGACATTGAAGAAGCCGTAAATGCCTGCAAGAGAATGGGGAATGACCAGATTTTGCTCTTGAAATGCACATCAGCATACCCTGCACCACTTGAAGAGGTTAATTTAAGAACCATCCCAAATCTGGCAGATACCTTCAACACAATTGTGGGCCTGTCGGACCACACGTTGGGTATTTCGGTCCCTATAGCGGCGGTGGCACTCGGAGCAAAGATAATAGAGAAACACTTTATATTGGATAGGAAAATGGGTGGACCGGATGCCGCATTCTCAATGGAACCAAATGAATTCAGAGCAATGGTTAAAGCAGTTAGAGACGTGGAAAAGGCATTGGGTACTGTCAATTATGATCTGACAGAAAAAAGTAAGAAAAGCAGGGAATTCTCACGTTCACTGTTCGTGGTGGAAGATACGAAAGCAGGAGCCGTATTTACGGATGCGAATGTAAGATCCATAAGGCCAGGATTTGGACTTGCTCCCAAATACATTAAGGATATTCTTGGAAGAAAAACGAAAAAGGATGTTAAAAGAGGAACACCTTTAAGCTGGGATTTGATAGAATGAAAAGTTCAACATTGTATTTATATCAAAATTTGGATATATAATTGAGAGTTCGTCATCGTTATCTTAATTAATATGAAACACCTTGGCTAAAAACCAATCTCGATAGTAAATCAATATATGATGCACAGAAATTTTATGGAAAAAGACTCAATGATATTGAATTATCCCAACAATCAATCACAAGTAAAACGATACGGGATGACAAACATTTTGATGTTGTATTCAGTATGCATTGTTTGGAACAGATATCATATTCTGGAGAACTTGCTTTGAAAGAGATGCATAGATTAGCTAGCAAGAAAATAATCATGATTGAGCCTGTTTTTGAATTAGGTAGTCCTTCACAGAGACTTTATCTTTACAATTCGGATCATAATAGAATTTTATTTAAAACATTGAAGACCTTAAATATAATATTAGTCGTATAGAACCATTAAAAATCCAGCTCATCCCAAATCAATCATCAATTATTGTTGTATCAATACCATGAGGTGAAGTAGCTAATATATATGTTATCATTAAAGTATGGTAGAGGATATTCTTGAAATTCGGATTAAAATTGTGGTCTATAAATACAAACTTAATTGATCAGGCAATCCAGCTTATCGATGAAAAAATATTCGATTACATTGAATTGTTTGTAATTCCCGGTACTCAAATAGAACCATTTATTATCGATATGCCTTTTATCATTCACATCCCTCACCACAGATTTGGTGTGAATATCGGAGAAGACAGCATAAAAGAATATAACCTGCAAAAAATCAACGAATCTATCAACTGGGCTGACCAGCTAAACGCAAAATATTTGATACTTCATGCAGGTCACGGTTCCATGCAACATGCTATAGACCTGCTGCGCAAGCTATCAGACAACAGGCTCCTCATCGAAAACATGCCGAAGGTTGGGCTGGATGATGAGGCGATGATCGGGTATTCACCTGACCAGATCGAAGAGCTGATCGGGGATAGTGATTTGGGGCTGTGCCTGGATTTCGGGCATGCAGTAAAAGCTGCGGTGAGTCTTGGGGTTGATTATAAGGAGTATATTAATGGATTTTTACCATTTGAGCCAAAAGTCTTTCATGTAAGCGATGGAACACTGGGCGTGGAAAGGGATGAGCATTTAAATATTGGAGATGGTGAGTATGATTTTGCATATTTTAAACAGTGTATATTGGATAATCCATTTGGGTTTGTGACTATAGAAACTCCAAGGATGAATACCAAATCATTGAATGAAGATATATACAATGCTGGTAAATTAAATGTGTTTGGTTCGAATAAACATTAGTGAATTGACGTATGGTGAAAATGAAAAATACAATAATTTGGGGTTTTGATTCTATAAACGCTAGAATTGCCATAAATTCTCTCAAAGAAAAAAATATTATTGATATTAAAATGTGGGTGGGAGATGCGCCAGAATGTACCCCTCATAGAGGTTTTATTAACATGAGGCAAACATGAAAATCCTAATATACATGTCATATGCAGCATGGATCCCTCATCTCGGAACCGACCTGGAAATTGCAGCCAGACATCTCGATGCAGGAGATGAAGTCCATATCATCCAGTGTTCAGGTGATCTGCCATCATGTGAACCAAATCCATCTCACACAAAATTTCGTTGTATTGCATGCAGATATCAGTGTGACAGAGGATTATCTATAATAAACCTGCCAGATCAGAATCGACATGAACTTGCTTTAAATAATTTTTATAAATGTTTAGACCTGCCTGATTTTCATTCCATCGAAGAGTTAAACTCGTTTAAAATTAACAATGTTGATATTGGAATGGCGGTTGCTTCCACATTGATTAGTAAGACCCGTGATCCCAATCCAAACGTAAGCAATTTTAAAAATTATATTTATGAAAATATATTAATGTCAAACTCAGTTTATAATGCTATAAAGTACCATATACAACAAATCGAACCTGATATATTTTATCTATTTAATGGGAGATTCGCAGCAATAAGACCTGCTCTGAGAGCGGCTCAGGATCTTGGTATTAAAACTTTTGTCCATGAACGTGCTGGTGTTTCAAAAAAATACGCACTTTCTGAAGATACTTACCCACATGACATTGAATATCAAAAAAATATAATTAATAATTTTTGGGATAATGACTGGCCTGACAATGAAAAAGAAGATATCGCAAAGCAATGGTTTATAGATCGTAGAGGCGGAAAGGACCAGGGGTGGTATTCATATACAAAATCCCAAAACAAGAGGAAAATGCCGGATGGTTTTGACGCATCAAAGAGAAATGTTTCAATATACATTTCATCTGAAGATGAATTTGCAGCAATTGAGGGTTGGGAGAATCCAATATACAAAAACCAGACCGATGCGATTAATGCAATTTTAAATTCCGAGATAGATGAGAATATAAGATTCTATTTAAGAATCCATCCGAATCTGAAAGGATTGGACAATACCCAAACGAGAGAACTATCTGAGTTAAAAGGTAAAAATTTAATTGTCATTCCTGCAGATTCAAAGATCGACTCATATGAACTGATGGATGCATGTGAGAAAGTGATTACTTTCGGGTCAACAGTTGGTATTGAGAGTGTTTATTGGGGAAAGCCATCGATACTCGCAGGCAGATCATCATATGAAGACCTGGAGAGTTGTTATATTCCAAAAGATCATGAAGAACTTATTAATTTGATCAATGACCACTTAAAGCCTCTTTCAAATCTCGGTGCTATGAAATATGGATATTTCCAATCACTTGCAGGAATACCATATAAATACTACGATCCTGATTCTCTGTTTAAGGGAAAATTCAAGGGTATAGATTTAAGTTATTCAGTAAATACTAAAATGAAAATTATTATAAAATATATCAGTGAAATTCTTAATAATTGTCTTAGCCATAGAAAAACTTGAAGATTTATTTAAATTATAAAAAATACAAAATGTCCAATTACCAATTAAAAACCCCGGTCGCTTTCTTAATATTCAACCGCCCTGACACCACCAGGAGAGTGTTTGCAGAAATAGCCAAAGCCAGACCACCAAAACTTCTGGTCGTTGCGGATGGTCCGCGCACAGACCATCCCGGTGATGTGGAAAAATGCGCTGCTGTTCGTGCTATCATCGACGGTGTGGATTGGGACTGCAAGGTTTTGACCAATTATTCTGATGTGAATATGGGCTGTAAACGCCGGGTGTCGAGTGGCCTGGACTGGGTGTTCGATACAGTTGAAGAAGCAATTATTCTTGAAGATGACTGCCTGCCGCATCCGACATTCTTCCGGTTTTGCGAGGAAATGCTCAATAAGTACCGGGATGATAAACGGATTGCCATGATCAGTGGGGATAATTTCCAGTTTGGTCGAAAAAGGACTGAATATAGTTATTACTTCTCTCGTTATCCTCATATATGGGGCTGGGCATCCTGGCAAAGAGCCTGGGAGAATTATGACGTTGATATGAAACTGTGGCCAGAGATTCGCGATGGGGGATGGTTGCAGGATTTGCTTGGGGCTAAAATAAGCGTTTGGTATTGGAAAAATAGATTTGAAAATGTGTATAAAGGGAAGATAGATACATGGGATTACCAGTGGACTTTTTCATGCTGGATACAAAGTGCATTGACGATTTTACCAGCTGTTAATCTAGTGTCTAATATAGGATTTGCTACAGATGCGGTTCATACAATAGAAATAAATAAGTTAGCAGAGATGAAAACTGGAAATATGATTTTTCCTCTATCACATCCTCCTTATATTTTGCGTGATTCAGTGGCAGATTCAACAACCGAAAAGATTATTTTTTCAGGTCGTCCATTATTGCAAAAAGGAGTAAATAAAATCAAACATATCCTCAGAGGAGCCTTTAAATGAACATTTACTATCAGTTTTGTTGGGCTTGAATTTACCTATGAAGATATTGATATTACAGACCCAAAGGAAATGAAATATGTTAACCAGAATAGAGAATTATATCAAAAAACAAGCCTTTTTTCCTACGCTACCTGGTATTTTTATAAATCCTTTTTATATATCACGAATAAATTTATTACAAAACATTGAAAAAATTATTCACTATTTTGATGGTGGTTATTTATTAGATGTAGGTTGCGGAAGGAAACCATACGAATCATTGTTCAATGTAACTTCGTATATTGGTTTAGACATTGCCGGGGGTGGGCACGATGATGATGCAAAATCTGCAGATGTATTCTATGACGGAAAAGTTTTTCCGTTTACCGATTCTTTTTTTGATTATGTAATCTCAAATCAAGTATTAGAGCATGTTCTTGACCAGGAACAATTAATGGAAGAGATATATCGTGTTCTAAAACCAGATGGTTTACTTCTTATGACAGTTCCTTTTGTGTGGGATGAACATGAAGCACCGTATGACTACTGGCGTTATACTTCATTTGGTTCGAATTATTTTTTTTCAAAAAAGGGTTTTGAGATAATTGAACAATATAAAAGTGGTAATTATGTAGAGACTTTAGTACAAATGTTTTCTTCATATATATATACAATATTTTTGACAAAAAATCGATATCTCAATGTTTTGATTTCAATATTTCTATGTTCTCCGATTTTGATATGCGGACTAATATTGTCCAAAATCCTGCCAAAAAATAAAAATCTATATCTGGACAATGTTATTTTAGCGAGAAAACAATGATGAGGCAGATATTTCAAATAGAAATAGATTGGTGAGATATATTACTCATGAAATTTAATAGAAAAGGATTATCCAGAAAAGACCTGGAAGTAATTGATTCAATGCTTTCACAATCCCCTCACTCTCCCCCACAACTGGAAGATATGTGGCAATTGATGGACAATGTGTGGGATAAGACTGGATGCAATAATGAAGATCCTGATTGGGATAAAGTTAGCGAGTTTTATGCCCACCCGGTATGGCTGCTTAATGGTATGTTCATAGAACAACATGAACTTTCTATGCAACATCGCAATGCAATATCGGATTGGATTGTTGAAAGGAACTTCAACAATGTTTTAGATTACGGCGGTGGATTCGGAACCCTGGCACGCCTCATTGCTGGAAAGAATTCAAACATTTCAGTTGATATCTATGAACCATATCCAGGTGAATACGCCTTATTAAGGGCAATGGATTATTCCAATATTCACTTTATAAACAGCATTGATCAAAAATATGACTGCCTTGTGAGTACCGATGTTCTTGAACATGTCCCAGACCCGTTAAAATTGTTTTCTGAAATGGTTGGGCATGTAAAAATTGGCGGATATCTGATAATAGCAAATAATTTTTCGCCTGTGATCAAATGTCATTTACCTTGCACATTTCACCTTAGATACACATTTAGAATATTTACTCATATCATGGGACTTCACAGGATAGGACCATGTATTGGCAGCCATGCAACAATCTATCAAAAAAAGAAAGATATTATCGTAGATTGGCAAAAAATTAACAGATATGAACGAATTTCACGGATGATATTCCCGGTTTTGAATATACCATATATGATTTATACAAGATTTAAGAGTATTGTAAGATGAAAACTCTACTAATCAACACATCAGATGTTCGGGGCGGAGCTGCAAGGGCATCTTATAGATTGCACCAGGGGTTGGAGCAGGCTGGAATCGATTCTAAAATGCTGGTACAGGATAAACGCAGTACAGATATTTCTGTGATCGGGCCAAAACTGATAGGGTGGAAAGGGATAGGTGTTAACTATATTTTTCGCTATATAGTCGATCAGTTGCCTTTACTGTTATATCCAAAATTTCAAAAAACCGTATGGAGTCCTCAGTGGCTTCCAAACAAGATCCATAAGAAAATTAATCGATTAAATCCGGACATTGTACATTTTCACTGGATATGTGACGGTTTTATTCCCATAGAGGAACTTGCTAAAATAAAGCAGCCTATTATCTGGACTCTCCATGACATGTGGCCATTTACAGGTGGATGCCATTATAATTGGAAATGTGATAGATACATGTACGAGTGTGGTAAATGTCCACAACTTGGTTCAGATAAAGAAAATGATTTAAGTCATTGGGTCTGGAGCCGAAAAAAGAAATTTTGGGCGAATATTGATTTTACCGTTGTCACACCAAGCCGCTGGCTGGCAAAATGCGCACGTTCAAGTTCTTTGTTTGGAGATAAAAAAATTGAAGTGATCCCAAACGGACTTGATCTTCAAAAATTCAAACCAATTGATAAATCAAAAGCGAGAGAAGATTTAAATTTACCTGTTGATAAAAATCTGATTCTATTTGGGGCGATGAATTCTATAAAGGATAAAAGAAAGGGATTTCAATATTTAAGATCCGCAATAAATGTCCTTTCTGAAGATTCATCTTTTGAAGCTGTAGTATTTGGAAATTCGGGCAAAAATAGTCAAGTAAATATTCCTATAAATTATATGGGAAATTTTCCAGATAATATGTTGACAAAATTATATTCTGCAGCCGATGTCTTTGTAGCACCCTCTGTACAGGATAATTTGCCAAATACTATCATGGAATCTTTAGCATGTGGTACTCCATCAGTTGCATTTAATATTGGTGGGATGTCAGATATGATCGTCCATAAAGAAAATGGATATCTGGCCAAACCATTTAATGCAGACGATCTTGCAAAAGGCATTGAATGGATTGTTAAGGAGGATCAAAGAAAAAAAGTATTATGTGAAAATTCGCGAAAATATGTAGAAAAGAATTTTGAACTAAAGTATATTGCCAAAAAGTATATTGATTTATACTCCCAAATGTAAAATTTGAATTTTAGAGGATATTTGATGAAAAAAAATGATAAAATCTACATCGCCGGCCATCGCGGCATGGCAGGTTCAGCCATAATAAGAAACCTAAAATCCAGAGGTTACCTTAACATCATAACCTGCACCCGCACAGAGCTTGACCTCACCAACCAGCAGGCAGTAAACAATTTCTTCGAAACCCAGAGACCGGAATATGTCTTCTTAGCAGCAGCAAAGGTTGGCGGAATCCTTGCAAACAGCACATATCCAGCTGAGTTCATCTACGAAAACCTCATGATAGAAGCCAATGTCATCCATGCCTCATACACCACTGGCGTGAAAAAATTGCTATTCCTCGGCTCATCATGCATATATCCCAGACTTGCGCGCCAGCCGCTCAAAGAAGAATACCTGCTCACAGGTGAACTCGAAATTACCAACGAGGCATATGCAGTGGCAAAAATCGCAGGGATACGGATGTGCAAGCATTACAACCAGCAGTATGCGACGAACTTCATCTCGGTTATGCCAACAAACCTCTATGGACCCAATGACAACTACGACCTTGAAAAATCCCATGTCATGGCTGCGCTCATACGTAAGTTCCATGAGGCAAAATTGAACAATGCACAGCAGGTCGTTGTGTGGGGAACTGGAGCGCCCAGGAGGGAGTTTCTGCATGTGGATGATATGGCGGATGCATGCGTGTACCTGATGGAAAACTTTAATGCCCCGGATATCGGGGAGTTTGTCAATATAGGACTCGGAGAGGACGTTACGATCAGGGAGCTGGCTGAATTAATAGGGGATATCGTGGGATACAATGGTGAGATCGTGTACGACACCACAAAACCTGACGGAACTCCGCAGAAGCTGCTGGATGTCAGCAAGTTGCGGAAGCTGGGGTGGGATGCGAGGATTTCATTAAGAGATGGAATTAAGCAAGCATATGAATGGTACACAAGCAAAAAAGCATGACTACAAAAATTCCAGTAATAAATAAGATGACTTCAAAACCCTTAATTTCTGTTATTGTTGCAGTGTATAATGGTGCTAGGACTTTACAGCGCTGTATTGATAGTGTATCTTCTCAGACTTATCTCAATAACGAGCTTATTATTATTGATGGGGGTTCTACAGACGGCACGATAGATGTCATAAAATCTAATCAGGATAAAATCACTTACTGGAAATCCGAACCTGATAACGGTATATATCATGCATGGAATAAGGCACTTGGTCACTCAAAAGGAGAATGGATAATCTTCCTGGGATCTGACGACTATCTCTGGAAAAGTAGTGTATTTGAAGAGATAATGCCGCATATGATCAAGGCTGAATCCCAGGGCATATTGATGGTATATGGACAGGTTGCACGAGTAACAGGAGATAATAAGATAAGTTGTGTTGATGGTTATTCGTGGGAGAAAACCTGGAGGAGCATCATAATAGATGGGATAGGCACTTTTACGCATCAAGGGATGTTTCACCATCGCAGTATCTTTGAACTCTATGGAATGTTTGATGAATCATTCAAAATAGCAGGAGATTATGAACTGCTGATCAGGGCGTTTAAAGATGGCGGAAATGCCATCTTTGTAGATGGATTGATCGTAACAGGAATGCAGATAGGAGGAATTACTTCCAATTGTATAAAGATGGTTAAGGAGAATGCAAAAGCGCGAAAAAACAATCGATTGAAGGTTATTACCATACCCTGGCTCATATCTTATGCCTGGGCTATTTGCTCTCCATTTTTAAACTATATAATTGGAGATAGTAATGTCAGGTCTTTAGTTAACTCTGGAAAACGCCTTGTGATGAATCTTTCTTACAAGAAGAAGGTTATTTTTGAACCCAGGAATGATCAATGAATCGATTTGAAAATACATAATATAAAGCTCTAATTTCCATAATCTTTATTAGTGGTGACTTCACTTATTACCAATCTACAGAGGTGTACATTGGCTAAAGTAAAATCCATGAAGCAATATAAGGAGAAACCTGATAATAAGAAAAATAATATTGAGACTGGAAAAGGAGCATTTTTTGGTATCTCATACCTTTCATATATTATATTATTTACAATATTCCTTTTCTCATTTTATATCAGGGGAATTACCCCAATAGACAATGTTTTTAGAAATGGGGTCGTTGGTTTTGCAATGGATGACTCTGTTTTTCATATGAGGTTGGTTGAAAACACTATCCAGTTTTTCCCTCACAGGATATTTTTTGACGCATTTACACTATATCCCTTAGGAAACTCGATTCACTGGGGGCCATTATTTGACCAGGCGATCGCCTTCCTGGCATTAGTAGCAGGTTTAATTCTAAATGGTGGAATGCCTTCACAATCCACGATTGACACCGTTGGCGCATTTTTTCCTGCAGTTATCGGGGCTCTTATAGTATTTCCGGTTTACTTTATCGGAAAAGAACTACTGGATAATAAAGCAGGCCTCCTGGGTGCTTTCTTAATAGCAATACTGCCCGGCCAGTTTCTCTCGAGATCTCTTCTTGGATTTACTGATCACCATGTTGCAGAGGTTTTTTTTACAACTCTCATGATGGCATTTTTCATAATGGCGATCAAGAGATCTGAAAATATTACTTTTGAGCACTGGCAGAATAAAGATTGGGCTGTTTTAAGATCACCAATAGCATATTCTATTCTTGCAGGTATTTCCTTTGGAGCATATCTTTTATTCTGGACTTACGGAGTTTTTTTCGCTGTGGTCTTTAGTATTTTTATTGTAGTCCAATATATTATTGATCATTTCAGAAAAAAATCAACTGAATATCTCGGTATTATTGGTATTATCAGTTATACGATCGCAATGATAATGGTATTACCATACATTGAAATTAATAATGGATTTGGTCCTTCTCGATATTCTCTTTTACATTTGACAGTAACCGGGGGAGCAGCGTTATTTTTCCTATTATTAAGTTTCGTGTCAAGAGAGATGAATAAACGTGAATATAAAGTGTATCATTTTCTGTCATTCGTGATTGGAGCAATATTAATAATTTTGTTTTTATTGAAAATATTTATTCCCGAATTATATAACAGCATATTTGGAACATGGTTTTCTGTATTTAAGCCTTTTACAGGGGGAGGAGAGACAATAGGCGAAGCCTCTCCAATCACTTACGAGTCCGCAGTTGGAAACTTTGGTTATAACTATATCCTGTCTTATATTGCAATTCTTCTTCTTTGTTATTATGCCATAAAAAAATCCAATGCAGAATACACATTACTTGTCATCTGGAGTGTATGCGTACTTGGCATAATGCTAGCCCAGAACCGGTTCGCATATTATTACGCGGTAAACGTAGCCATCCTGTCAGGATTTCTTGGCTCTAAATTTTTAGGCTTTGCGGATTGGAATAAGTTCAATTCAAACGATATTCTCAAATGTCTGAAAAAGATACGTGTCCAGCATATCCTGTCTTTTATCCTTGTGATCGCTGTGACCGGATTTTTACCATCTGGCGCATCTCCATATAAAATAACCATGGACCAGGCGCCGTGGGGTGCTCTTTCATCAGGATTTTATGAATGGCATGATGCGCTTACATGGATGAGAGATAATACCCCAGCGCCTGATTTACCATATTATTCTATTTACGAAAAACCAGAACCTGGCCAACCATATAATTATTCCAGGAATGATTATGGTGTTATGAGCTGGTGGGATTATGGTCATATTATCACATACTGGGGACACCGAATTCCAAACGCTAACCCATTCCAGGCAGGAATTGGCGGAGGTGACAATCATGCGCCTGGAGCTTCCACGTTCCTCGTCGCACAAACTGAAGATGAAGCCAATAAAGTACTTGATGATCTTGGCATCAACGGTAAGCCTGGGGCAAGGTATGTTGTAAGCAATGCATACATGGCATATGCGATACAGCCAACGATCGCAAAATGGGATACTACCGACGCAGGATATTATGAATTGGTACGAACCTCAAAGGGAGATCAATACTGGCCATCTATGAAATATTATAATACCATGGAATCAAAACTCCACATTTTTGATACAAATGGTCTGCGCAATTACAGGCTTGTGCATGAATCAACTCCCAATCCATATGTAACAGGGGGCAATGAAGAAAAAGTGTATAAATCCATATATAATATTTTAAATAGAGAAAATTCGCTGCCTGTTGAAGAATCAGGATATGCGAAGATATTCGAATATGTAAAAGGTGCGAGAATCACTGGAAGTGCTCCACCTGGTACGATCGTCACGCTGACCAATACGATAAAAACGAATATTGGAAGAACGATCCAATACAAACAGGTGACATCTTCAAATGGCACTTATGTATTTATTGTTCCTTATTCAACTCTTGGTCCGATCCTGGGTGAGACACGGTTTGACACAGGACCTGTGGGTCCTTATTCCGTGACAGCAGGTAATGTCTCAAAGCAGGTTGCTGTTGGTGAAAAGGATGTACTTGATGGAGGTACTTTAACCATTGACCTTGTCTGAATATTGATTTAGTGCAGCATAGATATATATTTTGGATTTTAGAGTGAAGCTCCCCACAGTAGATTTGTGGGGTGTCTCATTGCTAAGGCGACTGGGGTTGAATTAACGATGTTTTGTCCCAAACGCAGGCTCTTTGAATGGCACATATCGATCCAGTCAACCTCCTTTACCGATGAATCCCGGCAGAGCTCTAAGGTATTCCGATACAATTGAAAAAATGAGGGTTATTAAAAAAACCCTCCAACTAAAAAAGTTATTTATACTTAATATCTTGCTGGCTTGTGCTTCTGGTAGCATTCTCTGCAATATACCGGTCTGTCGCCTGATGGCACAAAGGGTACTTCAGTTTCCTGTTTGCAGTCTGCACATGTTGCTTTATGCATTTCTCTTGGTCCGCTGGGTCTGAAGCCTCTGCCTCCCCCGCCGCGTGGACCGCCTCTTCTATCATTGTCCATTTAATTCACCTTTTTATATAACTATTATAAGAAAAATAGTTTAATATCTCGCTGGCTTGTGCTTCTGGTAGCATTCTCTGCAATATACCGGTCTGTCGCCCGATGGCACAAAGGGTACTTCAGTTTCCTGTTTGCAGTCTGCACATGTTGCTTTATGCATTTCTCTTGGTCCGCTGGGTCTGAAGCCTCTGCCTCCCCCGCCGCGTGGACCGCCTCTTCTATCATTGTCCATTTAATTCACCTTTTTATATAACTATTATAAGAAAAATAGTTTAATATCTCGCTGGCTTATGTTTCTGGTAGCATTCTCTGCAATATACCGGTCTGTCGCCCGATGGCACAAAGGGTACTTCAGTTTCCTGTTTGCAGTCTGCACATGTTGCTTTATGCATTTCTCTTGGTCCGCTGGGTCTGAAGCCTCTGCCTCCCCCGCCGCGTGAACCGCCTCTTCTATCATTGTCCATTTATTTCTTTCCTTTATATTTTAAACCAATTAACCTAAAAAAAACAGCCATAGATAATTATTCTCATCTAATAGTTGCCATATATAAGCCAACCGATTAACTCTGGTTTGGTTATTCATAGATATATATCTTTGCATCATAAAATTGTTATAATTTGATATAGTAAACTATTTATTTCAAAATCATTATCATAATTATAATATGAAGAGATTCGTCGTTCTATTAATAATCCTGTGGTTTGCCAGCTCTTTCACGGTGGCAGCTTTCACAACCGATGAAATAGAGTGGGCACCTGCGGTTGAAGGTACTCTTTACAAGGGAAATAATATCACGAATTTACCATATACGGTAAAAGCAGTGCAATTTCCATCTCCCGTTAGAGGATTTAAGAACTTTAAAGGAGAAATAATCCCGGAAACTGCAGTTAATCCGATGGTATATCTTGAAGTATATAAGAATGGCAACTTCCTTAAAGAAGTCCTGTTAAGTACGCAAAGTGAAGCAGAATTAGACCCTGATTACGAGTTCAAGATTTCGGCAACGGGTTTTCTTTCGGGAAATTCAAAAGAATGGGTAATGGAATACTATAAGCCATGGGCAAAAGTTGCGATCTCATTAAGAGGAAAGCCTAAACTTAATGTAACTGTTACGACAGAAAAAGCATCATACACTTCAAGCAGCGACCAGGTCATAACAGCCAAAGTCGATATAAAAAACAATGGTGATGCTATTGCTGAGAATGTAGATGTTATCCTTAATTCAGATGGACTGGCTCTCAGGGGAGGCAATCCCGGGCAACTCCATCAAGTATATCTTGAGTTGAAAAAAGGTGAAAGTAAAAGTTATGAAGTCGCATTCTTAGTTCCTGAAGTAGCCTCTCAGAAAACATATAATTTAAGTGCAGATACAAAGTGTTTCGATGTTAAAGACCTGGAATACAGATCAACTGGATCGGTTTCCATTACAGTTTCCCCGAAAAACAATTATTTTTCAGTAAGCAAAGCCGTCAGCAAGAACCGGATATATCTCAGTGACATTATAATGGTCAGATTAAATGTTGCAAATAATGGCGCAATGGATATGACCGATATTATCTTAACTGATAGCATAAACCCCAATTTTGAATTAAAATCTAATACATCATTGACCTGGAATATCCCTGTCCTGAAGCCCGGTGAGTGGAAGGATATAGGATATTCTATCAAACCCCTGGAAACAAACATCAATGGATTTACGTTTCCGGAAAGTAATGCCCAATTCAAAGTCAATAACAAACAATACAATATTTCTTCGAATTCATCTACAGTTATTGTAAATGGACCCAAAATAATAATTAACAAAACCACAGATAAACAAATTGCAAACATCAGTGACGATGTAACAGTGACGGTGAAAATTCAGAATACAGGAAATATTCCGACGCGGATAGAAGTTAAAGATTTCATTCCGGAGAATCTAAGCCTGGTAAGCGGTTCAACTTCTCTTGAGTCGACATTTTTAGAGTTAAATACTTCATTAGGATTTAGCTATATCATAAGAATAAATACAGGAGAAAATATTGAACTGCCTGCGGCAATAGCTAACTACACTGGCGTGGAGTACAGGGGAATGACACGCTCATCGGTAAAATCGGAACGTCCCGTAATCACAGTGATCGACCCAACGATGAACAGATCGATAAATCCAGCAATTCCAACTTTAACTCCAAATGTCCAGGAAATGCAATCCCAAGAAACGACCCTGTCAAATATAAAATCATCACAAGCAATCCCCCCGGAACCAACTCCCACCCCCATCACTCCAGGGTTCAATATCATGTTTGGGATCATTGTATTGATATTCGCAGCAGTTTTCAGGCACAGACCAAAGGCGTAGGTTCATCTTATTACAGGTGGCGCGCTGGAACCAGCTGGAAGCATTTTTATATGACTTTGATAAATGCAGTTGCTACATGAAAGAGATAATTTTTGTCGGAAGATCAAATGTTGGAAAATCCACGCTGATCAGGGCGCTTACGGGAAAGAAAGTTCCGGTAGGAAAACTTCCTGGCGTAACAAGAAAACCCCTTCACTTACCTTATCAGAATATTCAAATTACAGATATGCCGGGATTCGGCTACATGAGCAAAGTAACAAGGAAAGGCCAGGAAGCGATAAAGGATAATATTGTTCATTATATTGAAGATAATGCTTCAAATATCCTGCTTGCAGTTATGGTCGTAAATACTACATCATTTGCAGAAATTGTGGACAGGTGGATCCAGAGAAATGAAATACCTGTTGAAGTTGAGCTTTTCGAGTTCTTCAATGAACTGGACATAG
>CAVWCX010000010.1:0-40440 GCA_963753595.1 Candidatus Methanoperedentaceae archaeon | reverse complement strand
CTTGCGCTTTCCCTGTCAAAACCACCCACAAGCTCCATTTTCATATCATCCGGCTGCCATGTTGCACCAGGATAAACAAGATTATGGAAGAAGTGCGCCGTATTCGCAGCGATCCTGGTCGCAAGATGCTCTTCCCCGAATACTTCTTTTGTGATCTTATGGGCCATCTGCCTGACATCATTTTCATCCATATACCCCAGCGTGTGCAGGTATTCATGGAGAAGGACATGGAAAGTATAAGGTTTGTAAAGCTCAAGTCTTGTCTCTTTTATCCTATCAAGAGGGATCTTGTTCATCACAATGACATTTGAACCGACTGGATAGAAAGCCCCGAAAAATCCCTGGGGATCATTCCCGAGATTGGCAAGCCCCAGCATCAGGCCTCCGGCTTTTTCTCTGGCATTCCCAGACAGCGGCTTTCACCACTTCAAAGATATCCGGCAGGCTCTTTGCGTTTTCAAGGCGGGTATTGAAGTCTTTCTTTGGTTTGAAATTTTCAGGGGTCATTTTGGTTGTTTTTCTTATTTTGGTTGTTCGTGATGTTACGAACGTTGCTAGATTGAGGATGGGGGATAAATAGTTACCGGTCGTGGATTCTCTTCACCTGAGGATGGGGCGCTCGCCCTGGTTGGGAAAAAGAGGGCAAAGCTTTTGAATTCGTCCTTTTTCAGCTCCTTCTTTCAATCATGATGAATGATTTCTAACATAAGTATAATAATTATTATAATCATTATAATATTAAAACGCAGGTTTTATATACTATCATCATAAACTAAACGTCAGTATTGGTGGCCATGCTTCATAGGTGCGGGCTGTAAATCAAGGATAGGTGTGGAAAAAATGGTATTTGATAATTACGTGTGGAGCGGAGATGCTCTATGGATAGCGATTGGAACGATTACTCCGGTATTATTGATAGGGGGTGCGGCGCCTGTGGTGGATGATGGCGGTGTTGATTTGGAAGATTGTGGCTGTAATCATGCAGGTGCAAAGTTATGGTGAAAAATATGGTAGAGTATAAAGCTTATGGAGGGCGTGCCCTTAGTATCGCGATTGGAACATTGCTGGTATTTTTGGTGTTGTTGGGGAGTAGCGCGAGTGTAGTATCCGCTGAGGTAATCGTCGATGAACAAAGTTCTGGCTTTACAAAATATGGAACTCCTTCTTTTTGGAAAGAAGCATCCATAGGATACAATAATCATATGTTTTATACATACAACGGTCAGTCGTCTGTAGACAACTATGCCATGTGGAAACCGTCCCTCTCTAGTGAAGGTGCTGGAACTTATACAGTATATGTTTACATCCCGGGCAATTATGCGGATACAACTAATGCAGTTTACACTATTTACCATAACGGTATTACTGATACCCGATATGTGAACCAAGCCAGTTATTTTAACGTGTGGGTTACATTAGGAGACTTTTATTTCTCTGCCAGTGGAAACGATTATATTAAGTTAGTTGATGCTACGGGTGAAAGTTCTGCCACAAAAAGGGTTGGTTTTGATGCTGTGAAATGGATTAAAAAAGAATCCATTTTAGCAAGAATAGACAGTTATTCTCCGAACAGCAAGATAACAGTAACTAAGGGTACTCCCTTCACAATAAATGTTCAGTTTACTAATACGGGAAATACCGGTGCTAATTTCTATGGTGGAGCATCTATCTGGGATTCGAATGGGATTCAGATATACGATGGTTGGAGTGGAGTAACATATCTTGGCGCAGGACAACAGGGCATTGCAAGTATGAGTCCTACGATAAATACACCAGGCGAATATTATCTCCAATTTGGCGTATGGGACGGAACAAAAAGCATACTATTCGATAAAAAACCAAGCCCTTACCAGAATCTGTTAAAAGTTGTAGAACCAACAACAAATACAGGAACTCTCTCAGTAACTACAACTCCTGTCAATGGTAATATTTTAGTGGATGGTGTATACAAAGGTACAGGTTCCTGGAGTGGATCTGTGAATACAGGTAGCTATACAGTATCTTTTGGTGCTTTTTCAGGATATACAACACCGTCTCAACAGACAGTTAATGTCAATACAGGACAAACGACAATAGTGACAGGGACATATGTGCCAATACAAACTACAGGAACTCTCTCAGTAACTACAACTCCTGTCAATAGTAATATTTTAGTGGATGGAGTATCCAAAGGTACAGGTTCCTGGAGTGGATCTGTGAATACAGGTAGCTATACAGTATCTTTTGGTGCATATTCAGGATATACAACACCGTCTCAACAGACAGTTAATGTCAATACAGGACAAACGACAACAGTGACAGGGACATATGTACTAGTCCCCAGCCCTATAGATACAAATTGGGGATTTTCATATGAGAACGATTACAATAGTATCATTAATGAAGAAATATCTGAAGTATGGGGTAGTACTCAGCCATCCTTACCGCCTCTGATTATTAAGGCCATGATTGCTACGGAGAGCGGATTTAATAAAGATGCTGTATCCGTATCCGGTTTTTGTGGATTGATGCAAACACCATGCACTGCTAATTATGGCGTCCATGCTGGCACTTGGCAAGACCCAAGAACTGCTATTCACATAGGGTTGACAATGCTTAAAGAAAAGATGGTCAATATGCAGAATCCCACGTTTCTAAGTGGTAATCATTTGGGCATAACGTTGACAGTACCATCTACTCTTCCAGAACTTTGGAAATATGTGATTGATGCTTACAATGCCGGACAAGGAACGATGAGAGAGTCAATGGCTTATGCTAAACAAGATGGAAAAGACACTAATATTTGGCAAAATATAGTAGAGCCACAGAGCAACCCATCAACATCTCCGTTATGGAAAGCAGTAATTTATATCGGTTTTTCTACATCAAAATATACTGAAATCAAAAACTACATTATAGGACCAAATGGTGTGCAACACTGGCTAGGATTATCTGGGACAAGTATAGAGAAATTGACAGCACCACCATCGGCACTGAGAATAGGAATTGAAGCTGGTCATTATCCAAATGCTGGTGCATACTCATGTGACGGTCAGACAAATGAAAAAGATATTAATTGGGCAGTTGCCAACAAAGCTGCAGAAATATTACGCCAACGCGGATATACAGTAGACGTGAAACCTGCGGGAAGTGGGATAAGCGGTTATGTGGCAGATGCATTTGTCGCACTACATGCTGATTATTGTGCAGGTACAAATACGGGATTCAAAGTTTCGCGGTATGGTGGAACCAAAGGTACTGGTAAAACGGGAAATGACGATGCATCAGATAGGCTAGTAGATTCATTGTGGAATGCGTATGGTGCGGCTACAGGACTCCCGCGCGATACAAGTGTAGGTCACTTTACGGATAACATGATATATTACTATGCACTTAATCCAAGTGGTGGTATTGCGACGAGTACACCAGGCGCAATCATCGAAATGGGATGGTTATCAGGAGACTTGGCATTTTTGAGGAGCATAGATGGCCAGCAACGAATGGCAAACGGAATTGCTGATGCTATGGATCAATTCTTGGGTCATAGGTTAAAAGAAAAATCTCTTCTCAGGGTAGATGTCCAAAATGAGGTATACTGGTTCCAGAACAATAAGCTCTACTGGATCACAGACTGGGATGTCATCAATAATATGTCAGGAGTTCCAGGCTGGGGTAGTGTGAATGTCCTTCCAGTAAGTGTGTTCAATCCGGCGTCAATTCCGTGGGGGCCGAGGTTTATTAATACTGAGGCAATTTCGGATGGTTTGCTGATACAGGGACTGGGAAGTCCTGAAACATATCGTATTTCTGGTGGAGAGAAACATCATATCATATCACCAGAAGTATTTGTGTGGAAAGGATACAATTGGGCGGACGTTATTGAGGTATCGTCGCAAATAATACAAATGTTCCCAAGTGGAAGTGATATTACATTCACAGGAACTCTCTCAGCAACTACAATTCCTGTTAATGGAAATATTTTGGTTGACGGAGTATCTAAAGGTACAGGTTCATGGAGCGGACCTGTGAATACAGGCAGTCATACAGTATCTTTTGGTGCGGTCTCAGGATATACAACGCCGTCTCAACAGACAGTTAATGTCAATACAGGACAAACGACAGCAGTGACAGGGACATATGTACTAACTCCTGGAACTCTTTCAGTAACCACAACTCCTGTTAATGGAAATATTTTGGTTGACGGAGTATCTAAAGGTACAGGTTCATGGAGCAGACCTGTGAATACAGGCAGTCATACAGTATCTTTTGGTGCGGTCTCAGGATATACAACGCCGTCTCAACAGACAGTTAATGTCAATACAGGACAAACGACAGCAGTGACAGGGACATATGCACTAACTCCTGGAACTCTTTCAGTAACCACAACGCCTGTTAATGGAAATATTTTGGTTGACGGAGTATCTAAAGGTACAGGTTCATGGAGCGGACCTGTGAATACAGGCAGTCATACAGTGTCTTTTGGTGCGGTCTCAGGATATACAACACCGTCTCAACAGACAGTTAATGTCAATACAGGACAAACGACAGCAGTGACAGGGACATATGTACTAACTCCTGGAACTCTTTCAGTAACCACAACGCCTGTTAATGGAAATATTTTGGTTGACGGAGTATCTAAAGGTACAGGTTCATGGAGCGGACCTGTGAATACAGGCAGTCATACAGTATCTTTTGGTGCGGTCTCAGGATATACAACACCGTCTCAACAGACAGTTACAGTCAATACAGGACAAACGACAGCAGTGACAGGGACATATGTAATAGAAACCGCCTCAGTTATCGGGAACACACCCATTGGAATTAATGTCCCGACAGGTTCCAGGATAACCATAACATTTAGCAAAGCCATGAATAGCGATTCGGTTGAGACAGCGTTCTCAACAATCCCTGCAACCACAGGCAGCTTTAGCTGGAGCGGGAACACTATGACCTATACCCCTGCTTCCCTGAATTACAGCACTGCATACAATGTCAGAATGGGAACCGGTGCCCGGGATATGGCTGGAAATAATCTGCCATCTTCCTTTGAATGGCAGTTCACCACGGGTGCAAAGACATCGATCAATTTGCTCACGAATCCAGGATTTGAATCAGGAGCCGCGTTATGGTCAAAATCAACGAACGGCATCATGACGTTTGCTGCAGTGACTCCCGGTTATGAAGGAAGTTATGCTGCAAGGCTTGGCATTAGCAGCACGGGCACGAACATGCAAATATATCAAAAGATAACTCTTGAACCAAACACCCGCTATCGCCTAAGTTTTGTAGCGTATTCGACAACAGGACATGATATGGTTGCAAGGCTGATCCTCGGTGTTTCACCTTATTCCACAATTGGGTCAGCTTATACAGCCAATCTCAATAATAACTGGCAGACTTTCACTACAGAAATCGACTCTGGCAGTGTTACCAATGCACGGTTACAATTCTTCTTTGCAGGTACAGGTTTAGCGGCACCTGGAGATGTCTACTACATAGATAATGTGATCCTGGAGAAGATCTGATAAAAGTAATCTTCGATATCACTGGTTAAGTCTCGGAGAATGCAAAATAGAGAAGCATGGCTGCCAATTTACATGGTAGTCATGTTCCGTCCCCTTTTTTTTCAAGCATTGAACTCTACTAATCCAGTGATCCAACTGCTTAATTTGGAATTATGCAGTCATGGAACATATGTTTGAGGATAGAATTATTGAAAAATAACGACGAACTCAATGGGAACTCTGAACGAACTCCGGCAGCATGGGTTTGTTTCAGTTCTATTGGTTCGGTGTTGAGCCATTAATTTATATTCGCACAGGAACTCAACATCAAAACCAGGGTAGTCGAGCAAGTCTCTGCTATTTATTCCAGATTATTCTGGCAAAAGTTTACCTGAAAGCTCGTCCAGGATTTCATCCATGATCATTTCTTTTGATTCATGAACCCCAGTTTTATTGTGTACATGATATGGAAAAGTAGATAATTCCTTGTGATGAGGTGCATTATCCCATCTGATTATGAAATCATCATCTTTTTGCAAATGATAGGAATATTTATCGCGCCTGATAGTATCACTGGCTATTGTAAAATATTCAGTAACATAAAGAGTCGAACCATCGATCAATACAACTGTACAATCTAGAAAACCAGAAACTGAAGTAATGAATTCATCATCGATCTCAATATCACGTACAATATGTGAAGCGGTCAACGATGCTTTGAGGTCAGCAAGAAAATTTTCAAGCATGAACTATTTTTTCGATCTCCATTAAACGTTCCATGAGCTTATTATATGAATCTTTATAAGCAAACCATTTTATATATCCCCTGTCATCGCCCATTTTTCCTTCATTAAACTTTTTATAAAAAGTATCAGAACTCATTTGATAGTAGGTTTCAAATTCAGAGAGTTTACCCTCAATCTTTTTGATTTCATGTTTCACCATTGAAAGCTCTACCTTGAAAATTTTATTTATGGTTGAATCAATGTATTTTTTCTCAAATTCAAGACCATGAGACAACTGGTAATCTAAAACTTTAACAATATCAGCACTCATAAATTAATTAAGAATAGGTTTTCACCTTTATAAAGTTTCCTTAATTAAATTTTACATATGTGGTGGTTACCAAGACACCCTTGAAACCATTGGTAGATTTTTTTTCACCTCCTATGTGAGATATGCAACCGAAGAGAGATTTTCTTTTATACCATGCTGCAATCGTGCAAATGCTACTGCCAGCATGGCAATACAGCATTCTGTCACGTGAAGATCAATATTCTTCATACCTTTACCATTCAAATGTACCTCAACTTCAAGGTGATCTTTCAGATAGCTATTGATTCCTTCGTTGCTGTTTCTTCTATGGTAGAGATCAAGAACATTATCGGGACACTCATCATATTTATTCATATAGTCATTTCTAAAATACATGGCAACAGGGTCATGAAATCCCTTTTTGACCAGAAATTGCATCTTATATTCTAGAGAAGCATCTTTCTTATATTTTGAATCTTGCCAATTTTTTCTATAGAGATAATTAATCTCCTGTTCAGGGGAGTAGATATAGGTTTTTCCATTAAACCTATGCTCGTATTTTACATTTTCTCTCCAATCCTTGTCAATATGATAATGTGACATCAAACCCATTTCAACATGAGCAAATGCAATGTTTTTGTTGCTGTTATAACCGCCATCGAACCAAGTCTCTTCCATGTTCATCCCGGCAGATACTGCTGTCTTTCGGAGCATATCTTCAAGATATTTATCATCATCTTCAGTTCCACCGCATACCTTTTTGGCCAGAGGAATATTGTGCTCATAATCCATGGTTATTTGTGCTTTGACCATCTTTTTCTTATAATGGCCATTGTATTTTCCATCAGGATCGTTATGTGTCTTGATTGGAGTACTATCTGTTCCAGTGCATTTTCCAATTTTTAAATCCAATCGGTTACCAGCTTCTACAACCTTTATACAAAAAAGTTGCATTATAGAATCCATCCCCTTATTACCCAGTCTCACTTTTTCGAAATGCCTCAAAGTTTCATGATCTGGAACTATGATATTTTCATCCGGATCAATATTGAAACCCAATTCTAGTGCCTCATCAGGATGTGTTCTTAAGTTTCTTTCCTCTTTCGTATAATATTTTATTGTCTTTATGTTTCTCCAGATAAATGCCTTTACCATTGCCCTTCTTGGATAGGTTTCCACTCCTTCTTTAACGGTATAATGCTTGTTGATTTCAGGCATTATCGGATCCAGGTTTAATCCTTCCAGAAATTTTGATGCCCGAACGCTGTTCTCGGAGGTTGCATCTGCAAACTCTTCATTATTTGCATCGGTTTGACCGATGAATTTGTTCCAATAGCTTTTTATTTGCTTATCAACATTAAACTCCATTGTTCATCCCCTCTTTGGAATTTTGTGATTAAAATAATAATGGGGGGATGAATAATATAAATCTTACTGCAAGTATAAAAAATAGTTAAATTTATAAGGCAAACCTATGAATTGGTAACCACCTATGTACTAAAAATGATTAATGTAGAAATGCCTAAGGCCTGCGGTGTTCCGTAGTTGGATAGGCTGTGATATTGACCATGTGGGATATGCAGAGATCGGGGCTGTTCTCGATTCACGTCTTGCTCTGGAATACCCTTGAAACATTTATGAAAATAAACCACATGTTGGTTTTAAATAAATTCCGCATGTGAAATTTTCTATAATATAAATAAAATGCAATAAATTTTCGGCGCTTATCATATGAGAAGAATTCATAGCACTTCATAAAAAAACCTCTTATGAATGCGGCAGTTCAGTACCTAAAATTCGGATTCGGCGCCGGGACGAATGAAGGAACTGGAGATCGTACATGGGGATCTGAGTGCGGTAATCCCCTGATGGTAAAGTGAGTAAATGCGGTTTTCTAAGATGAGCCGGTCGGGAATGTTAACGATGTGGCACAATTGCATTTTGTGTTTTACCTGCTGATTTAATCATGATTCGATATGATTATTAGAATAATTATAATATCCTATATTGAATAAAAAAGGAGCATTTAAATAAAGGTTAGTCATTGCTTGCTTTAACATAAGATCCCAAAATGGTGTGTGTTGAACAGAGTCTGTGAATTTACAAATTTATGCCGACTTTTGTTGTTAATGGTCTTTGGAGTTTCAGATGATAGCGCACGAGCGATATCGCAGGTGGTTAAGATATGGTGATGGATATGAATAAACTGGGTGGATGGCTGGAGAATGATATGATTTATTTAATAAAGGGGAATTCGGGAGAGGGGAAGTTGATGAAAGCTTTTTGTTTAGCGAGCGGCGCAGGAGTGATATTATGACGTTTCTGAAATGTAGCAATATTCTTTTATTTTTTATTTTTACGATAGTTATTGTAAATCCGTCCGTGGCACAAGATTCCCCTATCATTCCAGATACTTCGCATGTTTCAATGAGATTACAGGATATCAGTCAATTGGAAAGTCCTGGGGGTAGGATAACACATAGATTCCCACCCAATATATCGATGGGCGATATTGGTGTTGCTCGATTGGATAACCTTAGCAGGGATATGTATGTTATAAAAAGATCAACAAATCCAGTCAATGTATCCTCTGATAATGCCAGCGCCAATATCGGTTACTTACCGCGTGCTTATAACACAGCAACAGTAACAACTACTGGCTCAGTCCATAACATCAACAAGGGTACTGAATACACAACTATCCAGGCGGCTATTGACAATGCCAGCACTGGGGATGAGATTCAGGTGGATAACGGCACCTATTACGAAAATGTGAACGTGACTAAGCAGTTGATCCTGCGTGGTATCGGGATGCCTGTGGTGTACGCAAATGGAGGCGGAAACGCGGTCACGCTCGCTGCGGATGGGATAGTGCTTGAAGGGTTTTCTGCGACCAATGCGGAGGTAGGGATAAAGGTTACTTCAAATAACAACACGCTTAGTGGCAATAACGCATCGAATAACGGTGACTACGGGTTGGGCACAGGCATCTCCCTATCCTCTTCCAATAACAACACGCTCGGCGGCAACAATGCAAACTGGAACAATGGTTTTGAGTTCTTTGGTTGTGGCATCTCTCTAATCTCTTCGAATAAAAACACTCTTAGGGATTGCCGAAAAATAACTTATCTAAATTAATTCCCTTCCTCTTTTGGGGAAAGAGAATAATTCCATTTTGGGTGTAAAGAATGGTATTCTATCTTCAATCTTGCCATATCTTCATCAGAGAATTTAACTCCTTTATTATATTCCTTTTCATCTAATAGCGATGCCACAGTAAGACCTTTGTTTGTCTTTGTGCCACTGATCAGTTCAATAATTGTTTCAAAACTAACGAGCGGTTTCCCCTTCCAATTCATTGTAATGAATGAGAACATGCGATGTTCTATCTTGTTCCATTTGCTTGTCCCAGGAGGGTAATGGCATACGGTAATAGGTATTTTTATTTGGTTCACCAATTCTTGTAAATGAAATTTCCAGCCTTTATTGCGACTTCCATTGCTCCCCCCACCATCTGCACATATCATCAGACCTTTTGCATCTGGATAATTATTTCTTCCAAACATAAGCCACCATTGCCTTATGCTTTCAACGGCAAATTCGGACGTATCATAACTCATTCCCACATTTACCATTCCTTCATTTCTCTTAAGATCATAAATCCCATATGGTGTCGCCCTTCCAATCCCAAGTGAAGGAAAATCATACACATTTACTTCTTTTGCCTTGCCTTTTTTCTCCCATGTTCTTCCAGGATTTTTGAATTCTCCTACATTTTCTTTCTTTTTTGCATCAACTGATATTACGGGATACTCCTGATTTATAAATTCTTTAGCTTTTTCGTTTATATACCTGAACTGGGCATCTCTTTCGGGAACTGAAGAACCTTCGATGTTTTTCTTATTGGCCTGAAGCGAGTAATCGTTTTCCTTCAATAAACGTCCTACTGTATCTGGATCGATTTTATGTTTTAGCTTTTTCAATTCATCAGCGATCTTGTAGGTTGATTTGTTTGTCCATTTCAGCAGGCTCATTGGGTCGCCTGAGGTGTTTTCATCCATTATTTTTTCAAGATCTCCAATTATTTCGGGATCTTTTATTTCTACCTTTTTTCTTCCTCCTCCAAGTGCTCGAAGTCTTTCTGGAGGTTTAAGTTTCTCTGACGTTTTGAGTTCCTCTATCCCTTTATGGATAGTCGAATGGGACATGCCTGTTAATTCTTCAACTTTTGAGACTCCACCCCACCCAATTTCAAGTGCTATGGCTCCTGCAAAACGTCTTGCTTGAACTTCATCCGCTCCTGATAGGGCTTTTAGCCACCATGTGTACTCCTTGTTAGTATCCATGCCACTATATATGATGGCTTAGATTATATAATTTACTAATTTATTTTTAGGTATTGCCTTAGCGGCAACGATGCCTCAAACAACGGTTGGATGGGGGGCGGCCCAGGCATCTCTCTGTCTTCTTCTAACAACAACACGCTCAACAGAAATAATGTCAAGTCGAACGGTGAAATTGGCATTGTTCTGGTATCTTCCAGCAACAACACGCTTAGCGATAACGATGCCTCAAACAACGGTGGTGGAATCTATCTGGGATCTTCCAACAACAACGTGCTCAATGATAACACTGCAAACTCGAACACCGGCAGCTGCGATGACTGTGGCGACGATCGCCAGTTCGGCATCTCTCTATCTTCATCCTACAACAACACACTCAGCGGCAACGATGCACATAACAACGTTGTGGGTATCTCCCTGTCCTCATCCTACAATAACACACTCAACAGCAATAATGTCAAGTCGAACGATGAAATTGGCATTATTCTGGGATCTTCCAGCAACAACACGCTAATAGGCAACAATGCTAACTCGAACCGATACTATGGCATCTCTCTGTCCGATTCTACCAACAACATGTTCATAGGCAACAATGCAAGCTCGAACAACGACTCCGGAATCTATCTTGGGATTTCCAGCAATAACACACTGCTTGGAAACATTGTCTCGAACAATAAGTTCGGCATCTCTCTGGACTCTTCGATAAACAATACTCTTATCGGAAATAATGCAAGGAATAACGGTAATGCCCTCTTTTTGTTTTCATCCAACAACAACACGCTGAGCAATAACAGTGTAAACTCGAACAGTCAAGGAATCTTACTTAATTCTTCTAATTTCAATAACATAACTGGCAACAACATTTCCAATAGTGCAACCTTTGGACTCAGAGTATATGAGACTTCAAAAAATAATACAATCAGCAAAAATACAGTTACTAATAGCAGATATGGGATATTTTTGTCGTATGTCTTTAACACTACGGCTTACAACAACATTATGGAAAACAACAGCTTTAATTTTGGAGTGGGCGGCAATCTCTTATCTCATTTAGAGGGAAATAATATCGATACAACAAATCTCGCTAATGGAAGACCCATATATTATGTAAAATATGGAAAAAACACCACCTATGACGGTTCAACAAAAGCAAGCTCATTCTACTGTATCTTATGCAATAATGTGACTGTCAGAGACCTGGAAATGTCCAATATGGATAGAGGAGTATATTTATGGGAAACCAGCAACTCCCGAATCCAGAATATAAGAGTTTTGGAAAGCGGATGGGGGATTTACATGATACTGTCCCCTAATAATACGATCCAGGATAGCAAATTTTCAACCTACAACATACACCATTATTCTGAGACGGGAGTATCGCTATCTTCTTCCGATAACAATACTTTTGAAAATAATACTTTTATTTCGAATAATTATGGAATTGAACTCTTTTCATCCAGTAAAAACACAATCTACAACAACTATTTCAATAATATCAACAATTTTATTTTCAAAGGTACAATTTATGAAAACACCTGGAACGTCACTAAAAATCCAGGCAAGAACATAATTGGAGGTTCTTATCTGGGAGGAAACTTCTGGGCTAATTCAACAGGCAAAGGTTTCAGCCAGACCTGCACGGATACGAATAATGATGGATTATGCGATTTAAAATATACGATAAATAGTAACAATTCTGACTACCTGGCACTCAAATACCAGGCGGTTCCACCAAGAATCACAGTCGTCTCTCCCAATGGTGGAGAAAACTGGACACGAGGAACAACTCAAACGATAAACTGGACATCGACGGGCAGTACAGGAGCGTATGTAAAAATAGAACTCCTGAAACCGAACAAACCGAACCAATTGATAGTATCAGCAACCCTGAATGACGGTTCGTATCCATGGCTGATTCCGGTTGCACAGGAGCCGAGAAGTGATTATAAAGTAAAGATCACAAGCACGACAAATGCCGCATACTCAGGCACCAGCGAAGACTTCACAATTCCTGTTCCAACTATTACAGTTCTTTCTCCAAGTGGCACAGATATCTGGACAAGAGGTACAACCAAAACGATAAAGTGGAATTCAACTGGCAGTCCCGGAGCGTATGTGAAAATAGAACTCCTGATACCGAATAAGCCGAACCTATTGATCATATCAAGTACTCCCAATGACGGTTCGCATCCATGGCTGATTCCGGTTGCACAGGAGCCAAGAAGTGATTACAAAGTGAAGATCACGAGTACTATTAATGCTTCTGTTAATGATACAAGCGACAAAAACTTCACTATCCCGACACCATCATTCACAGTTGTCTCTCCAAATGGCACTGAGTCCTGGATAAGAGGAACGACTCAAACAATTAGGTGGAATTCAACAGAGAATCCAAAAGGATATGTAAAGATAGAACTACTGAAACCGAACAAGCCTAACCAATTGATAGTATCAGCAACCCTGAATGACGGTTCGCATCCATGGCTGATTCCGGTTGCACAGGAGCCGAGAAGTGATTACAAAGTGAAGATCACGAGTACCATTAATGTTTCTATTAATGATACCAGCGACAAAAACTTCACTATCCCTGTACCTTCATTCACTGTTGTCTCTCCAAATAGCACAGATTCCTGGATAAGAGGAACGACCCAAACAATAAGGTGGAATTCAACAGAGAATCCAAAAGGATATGTAAAGATAGAACTACTGAAACCGAATAAGCCGAACCAATTGATAGTATCAGCAACACTGAATGACGGTTCGCATCCATGGCTGATCCTTCCTGCACAGGTGCCAGGAACTGATTACAAAGTGAAGATCACAAGCACAGCTAACGTTTCAATCAACGGCATAAGTGATAACAGCTTCACTATCCCGATTCCCTCCATCACTGTTGTAACTCCAAATGATGGAGAGAGCTGGATTAGAGGAACGACCAAAACGATAAACTGGACATCTACTGAGAATCCTCGATCGTATGTCAGGATAGAACTACTGAAAGGAGGATTGTTCAACAGACTGATAGTAGCAAGCACCCTGAATGATGGATCACATCCCTGGCTAATTCCAGGAATACAGGTGTCTGGTACCGATTATCAGGTGAGGATCACGAGTGCTACGAATATTTCTATCAAGGACTCAAGTGATAACAACTTCACAATCCCTGCTCCCTCAATTACTGTAGCAATTCCGAACGGAGGAGAGAATTGGAGAAGGGGGATAACCCAAACCATCAAATGGACTTCTACTGAGAGTCCAGGGACATATGTAAAGATAGAACTCCTGAAAGCTGGAATTTTTAACAGATTGATTGTAGCAAGCACCATTAATGATGGTTCACATCCATGGTTCATTCCGGCAACACAGCTTCTGGGAAGTGACTATAAGATCAGGATTAACAGCACAATTAATCCTGCGATTACTGATTCGGGTGATAACAACTTCAATATCAATAGCTAATTCCTGGAAACTGCAAAAGAGATGGATGCCAATTTACATGGCAGTCATGTTCCCCTCTTTTTTTTCACGCATTGGAAAATCACAATGAACTCAATGTGAACTCACCGGAGTTCGTATCAGTTAGTACCAGTTCGTTGTTGATTTTAAATAAGCCAGAACTACCCTAAAGCTTATTCTCATCCGCAAACTTAACCAGCGCCTCGCCAAGTGTCCGCACATATTTCGGATTGATATTGAACCTTCCACGCTTCTGGCCGCTTCTTTCCTTGGCTATCTCCACATATTCCTTTTCTTCCTCGAATTTATCGCTTTTCTGCATCGAGATAGTCATGAACCAGCCTGAACTCATCTTTATTTCAGTATAACCTTTATCTTCTTCAGTCATAAAATTTCAACACTTCCTAATATCGCATCAACCAAAACCTTATCGCCATTTTTTATTAAATTAACAGGATTTTGTTCAAGATTGTCAACAAGCGGGATATCCGAGATTATTGCACCCACTGCAACAATCGGCTCAGTCCTTATATTTATCATAGCCATTGGAGCAGCGCCATTTTTTTTTAGCTGGTAGATTGAATAAGAGCCAACAGTCGAGCCTTTACCGCCGGGGAATACAAGCACTTTTCCCTTGATGCTTAAACCAAAAAGCTCATGCCCTTTTTCAACAACCATACCGGTTTTTACATCAATGCTGCCCAGGAAAGAGATGGGTTGTTTGCTCACAAGTGCATCCCCCTGTGCTTTCCCCCTCGAAACAATATGTGCTTTGAGCTTTGTGGTCATTTGACCCCCAGCATTCTGATGATCTTTTCATGAAGTTCGCTGTTTTTTGTCCCTGCAATGGATAAACCTGTCACCTGGACATTATCTGCCAAATTCTTACCTTTAAGATCTGTCAGAAGCCCCGCTGATTCTTTCAATATCAAAGCAGATGCCATTATATCATAACCGCTCACAAGTCCCCGTGTGTCGATAAGTCCGTCGAGTGTCCCATCGGCAACAAAACACATATCAAGCGCGATACTTCCAAGCGCCCGTACTATAATTGATCTTTCAAGTTCTATCAAACCTTCAGGTACATTAGGGACGCCATAAGAATAAACAGATACGACTGGTTTTGGCCGTGTGCCCCGCTTTTTTCCTGCAAGTTGTTTTTCATTTAAGAAAGCGCCTTTTCCCTTTTCCGCACAATATGTATTCCCGTTGATATCGCATATCACTGCCATGCTGATATCATCAAAGGTTGCGATTTCAGTTTTATCAGTATAAGCAAGAGACGTGCAGAAAAATGGTATACCGCAAGTTGCATTCGTAGAGCCGTCAATAGGGTCGACCACAAGCATGAAATCAGGATTATTGCCAACAACGCGGTCGCCAAGCTCCTCGGAAATTATCCTGGCTGAAAGTCCTCTTGTCAAAAGAGCTGTATCAAGCGCGTTCTCAGCAGCCATGTCCATCTTGCGTGTGATATCTTTAGGGCGCTGCACGAGCATTTCGCCATAATCCTCATTTTTCTCGATAAAAGAGCTGATTACATCACGGATCTCAACACCGATCTCAACTAAGGTCTCAATTTCCATTCATTCTGTCCCCAAAAAAGTTAATAATAGCATCCGCTGAGATATTTGCACTCGTATCAGGCTTGGTTTTGTCGCTGTCGATCACGATAATTGGATCAACTGGTTCCTCATAAGCTACATTTACACCAGGAACATTGGCGCCCGCCTGCGCTGATTTCTCATAGATCCCTTTTGGTGAAAAAACGGCTCTCCTGTGGGCTTCACGTTCCATGCAAACTTCAAGAGGGCATCGGATGAACACTTCACCGAATAACGGGATAAGTCTTCGTGCTGCATCGCGATACTTTCTTTTGTTAGCCGTAGCATCAATAAAAACATTCACATCGCATTCAGTCACGAGTTTTGCCATATAAGCAAGGGATGCATAAACGATTTCCCGTTCATCATCCGTATATTTCGGATTCGGGGTAAGAACCTTTCTTATCTCATCAAGCTGGAGGATCTTTACATCAATCCCTTCGTTTATGAGAATAGCAGCGGTTCTGGAGGCTATCACTGTTTTACCGCTTCCAGGAAGCCCTGTGAACCATACTGCAAAAGCCATTTTCATCCCTACAAATAAGAATTCACATTCTTATAATCAAATTCCTCGCTATCCAGGATATTATTTATAAAATTAAATATCTTTGTCCGAACATCTGGATCAAGATTAGGATACCATATCGGGCTTGCCACAACCACGGACCTGAAGACATAAAATGGCTGGATAACCTTTAAGAGCTCCGTATCACCTGTTTTTTCAAGGTAATTATTAAAGAACAACTCATACATTTCCTTAAATGGCCCTTTAAGTTCCCCGTATTTCTGGAGAGAATAGAACAGGTAGTTCATGGTTATTGAGGAAACATCATCTGCCGCCTCACCCCATTCCCCTCTGCTCCTGTCAAGCACCGTAAAATCCGCACCCTCACGGAACATTATGTTCCATGGATGGAAATCGCCATGTGTCATGCACAGGCGCGCGGTATTTCCTTTAATTTTGTAGCGCCAGTCCACGCATTTTTTTTCGATAGCGCAGAGGTCATCCTGGCTCACAAAATCAAGATTACCAGGATAGCTGTCCATCAATCCCATAATGCATTCGCCATGTCCTACAAGATCCCTGATCTTGCGGAAATACAATTCTCGATTATCGTGTTTGTTAGCATGGATCCGGGCAAGATACGATGATAGTGCAAGTGTCCTGTCCCTGTCAAGAGATGTAAGTAAGCCGTCCTTTTTTATTCTTTCAAGGTCAATGAAATACTCTTTCCCTTCGATCTTTTCCATTAAAATAAAATATTCTTCAGCTTTGCCGGATGAATAAAGCTCCCCGCCATGCGTGAAGTAACCCACATCTAGCGATTTGACATGCTCCGGCAGGTTGTTGAAGACCGAATTCTGCCATATGAGGATCTGGGCCCTGTCAGAATAATGGTCGTGCCCGAAACCTTCCTGGACGCGCATGGAGGAAAGCACTACTGAATGCGCTTTCCCGCCTGCTTCAAATTCAATGAGATATGGTTTGCCATACCCGAAACCTTTTATTCCTTCCTCGACCTCAACAGGAATTCCGCCAAGCTCACCGATCTTTGTGACTTTTGAGTTCCCGTAGAGCCCTTTCAGATAATTTTCAACCGCTTTGATCTGCAACTGCTTCATGTTCCCATTGTCCAGGAATTCAGATATTTAAGCTGTTCTTTTGTCAATGTCTCTATTTCTATCCCCATTGACTCAAGTTTTAATTTTGCAACCATGCTGTCAACTTCAGGAGGGACTTTATAAACCTGGTTCTCAAAGGTATCTCCCTTTTCTGATATCAATTTTACAGCAAGAGCCTGGTTAGCAAAGCTCATGTCCATGACTTCAGGGGGATGCCCGAATGCGCTTGCAAGATTCACAAGTCTTCCCTCAGCCAGGATATAGATCCGCCGCCCATCTTTCATTGCATATTCCTGCACATCGTTCTTTATCTGGCTGACTTTCTTTGCCAGTTTGGCAAGGTCAGGGATATTTATTTCAACATTAAAATGGCCTGAATTGCATACGATCGCCTGGTCTTTCATGACCTGGAAATGCTCTTTGCGAAGGACTGAGATATCTCCCGTGACCGTAATGAACAAATCACCGATCTTAGCAGCTTCCTTCATTGGCATGACCCTGTAGCCATCCATGACAGCTTCAAGAGCTTTTCTTGGCTCGACTTCCACGACAACCACATTGCCGCCAAGACCACGTGCCCTTGAGGCAACACCGCGCCCGCACCAGCCATATCCAGCCACAACGATGGTTTTTCCTGCGAACAGGACATTTGTGGCATTCATTATCCCGTGTAATGTGCTCTGGCCTGTGCCATAACGATTATCGAACATCATCTTTGTTTCAGCGTCATTAACAGCTATGACAGGATATTTAAGAGCCCCGTCAGCTGCCATTGCGCGAAGCCTGATAACACCGGTTGTGGTCTCTTCGCATCCGCCTTTAATGTTCTTTATAAGGTTCTTGTGTTTGGAATGGACAAGCGCAATGGTGTCTGCGCCATCATCCAGAGTAACATGAGGCTTAATTTTAAGCGCTTCTTCAAGACACTGGTAATACTGCTTCTCGTTCATGCCTTTTATAGCAAATGTTTTTATCCCTTCCGAGGCAAGCGCTGCTGCAACATCATCCTGTGTGCTTAGTGGATTGGAAGCCGTAAGAGCTATATTTGCACCCCCCGCTTTCATGGTGTAAATAAGATTGGCTGTCTCAACAGTCACATGGAGACATGCCACCACGTTAATTCCTTCCAGGGGTTTTTCTTTCTCGAATTGTTCTTTTATTTTTTCAAGAACCGGCATGTGTCTTCGCGCCCATTCGATCCTCTGTTTACCCTCGTCTGCGAGGTTTATGTCTTTTAATATGTAATCTTTCATTGAAATCCCTTAATTTAATTCTTAAAATGGATGCTAAATGCTTTAGATGGTTATTAAAGTTGTTGGTTTTTTATACAAATATTAAATTTTTTATAAAATATATAAAAATAATTATTAAATTTGTTTTATAACTGTAATAAAAATATCAGATGCGGCTGCCGGGATTTGAACCCGGGTTAGAGGCTGTTTCCTGATCTTTGCTATTCATGCAAAAGTTCTTGGGAAGCCCCTGTCATAGCCACTAGACCACAACCGCATTATGAACCGATTTGTCAGATAATGATTCAAGCCTAATACAGTGTTATTGTTTATTTATCTTTTTGTCATCCAACAATTTCGGGTCAGAGGTACACTAATCCTCAAGATCCATTGCCCCGGCCGACATATTAATTGCGATCTCTGCGATATCACCGCTGTAGCTTGCTATTCTTCCAAGGCTGTCCAGCATGGTTTTTTGCAGGATAGCAGATTGGATATTTTTTTGCTGGAATATTTTATTTGAAATATCGTAATGCACTTTTGTCCTCTCTTTTAATTCAGGGAATATTTTTTCAGCCATCAAGATATTCCTTGAAAAAAGGGAATTAACGGATTTTTCAAAAATAGTAATAGTACTATTGTTAAGTTTGATAAAATCATCGAACTGCAATTCTTTTTGTATTTCGCACAGTTGTATGTAACTTTTTGCTATGTTTTCAATATGGTCTGCAATTCTCTCAAGGACTTTCACGATGATCCTGTAGCCCAGGCAATCCCTCTGGTATTTTATTCCCAGTTTTTCCGCAATTTGCTGGTGTTCAACAGCGCTTTTTAGCTGGCGCACTACAAGGAAATAGAGCCTGTCTATCTCCCTCTCCCTTACGATGACATCTTTTGCAAGCCCGATGTTCCTGCTGTTGATGGCCTTTCCAAGGTCAAGAAGCATTGACCTGTTTATTGAGAACATCCTCTGGAGTATCTGGGTTGTCATCATGCGTTTATAATCAACCATTATTTCAAGGATGATGGCATCATCGGTATCCTCAACTATTTCGATGCCTATTAAATAATCAATGATCTTCCGGACATTCTCCCTGTACGAAAGATTATCTTTCCTGTCAAGTTTTATCTTTAAGGTATCATATCCCACAAGATAATTCGCGATTATGATACGGGCAAGCGCATCGCTTGATTCCATCTGTGATATCCTGATCTCTTTTACATGTGATTCTTTTTCAATGGCGCTGGTCTCGAAAAGCAAAGCTCCGGCCTGTTCAGTGACAACAAGAGAATCCCCGGCTTTCAAATTGACCTTCTTGACCCATTTTTTTGGCAGCGAGATCACATATGTAGAACCGCCGCTTACGTAGACTTTGCGTGTTTCCATATTATATCCTTGATTTACTGATATTTGAATGTATATATAGATTGTCGGTATTACTTATATAATATATAGTGAAATATACTAGATTTGAGATTTAAGGTGTAATCTCAAGGTTTTTCATGAGTAAAATCACCGCAAAGGATGCAAAGAGCGCAAAGCATAGCAGCAATGTTCTTTGCGTCCTTTGCGCTCTTTTCGGTGGGGTCGCCTCTGGACTATCGTCATTAGTTATGGCAAATTTATTTAAAAATATATGATTAAAGAACACTGGATTTTTTCTTTGGCCTGGTTTTCCTGATAGCATCAACTTTTAATCTTAATTCCTGCCGTAAATCCCCTTTTACTTCCCCTGAATAAAGGTCATACCTCGAAGCAAGCGATATTTTCGCGGCAAGGACTCTTGCGATCTTCCCGCGCTGCCATTTTGGAGCGGTATTAATAATAGGATGCCTGAAAATCACACCATGTTTCGGTGATGGGGCTTTACCCTTCAAATGCTTGAAAAGCGCATTATTCGCCCCGATGACCTGTATCGTGCTTGATGGCATGAAAGCTAACTTTTCAAGGCCCCCCGCAATACTCAGCAGGCGCGCACCGAGAATGTGTCCTGTAATACCGGTTACATTTGGCGCTATCATGGGCATGTTTTCTTTCAGATATTCTTCGATACGGTCTCGCGTTTCATAGGATGCCAGAAGACTTGAAGAAAAGCTTTGCATTATTTTCAGGTCAGCGCCCGGTTCGTCCATCCCAATGATTTTTCGGGCAAGCTCTTCACCTTTCAAAATGGTATTCTCAAAATTCATGATGTACCATTCCCTGAGCCTTTCTGAAAGAACATTACCGGTCTCATTGAGGTCATCTATAGCTTCCACAGCAGCGATGATACGCCTGTCGGGTGTCACGGTTTGCGCGACCTGTTCTTTTGCAAGCATTATTTCGAGTTCATGGAGCAATCTGTCATATTCAACGTTCGAACTTGTAAAACCATATTTTATTGCCAGCTCGCGAAGGTCTGAACCTGCAACAGTTCCTCTTAACAGCAGTGGTTCCTGAAGGAGTCGTCTGGTTATGGAAGAAAGGTCTTTAAGGAAAATTTCAGCATTTATGATCGTATCATTTTCTACAGAGAAAATCCCGAACCAGGTTCGAATTTGCATGGGCCTATCTTTTCCCTGAAAGTACTAAAATCCTTTACTCTTTTTTAAGCTGAAAGAGATTTTAATCCGGAATCACCAAAATTATTATCTTTGCCGTAAACAATGAACTGGCAGTAAATGACAAGCAAAAACAATATTATATCGGGAAAAGCCTGGAAATTCGGTGATAATGTCGATACTGATGTCATAATTCCCGGTAAATACCTTCGAACGACTGATATGAGCGTGTTCGCATCCCATGTTATGGAAGGGATCGACCCGTCATTTTCCCAGAAAGTCCGAAAAGGTGACATAATCGCAGCGGGAAAGAATTTCGGATGCGGCTCATCCAGGGAACAGGCGCCCCTTGCTTTAAAATATGCAGGTATCGCCTGCATCGTAGCTGAATCATTTGCCCGGATATTTTTCAGGAACGCAATTAATGTGGGATTGCCTATTATTGAAGCGAGGATCGATTGCAAAGAGGGGGATTATATCGAGATCGATCTTGAGAATGGAATTGTGAAAAATAATGATAAAACATATCCTGCCACAAAACTCCCGGATTTCCTTCGCGAGATACTTGCGGATGGCGGGCTTGTTGAACACAGGAAAAAGGTGAATCCTTGATATTTCCGGCTGATTATAAAAGCGTAGGTATGACCAGGACAGACCCGACCGGAAGGATCGGGGGGCCGATATATTTTACTACAGAATACCTGATCGCGCAGCTTCCATCAGGTTACCAAATATATAAGGTAAAAAGCGAAGGCGAAGGGCTGTTAAGAAAACTTGTCTCACTTGAGTTGATAGCTAATGGAAAAGAGATAACAAAATATAAGGAAAAACTTGATTCCCATGACAGGACGAAGCTTATCGAATGCGCTCTTCCCTTATGTAAAGGTGCTGTAAATACTGTTGTTTTTGAGGGCATGGACCGGCATACTACTTTTATCCAGGATCCAAGCCTGCATGAGGTAATGGAGATAGAGATAATTGATATTGCACCCCCAGAGCCCCCATGGCTTGACTTTGCCATCCAGAGACTTGTGAGAAGTGGTATACTCGGTGAATTGAATATTCGTTTCTCAACAAAACTAATTGACCTTCGCCAGTTCGAAGGTGAAAAAGTCGTATTTCCATGCCACGCTTCCGAACTCAAAGGAAAATATCTTGATACTGATACCGATATAGAAGACAATTCCACGCTCGTGGGATGCGACATTTCAAAACAGATATTTGATCTTCGCTTCCCTGATCTTACATACAAGCACATCAACATGTGTCCACTTAAAACAGAACTTTACCTTCCCACAAAGCCTTTTATCACACGATGCTGCCAGAGCAAGAAATCAGGTATGGTGAACCTCAATGGGATTGACGGGGCTGTAGTTCACTGGGGCGCATCCGAATACGATATCGTGGATGCGATCCGGATGCTGGTGAAAGTTTTGAAAGGAAATCTTGAAAATAATAAAACAGGTTTAAAATGAAGATCGCTGTAGTTCCCGGTGATGGTATCGGAAAGGAAGTCATGCCTGCGGCCCTGTCAGTACTTGATGCCTTTGGTCTTGGAATTGAGAAAGTGCCTCTTGAGATCGGTTATGGCAAGTGGGAACGAACTGGAAATGCCATCACGGATGATGATATTGCACTCATCAGGGAATGCGATTGCGTGCTGTTCGGGGCTATTACAACTCCTCCAGACCCTAATTATAAGAGTGTTCTTGTGCGCCTTCGCAAAGAACTTGACCTGTATGCCAATATCCGCCCATTTAAGCCCCTCAGGAATGTGAACCTGCCCTGCACAGGAAATTTTGATTTCGTCATTGTGAGGGAAAATACCGAAGGCATGTACTCAGGAGTTGAGGAATTGCACAAAGATGCGGCGTACACCACGAGGATCGTTACAAGGAAAGGAAGCGAGAGGATCGCCCAGAGTGCCTGCTCTCTTGTAAAAAAAAGAAAAGGACATCTTACGATTGTCCATAAAGCGAATGTTTTGAAATCCGACTCATTTTTCCGTGATGTCTGTACAGGTGTTGCAAAGAAAAACAATGTATCATATTGTGAAATGCTTGTGGATGCCATGGCGTATGATATGATATTGCATCCTGGAAAATATGACGTGATAGTGACCACGAATCTTTTCGGGGATATTCTCAGCGATGAAGCCGCAGCCATTACAGGCGGATTGGGTCTATGCCCCAGTGCCAACATCGGGGATAAATATGCGCTTTTCGAACCCATCCATGGAAGCGCCCCTGATATTGCAGGAAAAGGGATCGCTAACCCGATAGCTGCCATACTGAGCGCCAGGATGATGCTTGAATGGGCGGGGAAAACAGAAGAGGCAAGTTCAATAGATAAAGCGGTTGACAGTGTTCTTACACAGCACATCACCACGCCGGATCTTGGGGGCAGATATTCAACACGGGATGTGGGAGAAGCTATTGCCCGGTTAGTATAAGTTTTAAGTAAATCTTTTTTGGCTGGGATTCTACAGGCAGGAAAATATAGATAGTATTATTACATAAACGGGAAATTTACATCCGAATATAAGGGGAAATATGGTATGGAACATATTGTCACTTTACAATTAAAGGCAAGAAAGAAAATCATCAGGTTTATCGACCAGATGGTGCCCCCGTATCGCCAATTGAACAATGACGAGATGAGATTGTGTGATAAAGCCATGAAAGTTTTGTGCGGGAAAAATGAAAGAAAAAACGAAAAAACAGCTGCTCGATGAAATTGAGGCTGTAAAAGAACGTCTGATCCGGCTTGAAAACGCTGACATTGAACGGCAGAAAGTAATTGAAGCCCTTAGTGAATCAGAGGCGAAATATCGTTTATTATTTGATGTAGCTCCTGTTGGGATAGGAATAGCTGACCTTAATGGAAAAATAATTGATGCCAATAAAAGCATGCAGGAGATGGGCGGCTATTCCCTTGAGGAGTTCAGGACAATTGGTGTTGGAGCCACCTATGCTGATCCTGAAGAACGAAAGTTTTTACTAAAAACCTTTAGTGAAAAAGGCAATGTGAGGGACTGGGAAGGGAGGTTAAAACGAAAAGATGGATCAGAATATTATGCACTGCTCAATGTAGATATTATGGAACTTGGGGGGCAAAAGTTACTCCTTGCTATCATAAGGGATATTTCGCAAAGTAAACGAAATGGAGTGGCATTAAATGGTGCCCTTGCAAAGGCGCAGGAAGAGAAAAATAAATCCGAGGCTATCATTTCAGCATTGGGTGATGGTATAATTATCCAGGATACTGATTATAAAATAATATACCAGAACCAGGTCCAGAATGAAATATATGGGAACAAGATGGGTGAGCTTTGTTATAAAGCATACGAGGGAAGGGATCAGATATGCGACGATTGCCCGGTTGAAAGAACCTTCAGGGATGGAAAGATCCACAGATCGGAAAAACGAGTTGACACTGATAAGGGAGATCTTTATTTTGAACTTACTTCATCGCCTTTGAGGGATTCTAACGGGAACATCATAGCAGGAATAAAGGTAGTCAGGGAAATAACAGCACAAAAGCGTCTGGAACATACCCTGCGCGAAAGCGAGGAGAAATATCGCCGGCTTGTCGAGACATTGATGGAAGGTATCTGGGTACTTGACAAAGATGCGAACACTACTTTTGTAAATCCAAGTATGGCACAGATGCTCGGGTATACCGTCGATGAGATGCTGGGAAAGCATTTGTTTTCTTTTATGGATGAAAAGGGGAGGGAAAATGCAACGCGCTACCTGGAGCGACGTCAGCAAGGAGTCAAAGAACATCATGATTTTGAATTTATCAGAAAAGACGGAACAAGGATATATACAAGTTTAGAAACATCCCCTATTACAGATGAGAACGGAAAATATTCCGGAGCGGTTGCGGCAATAGCAGACATCAGCGAGCGAAAGCGTGATGAAAATGAAAAGAACCGTCTTCTTAAAGCTATGGCCAGCAGTACCGACGGCATTACCATATGCGATGAAAAAGACCGGTATATCTACGTAAATGCAGCGTATGCAGGAATATACGGCTATTCCCAGGAAGATTTTATAGGGGAGACCTGGCGGAAAGTCACCCCTTCTGATTTAATACCTGGAGTAGAAAAAGGTTTAGAAGATACGTTGTATAATAAGGATAGTGGGGTATATAAAGGAGAATTTCCCGGGCTCAGGAAAGATGGCAGTAGGGTCCCTACGGAAGTCATGGCCACGAGTCTGTGGGATGAGAACGGGAATTACAGTGGACATATATGTATCGTCAGGGATATCACCGAACGAAAACGTGCTGAAGAGAAGCTTCGTGAGGGGGAACGATTCCTGGAAACTATTTTCGCAAGCATCCAGGACGGAATCGGGATAATCGATAAGGATATGAACATTATCGGTGTAAACAAGACCGCCGAACGCTGGTATCCGCATGCTGTGCCGATTATTGGAAAGAAATGCTATGAAGCATACCACAAAAGGAAAGAGCGGTGTGAGATTTGCCCTGCCAGTGAAACACTCAAAACCGGTAAATCAGCTTATAATGTAGTTCCCAAACACGGCCCTGGAGGAAAAGAAGTAGGATGGCTGGAAATTTACAGTTACCCTCTTAATGATACAACAACTGGCAGTATGAAGGGGATAATAGAATATGTTCGGGATATCACTGAGCGAAAGCGTGTGGAGGAAAAGCTAAAACAATCCGAAGAAAAATACCGCCTTCTGGTTGAAAATATCCATGAGGGAGTGTTTGTTATACAGGATGAAAAAATGGTGTTTGCTAACAAGGGATGTGTGGAGATACTTGGTTATAGTATTGAGGAGATTATTGGAACTGATTTTTATAACTTTGTCGCCCCCGAAGATCTTGAAATGGTCAAGGATCGTTATTACAGGAGGCAGAAAGGGGAAAAGGTCCCCAAAGAATACGAATTCCATGCCCTGCGCAAAAACGGGGAAAAACCTGTAGTCAATATGGATGTGGGGATTGTAACTTATGGCGGCAGGGTTGCCAGCATGGGCATACTCAGGGATATCACTGTCAAAAAGCGCGCTGAAGATTCATTGAAACTTTTTTCAGAGACTGTCAAGAACGCACCCGATGGGGTCCAGATAGTTGATATGGATGGCCAGATAATTTATTCCAACATGGCAGTGGAAGAAATGTTTGGCTTTACAAATGATGAGCTGATAGGGAAAAATGTGGGGGATATGAATGTTGATCCTGAAATTGCCGGAAAAGTAATAATACCGGGAATTTTAGAAACAGGCGGCTGGACAGGGGAACTAATGGTAAAAAATAAGGATGGGCATGAATTCCCTATATGGTTAAAAACATCTATTGTAAAAGACGGAAAGGGCGTTCCGATAGCCATGGTGGGTATTATCAGGGATATAACAGAGCGAAAGAAGGTGGAAAAGGCTCTGCTTGAGAGTGAGACACGCTACAGGACTTTATTTGAAAGCGCCACCGATGCCATTTTTATCCTGGAAGCCCAAGGAGAAGAGGGCAGGATAGTGGCAGCCAATAGAACGGCAGCCAAAATGCATGGATATTCGATAGAAGAGCTGCTGGCAATGAAAATAGATGACCTTGACACCGCGGAATCATTGCGTGATTCCCGGGATTTTATGACCCGGATATTGAATGGTGAAACTATAAAAGCAGAATTAGACCATCACAGGAAGGATGGGACTATTTTCCCGGTTGAGATCAACGCAGGATTGTTAGAACTTGGAGGACATAAATATATCCTTGCTTTTGACAGGGATATCACAGAACGCAAAAATGCTGAAGAAGCCATAAGGAAATACAATCTGAAACTTGAAGAATCAAATCGCATGAAGGAACTCTTCACTGATATCATGCACCATGACCTTTTGAATCCTCTTAATGTGGCTCATGGATATGTTGAACTTTTCCTTGAAGATGAAAAAAATCCCCGTAAAAAATCTCGCCTCGATATCATTAAACGAAATCTCGTCAAGGGAATGGAGCTAATTGATAATGCAACGAAGTTTTCAAAACTTGAGAGTATGGATTATATTGAATTTGAGGATCTGGATTTGAAAATCGTAATCGGGGAGGCAATTGCAAATCTTATTCCTCTTGCCGCCAGTGCCGGAATGACTATTGAGAACAAACTTAAAGGCAGCATGCCGGCAAGGGCTAATAAAATAATCGAAGATGTTTTCATAAACATTATTTCAAATGCAATAAAGTATGCCCCTGAGGGAAAAAAGATAGTCGTGGAAGGTAAAGTCAGCGGAAAATCCTGGTCTGTCAGTGTAAAAGATTTCGGGGCAGGGATAAAAGATGCGCAAAAGACACTGATCTTTGAGAGATTCCACAGGGAAGAAAAGAAAGGTGTAAAGGGTTCGGGATTAGGTCTTGCAATAGCCGGGAAAATCGTTGAACTTCATAAAGGAAGGATACTGGTTGAGGATAATCCTGAAGGTGGGGCTGTTTTTGTTGTGAAGATACCAAAATCATAGAAATATTTTATAAAGACTTATTTCATAAGAACTCATTATCAGAGTCATGCTTGCAGTTAAGGCCAAAGAGATATACAAATATTATAAAAGTCAGGATGGAAAAAAGGAAGTCCTGAAGAACGTTTCCATCGATATCGAAGAGGGGGAGATCTTTGGCATCCTTGGGCCGAACGGGGCTGGTAAAACCACGCTCATATCCATACTTTCAACGTTATCGATACCGGATGCCGGGAAAGTGGAAATTTTCGGGATCGATGCATTAAAAGATCCCAACAGCGTAAAATGCATTGTAAATATCAGCAGCGGAAACCCGAATTTTCCGTGGAGCCTCACGGTTTATGAAAATCTCAAATATTTTGCATTGCTCTATGGATTGGAAAACAGGGAACGATCCATAAATAATGCAATTGGCATGCTCGAACTTGAGAAGTTCAGGAATACCCGGTTTGATTCGCTTTCAACAGGCACCAAGCAGCGTCTTTCCCTTGCAAAAGCTCTCCTTAATGAACCACGCCTCCTGTTCCTTGATGAACCTACGGTGGGTCTTGACCCTGATATGGCTATCAAGATACGCAAATTAATAAAAAAAATACATGAAGAGAAAGGGATCACTATTGTCCTGACAACCCATTATATGAGGGAGGCTGAACAGTTGTGTGAAAGAATTGCTTTTATCAAGAATGGCGAAATAATCGCAAATGCTGCGCCCGGTGAACTGAAGAGGCAAATGAAACTTGGTGAAAAAATAATAATTGATTATGAAGGCAAGTTTGAAATTTCCACATTGAATGACATCCCGAAAATCCTTGATATCAAATATGAGTCCGGAAGAGTAGTTATCGTTGCAGAAAATATTGAATCCATACTTAATAATATTTTAAAGAAGTTCTGTGATGTTCATATCAATAATATTGAGATTTCACAGCCTGATCTTGAGGATGTTTTCCTGCAGCTTGCGCATTAATGTCGAATAATGTTTCTTATTGTAAATCAAGGAAAGTTTGAATGGGAAGAACCAAGCCATGTGAAAGTGCCAAAACTCTTAAGTATTACCAAATGGTAATACTTAATTATGGAATATAGAAGGATAACAAAGAAAGGGCAGATAACTATACCCCAGAAATTCAGAGAAATACTTGGCATTACAGCTGGAGAGAAGATAGTTTTTGATTTAGAAGATGAAAAGGTTGTACTTAAAAAAGCCCCCATGAACCCTGTGGCTAATCTTGTTGGTCTCGGAAAAGGCATTTTTGGTCCGGGTTTAAGATACCAGCATAAAATTCGAAGTGAATGGGAAGAAAAATGAGAATATTCCTTGATACAAATATCTTTTTAGTTATCTTAAACAAAGAGGAGAACTGGCAACTTGCAGAAAAACTTCTTTTAGATGTTCATAATGGAAAACATGCAGGCTATACTTCGGTAATTTGTGTTTCGGAGATATTAAGCGGATTTTATGCAGAAAACGAATCTAAGAAAGGTGAGATGTTCCTTACAGATATGAAGGCTATAAACAATCTTACTATAACAGATGTGGACATTACCATAGCGAAAGATGCAGCAAAAATACGAGCGAAATATAAAATAAAGCTTCCTGATGCTATGATCGCCTCGTCCTGCAATATCCACAAATGCAAATTAATTACACAAGATGAAGATCTCAAGAGAGTGAAAGAAATCGATGTTAGATCGATCGATGAAATTTAAGAACAAAAAAATCATTAGCACAATTATTCTTTCATTAATTAAGAACATAGTGAACTGCTCCGGGCTAAAGGAGGTTGACCGACATTTGATATCAAATACAGTTTATTCAAGCAATGTTTCAGCAATAATTGCCTAATTTTTCAGACAAACAAAAAAAAACGATACTTCTTCTCCAATTTAACATCTTACTTCAATAAATCCATTCAAAAAGTTCCACATTCTTCTCAGGTTTGAAGCAATGCAGGTAAGATTGAACTCAATTTTCGCCCCATTAATCCCTCTCAACAGAAATTCCCTGAACCCAAGATTCCTCTTGATATGACCAAAGATGCACTCTGCGACCTTTTTCCTCGTCTGATATGTCAATGCTCCCTCTTTTGACATCAATTTAGAAGCCATCTTCCTTCTTTCCTCTTCCATCCCCTCATAATTCTTGATCACTTTTCCATCCCGAGAGTTCTTTGAACATTTTTTACGATCAGGACATTGCTTACACTGAGTGCCTTTATAAATCCGCACATTTCTGTTTTTGGCAATATCCACATACTCAAAACGGAACGTCAGTTTCTGATTATTGGGGCAAATGAAACAATCTTCTATCGGGTCATAATCGAAATTCTCTTTACCGAATGGTTTTTCTGGTTTTCCTTCATTTTTGTTCAGGTTTGATGCCGTTTTTTCATCCGGGATATAGCCATCCAGCTTTTTTTTCTTCATGAATTTGAGATTCTTGCTGCTTGAATATCCATTATCAGCACTCACCTTCGTACCTTCCGGAAGGGTTCCAACATTCTCTTCTGCCTGTATTATCTGAGGCTGAAGCTGATTTGCATCCCTTACCTCTGACGTGACATCGTTGGAAATGATTATCCCAAAAGAAGAATCCGCTGTTATCTGAGGATTATAGGAATATTCAGTGACCTTCTTGTTATTTGGCATGAACCTGCTTTCAGGATCAGTAGCACTGATGGCACTCTCTGATTTTTCGATTTCTTTTTCGATCTTATCAACCTGTTTCTTGATTTTTTCTTTTTGTTCTTTGCTCCCTGACTGATATTTCTCTTTCAATTTTTCCGCTATCGTTTTGTCAAAGATGTTATCTGGCAGCTCATCGATATTCTTATCACCATGGATACTGTCCTCTTCCCCGTCTATTCTGATGCCTTCTTCCAGTTCTCTTTCAACGAGTTCCTTCAATTTTAAAAAATCATCTTTTGTTACTGCACTGTGATTTGATGCATTGGCTTTTATTTTTGTTCCATCAATGCATATGTGACCAAGAGATACCATGCCAAGATCTTTTGCGAATTTTACAACTTCATGAAATGATGATTTGACCATTTCAAGATTGTTTTTCCGAAAGTCGCTTATCGTCCTGAAATCAGGTTGGAGAAGACCTGCAAGGTAAATGTATACCACGTTCTCTCTAGCATTTTTTGCTATTATCCTTGATGAACGTACTCCATCTATTTGACCCAATATCAGAAGCTTGAGGATGAGTTTTGGATGATATGCGGGGTGTCCTGCTCCTTCGTATTCCTTTTCGATATCAGATATATCCATATTCTGGATTATTTTATCAACCAGATGGCAGATGTGATTTTTTGGTATCATATCACGAATGTTTGGAGGTAAGAGCAGTTCCTGGTCTTTGAGGTCTTTATAGAAAGTCATATTTATTTAAAAACTGTATTTGTATGATATAAATGTTTTGAAATTATTTCGCAAGCAATGGGCTTGATTATAATTTGGAATTATGGAAAAATCGGAGAGTTTTTCAGTTAATTATCGGACAGCCTCTAAAGCCTCGGAGCGTCCCGCTGCATTGATACTCCGCTGAGATATCCTTGACGGGCGTTAATTCCGGTAGTTCCTACCGTACATCTATTTTCGATTAATATTGCAGATACCTGATCTCTTCCCATGACAAGACCACAGGAAGGACACCGATGTATCCTCACTGAAAGGTCTTTCGGTACAGGATATCCGCAGATACAGGTTTGGGATGTTCCAGCCGGATTAACGAATTCAACTGTTTTCCCGGCACATTCTGCCTTGGATTTCGTGAATTGCATTAATTGATGCCAGCCTGCATCGGATATGGATTTGGCAAGATGATGGTTCTGCACCATGTTCTTTATTTGCAAATCTTCAAAAACGATACGGTCATAGGAATCCACAAGAACTTTGCTGGTCTTATGAGCAAAATCTTTTCTTTGATTCCTGATTTTTCTATGTACTTTTGATACTATCACCCGCTGCTTATTCCTTTTCCCTGACCCTTTCCTTTTCCGGCTTAACCGCTTCTGTTCCTGTGTCAGCTTATCCTCTGATTCCCGCAGGAACTTCGGCGGTTTGACCTGTTCCCCGTTACTCAGGGTTATCAGGTCGATTAATCCAACGTCTATTCCTGTTTTGGTTTTGACTTCAACCGGGATATGCTCTTCGATTTCACATGAAAAGGAAACATACCATTGGTCAATATCCTTCTTGATGGTACAGGTCTTGATTTTACCTTCGATTTCCCGGTGCTGGACGATCTTGATAGCCCCGATCTTAGAGAGAATGAGTTTTCCATCTTTCAGTTCAAAACCCGATTGGGGATACGTGAAACTATTGTATCTATTTCTTCCTTGAAACCGTGGATAGCCGAAACCCATATAGAAATTCTTGAAACTTCGATCAACCCTTTTTATCACATCTTGGAGTACCTGAGAATGGACTTCTTTTTGAAATAGTGTTTTGGTAGCTGTTAAACCAAGTTTCTGCTCATAATAGTCTATCCATTCCGGTTTTCCCCACGGAAAAACATCAAATGATTTTCTCAACCGATTAAGCTCTGCTTGCTTCTTTCGTTCTGCAAGTTTTTCATTATAGAGTTTTCTGCATGTAGATAGAGTTCTATTCATGATAACCTCTGGATTTTTGGTAGGGTATATCCTGAACTGATACGTTATTTTCATGCAGCATAGACATAGTTCTGAATACATATAGCCCTTATGATAGAGTGGTGTGAAACTAATCTATAAGCAGGGGTACGATTCATCTGCGCCCTCGAAGGGCGCAGGGTTCTCTACCCCTTGACCCCAACGTCTAACAGCCACTTCCATAATGGCGTATAAACTACTTTCTTACCATCTACTATCTCTTCTCCTTCATACTCCCAGGTTATTACAAGCAAATTGCTGCATTTAAATTCTTCTTCTGCCCTTAACAGACCTGTGATCTCTCTTTTTGGTATATCTTCCCTGCTTGAAGCATTTGTCACCTGGATAAGCTGCTTTACCGTAAGACCTTCCCTGATAACAAAATCTACTTCCCTCTCCTGATGATCCTTCCAGTAAAATATTTCAATTAATGGACTTTTGGACTTTGTCCTTTGAAGTTCTATCGCAACCAGATTTTCCATTAATCTTCCCCGGTCCTGTGAAAATTTAAACCCGGAAAAATTAATAAAACCTGGATCCATACAATAAATCTTTCTGGGATACTGAATTTGATCCTTAACTTTGTATGAATATATAGTAAGATCAAAGAAAAGGAACGCCTCTTTCATAATCGAGAAGTATTTTTCAAAAGTAGGTACTGATACTTTAACTCCCATCGAGTTCAGCGTGCCTGTTAACTTTGTGAAACTTGCCAGTTTTCCTGAGTTTGAACATAAAAAATACGCAAGGTCATCAATAATTTCACCCCTTCGTTTTGCTTTCGGGAGTATGTCTCTGTTTATTATATCGGAAAATAATGTCTGTATCAGTTCGTCTTTACCATACGGGAGTAGAGTGACTTCCGGGAAACCCCCGAACTCTGAGTATTCCCTTAAATATTCTTTTATCAAAGCGATATCCTCTTCAATAAAATATTCTTTTATATAACAGTTTTTGAATGATAAGAATTCCCTGAAGCTCAATGGGTAGACATGTGTTGTTAAATGCCTGCCTGTAAGCAAATAACTCAATTCGGATTCTGTCAATTTTGAAGTTGAACCGGAAATGAAAATCTTTATTTTACCTTTAAATTCGTCGTATATGCTTCGTATATATTTTTCCCAGTCCCCGATCCTCTGGACTTCGTCAAGGAAAATAAATACAGTCGTATGTTTTTCAAAAAGTCTTTTGGAATGGATAACATCTATCAGGTCATTGAAATATTCCGGGGTTAAAGGCAAAAGTTTCCTGTTTTCAAAGTTTATGTATATAGTGGCTTCTTTTTCTATCCCGGTATCGAGAAGTTTTCTAATGGTAAAGTACATTAAATAAGTCTTTCCAGCCCTTCTTGGCCCTACAATATCATTTATAAGATCGCTTTCTATTTTCAGACTGATAGCTCTCTCTTTCGTGTCTGGAAGTTCTTTTCTCCAGTACTCTTCAACGACTGATCTTAACTTATCTTTATGATTTTCCATTATATCGTAAAGATAACTTTATGATATTTAAATTAATCGACGGTCAAAACGAAGATAATCGCTTATTTTCCTATATATACTAGGCGGGATATAGTTGGACTATATGGCAAACACATTAGAAAATTTAATTTGCGTAACAAAATCGAGATTGACATTATTAAAATTAAAAGCAACACGGAGATAAAATAATGCCCCGCTATAATTCATTCCTGAATATCCCCGAGCGCCAGCCTTTAATTTTTTCTGCGGGATTTTACTGCAACCAGTGCGGTTCAAAGATCAAAGTATGCCGGGTTGCCAATTGCACATATATAAATAAGTGCAAAACTGCAAGCGATGGGGAAAACCTGGAATAAGTTATCCCATATTCAAAATTCCAAATCATTTATTTAAATAAAAGACATTGTAGCCCCCATCATGAAAAATCCTACTCAAAATCCCAAGCAGGCAACCGGAGAACAGGCGGCACAGCTTGTGGAAAACAATATGGTAGTGGGCCTTGGCACAGGCTCCACAACTGCTTATGCGATAAAAGAACTGGGAAGGCGGGTCGCTGACGGCTTAAATATTCTTGGTGTTCCCACCTCCTACCAGTCAGCATTCCTGGCCGCCGAGAATGGCATCCCGCTGACTACGCTTGATGAGCATCCTGTGCTGGATATTGATATTGATGGTGCGGACCAGGTAGCGAATTTCATAGCGATAAAAGGCGGAGGTGCGGCGCATACGCGGGAAAAGATCGTTGCTGAATCCGCACAAAAGTTCGTTGTGGTCGTAGATGAATCAAAAATGGCTGAGGTGTTAAGTCACCCGGTTCCCCTTGAAGTCATACCAAGTGCGCGTAAGCTTGTCGAAAAAAATGTGGCAAAACTCGGCGGAAAAACAGAAGTGCGAATGGGCGTTAGTAAGGACGGACCCGTCATCTCTGATAACGGGAATTTCATACTTGACGCTGATTTCGGAAAAATCGATGACCCTGTATCATTAAATAAAGAGCTTTCATACTGCACAGGCATCGTGGAACATGGTATATTCACCAATGTTGATGTAATATATATCGGTAAAAAAGACGGGACTGTGGAAATAATAGAGGCTTAGGAACCTTTTATATTATTCCCAAAATCCTCATTCCCAAGGTTCTCACTTACTTTAGTTCCATTTTTTACCCTGACTTCGGGCCATATCCTTACCATTGAATTTACTGTCACTTCATCCCCGATAATAACTCTTGGACCGATAACTGTACCAGTTTCGAGTATGCAGGAATCCTTTACCTTTGTGGAATTATCGATAATAGCGCTGGAAACCGCAGTATTTGCGCCGATCTCGACATTATTGAAGATATACGAAGACAATACCCTTGAATTGTTCCCGATCCTGCAATTTGAGCCTATCGATGTGTAAGGGCCTATCAGGACATTGTCACCAATAGTCGTGTTTTCCCCGATCACTATAGGGCCTACAATAGCCGAATTTGAACCCAGTGACACATCATGCCCTATTTCAATCGGCCCTGTTACTCTTGCATCCTTGATATTCAGGCGCCCTGAAATTTTTGTGCCGGGCATCTGTTCCAGCATCCATCTGCATGCTTCCCTGTAAGCCTGCGGATTCCCGATATCCGTCCACCTGCCGTGCACAAGGAAACCATTGATGTTCTCGCCTTTTTTCATGATATCCGGGAAAAGGTCTTTTGCAAAATCATATTTCTTTTCAGGTATCCATTTCATTATCTCAGGATCGCAAACATAAATACCGGTACTTGCAAGATTACTGAATATCTCTCCTGGCCCCGGCTTTTCAAAGAACCTGTTGATCCTGTTATTTACATCAAGATCGGCTATGCCATAATCGCGCGGGTCATCGATCGGTAGAAGACCTATCGTCACAAGCGAATCGTTTTTTTCATGAAAACGGACAAATTCGCGAAGCTCAAGATCCATTACATGATCGCCTCCCACTACCATGAAAGGCTCGCCTTCAAATAACTCCTCTGCGTTCTTTACTCCGCCTGCTGTTCCCAGTTTTTCTTTTTCATGGACGTATTCGACATGTACGCCGTACATACTTCCATCGCCAAGCGCGGCTTCAATTTCCCCTCCAAGATAGCCCAGTGTAAGCACGATATCATTAAAACCCTCTATTGCCAGGTGTTCCACAAGATGAACCAGTGATGGTTTGTTCAACAGTGGGATCATCGGCTTTGGCCGGTCAAAAGTAAGCGGACGAAGTCTTGTTCCTTCGCCTCCGCACATTATACATGTTTTCATGAAAGCACCCGGCTAGCTATAGGCATTGGAGTTTATAAATATAACGAAAAAGTAAATGATGAAAAAACGTTGCGTCAATAAAGCTTCTGTCTTTATATTATTCTAATATCCTGCAACTCTTTACTGATTTTCCCTGAGCTGATTTAATTTAAACACCGCAAAGTTCGCAAAGAACGCAAAGCATAGCTGCAATAATCTTTGCGGACTTTGCGTTCTGCCCATATTTCGCACATTATTTCATCATAATTAGATTTATCTTCCAATACATAGCGGTCAAGACCACCTCATTTGACAGGATTAACAGGATCGACAGGATACGATTTTAGTAAATCCAACAGATTTTAGCTCAAGAATAATCAACTCTTCAACAAATATGTCTGCGATAAAAATCCCTACGACTTCACCTCATAGTTTACGATAATCTGTTTTTGGTATTCTGATTTCAAACCTGCCTTCCTTAATTCAATAAGTAAACATTGGAAAACCAGGATGACTAAATCCTGTCGATCCTGTTAATCCTGTCTGAATAAATGCAATTTTCTTAAAAAATCCAGATAGTAATTTTGTCAGGCTCGTATTTCATAGATAAATCATAAATTTATCTTATCAAGTGCGAAATATGGGTTGTATGAAAAAAAATTATTTGCAGCCGCAACAAGAATTATTATTTCCCGACTGGCTGCATCCAGATCCTTTGTTTCCACTTTTTTCCGGGCTCTCATTATTTAAGTGTTCCCTGGCCACTGTTTCTGCTACTTCCCGCGCATGTTCTTTGATTTCTTCCTCAGGGAATTCATCTATACCGAAAGCTTCGTTGTCAGTGTCATAAAGCATATCGGCCTGGACTATTACAGGAATAAGACCGGGCAGCACTCCTTTCATCATCCTTGAAGAGCAGGATATGAAACAACCCTCAATGGCAATCACTTTATCAGCACGTTTTACAAGGTTTCTCTGTCCCGTATCCTTCGTGAAGGCGCCGCCAAGACATATCCTGACAGTGTTTTCCCGCGCGAGCTTATGTGCTACAATGTTTGCGGCTATTCTTGCTATCTCGCCTTTTGCACATGCTCCTTCACATGCCATGACAGCTATCTTTGGCGGGTCTGTCGAGTGTTTTTGGGCATAATCCTCACATGCCGGGCAGGATTTTTCAACTTTTTCGATCTTTATTGTTTCATAATTCATGGTTTGCACCTTATGGTTGAAACTATTTACTGAGAATATATAGTATAAATCCGGATATCAAGATAAATTGAAATTAGGAAAGCGTTTCAATTTGGGTTGGTAGTTTCTTCAAAGTGCAACCCATGACCTAAAAATAAGCTATATTTTGCATATACTTTCATATGCAGTTATCCACCATTCATATAATTTTTTATGTGTTTATCACTGTTGTTTCACTTTTTTTTTAATATTTTTTAATCTATGCTCAATTCCTTTTTTTAATTCTTGCAACCCTTCATTATTGTTTAAATATTTTAAAACTTTATGATGTCTAAGGTCAAAAGGAATATCATCCATATTTTGAGTTATCGGAATTACATTTTTATCTAAAGTATGAGCAATTCCAACTTCATAGAATACATTTGAATTTTTGCCTGTAAAATCTACAATAACAATTGAAGAGCGATAGATTAGCTCAAAAATCTCTTGAATAACAGTACTATTATTCCAAAGGTCATCCACCCTATAGCACTGCATATTAATATTCGAACAAGCCCCTTTTATAGTCTCATGAACATGATTAAATTCCATTGCGAATGGCATCATAACAGAAACGCAATCTTTTCCAATAGATTTTTCAGGAATCTCAAACAATGTATGTTTAGGAGTTTTTACTCTATTTGTGCCGCTTGAATCTTCTGTTCCTTCAATGCCACCACCGCTGGGTATTACAGATGTTGCCGGTTTCCTAAGAAAATATGTGATATATTTATTCCCATTTTTACCTTTTTCATATCTTCCTATTGTACTATCCTTTTCCTTATACCACCTGTTAAGCTCAGAATTAATTTGTGCCTTCTTTTGTCCATCAGTTCCACTTCCATACGATTTAGCATATTTTTCTTTCTTAGCTATATTCCATATATCCAAGACTGATAATGGTTTTTTTTCGCCTTTTAAAACCGTCTCAATTAACGTTCTTGCTTTCATTTTTTCGTTACTCCTACGTACTCTAATTATCTCGATTCCATATATTATTATGTAGGTTCTGTAAGGTGTCACGACGAAGAACGACCCGATAAAAAGGTTATATTGGGACGTTGTTGAGTTGTTCTAGTATTAATAATAATAAACAAACTCGACTAAAGTTAGATTTAAAGCAAGCCTACCGCTTCGCGTTCAGCTTTATTCTATATTAGCCAAGGCGCGCCGCGCAAGCGGGGACGCGTTTAGGAAGATCCTCAGAAACCCCTAATAACTAACGGCATTTGAACGTAATTATTTAATATGATGGTTGATGAACGCCGCACTAAGCACGCCTCCGTTCGGGCACTGCCCGAATCCTGGGGCGGACGGCGTACTTACTGCGGGAGGCTGAGCGGCAGTCCTGCACCTTCCCGGTGCTCGGACAGTCGCAGTTTATGTGATTTCTCACGCTGTCCTTTTTCCCTAAAAACAGGTAATATTCCCTTAAATCTGGTTTAATTCCCTGAAAATAGGAACTTATATAAATACACAAAACGATTATTATTGGATGGAAAACATACTCGGCACCAAAACTGCTATAAAAATAATATCCTGTTTATTGAAAAATCCACTTAAAGAATTCAAGGAAATAGATTTGATAAAAGAAAGCAGTGTGGGGAAAGGCGTCGGGGCGGATGCTATTAATAGACTTGATTCGTTGAATATCGTGACAATAAAGAGGGCTGGAAAAACAAAAATTATCAGGCTCAATTCCCTGAATCCAGTAACATTTGCCATAAGGGAGCTTTTCGATCAGCATAAATTCCTGACATTACCGGAAATCAGGATCTGCGCTATTTCTCTTTTTAAGGAAATGGTTTACAGCAGATCGAAAGCAATAATTCTTTTTGGCTCTCTGGCTGCGGGAACATATGATGAAAATAGCGATATAGACCTTCTCGTGATTATTGACAATGAGAACGAGATCGAAGAGATCAAAGAAGTTATTAATGAAATTCATGAACTTATTGGAGAATATATAAACGTTCACTTTCTTAACTCAAATGAATCCAGGAATGAATTTAATAAAAATGAACTAATAAGAACTGCGCTGATAAACGGTATTTTAGTTTATGGTGGAGATCATGTGCGAGAGATCATGAAATCACCTGTTGATCTGGAAGATTTCAGATCTATAAAAGAAAGAATAAATGCCGCAATGAGAAATTACGCCAACAAAGATTACGAATTGACCAAAGAAATAGTTTTTGCAGTAGTTGAAGATATGGCATTTATTGTATGCAAACTGGAAGGAATGGACGCTTTATCAAGAAAAGATGCTCTTTCTAAAATAAACAAATTAAATGAATACAAAGTATTAAGTGAAATGGAAAAACTCAACACAGAAAATATGATTGAAGTTTTGGAAGATATTTATATTAAAATCTTTAACAAGAAAATACGCAAAGGTGAACATATTGAAAGATGAATTAAAGCAAAAATGTGGAATTTAACAAAGAGCGCATCGGGGAAATAATCAATAAAGTTCAAAAACTAATATCAGATATTGAAAAAGAACTACAAAAATCTGGAATAATATAAAAAGAAGTTCATAGCGGTAACAACGCGCGTCAACCGCACAGCCCAAGCGCGAAGCGGCGCAAAAAAATGTAAGTTGGAATATATAGCACAAGTTATTTTATCCATGCAAACCTATGCAATAGTGATAACCAATGGTCGAAAAACTCTCTCCCAATTGAACCTGTCTATAAATTAAGAGACCGTTACATTACATGTTGGGACAATTTTTACTTCTTTGCGTCCTTTGAGTTCTTTGCGGTTAAAAGTGTGAATTGTTCACCGCAAAGTCGGCCATGAATCCTCCCGATTCATAAATAAAAATGAAAAAAAACAACGAACATAAACGAACACGAACGAACTCTGGTAGCTTGAGTTCGTTTCAGTTCGTATTAGTTCGTTGTTTTTTCATACCAGGGCGCAAAGATCGCAAAGCTGAGCTTGATACTTTGGATTTGTTATTATTCTGTTATATGAAATATAGTTAAGCTGCTAATTGTAAATAATTTTATTCAACAACATGAATTGAAACGGTCATTAAT
>CAVWCX010000009.1:0-50409 GCA_963753595.1 Candidatus Methanoperedentaceae archaeon | reverse complement strand
CCCGGTTCAAACCAAATTATCAAAACAAAGGCCTATCGACAGGATTACAGGACGATAGGATAGATTTTATTGTAAAAAATCCAGTAAATCCTGTTCATCCTGTCGAAAAAAAGTTGTGAAAATTCAAAAGATGCTGATAAGAATGTCATTAAATAGGTTGACGCAAGATTACTGGAAAAAAGCCGAAGCTCTACCGATTACCACTATGCTCTGACCCCTGAAGAGATCGTTGAGAATTTCAATAAAAGGAAGTAAAATGAATCAAAAAACATGCGGGTCGTTTAAAGAAAAACATGAAATCATACACAAAAAATCACTTTCACACCGCTCTAACAACCTTTTTTAACCTTGCTGATATCTTGACCATGCAAGAAATTTACTATATCGAGAGATGAACATGGACTCAAAAGAAGCGCTTGTTGTTTTTGAAGGAATTAAAATAAGAAGAACATGGTATGATGAACAGTGGTATTTTTCAGTTGTTGATGTTGTAAGTATTTTGACTGAAAGTGCCGATCCAAAAGATTACTGGTATAGACTTAAAAAACGAGAAGCTGAGTCGAGCGGTATAGAGTTATCGACATTTTGTCGACAACTGAAATTGCCATCTGCTGACGGCAAGAAATACGAAACCGACTGCGCCAACACCGAATCCATGTTCAGGATAATCCAGTCCATTCCTTCAAAAAAAGCTGAACCCTTCAAAAGATGGCTCGCAAAAGTCGGATACGAAAGGATACAGGAAATAGAAAATCCGGAACTCGCACAGGACAGGGTCAAGGAATATTACGAACTTAAAGGCTATCCAGAGGATTGGATCGACAAAAGACTAAGGGGCATAGCGATCAGGCAGGATTTAACTGATGAATGGAGAACAAGGGGAATTCAGGAGAAAAAAGACTTTGCGATACTCACGAATGAGATATCAAAGGCAACATTTGGTAAAACCGTTGGTGAATACAAAGAATTCAAAAGCCTGGAAAGGGATGGCCAGAATCTGAGAGACCATATGACGGACTGGGAGTTGATCCTTACTATGGTCGGTGAAAAAGCAACAACGGATATTACAATTTCTAAAGATTCCCTGGGATTTGAAGAATGCAAGGATTCTGCTGTTGAAGGCGGCACAATCGCAAAGAATACACGGAAAGAGCTTGAGGAAAAAACAGGAAAATCCGTAATTTCTAATGAAAATTATCTTCATTTGACTGGAGAGAAACAAAGAAAGGTGAAGGGATTTCTATCAAAATGAGCCACTACGACTCCAGCGCCGGAAATAACAGATACGGGCGCTCCGGCGCCGTTCCCCTCTGTGCTTCTCGCATTGGCAATTCTGTTTAACGTATGCTTATCACTCACCCAACCTTATAAAAGTTTAATATACCAGTCATTCATAATAGTCAATATGGAATGCCTTGATCTTCAGGGTAAAGTATGCCCCTTTGTATTATTTCATACAAAGAAAAAACTTGAAACATTACCCGTAGGTGAAAAACTGGAAGTAATAACAGACGACCCCACGGCAAAAGACACAATATCGGGCTGGAGCAAGACACATCATCATGAGGTATTGGAAATAAAAAACATGGGGACTCATATTAAGATCGTAATTCTTAAACATTAATGTATTTTTTAGATTAATTGATTAATTTATTTTAACAGTTATTTGATTATGCAGAAAGTATATGAACTACGTTTACAATTTAATATTTACTTCTTCTAACTTAAAATACAGGTGAATGACATCTGAGAAAAGGGATGCAGGAAGTTAAAATAAAGCAAGGTATTACAATGGAAACGACCCCTACAAATTTTAATGTAAAGGATATGACCGAGAATTCAAAGAATGTTAACGCCACTCTAAAAGTAATTGAGATAGGAGAGGTCAAAGACATAAAATCACAATATGGTGATAAACAAGTCTGTGAAGTAAAAGTTGCAGATGGAACAGCAAGCATCTTATTATCCTTATGGGATGACCAGATCGGCAAAATTGCAGCAGGAGATAGTATTTCTATCCAGAATGGCTATATTTCCGTAGTAAGGAATTCCATGAGATTGAACATAGGAAAATACGGGAAGATGTTATTGTCAGAAGAACCGGTTGTTGAAGTAAACACTGAACTTAATATGTCTGATAAGCATGTGGAAATGCCCGACAGGCCAAGACGCACAGGCGGATATAGCGGTGGAAGCGGAGGCCGAGGCGGCAGCGGAGGTTATGGCAGTATGTACGGCAGCGGCGGTGGAGGCGGCGGCTATGGCGGAGGAGGAGGATTTGGCGGGGGCAGAGGCGGTTCCGGCGGAGGTCGCGGAGGAGGAAGCAGCGCTGGCGGTAGAGACCGCGGCCGGGATTCCAGGGATAAAAGAGGCGGAGGAAAGAGAAGGTAATTTTCCTTCTTTTTGTTTTTTTTTTATTAACCTTTTTTATAGTCAGCAGTGTCATATAGTAAATAATGCTTGAAAATATTCCGGAAATATTTCTATCTATCACGAACAAGGAATTTCGTGTTCTTGTTGCAATCGAGAACAATATGAAATTTCATGAATGGGTTCCCATAGAAGAGATCGTGAATTTTACCACATTTGACCGCAAGGATGTGGAATATATTCTCTCAAATCTGGCGCAAAGAAAGCTTATTCACAGGAATGTCCAGGCTTATGAAGGATACAGGATATATTTTGAAGCATACGACCTGCTTGCACTGAATGCGTTTGTCAAGCGGGGATCTGTGAATGCCCTGGGTGAAATTATCGGAAGGGGAAAAGAATCGGAAGTGTATGAAGCTACAGGCGGCCTCATTGACCGGCATGTTATAATTAAACTCCACAGGGAAGGAAAAATGAGTTTCAGGCACGTCAGGATAAAAAGAGAAACTATCGGGGAAAGAAGGCATCTTTCCTGGTTATATGCTGCGCGTCTTGCCGCTAAAAAAGAATATGATGCCCTTGTCGCTCTTTATCCAAAAGTCAGCGTTCCTGAACCGATAGATCATAACAGGCATGGGATCGTGATGTCCAAAGCACTTGGGCAGCAGCTTGCCCATACAAGGCTTGATGAACCTGACTGGTATCTGGATGAGATATTGGCACAGGTAAAAAAAGCATATGGACTCGGGATCATCCATTGTGACCTGAGTGAATTTAATATCTTTGTTAATCCTGCCGGGTGTGAGATCATCGATTGGCCCCAATTCATCAAATCAACTCATCCGAATGCAACGGAGTTGCTTCACAGGGATATTGATAATGTATTATCATATTTTAACCGTAAATACAGGATCAAAAGAGATATCGGGGAATTAATTAATACTATTGTAACCTGAATCATGCCGGAAATAATTTTTGGTATAGACATCGCAAAAGGTTCTTTACGTGCAAAAGAAAAACCAGCTTATGCCGTAGTGGTACTCAAGAATGGGGATGTCGAGCATCACAAAATGATAAGCCTCCATAAATTCATGCGGATGGCCTGGAAAGAAAAACCATCGTTGATAGCTGTTGATAATATCTATGAGATCGTTTCGGATAAGCAAGACCTTATTTCGTTTCTCCAGAGATTACCCCCCAATACGAAACTTATCCAGGTCACAGGAGGAGAGCAGCTTTTGCCGCTAACTAAACTTGCCCGCCAGGAAGGTCTATCCTTTGACAGGTTTGACCCTAATGCAGAAGCCCTGATATGCGCCCGGCTTGCTCAAATGGGCGTAGGTTATGAAGTATCGGCATTTGAGGATAAAACTATGATCAAGGTCAGCAGGGGCCGCTCGCCCGGCCGGGGGGGATGGAGCCAGAACAGGTACAGGCGTAAAATGCATGGATATGTCAGGCAAAGAGCAAGAGAGATCGAAGATTCCCTGAATGGACTGTCAAGAACCATGGGATTCACATTTTCCCAGGATATAACAGAGAGGTTCGGAGGATATTCAAAAGCTGAATTCATTGTGGATGCACCAAGAAACCAGATCCATATCGGTTCGGGAAAATACGGGGATGTGCAGGTGAGTGTAAAAGGTATAGAACGCGATTCCCTGGTTTTTAAGCCGCTTAAAGTGAAAAAAAGAGATTATATCATCGTTGGGATCGACCCTGGTACTACAACAGCTATTGCCGTTCTGACACTTGATGGAGAATTGCGGAAAATCCATAGTTCAAGGACTATTTCGATACCTGAAGTTATTGAAATGATCGCACAGGAAGGAAGACCGCTTGTTATCGCAAGTGATGTATTCCCTACCCCGAATGCGGTTGAAAAGATCCGAAGGGCGTTTAATTCCGTATCAAGCTCTCCTTTTGAGGTACTCTCGGCTGAAGATAAGATCGGATTCGCAACGCCATATGGCTATTCGAACAACCATGAACGTGATGCCATTGCTGCTGCTGTATCGTTTTTTCGGAAAAACAAGAATAAGTTCGAACAGATCAAAAAGAAAATACCTCCGGGAGTAGATGCCGGCGAAGCGATAGCACAGGTAGTGAGGGGGAAATCCGTGGAAACTGTGATATTGGGATTGACAAGACCTCAAACCAGGGAGCCTCATATCCAGGCAGTTCCTGAAAAAAGAGATGATGAAGCATTTCACTTGAGGGAAGCAATCTGGAAATATGAAGATATAATCAATGAAATGAAGACGAAACAGGAATTTTTGGAAAAGGAACTTGGTATAAGGGACGAAAAGATCCGGGAATTAGAAGAGCTGATAAAAAAGCAGCGATCGGATGTATACAAAAAACTAAAAAAAGACAAAACAATGCAAATCCGGAATATGGATATCCAGCGATTGCAGGACAAGATATCTGAAAAAAACAGGAAAATTTCTGAATTAAATGAAAGGATCCATAAACTTAAAAAAGTCCGACGGCTTGAAATAAGCGGCCGTGTTCTTCCTGTGAAGATAATATTTTCTTTTACTAAAGACAGCATCCTCAAAACCCGGGAAACAGTGGGAATAAAAAAAGATGACATCATCCTGTTGAAGGATTCAAGCGGTGGTGGGACAATTACCGCAAAAATGCTAGCTGACTTTGGTGTCCGGGCGATCATTATATGCAATGATATGTCGCATGCTGCGGAAGAAGAACTTTTTATCCTTGGTGTGCCTGTTTTAAGGGCAAAGGATGTAAATATCCAGTTTGACTCAACAGAAGAGCTTGCGGTGATCGATCCTGATGAAATGAAAAACGCAATAGAAGACTGGAATAAGAAAGCTCAACAGCGCAGGGCGGCGGCAAAAGAAGAATGGTTGAAGTCGCTTGTGGATGAATACAGGAGCGATAGGCGGCGAGAGCTCAAAGAATGAAATTATTTTATCTTTAAATTAATATAATATTTTTGAAGGATAAGTTTAAATATTTTGCAGATTAGATTGAACTATACATCATTATTAATAATATCAATAATGATGATAATGAAAGGAGTATTCATATATGCGACAAAAAAACGATTCAATGGTAATTATAGGAATAGTTCTTGTGTTTATCACTTTGCAGGTAATTCAAGTTGCCTCAGCAAAAGCACCGGATTTACCTAACAACACATGTGCTGACTGTCACCGTCAATTGCTTTTTAGTTCAGAGTCACAAAGGCAATTCATCGACATTCGTATCAAGCATCTCGAAAGCGGTATTTCATGCTCTATAGTCTGCCACGAGGATAACCTCAATAAATCAACGGCCAGCACCTACGCCATGTGGTCAATATCCACACACGCCTTATTTGAAGTAACATGTGAAAAATGCCATGGGGGGGACCCGTCAAAAGTTTTAAAGCAGGAAGCACATAAGGGTATTTCTAATAAAAGCATTTCACGTGCCGATACTCCCGAAATGTGCGGCAAATGTCATGCGCCGGAACTTGATGAATTCAAGAGTTCCCAGCATTTCAAGAAATTGGAATCAAATCAGGAAGGACCAGCGCCCGCATGTATCACCTGTCACCAGGCACATAGTGTTAAAGTTTTAACTGCAGCTGAAATTGAGGATTTCTGCAGTAATTGTCATAATCAAATTACCGGGATCAATCCTGCAGTGCCAAAGAAAGCAGAAAATGCCCTGTCTTCTGTAAAAGAATTGCAGCATGAGATATCAAAAGCAAGAAGTTCTGTCCTTGCGGCAAAAGCAATGGGAAAGGATGTTACGGCAGCCGAAGCAGACCTTGAATCTGCAAAGACCATACTTAAAAATACTCCTTCTGTCTGGCACAGGTTCAACCTGACTTACTTTGATACGGAAGTGCAAAAAGGCTTAATAGATGCCCAGAACGCAGAAAAAGCAATGCCTGAACAAACTGGAACAGCGGTTCCGACAAAAGCGCCAGGATTTGGAGTGTTCTTGATGGTATCAGGTCTCCTGGCAGCATATCTGTTAAAACGGCATTGATATATAATCATATAAATTAAATATAGAAACAAAGGTGATTGAATGTATACAAAAAAAACGATTGTGTTAGCCGGTTTCATGTTTATTTTTGCAGTATTAGCCGTGCCAATATCAGCAGCAGACAATTCATGTCTGGATTGCCATGAAAAACTTACAGCTTTCAATGAGCAAGAAAAACAACTTAATGAGGTTCGGATAAAACATCTGCAAAGGGATGTTGCCTGTTCTCTTGAATGTCATGCCACCACTCTAGATAAGATCGCAAAAAGCAATTATGAGCAATGGACAAATTCCAAACATGCCCTGTTCAATGTCACTTGCGACAATTGCCATGGCGGCGACCCCGATTCTGATATTAAGGAGACAGCGCATGCGGGAGTTTCACGCTCTTCCCAGACAAATAGTACCGTTTTTTACAGAAATGTGCCTGAAACATGCGGTAAATGTCATGCAAATGAATTGAACCAGTTCAAAGATTCCTTACATTATCAGAGATTAAAGGCGCTAAAACAGGCCCCTACATGTGATACATGCCATAATCCACATGAATTCAAAGTGCTGAATTCCAGTGAATTCCAGGATCTGTGCAGCAGCTGTCATAATATTGACATGAAAATTGCCCCTGACATTCCTGACGAAGCTGTGAAATCAATAGACAATGCTGAAATGCTCAAGAACGAAATAAGGATTGCAGATGCTGCTATTAAACAGGCAAAACAGCAGGGAAAAGACGTCACAGCCGCCCAGAAAGAACTTGACTCAGCATTGGCCATCAGGGATAATCTTCCCATACTCTGGCATAGTTTTAACCTTCCTAACTTTCAAAATGTAACAGAGAATGGTATTATGTTTGCCAGGAAAGCACAAACAGACCTGGGGTTACCCCCACAAGCAAAGCCTTCAACTCCCGGATTTGGAACAATATTATCCATTACAGGAATAATTTCAATATATCTGCTGATACGCAGAAGATAAAGAGGTGAATCAGAATGAACAAAAAACGAATAAATGTAATCATATTGCTAGTCGCCTTAGTTCTCCTGCTATTTGTACCCGATTTTACTTCGGCAAGACCCGAATATGCAGTAAAAGAAAGCAGGAATTGTCCATATTGCCACACAAGGGATGGTCCGCCGCAACTCAACGAGGTTGGTGTTTATTATGTGACCCATAATCATTCTACCCAGGGTTATGTTCCAACACCGAAGGCAACACCAACTCCTGAACCTGAAAAAGAGATCGAGATAGGAGTTCATATGACAACATGGGATGTAGGACTGCGAGGGCTGGCACTTATCCTGCTTGTGCTTGCCATAGTTTATGTAATAAGGTTGTGAGGTGAATCATGCATATTGAGAAAATTGAATACGGACCGGAAAAAGAAGGTTTCTGGTCACAGGTTGCTTTTGCATTGATAATTCTATTGACACTTGTCGCAGCCGGAATTACAAGTTTGATCTTCTGGAGGATCTTAACAAGCGATGCAGAGGTTGCATCTACAAGACAATTCATCGAAGATGTAGGAAAGTTACTTGCATATCTCCTGTTTGACCTGGCAGCTATCATATATCTATATGTAAAAGGTTTGCTGCAAGACGAATACGTTACAACGCTGGAGTGAGAACATGAGTGATAAAATAACTTTTACAATTACAAGAAGGAAGCTTACTGAACTTTTTATGGGACTTGTTGCATTATTCTTTGCAGGAGGTGCCTTGGCATCAATATTGAAATACCTCTGGCCTGCGACTGCCGCAAAAGGTGAATCCGTCGAAATGAAGATCGCAAATGCAGATGAAGTGCCAACAGGAAGTGTCCGGAAATTTATGTTTAACGGAAAAGCAGCAGTACTCCTTCATATGCCCGCAGGTTTTCGGGCTTTCGGGTCTGTCTGCACACATCTTGGATGTATCGCTTACTGGAAGGAAGATGAAAACATTCTGTTCTGCCCATGCCATCTTGGAAAGTTCGACCCGAATACAGGCGCTGTAATATCAGGACCCCCACCATCTCCTTTACCGGCAATTGATGTAGTCGTGAAAGAAGGAGCGGTATATGCCCTTAAATGGAAAGATCCTGCATATGTGAAGACCATTTCATTCTATGCCGGAGCTGCGTGAGGTGATAATATGAATCTTGAAGATAAGATATTCAAATGGTTCGATGAGAGGTTTAAGTTAAAAGAACTACTCACCCCGATAATCAAGCATCCTGCCCCGGAGTATGCAGTAACAAATCCGTTATATTGTCTTGGAGGAATTGCTTTTCTGTGTTTCCTGATACTTGTTGGCACGGGCATATTCCTGGCAATGTATTATAAGCCCACACCACTGGAAGCCTATAAGAGCGTTGAACATATCATGACCGCAGTTCCTATGGGAAGCCTGATACGAAGCATCCATCACTGGGCCGCAAACACAATGATCGCCGCAGTAATGCTTCATATGATGAGGATTTACTTTATGGGCGCATATAAGAAACCGCGGGAATTGAACTGGGTTGTTGGTGTAACACTCCTTTTGATCACCACTACTTTTGGTTTTTCAGGATACCTGCTGCCATGGGACCAGCTTGCGTTCTGGGCAACAAAAATAGGAACAGGGATCGCAGGATCGATACCGGTCATAGGGCAATATATTTCCTTAATACTGGTAGGAGGGACAGACATCGGCGCTGAGACAATGACACGTTTCTTTGCCATACATGTAATGATCCTACCCTTAACCATTGCAATTCTCCTGATACTGCATTTTGCCATGGTCAGGATACAGGGAATTTCAGGGAGGCTCTAATATGTCATTGATCGAAATTGAAAAACATGAGGTAGACGAAGAAAGACATGAACCTGTCAGGATACGCGGACTTCCGTTTTTCCCGCATTTCCTGCTTCGTGAAGTAGTTGTGATGTGCCTCATTGCAGGAAGCCTCATATTGATGGCTTCACTTTACCCGGCAGGTCTTCTAAAACCGGCTGATCCGTTCGATACACCAACTCCTATCTATCCCGAATGGTATTTCCTTTATGTCTTCGGATTCCTCAAATTCTGGACCTGGAATATCGGGCCAATAGAAGCGAAAGTGATCGGTGTTACTTTACCTATGGTATTGTGGTATGGTCTTCTCTTTATGGTGCCCTTCATAGACAGGAATCCGTCAAGTGATATCAGGAAAAGAAAATTTGCAGTTGCCATGGGTGTTATAGCACTCATTGGAATTCTGTATTTCACATACTTTAGTATTGTCCACCATTGATGAAACTACCAAGATCAAAACATAATAAGATAGATACATTATCTAAATTCATTGGCCTGATACTGCTCGCTGTGAGTATAGATAATGTATCAAAGGGCAATTATTATTTTGCCCTGTTTTTTTTTGGCCTGGGTGCAATAATAGGGATTGTACCAATATTCATTGAAGTTGATGCTTAAGCAAGGCTATTAATTTTTTCGCGTTCAATCTTCCACTTGAGATGATCTCCCCATCCACTTCCACAACTGGTATCTGGTGCTTGAATTTTTCATAAGAAATTGTGTCTTTTTCAATATCTACTTCCTTTGTGGTAAAATCAAATTCACGCCTGATAGCCTTAAGTTCCTCTTTTGCGATCTCGCATAAATGACATTCTTTTTTTGAATATACGGTTACATTCAACATATATTTCCCTGGTTTCGAATTGTAGTACAGGACTGTAAATATTTCCTAATACTCCCTGATAATTTCATAATTGGAAGTCCTCTCAACCGGTATCCTCCCCGCATTCCTGATCAAATAAATGAGCCTGTCCTTTGGCATATATTCAGGCGCAGCGCCTCCTGCTGCATGAGTGATGCGCTCTTCCATGACCGTGCCGTCGATATCGTTAGCGCCATAGGAAAGGGCGATCTGTGACATTTTTTCGCCCAGCATTACCCAGTAACTTTTTATGTTATTGATATGTCCATTCAATAAAAGACGCGCTACAGCGATCGTTTTAAGGTCATCAAATCCCGTTGGACCTTCTGTCACGATCCCGTTTTTCGAAAGATAAGTATTGTCGGGATGGAATCTTAATGGTATGAATGCCTGGAACCCGTGTGTTTTTTTCTGCAATTCCCTTAATCTCAGGATATGATCTACAATGTCCTCATGGGTCTCGATATGACCGTAAAGCATCGTAGCATTGCTTTTTATTCCCAGCCCGTGTGCAGTTTCCATGACTTCAAGCCATTTTTCGCCGCTAATTTTATCAGGACATACCTGTTTTCTTGTTTTTTCATTGAATATCTCTCCCCCGCCTCCAGGAAGACCTGTGAGCCCGGCTTTCTTAAGGCGCAATAATACTTCCCTTACAGTCATCCCGGATATCCGGGATAGATGTGCGATCTCAACAGCGGTATATGCTTTCAAAGAAAAGGCAGGATATTTTTCATGGATATTTATAAGGATATCCTCGTAGTAATCAAATGGCAGTTTGGGATTAAGTGATCCAACGATATGGAGTTCAGTTGCCCCACTATTTTTAGCTTTTTTTGCCTTTTCCATTATCTCATCAATACCCAGTGTGAAAGCCCCGTTTTGCCCTTCTTCCCTGAAATATGCGCAAAATTTACATTTTGAGTTGCATACATTACTATAATTAATATGGCAGTTCGTAACGAACATGACCTGGTCGCCAACTGTTTTTTTCCGGACATTGTCCGCAAGTGCACCGATAACTGACAGGTTCCTTGATCTCATAAGAAGCAAACCGTCATCAAAATCAAGTTCCTCCGATGACTGTACTTTTTCTATTATCGTTGAGAGCTCTTCCATCAAATTCTCCATATACTCAAAAGATTATAAGAGCATTGTTAAAAATCATTGTTAAAGATCATTGTTAAAAGTCATTGTTAAAATCATTGTTGAAACATCTAATTTATTCATTATTTATTGATTTTTCGATTTCCAAATATTTTAGTTCCTAACCTGATCATTGTCGCGCCTTCTTCAATTGCTATTTCATAATCATGACTCATTCCCATAGACAATACATCAAGTTTTGTTTTTTGTTTAATATTAAAAAGTCTTTTAAAACAAGTCCTGGGATCATCCTTTGATGCAATGGTCATAAGGCCTGTAATATTCACATTTTTAAGTTGTAATTCCAGGACATTTTTGTAAAAATCATCAAATTCGTCAAAATAAATTCCATGATAATTAGAATCCGAAGAAGTATTTACCTGGAACATAACATCTATTTTCTTGCCTAAGCTATCGATCTTTTCCAGGAGTTTTATTGAATCAATGGTTTGAATTACATCAAATATTTCAACAGCTCTTTTAGCTTTATTACTTTGTAGATGCCCGATGAAATGTTTTTTTACATTAACTGAAGTTATATATGGATATTTTTCATAAGCCTCTTCCACATAGTTCTCGCCTATGTTTAATATCCCTCCATCAATTGCAAGATTTATTTCATCCAAGGTTCTTGTTTTTGTAACTGCAAGAATTGAAATATCCCTATTGGAATCGATAATTTTTTTAATATTATTTATATTATTTTGTATTTCGTTCATAATTATTCTTGTTATGTATTTTATGATAATAACTAACCAGAGTTATTACCTAATTAAATTATCAAAGTATTTAATATATTCAAAACAAATTCGAATGCATGTCATGCGAAAATTTTACTTCGAAATTTGATGAATATAAAAAGATCCGTAAACTTAAGAAATTATTCGGAACATTCGGGTTCCGTGGTGTTGTCAATGAAGGGATGGGGGACGAAAAAGCAAAACGTACAGGCGCGGCTCTTGCCGATTATCTGGGCGCCGGGAAAACAATAGCAATAGGAAAAGACCCGAGGATCTCGTCACCCATGCTTGAAGAAGCACTCATCGAAGGGATAATTGAACAGGGTTGCAATGCGCTAACTCTGGGTATCATTACCCCGAACACGCTATCCCTGGAAGTGGGAAGGCAGGCTGATGCGGGTGTAATGATAACGGCATCGCATAATCCTCCTGAATATAATGGCATGAAATGTTTAAATAAAATCGGCATGGGTTTTTCACCTGAAGAAGACCTTGCTCTTGAGAAAATATATTTTGGGGACTTAAAACTTCATGCAAAAAAAGGGAAACGATTGAATGACACAGGGGCAAGCGACAGGTATCGCGCCCATATTATCCAGTATGTCAAAAAAATGTTCCCGGTAGCGCCAATGAAAATTGTGGTCGATGGCGGGGGTGGATCGGCATCAACTGTGACACCGGAAACGCTTGAAGCAATGGGTTTTGAAGTGGTAAGATTCAATTGTAAATATGACGGCATGTTCAGGGAAAGAAATCCTGAACCCACAGATGCAAATCTTGAAAAACTCAAGAAACTTGTGGTAGAGGAAGGCGCTGATATGGGAGTAGCACATGATGGTGATGGCGACAGGACCGCATTTGTGGATGAGAATGGGAAATTCGTACAGGGAGATGTAACTGCTGCAATATTAGCCGACCATTTACTGAGGCAATGTAAAGATAAACATAAAAAGATCGCTGTGACGATCGCATTCTCAAATCTCATAAAAGATGTCGCCGGAAGCCTTGGCGCCGAAGTGATCTTTACACCTGTTGGCGAGCCGTACCTGGCGCAGGCAAAACTCTTATGCGGCGCGCAGGTTGGCCTTGAAGAGCATGGCTCAGTGCTGATCGAATGGAGCCGCGAGGGACCGATGCTTGCCGGAGTTATGGCAGGGATCTTATCGAAGGAAAAAATGACTTTTTCAGAACTCGTTGCAACTTATCCTAAATATCACCAGATAAAGGATGCAAAGACACTGCCCGCAGGTACGAATACAGATGCGATACTTGAGAGGTTAAAGTCCGAGATACCAAAAGATTATGACAGGATCTCTGATATGGATGGTGTGCGCGTGGATTACGCAGACGGCTGGTTCCTTGTGAGGGCAAGCGGTACAGAACCAAAGGTGAGGATTTTTTCAGAAGGAAAGACAGAAGATATTGCGGAGAGGTTGAATAAGGTCGCGATGGAGGGGTTGGAGAGGGCGATGGTAGCATAAACTATTAGTATACATAACATGTATATTACATACCATGTATACTGATTTCAAATTCTACGACCGCCTGGAAGAACTCTCTCTCCTGGACAAACTCACATCCTCCGGGGGTTTTAAGTTCATAGTCATCTACGGGCGGCGCAGGATTGGTAAAACCAGACTTGTCCAGGAGTTCTTGGCAGGTAAAGAGTATGCTTATGTTTTCGTGCCGAAGGATAAAACCGTGGATTTATTCCTTGATGAGCTTTCGCAAAGCGAAAAAATACCAAAGTTCACGAGTGTACAAGACTTGCTTAGGTATCTATTTGATACAAAAAAATATGTTTTTTTTGATGAGTTCCAGAATTTTTATTATATGGAAAAGAGCATCTACTCAGATTTCCAGAAATTGATCGATGAGTATAAACATAAAGCGAAAAATGTATCCGTTCTGGTAAGCGGTTCAAGTTTTTCCATGATGAAAAAAATACTTGGTGATTATTCTTACCCTCTATACGGTCGCGCCGATATTATGATGAAACTTCCTCCTCTGGACATAAGCACGGTAATGCAGATGCTTTCTGATATTGGCATTAAGGATATTTCGGAAATGATCAAGTTCTATGCAGTTTTTGGCGGCGTGCCGAAATATTATGAATATATAGACCGATTCAAAACACTTGATTTCGAAAATGCCATGAATGCTATGTTTTTCGACCAGAGAATGCCTGTTTTGAAAGATGAAGGAAAATCTGTTTTGATAAGCGAGTTCGGCGGGGAATACAAAATCTACTTTTCGATACTTGAAGCCATTGCTTCCGGCAAGACCACTGTTGGTGAAATAGCAAATATATTTGAGGGGAAAAGTGGAACAGCCTCAAGACATCTTGACACCCTGCGAAATGAATATGAGCTTGTTCGAAGAGAAACACCGATCACTGAAGATCCCCGAAAATCGAGACTTGGGATATACAGATTGAATGATAATTTTCTGAGATTCTGGTTCGCATTTATTAAACGCTATGAATCCTACTACGAGCAGGGGAGAGAGGATGAATTAAAAAACATATTCTCACAGAATTATGGGGCATTTGTAGGAGGAGCTTTCGAGAACATATCAAAAGATTTTTGTGTAAAACGAAATTATGCAGGCTCTCTTCCATTCAGATTTGATAAAATAGGCAGATGGTGGGGCAGTTTTCCTGGCGAGGATGGAAAAAAAGCAGTGGAAATCGACCTTCTTGCCCTGAATGAAACCTCAAAGGAAAGTCTTTTTATTGAGTGCAAGTGGCAGGAGCTAAAGTCCAGTGAAGCCCAGAAAATTCTGGATATCTTAAAAAAGAAATCAAAATTTGTTCTGTGGGAAGTCAAAGACAGAGTGGAATATTTTGGGATCATCGGGAAAAGTATTGAAGGCAAAGAAAAGCTCAGGGAAAAAGGTTATCTGGCTTTTGATTTAAGGGATTTCAAATCCCTGCGGCCATGATAGAAAAAAGGTTATAGGGAAACTAATCCAAATTGTTTCCCTCCAGGGAGAACGCTATACCTCTATTATTTTTAACCGATTTCAAACCATTCTCCCACACATACGCCCTCTGCCCACCACACATGCCATCAGCCAGACCGAAATATCACCAGATAAAGGATGCAAAGACACTGCCCGTAGGCACGAATACAGATGCGATACTTGATAGGCTGATACAAAAAATCCCGTCAGAGCCAGCGGGACAGAGCCAAAAGTGCGGATTTTCTCTGAGGGAAAAACAGAGGAAAGGGCAAGAGAGCTAAACCAGATCGCGATGGAAGGGCTGGAAAAGGCGATGAAATAAAGCCCACAAAATTCCTTTATTTCCTATCTGGGAAGCATAAAAACAGAAGTCAATAGAGGATAATAATAATTATTATATTAATTTTTTGACGCATGAATCTTTAATATCTTTTTCAACATTGTTGAATTAAAAATAAGTGACATATATTGAGGATTCATGTTAGATACTCCCGAAAAAAGTACGAAATCAATAAAAGCAGTTTTCTCTGGAAAAGAAATTGATAAACCTGACTCAGATGAACAGAAAAAAAATAAATACATCTTTATGAGGCTTGCAGAACAACTATTCGTATGAAGTTTGAAAAATAGAATCATATTGTAAATGCAAGAGGACATTCAAAAAGAGTTACAGTCATTTGTGATGAAAGCCCTATTCGGAGAAATCTTTTATTATCCCTATCCACATGTCCCGTTTTATCATGGTATTATCTATAGGGAAATTAATTCAAATAGTTTCCCTCTATGGAGAACGCCTATGTCTCTGTTATTTTTACCGTTTTCAAACCATTCTCCCACACATACGCCCTCATCCCATCAGCGCCTGCGATAAGCCACACTGAGGGGGCATTTTCCATTGTCTCCTCGTCCCAATGAGAGGGATCAGCGCGAGAGGCAGGATGTGTGTGATAAACTCCGACTATTTCCTTGCCGTTCTTTTCGGCCTCATTCCAGGCATTATAATGCTCTTTCGGGTCAAGCTCAAAACTCCTATGCGTCCGCTTAACATTTGTTATGGGAAGCGCTTTTTCGACATGCGCGGTCATTCCATCAATAGTTCCAATGAGAACACCGCAGGCTTCGTATGGTTTATTTTCTTCCAGTTGCGCCTGTATCAAATCAAGCTCTATGTGTGGTATTCTTAGCTCTTCAATCCTTAAACTGCTGAATAGCCTGGATTTTTCTTGATACGAAACATTTAATCTGCGTTCATCTGCGTTCATCTGCGGTTCCATTTTTTCAGAATCCATTCAGCTACAGAAATTCAATAGAGAAAGAAATATTTTGGGATATGAGCTGGTCATTAAGCCGTTTGCTCCACACCTGATTTTTCAGCAACAGCTATGTACTCCGCAAATGACTTTGATTCTGGAATAGGAAATTTATCCTCCAGTAATCCCTGTATATGCATTTCAATAGCTTCATACATATTATTCTCAGCTTCTTCACGGGTGGCGCCTGTAGCCACACATCCCGGTAAATCCGGTGAATATGCCGAATAGTTCTTATTTGCCTTTTCAATCACTACAAGGAAACGATACATTTTTACTTCACCTTCTTTAACTGAGCTTGCTTCGAAATTATCCACAGTTTAGCATAACTCAATACTATTTAGATTCATCGAAAATCCTAAATATAATTCATGTATCAATCAATACCCATCATATGCACCAATTTTACACTATATGAAAGTTATTTTGGCTTTCTATCACCTTTTGGGTGCATGAGAGTTCGGTTTACCCGCAGTAACGGAGAATTGTTAATAGTATATTCTATTTTTGTCCTTCTTCGGTTCTGAATGAATGGATAGGAAAAGAATTTACATTAACTTGGGAGGATAAACGAAAAGTAATATAACAGGAGATAACATAAATCATTAACCGAAATAAATCCATCTTTTCACAAATAGATAACCACAAAATGAGCACACAAATTGACACTTCTATTCCATCATGGCTTGAAACTCCCCCCCTATCTCAGGTTAATCCTCCTGTAGAAACTCGAAAGCAAGAGCTTCCATTTGGTGAGCTTAGTTGGGAAGATTTTGAGAGATTGTGCCTACGCATGGCACGATTAGAAGCCAACGTTGAACACTGTCAGCTTTATGGTATACGTGGTCAAAAGCAAGAGGGTATCGACATCTACGCACGAAAAAAGTTCGCTGATAAATATTGGGTCTACCAATGCAAGCGTGTTAATGATTTTGGACCCACAAAGATCAGAAACGCAGTTTTGAAATTTTTAGAGGGAGAATGGGTCGGCAAGACAGACACTTTCATTTTATGTACAAAAGAAAGCCTAGTTCCAACAGATAGAGCGGAGGAACTAGAATCACAACAAGCTCTACTTAAAGAAAAGGGAATAACAGTGGTTTCCTGGGATAGTCATCAACTATCCATAAAATTGAAAGACCTTCCAAAACTTGTTGATGATTTTTTCGGTAGAGCGTGGGTAAGCGCATTTTGTGGTGAAGTGCAAGCAAAAGAATTGAAAAATAGATTAGAAATTAAAGATGTTATTGATTTTCGAAAAAAGTGTGCAACGTTTTATAGGAACGTATTTAATACTTTTGATCCTGGCTTGCCAATAACCGCGACGAGTGAACTCAACGTTTTGCCATTGGAGGAGAGATATGTTATTCCTGACATTTACGAACGACGATTAATTACACCTCCTTATTCTGAAGGAAGGCCAGAAACTGAAAAGTATGAGGACAAATTAGGGAGCAGCCAATTTGAAAATGAGGCTTTTGAAAGCAGTAGACAAAAAATTATAGTGCCACGATCAACTTCTACGTATCAGAAAAGACAATCGGTTGAAAAGTGGCTATCAATAGCAAAACACAACATTATTCTTGGAGGACCAGGAAGTGGAAAAAGTACACTATTGCGTTTCATAGCTATCGACCTATTACATGAATCGCCACGATTGACTTTGCTCTCACAAAAATGGGGCATATTTCTTCCTGTTTGGGTGCCGTTTGCTTTATGGACAAAATTAATCTCAAACCAAACAACTCCTACTTGTTCACTGAGTGAGTTAGTTCACAATTGGTTAAAAAATTGGAATGAAGAGCGGCTTTGGCCCTTATTTGAACAAGCCTTAGAAGATGAGAGACTCTTATTACTCGTGGATGGTCTGGATGAGTGGACAAATGAGTCAGCTGCAAAAATAGCCTTGGACCAGCTTAAGGTTTTCATAAAGCAACGTGATGTTCCAGCAATAATAACAAGTAGACCACATGGTTTTGATCGCCTTGGAATGCAAGAAATAGGATGGAAATTAGGAGAGCTAAGTGATTTTTCTGAAGAGCAGCAAAAGCAGTTATCGAAGATTTGGTTCATCTATAGAATAAAGAACCTAAATCAAAGTTCGACAATTGAAGAGTCTGAAGTTATACGACAAGCCGATGCTGAAAGCGAAGTTTTTTTCGATGAACTGCAAATGTCACCAGACCTTCGAGAATTATCGAAAATACCTCTACTTCTTTGCCTACTTATTTATCATAGATTTAATAATGCTAGTCTTCCACAAAGTCGATTCAAAGCCTACGAATCACTTATAGAGCATCTAATCTCTACACATCCGCAAAGAAGAAGAAGGGCTGCATCTCTAACAACCGATTCAATCGAACTTAATGATGACGATATTAAGAAAATTTTTGGACTTTTAGCTTATCAAATCCAAGAGAAGTTTGGAGAAGGATCGATAGATCAAAATGAAGCAATAATTATTGTAGAGAAATTTATTAAAGATGATGATTTTGGATTAGGCTTTGAGCAACGTGAAGCTTATCAATTTACCCGAAAAATTTTAGAGGTAGGTGAAAACTTTATAGGTATCCTTGTGAAACGGTCTCCTAAAGATGTTGGTTTCTTTCACCGTGTATTTCAGGAATATTTGTCAGCATATCATCTATCTCGTTTACCTTTAGCCGAACAATTATCAATCGTAGAGATGCACTGTGCCAGCCCACAGTGGCGTCAAATCATTCTAGTATTATTCTACATCACCAAACGTGCAGAAGACACTAAACAGTTTATTGAATGTATTCGAAAAAAAAGGAGGATTGTTAATCCAATAGACTGCTACACTATCGATCTCTTGCTATGTGAAACTGCTTTCGGCGAATTTAATTGCCCGGTCGGCATTGTCAGAGAACTTGCACGAGAGTCATTCGAACAAGTTGAACTGGGGTCATGGATGCCTCAACGTGAGCTTCTCCTTAAGCAAATCCTGAATGGATTGCGTTCTATAAAAGTAAAAGAGTTGGTTAAGTTAAAGCTTAAAAATTGGTTTCCTTGCAGAGCAAGATGGCGAGAGGGAATCTTCAGTGCTATGGCTAAATGGCCAAGAGATGCTGAAGTTATCGAATGCTTGTGGAAAGGTATACACGATGAAGAATCTGATAACAAACGAGCTGCAGCAAGTGCTATAGCTGATCTTGCAGCTAGTGATTCAGAAATTGGTAATCGTATTTCTTGGATTGCCCAAAATGCTGTAGAATCAAAAACAAGGGCTGCGGCAATTGAAGCTTTGTTGCGGGGTTGGCCAAATCATGAAAATATCGAACATATTTTGGAAGTAGCTCGACGCTCAATGAGTCCAGAATTGCGTTTACTCGCAATCTTAGGTAGGATACAAAGAAATTGCCAAACTGAAGAGGATTGGAAAGAATTGATTCATATTGGTTCATGGAGTACAAACCTAGATTATCAGTGGAAAAATGATGTAGCATCGGCACTTATGAGGGGATGGCCAAACTCATCCGAAACTAAGAAAGCTTGCTTCGATGCTTTAAAGGAAGCTGGACGAGATAAAATCAATCTAGATAGAGAATATGCTCTCAGAATTTTACTTGATGATTATGCACAAGATGAAGAAGTAGCTGAGTTCTGCATCAATCAGATTAAGAACGAGAAATATCCATTTATTTCAATGCACTATCATGATCCTTGGAGTTTATTGGCCAAGAACTTCAAAGACCATCCTAGGATCATCATGGCAATCGAAGAATGGCTACCAAAACAAGAATTTCATGAACCTGCAGTTGCTATGGCTGCATTAGTAGGACGCACACCAAAGGCTAAACAAAAACTACTATCATCACTCAACTCATCTATTCCTCATTGGCCAGCAGGAGCGCTAATAGAAGGTTGGGGAATGCAAGATATTGAGGTTGCCGATAGATTAACTAAATTCGCATTCGGTTCGGCATCTGAGGCATCTCGGATTGGACATCTGCTTCCGCAGATTATCGAAAATAAGAGTATATGCCGGAGCAGGCTTATTGAATTACTTCGAGATCCTGAATGCGCACGTCATGATTTCGTAATGATTGGCCTACAAACTCTGGGAAATACACAGGGTGATACCGAAGTTGTCGATATTGTCTTGAGCATACTATCTGATCTAAAAGGATTGCAAAGAGATACTATAATAGCCCGTTTAATAGCATGCTATTCATCAGATCTGCGTGTAAAAGATTTTGCAAAACAAGAGGTTTTAAAACGAGATGGTAGTTATGCGGCTGTGGCGTGGACCTTTGGAAATGATGAAGAGTTGCGAAAAAAAATCATTGAAATTGCATGCCCCCTGCCCACTCAGCTTCGTGGAGTTATTGTAGCATACTTGAAGGATAAGAGTGTTGATGATACGTTCGCAATGTCTTTATTAAGGCTTTATGATTATGAGCCAGATAAAGAGATTAAAACGCAAGCCTCAATTAGCTATCATATGCGATTAAAAGCATTGAATCAGGATATGAAGTCTGCGATAGAATACTTATCACAAAGTATTGGATGTTATGGATTTGACCACGAGGAACGCCAACAAGCTGCGTTCTGTGGTTTGGCAATATTAGGCCGCTTAGATGTAATGATTAATTTTGAAGAGGCAATCGGAAAAAGTGAACCTTGTGCTATTTCAATTATTAATAGTCTTTCACCAAATGTTCCTCTATTGAGATATATTCTACAAAATTGGGATGATATCAAGGTTGCTTTCGGTAAAGAACTGTGGAAAATGCTTAATAAGCCAAATTATGACATATTAAATCTTTGGGACGAACTTTGCCAGTTTGCTGATGAATACCCATCTCCTCGCAATGAAATGCTTCATTTTTTGGAAAGTAGGAACGAACAAAATGCGAAACCTAATATATTGCGTTTTCTCAGTAGAGTACGTCCTAAAAGTCCTATCCTTCTCGAATATTGCTTAAAAATACTTTGTATTGGAGATCATCGAAACGATTTCTCATGGAATGAATCAGTAGTTGCAGCTGAACTAATAAGTAAGAATTTTGGTGGGGATTGTGATGTATTAACACACTTAATGTCTGGAAGTCCAAAAGATCATGCTGATGAGAAATTAATTCTTACACTCTGTGAAGGTTGGCCAGAAAGTGAAGAATTAAATAGCATTTTTGAAATTGTAACAAGACAGAAACGACCCTTATCTTTTGCTACATATTTTCAACTTATTTGTCGAAAGAGTTCAAGTGAGTTTATATTTAAGGCCCTCTTAAAATTGTTATCAAATTATGAGCGCATTCACCGAAATTATTCACAGTTAATCACTCGTCCCATCCTCCGTAGACTTCAGGCAGATGATAATTTCTCAGCAATGCTGATAAAGCATTTGCAGAATAACTCAAATCCATCTGAAAAGGCAACATTTCCAAAGTTGATTGGTGCTTCACGCGGCATGCCATCAGAACTTAGAATTTGGTGCATCGAGGAGGCAAATCGTCAAGTAAGTGACTCAGAATGCCCAGAGGTTGGTTTTGATCTTGTTGTTGGAGAACTCCGTCCAGTTATATTCTCCCTAATGGATGCCATTAACCAACAATCTTGGGTAGAATGAATTATTATGGGGCTCTGTCGTAGCAGTCACAAACCCCAGACTTAATTACACGGCCTATAGCTAGCGTTTTTGGATTGATGTAAATCCTGTGTTTCAATGTATTTACTTACAACATCCCATTCCCTACAGAACCATAGTAACAGCCTGGCGCCCAGAGATGCTCATAACAAAACTTCTTGAAATATAGGAATTCTTTCCTCAATCATAAATCCACATGCGGATTCAGGTCACACCCCGTACACGGCAGGCACATGGTCTTTGCCTTACTTGCATCAAGCCCGTATTTATCAAGTATCCTGCGTGACATTTTCGCAAGTTTTAGCAGCCTTTGGGCTGTTGGTCTCTCTGCTTCCAGTTCACCAAAGCGCAGGGGATGCACGCCAACGGCGCGTATTATCGGGATCACGCCCATTTTCGCAAGTATCTCATAATTCGTTTCAATTGTTTCATCGGTCTCTCCCAGCCCCGCAATGAAGTTGGTAAAAACATTGTTTTTTCCGAATATTTTGACAGCATCCTTCAGGCATTCGAGCGTAAAATCAAGAGGTGGCTTCTTGCAGTATTTCTCATAAAGTTCCCTGTCCATGGTCTCAACATTGTATTTGACTTCACTTGCTCCCGCTTCTTTCAGGATGCGGGATGAGTCCTTTGTTGGATAGACAGAAACACCTATGGTGACATTGTATTTCTTCAATTTACTGACCAAATCGGCAGCGCGTTCAACTTCTTTTTCAGGTGACACTTCGACCCCTGATGTTATAGAAATTCCTTTCATCTTCCCCAATTTGAATGCTTCTTCGACAAGCGCCAGCAATTCTTCTGAAGATTTGACCTTTCCATTCAGTTTCGGGACAGGGCAGAATTTGCAATCATAAATGCAGCGCTCACTCATTGTAATATATGCCTGCTCCGGGCAGTGTATGAGTTCTTCCTCGATCGTTCCTCTCACGAACTCTTTCCCGCCTTTTATGATCACGATCTCGCCATTATCTTTAATTGCGCGTAGAGGTGAGCCTTCATCCACCACGAGCCGCACACGATGACCGCCGGAATTGAAGAAAAAAGCCTTGCCTCCGGCCCCCGGTCCTGCCGTTGGGATGGTCAGCCTTCCAAGAATAGATGGATCAATATCAATTGCCCCGATAGAAATGAGTTCAGCTTTGATCTGCGCATTCATTTTCATATGTGTCGAATGCGTTTTTTTAACATAAATACTTGCGCAGTATCAATATGTGAAAGATAAAAAAAGAAAAAAATTGTTTATTTTGACTTTGATGTAGTATTTATTTTCATTGCCGGATACAGAGGGCAGTAGGCAAGCGCTGCAGCAGCCAGCATCACAATGCCAAGAATCCCGGCCACGTACATCCAAATTCCCGAAACCATACCTGTCGCAGCTGCATACAACAGGATTATCCCGATAACAACTCTTACAATACGGTCAATAGTTCCAACATTTTTTTCCATAATTCCACCTGTGGAGATAGATACTCCATACAATTGTTGAAACATTTGCTATAAATAGGTTTCGGGAGGTAATTATTAAAATATGTGGATAATATTGACTCGTTCTTATTATTGCACTACTCGATCCTCAAAGCGCTTTCAATTCCTTGAAATCCATAATCGTTGATATCGGGAATGTTGCCACATTGATCCCGCTTTCCTCAACGGCTGCCATGATATTTGTCCCCGCATATACTACGACCCCGACTTTTCCCGAATCAACAGGCGCTTTGAGCACCGACATCCCGGGTTCCCCGATCTGTGTAATATCCGCTATCCCCATGCTCATTGCAGATTTCAAAATTTTTTGAGCCTCCAGAACAGATGACATCGGGATCTCACGAAGGTTTGCAAGAAGACTCCCCGAACCCGTATCTACCGCATCAAGCACATGTGTCATTTTCTTTGAGATAAAGATTTTCATAGGGTCAATAGATGTGCCATTATAAACAATGATATCCTCAAAACCTGTTGGCTTCCTGTTATTCACATCCAGCAATCCGCCATATTTAGGGGTTACAGGAATACCATTTTTTAGCAAAATCCCGTCGATCGTTATGCTGCACATGGTGGCAATTCCAATTTTGCCTTCAGGGATATTGATATCATAATTGGGACTCCCTTCCTCCATTATTTTTACAAAAGGACTGAAACAATAACCTTCTTTTATCACATGCTGCATGATCTCAAGTGTTTCATCAATATCTTTTTTATCGATTATCGATGTATTGATGATCACATTTCCCTGCCCGGTCTTAAGATCGAAAGTAGTATCGTAAATGAGTTTCTCAATTCTTGTTATGATAAAACCCATCCTGTCCCCGACAAGTGCATTTTCAAGTTCCTTTGTCCCGCGCTCGGTGATGGTCCTTCCGTCATAGCCCTGGCGCTTGGTGAGACCGCGCTCATCAAGGATGCGAAGGTGATAACGGACACCCCTTTCTCCTATGGGGTATCCGCGGTCATTCATCCTGTCGGCAATTAGCCGTGCCCCTATAGGATCCTGGTTCTCATGTAGTATCCGCAGTATCTCTATGAGTTTTCTTTGAACCATTGAGTCTATAGTTGTTGTGTTCATTTTGTCTTTATATGTTGCCTGGTTATATAATATTCAGGTAGCGCTCAATTTCCCAGCCATGTACGCTTATCCTGTATGCATCCCATTCTGCCCTTCCAAGTCTCATGAAATCCTGGTAGACATGTTCTCCGAGTGCATCTTTTATGATGCTGTCGGTTTCCAGGTTATCCAGCGCTTCCTTAAGACTTCCGGGGAGTGATTCGATCCCGTTTTTCATTCGTTCTTCATCATTAAGATGGAACAGGTTAAGTGTTGTCGGCTCACCCGGGTCGATCTTATTATCAATACCATCAAGTCCAGCCATCAGTATTACTGCAAATGATAGATATGGGTTGCAGGACGGGTCAGGACTTCTTAGTTCAACGCGTGTGCTCATTCCTCTTGCTGCCGGTATTCGTATCATGGATGAGCGGTTGGCCCCTGACCATGCAATATATACTGGCGCCTCATAACCCGGGACGATCCTCTTATAACTGTTCACTATAGGATTTGTGACTGCAGTGAAGGATTTGACGTGTTTTTTCAGACCGCCAATGAAATATCTTAAAGTATCGCTGACCTGCATATTGTCTGATTCATCATAGAATGCATTTTTTCCATTCTTAAAGAGGGAAATATTTGTATGCATACCTGAACCATTTATTCCAAAGACAGGTTTTGGCATAAAAGACGCATGCAAATCATTTTTCTGCGCGATCGTCTTGGTTACGAACTTGAAGGTAATGACATTATCCGCTGTCTTTAATGCATCGCTGTATTTGAAATCTATCTCATGCTGCCCGATAGAAACTTCGTGATGGGAAGCTTCGATGTTGAATCCCATGTTCTCAAGGGCTACTACAATATCCTGCCGGATATTTTCGGCCTGGTCTATCGGGGGAAAATCAAAATAGCCACCAAAGTCATGGGGGATAACTGTTGCCTGTCCGTCTTTTCTCTTGAAGAAAAAGAATTCAAGCTCAGGCCCTGTGTTCATTACAAAACCTTTTTTGGCAGCAGCTGCAATGGCTCTCTTTAAGACATAGCGGGGGTCGCCTTCAAAGGGCTTTCCGTCCGGCCTGTAAACATCACATATTATCCTTGCGACCTTTCCCCCGCTAACGTCCCATGGAAGAATCATATAAGTGTTATTATCAGGTTTCAGGATCATGTCAGATTCTTCGATCCTGACAAATCCCTCGATAGATGAACCGTCAAATGCTATTCCTGATGTAAGGGCTTTTTCTGCCTGTGATACAGGAATGCCCACATTCTTGACCATTCCGCCAATATCAACAAATTGGAGTCTTAAAAACCTGACCTTGTTTTCCTCTATGGATCTTAATATATCTTCATTTGTAATTCCCATATTCATCACTTGTCTTTTCTTATCCTTCTTTATCTTTTTCTCTTTATTACAATCTATTATTATAAATCATTCTGTGTTGTGATTTAATCCTTTTTAGTTGTCCTGCTTTGCCAATTTTGCCTTTTTATGATACTCGACGCCGGAAACTTATGCGTTATTGGTTTTGCCATTTTCTTTTCTCCTTTGGTTTTTTGGTCCCTGCATATCCCTCATCTGGTTTTCAGATTCTTATATCGAATCAACGTTTACAGTGTTTTTACCCAACTTGAGGAATAACTCAAATGAAGGATATGTGTGACCGACTATAGGCTACCGTTTGTATACTTATATAGTTTTCCATTATTACAATTTTTCTATTGTTACAGCTTTTTAATTTATTATATAATAAGGATAAACTATATATTTTGTCAGGGATAATATTAATCTGGAGTTGATCCTTTGAATTTTAAGGTTGAAGATATATTAAGTGAAGGTTTTGATATTTATAAGAAACAATTCGCTATATTTATTGTTGCCGCAGTGGTCGCAGCAATAGGTTCGATCTTAATAATCACGGCGCCTCCACTGCTTTTTGGCCTCTACATAATGGGAAGGAAGATCATCCGGGGGGAAAGTGTGGAAATAAAAGATGTTTTCAAGGGTTTTGATTATTTCGCCGTAAGCTGGGTGATGGTCATTGTTGGCGCCCTGGCAATAGTAGCCGGATTAATTCTTCTCATTATCCCGGGACTGATACTAATAGCCCTTTTCCAGTATGCCATCCCGATCGCGATCGGGGAGAACCTTGGGGCTATAGACTCACTCAAAAAAAGCTACAGGATCGGAAGAGATAATTTCGAATTCTCAATAATACTCGGCGTTATCCTGCTATTGATCAATAGTATGGGGGCAGCTCTTGGCGTGGGTGGGTTCATAACATATCCATTTACTGTAATATGCTTCTGGATAGCGACCCAGAAACTGATCGGAGAGAATAAGATTATCTGAATTTGATCTTATTTTGATTTCCCACTTTTTGCCGCTGCAACGATCAAGGGAAGCGTGATTGTCGCATCAGAATACACTGTCACTGACCTTGCATTTTCCCCGATCTTACCCCATGAGCGCGCTTCGTCAAGCGTTGCGCCGGAAAGTCCGCCGGTCTCAGGCCTGTCCATGGTGAGCTGTATCGCATAATCAAAAGAACGCGGAGTAACAAGCATTGATTGTAAAATGAAATTCTTGGGTACACCGCCGCCTATTATCACAACCCCGGCGCGTTTTGCCTCATAGCACCTGTCGATCAATCCCCTCATATCGGCAAAGACATCCACATTGAGAGGACGTGTCTGCTTATACAGCCATGCCTGCAATCCGATGATAGAATCCTGGATGGCAGGGCAATAAACAGGCACACCCATATCATATGCGCTTTTTAATATCGAGTTTTTGTCATCGAGTCTTGCTCCGATGTGCGATAGAAGTTCGGTGATCGAAAGCTTCTCAGGGACCTCTTTAAAAATTGATTGCATTTTCGTTTCAAGATCCGTGAAATGATGTTCAGGCAGGAATACATCATATATACGGTTGACCGATTCGTGTTTTAACTGGATATCATCTGTTATGTCAGTTCCTTTGTAATGATGAAGTCCCAGGGACTCGATCATGTCATGGACAAGGTTGGCGCCTGTGCTTACAAGAATATCGATTTCCCCGTTCCTTATCATATCGCTAACAATATGCCTCATCCCCGCAGGTACCATCGCCCCTGCCAGGCCGAAGAATTTTGTGCAATCCCTGTCATGTATCATTTCGCGGTATATGTCAACAGCTTCATAAATGCGGCCTGCTCCGAAAGCACAGCCGGAAAACGAATTCACAAGCTCATCAACAGACATGTTTTCTGTTATTCTTGCGGGAATAATTGGTTTATTAAGCTCCATATTCTTGTAGTAGTTATCTTTTGATCGTTTAAAGACCGAAGAATTTTGTGCAATCCCTGTCATGTATATTTCGTGGTATATTTCAACAGTTTCATAAATGCGAGCCTGTTCCGAAAGCACAGCCGGAAAACGAATTCATAAGCTCCGCAACAGACATTTTTTCTGTAATTTTTGCGAGAATAATTGGTTTATTAAGCTCCATATTCTTGCACGAGTTATCTTTTGAGCAGTTCACATTTACCGCTTCACCTGAAGCACTTTACACAGGATAAAATGATATCCTTTTCCTTTGTCAATGATTTTGCAAGCTCTATCCCGCCAGGAAGATCATTTGCATGATGGATCTTTTCCGGGTCATTTTCAATGAATGTTTTCATCCTTTCCCCTACAAGTATGAGGGCCGCAAGTTCGTTTATATGCTTATTGATAAACCGGCCAACACCAGATGGTTCGAGTCCTTCGCATACTTCTTTTGCTTCTTCGCCAAGTATCATGACTATCCTTTTGCCCTCGTTTTTTGAATATTCAAGCGCTTTTTCGGCTGTCCTGATATCCATTCCTGAGTTCGAGTTGTCGATCAGTATCCTTCCGTCAAGGGAGATCTTCTTCATTCGCCCTTCTGCACCCTTAAATTCCTGTAATACACGCTCAATTGCCAGAGCTTTGATATCCAGGGCAAGAGCAGCAGCAGTGGCACATACAAAGGCAGTTTTATAAGAAGTTATATCGTAATCTGCCGCTTCCCGGATATGGATCCTGCCATGTTCCTTTCCAAGAAAATAAGCTAATGTTGCGCCTTTTGCACCCAGGCTCTCATAATAGACATTACATGCTGCATTCACTGAATCAGTAAATGAGATAACATTAATATCCCTCCTGCATGCCCCGAAAAACCTCAAAGCGTCATTATTTACTACAAGTATGCTTCCGGGTCTTGCATCAAGTATCATCCGGCGCTTAGCTTCACTTGCAAGCTTTGTGTTATTGGCGATCTTATAATCATTGGCTATCGTGGTAATTATTCCAATGTCGGCAGAACCTGTCCCGCCAATTGAGATCTCGGATATGAACACATCGAATTTTACCCCCGCTTCGTGAACAGCATCAAGAGCGGTAAGGATGCTTGCCGGCGTTATGCTCAATCCTTTCCTGATCATTGTTCCTGTACTCCAGTCTTCAAGACCCCTGCTTGTATGTGAGACTACTTTTTTTTCCCTTGATAAAATATCTGCCAGCAAGATCGCGGTGCTTGTTTTGGCTTTTGTACCCGTCAGCTCGATAAGTGTCTTGTTCTTAAGCTCGTATCCTGATAAGATATGCCCCACAGCCTGATGATGGGATAAAACAGGGATCTTATTCGCTGCTGCATCCAGAAGCATCGGATAATTTGAATCAAGGTGCACCGGAGATATAATATAATCAAAATCCGATGCATTCAGGGGTTCCCTTGAGGTTTTGATCCCATCCCTTTCAAGTTCATCCAATAATCCAGGACCGAGTTTCCTGTACACATCTATGGCAGTCACTGATCCTGTGATCTTCTTAAATTTACGGGCTATGACAGCCCCTCCATGTGTCAGGTCAAGTACTGCTACCCTGGAGGAACTATTGATTTGCATTAATTCGAGGAAATAGCTTCGTTAACTCTCTTGAATGCCAGCTCTGCGACCAGTTCATCAACGCCGAGAGGCTCTGAATAAATAAGCGCAATATCTTTGCCGTCAAGTTTTATCATGGTTTTTCGCGAGTCCCTGCTTATACCAAGTATCTGGGGAATATCTTCCATGGTATGTACACCGTGCGCCAGGAAAATTGGAACAGCTACTATCTTGGTGACACCCGTCCCTTTGAAACCATCGAGTCCTTCCTTCATTGTCGGGGTGTTCATATTCATAAAACCGATCTTAACTACAACATCCTTATATTTTTTGGCGATCAGTTCCGCAACACCACTGACGACCTCTTTGTTATGCGGATGTCTGCTTCCATGTCCGAGTGCAAGTATTCCAATTTTTTCAGTCATATAAAATCCTCATTTGATCGTGATAATTGATTTCGGGTTTTTATGGTAGTGGCATCTTATAACACTTTTGGAAAACATGCCCATTTGTATAAAATTATAATCATTATCAATTATCCGTTCCTGAAACCTGGAATCTCATCATAGCCATATAAAGTACAATCGCAACAGCGGCATACGCCCCGCAATAAACCAGCACCACAGCGCCAATAGAATCGGCTGACAGCCTTGTCACAAGGTTAAAAGGAGAATTTGTGAAAAGATATCCCATGAGGAACATCAAAATAAGCACAAGTGAATACAAATACTGTGAGATCATTCTCTTTTTATATTTGACTGCTATGATCGCCCCGATAATAACAACGATCGCCGCTATTATTCCTGAAAGAAGAAGTATTAATCCGATGTTGTGAACAACTACTCCGTTTAACCTGACAAGAAGAATCCACAAAAATGCCTGTGCCGGGACAATAATGATGGCAGTGATCATCTTGCCGTTTAAAACCTGGGAAAAGGACACTGGTGTTACCAGCAGCAAATCCATGGTCTTACGTTCATATTCCTCGGTCAGCATATCGATTATCAGGCCGCCTGATATGAAAACCGGGGTGAAAACAAGAAGGGGGATAAGTATCCCGAATATGAATTCAAAATATGCGGATGTTTTTTTCGGAACTTTATCAACATAGACTTTTATTGGTTCAAAACCGATCCTTTTACCCCTTATATCCTGGACATAGCCTTCATATTCCTCCAGGGGTTTCTTCAGCTCCAGTGTTACGAAAGTGCCCCTTATATCTGATTTTGGAAGATATATTTCCAGGTTGATAATTTCATTACCTTCGGATCCTTCTTTCGGGATGACGATGACCGCATCGATTTTATTGTTATAAAAATCAATAAGTGCAGAGTCAACATCCCTGTAATAATGAGGATGTATATGCCCTTTTTCAATGAATTGCCTTAATTCCCCCTGCCCCACGATTCCCACATTTGCCCTGGGAGTGTCATAATTACTGAGAGAGGACGGATCAAAAAATGAAGCAAGACCAATAACGATCAAAGATGAGAATGAGGCAATTAACAATTGTACGATTATTGCCAGTATTAGTGTTTTTTCAAACAGGAGGGATTTAACCTCCTTTTTCACAATAACCCCTGTATCAGCCAAAAACAACACTCCTTACCAGATAAAGATTATAAGCCGCATGAACGATCGATGCAAGGACAACGCAGGCAAGATACTCCCGATGCCCGAGATATCTCATACTTAATGAAGCTGCTGTTGTGGAAGTGACATGTAAAAGCAAAGGAAAAACAAGAAGCCCGACCCCCATCACTGACCCGAAAGCAGACCCTGCGATACTGGCAATCACAACAAGAAGCAGTATCTTTTCACCTGCGAAAAAACCAAACCCTGATAATATCCCGAATTTAAGGGCATTACCTGTTGTGACATCTGACATTTTCCTGGAAAATACGGTATATATCCCGACTGATTTTACCAGTTCTTCAACAAAAGCGGCAATAATAATAAAGAATAAAATCCCGATCCGGATAGGAAAATTAAACATCAGAACGATAAGCATCAACTGGATCGAAAAAACAAGGGGAAGAAGGGCGATGCTGAGTGAGAATAGCGGGGCTGGAATTCGTTTAATAAATTCCTGGATCGAATCAATAAGTTTTTCTTTGATGGATTTTTGTGTGAACAGGTCTTCTTCCCTGTAAATGAAAATGCCAAATATCAGGATAAGAATTGATAACAGGTAAAATGGGGTTGTCGAAAACAAGTAATCGCTTATCGAAACAGTCTCATTCTCAAGAAGTCTGACAACAAGTGTTATGGGGGAAATAATACTTATGGCATGGATATTAGCGAACATCGCAGGAAAGAAAATATAGCCGGACAGGAAAACCGAAAGAAAAATAAGCACAAAACTGAGTTCCTTGAAACTGCGTGCAATTATTGCACCCAGGAAGGATGTTGAGAGAAACATCAGGGAAACAGGCAGGAGGGTCAGGATTATCCAAGGGCTTCCCCCCAGTTTAAATGTCATTATGGCCACAAGCGCAATTGAGCCCAGAAGATAAGGTAAAAGCTTGCCAAGGACGATCTGGTATGGACTAACAGGTGAAACAAGCAAAAGTTCACCTTTTTTCTTTATCCTTTCATCCATTATGCTTGATGAAAAAAACTGCGCGATAAAAAAAATCGGGAAGATAAATATAAAACTCAGGACTACGGATTTAAAAGGGACAGAAGGGTTAAAATGAGATGGCGTTGCGAGAGTTTGCTCATCAATGGGTGAAATTATCTTATTTTCCGTTATTTCCCTGATGGAAGGGATTTGTATATTACCGGTTGCTTTTTCCGGGATAGTTCCTGTTCCTTGTTCGGGCGCGGAGCCTGCCGGTTCCACTGATGATTCCCGGGATTTATCACTCTCCTGGCTCTGATCTATTCCCGGGGCCTGCCCTGGCATATTCATAGGGAGTTTATTAATTGACGGCGCCTGGAAAGCCTGTTCACGGGCGATATTGTTTATGGTGATCCACACAGGAAAAGTATTATTCAGGTCATCATATGACAAAAGCCTTGCTTCATCATATTTTTTTATGGCCTTATCAAGTGCATCAAGAGCCGATATTGATTTTTCAGTATTGTGATAATAAACTTTATCGCCGCTTATGAGAATATCAATTCCTTCATTTTCAAAAAGAGATCTGGCCCCCCCTTCACCTGCAATGTAAACTTCGAATTTAGCATCGCTTTGTAACACCCTGCCCAGGGATGCATCCGTCACCACGACCCTGTAAATATTATCATTTATATGAAGACCGGATTGGGCTGCAAAAAAGGAAGCGGTCCCTATCAGTAGCAATATTATGATAGAAAAGAAACGGGTTTTCAGGCCAAAATTTGACTTTGTCTTCCTTAATTCCCATCTGGCTATTGTAAATATTTGTCTCATATTCAGTTCATTTCTTTCATTTTATCCATCATAATACTTATCATGCTTATGAGATAAATAAGTATTTATTATGAATGAAATCGAAGTAACAGGGCTCAGGAAAGAATATGGAAGTTTTACTGCTGTTGAGTCCCTGGATTTTGAGGTCGAAAAAGGCGAGATTTTCGGTATTGTCGGGCCAAACGGCGCAGGAAAGACCACAACTCTTAAAATGCTGAGCGGATTGATTATTCCAAGCCGCGGCAGTATAACGATACAGGGGTTAGACCTGGGGAAAAACCCCCGGAAAATCAAACAGAAACTTGGTTTCCTGCCTGAAGAAAGCCCATTATATGAAGGAATGACAGCAAAAGATTACCTCATGTTTTTTGCAGAAATATATGGGATAGGAAAGGAAACAGCATCTGCACATATCCGGGAACTCCTGGAGGCGCTTAAACTTGATGCAAGAGACAAAAAGATAGGTGAGATGTCAAAGGGTATGCAGCGAAAAGTGGCAATAGCAAGGGCTTTGATAAATGATCCCGAGTACCTTATTCTTGATGAGATGACTTCAGGTCTTGATCCTACAACTTCCAAATATCTTTCTGATTTCGTATTAGAATTGAAAAAATCGGGAAAAACCATAATTTTCAGTGCTCATAACCTGTACCAGGTTGAAAGCATATGCGACCATGTCCTGATAATGAACCGGGGAAAAGAGGTTTCAAAGGGCACCATGCCCCAGATCAGGAAAATGTGCGGGGCAGTTGAATATTCGATCGAGTTCAATGTAAAAGATAGCTTTGATTTTGCGGCACAGAAAAATAACGGGAATTTCATCACAAAAACACACGACCTTGATGAATTTAACAATATTACAGGCTGGGTGGCAAAGCATAACGGGAAAATTATCAATATAAAAACTGTCGAGACATCCCTTGAAGATATATTCCTCAAGCTGATGAATTGAAAATATTATTGTAGAATCCGGAAAATATTATCGATATATTGAATACTTTTCAGCGCACACAGTCAATTATGATCCTACTCACGGGAGCAACGGGTTTTATCGGAAGTCGTGTTTTGCGGGGCCTATCCCGAAAAAACCTGCAGGTGAGATGCCTTGTCAGGAAACAAAAAACATCCGATGATCCGAACATCACTTATATCACAGGTGATGTCCTTGACCGTGATTCTCTTATTGCTGCGACAAAAGGTGTCGATACTGTATATTATTTCATTCATATGATGGGAAACCAGCCAAAAGGTGAACAGAAAAAATTCGATGTTCTTGACAGGATTGCGATAGAAAACATGGTAGATGCGTGCAAACTCAATAGTGTCAAAAGGATAATCCATCTCACTGGAATGAGAAACCCGAACGAAAAATTGTCCCATCACCTTAAAAGCAGGAAGGAAGTTGAAGACATAATAAGGAACAGCGGCATTGATCATACGATTTTCAGGGCTTCTATGATCATCGGGCGCGGAGGCGCAGCTTTTGATATCCTTGATACAGTCGTTAATATATTTCCTATTATACCTGTTCTTGACTGGGAAGATACACACGTGCAACCGATATTCATTGACGACGTGATAAAATATCTTGTTGAATGCCTGGAAAAAAAAGAGACTGTGAACAAATGTTATGATATCGGATGTTCCCAGATCTTGACATATAAAGAATTGATACAACAATATGCAGATGAACTCGGGTTGAAAAGAACGTTCATTCGCATACCCGGTTCGTGGCACTGGCTATCATCAATTGTCCTGGGAAAGCTTTCGCCTGTAGATCCTAACGTTGTTTACTGGCTGATCGAGTCCTTGCAGAATAACATGGTCTGCGAGCGGAATGATCTCAATACAATATTCAGGTTTGAACCAGTTCCTTTCAAAGAAAGCCTGAGGCGGTCAATTATTCAAAATAATGCTCTGATCAAGTAAGATTCTTATTCACCATTTATAGTTTCAACAATTCCTCTTAAACTTTCAAGTCATACGCTCGAAAAGACTTCGTTTCCTGGGAAATGAGGAGTTATATCCACTGTCGTACTTTATTATTATATTCCTTGTACTGTTCTCCAAATATTTTTTCTAGCTTCCGTTCTTCATCTGGAATAAGCAAAGTTTCAATTATTATTATGAATAGGGCCGGGAATGTAAAAGTAACCAGTGTTCCCAGTAATATAGCGATACCTAATAGTATGGCTGCCATTCCAAGATACATAGGATTTCGGCTTATATGAAAAGGACCTGAAGTCTCGAGTGACGTAGGCGATTCATAAGGCGATAGTGTCGTTTTACTCTTTAAAAATAATGAGCGGCTCCAGAGGCCTATGACTATTCCGAAGCCGATGATTATTATCCAGAAATATGTGTATGGAGCATAAAGGACCGTCCAGATAGGGAATACGAAATTTAACCAGATGGACAGGATTAGAAGGATTATGAAATAAGATTGTCCATCTGGTCTTGCCTTTTGTGTTTTGTTTTCAGCCATATTGTAATATTCGTATCAATAAAATCTTTCTATCCCATTCATTTCTAGTTACGTCGACGACATCCTGTGGGGAGTTCATGCCTTTTCCATTTCCTTATCCATCTTATCCAATATTTGCTTAATAGCAACTCTTAGCGAAGGCAACCTCAATTCAATTGTTTCCCAAACCACATCATATCTTATCCCAAAATATTCATGAACCAGCTTATCTCGCATCCCGGCAATTATTTTCCATGGGATATCGGGATGTTTCTTTCTAATGCTTGGAGGAATATGCTTGACAGCCTCCCTGAAAAATTCCTGATGACAGCATCGCCTGTTTTTTCATCTTTCCTGAACTTTTCAAAATCCAAACCCTATGTGTATCTTTCTATCTTTTCGATTGCTTCAAGAATATCGTCAAGGTAAAGCCTGATATCTCTTTCTTTTTTCATATTGGAATTGCCTCATTCAATATCCTATCTTTTATGCGTGGTTTTAGAGTATCTTTCATTACAAGATCAACTTTAATGCCAAGTTTTTCGCTCAAATAATTTTCAAGTTCTATGTATTTAAACAAATCAACAGTTTTAGAAAATTCTACGAGGACATCTAAGGCAATACCTAAAAATAAATTAGTAAATTATATAATCTAAGCCATCATATATAGTGGCATGGATACTAACAAGGAGTACACATGGTGGCTAAAAGCCCTATCAGGAGCGGATGAAGTTCAAGCAAGACGTTTTGCAGGAGCCATAGCACTTGAAATTGGGTGGGGTGGAGTCTCAAAAGTTGAAGAATTAACAGGCATGTCCCATTCGACTATCCATAAAGGGATAGAGGAACTCAAAACGTCAGAGAAACTTAAACCTCCAGAAAGACTTCGAGCACTTGGAGGAGGAAGAAAAAAGGTAGAAATAAAAGATCCCGAAATAATTGGAGATCTTGAAAAAATAATGGATGAAAACACCTCAGGCGACCCAATGAGCCTGCTGAAATGGACAAACAAATCAACCTACAAGATCGCTGATGAATTGAAAAAGCTAAAACATAAAATCGATCCAGATACAGTAGGACGTTTATTGAAGGAAAACGATTACTCGCTTCAGGCCAATAAGAAAAACATCGAAGGTTCTTCAGTTCCCGAAAGAGATGCCCAGTTCAGGTATATAAACGAAAAAGCTAAAGAATTTATAAATCAGGAGTATCCCGTAATATCAGTTGATGCAAAAAAGAAAGAAAATGTAGGAGAATTCAAAAATCCTGGAAGAACATGGGAGAAAAAAGGCAAGGCAAAAGAAGTAAATGTGTATGATTTTCCTTCACTTGGGATTGGAAGGGCGACACCATATGGGATTTATGATCTTAAGAGAAATGAAGGAATGGTAAATGTGGGAATGAGTTATGATACGTCCGAATTTGCCGTTGAAAGCATAAGGCAATGGTGGCTTATGTTTGGAAGAAATAATTATCCAGATGCAAAAGGTCTGATGATATGTGCAGATGGTGGGGGGAGCAATGGAAGTCGCAATAAAGGCTGGAAATTTCATTTACAAGAATTGGTGAACCAAATAAAAATACCTATTACCGTATGCCATTACCCTCCTGGGACAAGCAAATGGAACAAGATAGAACATCGCATGTTCTCATTCATTACAATGAATTGGAAGGGGAAACCGCTCGTTAGTTTTGAAACAATTATTGAACTGATCAGTGGCACAAAGACAAACAAAGGTCTTACTGTGGCATCGCTATTAGATGAAAAGGAATATAATAAAGGAGTTAAATTCTCTGATGAAGATATGGCAAGATTGAAGATAGAATACCATTCTTTACACCCAAAATGGAATTATTCTCTTTCCCCAAAAGAGGAAGGGAATTAATTTAGATAAGTTATTTTTCGGCAATCCCTAAGTCACTATTTTTCTTTTGTTCGTCATGAACATAAGAACCAAAGACTTCAAGATTTTTAACGCTGAATTTTTTCTCAAGAATTGGCTTATTTTCTTTGAGTTTTGTTATAATTTGGTCAATTTTCTTATTCATAACGCCAGCGCCTCATTCATTTCACTAATTACCGTATTCATTCCAGTCAATTTTATCCTTATCTTGGTTTATCGATCCATCCATATTATACACTTATTAATTTTTCTCATAGTATATAAAGTATAATTTATATCAATTTCCTTTCTTCAATATCCACGCTTTCTTCCGGTAATACGACAGGGGATGCGAGATCCTCTCACAAAGCGCCTCTTTTCCATAACAATTCCCGTAGGTTATCATGGTGGCGCATGAAGGGGATGTATATGTTGTACCTGTTGCGCCGTGTATGTGATTGACCTGGTATCGCGTACGCTCTTCATCAAAATCAGGCGAGACTTTAAAAAGTTCAATTATCCCATCTGTGTTCATCCCGGTATTCAGCAAAAAAGAGACAAGGGCAAAGCGCATCGAATGCGCAAGATTCACCCCGGCTTTGACATTTGAGAGGGCATGTAGAACACATGGAGGAAAACAATCAGGCATTATTTCCTTGAATTCCTCGATATTGAACTCTGATTTTCGTGTTGTCAGTGCGTTCCTGATATCCTCAAGATATTGCGCGAGGGATGCGCATATATCAGGAGGAACGGCAAGTGGAAGACCGGCTTCGATCCTTTTCCTTATGGCCTCTTCCATTATGCGTGAGAAATCTTCCCTTGAAAGGGACACCCTGCCATGATCAATATTCCTGTTCACGAGCTTCCATTTTGGTTCATGGATAACATTTGCATAGCGTATGTAATCCGTAAAATGAATGACTGCTCCTTTCTCATCAAAAACAGCATTTATATTAAAATCAAGCGCAAATTCCTTTAGCTCATCTTCACGCAGTTCTTTTACTTTCTCGAAAGCTGATTTTGCCTCAGAAAGCGCATACCGCTTGATAAGATATCCGTCATTGATGCACGATACAAGAATTCTTGCAACAGGATAAGAGAGAAGTTCCTTTTCGGCGCTCACCCGGTCTGGACAGCTATGCCGGGTGATACCATCACCGATAGCCTCAAGCACGCGGGATTTTCCGCGAACTCTAACCTGTTCAAATGCCCTCTCTGAAAAGAGTTCATCAAGTTTGAAATCCAGTGCTTCTACATATTTTGCGGCTGCATTGACAAAAGGAAAATAAGCAAACTTGAAAACATCCATGCTTATTCGGATTCAACCCTGGGGGCCAGCATATAACTGACTTCTCCGTGACCTTCTGCGATCTTGATCCTGATCTTGAGAGGGAAATCCTTCCCGAGGTCGATATTGACTTCATTTGATTTCCCCAGGATCTTACTCATGTCAGAGAGATAATCAAGGGAAAATAATGATTTTGCATCCGTCCCCTGGAGGTCAATTAACTGGCTTTTTTCCAATTCCACATGTACCTTATCCGTATCTCCTTCCGCTTCCATGAAAAAAATATCTCCTTTAACTCCCATGGACATATAATCGCTCACTTTCTCAGCAGCTTTTACAGCCCTTTTTATATCTTCTCCCCGGATAACGATGTGCGCAGGAAGGTCAAGGGAAGGAACTTTTGGTTCTTTGCGAATTGATGAAGGGTCAAGCAGGGACATGGTATAAGCAAGCCCGCGCATCCTTACAATGAGCTTATGGCTGGCCTCATCAAGCTCAAGCTCGATGTTATCGCTCTTTTCCGCCATCTCCATTACGCCTATCAATTTTGTGAGGTCGATACCAAGTTCACCTTCTGTTGCCTCAAAAGATTCAAAAGCATCCTTTGAAAGCTCAAAACTCACCATGGCAACATTTGCAGGATCAACTGCCTTTACTGATAAACCCTGGGGCGTAAGCCTGAATCTTGCTTCATCTACGAGTGTGGATATTGACTCTATCGATTCTTTCAGTTTTTCTGCGCCTATTAGTACCTTAAACATAATACATCTCCTCTACTAAACGATATTCAACTTTAATAGGTAATTCTATCTATTTTATTCTATCTATTAAGATTCGATACTTTCATATCCAACCTGCGCATTTATTGCAAAACATGAAGGGACGTTCGATCGATATCGCCCTGACCCAGGCTGAGGCAGGAGAAAAAACAGAAACAGTATATGAAAATGTATGCACGCTTTCAACAGAGCCTGAATTATGCTTTAATTATGCAACAACGGGTGACCTTAAGAAATGGGGTTTCTCAGAAGGATGTTTTAGCTGTCTATTAAAGGATAAGAAGGACACGATCATACAGGTGATTACAACATACCAGGATAATGAAGGGGCAAAAAAGGCTTATGAAGCCGATGTCAGATATTTGAAACATAATGGATATGGGAAGCCTGTGATAACAAAAACCGTCGGTGAATCGTCTCTCATGCTGATGAAAAAGGATTCAGAGGGGATCACATATAATCTCCTGTTTTTCAAAAATAATGTTTTTGCTGCGGTCAGCGCCAAATACAAAAAAGATATTCCCGATAATCCAGGGCATCTTACCGCGCTCGCTGAGAAAATAGAAGCAAAAATAATGTAGAAATGTTCAGGCAGAATCAATAACATAAGGCTTTATGGAAGCATCCGTTATTGGAGTTTTTTTTAGATAGAGTCTCCCCGAATATTTTCGAGAGTCCCTTATTGCCTATAAGTTCCAGCCCATGCCCTGTAAATATGAACGGGTGCGGCATTTCATTTATTTTGGTAATTCGCAATTTCTGGATCTGGATATAATATGTGGGATATGGATCCAGATCATACCTCTGGTTTTTGTCGAAAAATATAACGCCATCCCCCATGAAATCAAATTCATCATATTCTTTTACTTCAAGGCCATGTCTTTTTTCAGTGATCGCAAGACATGTTATTTTCTTCTCCCTTATTTCTTTTAAGATACTTCTCCACTGGGATGACCTTCGGAACTCATGTATATCGAAAAAAGTGTTGAGGGAATCAAAAACAATTCGTTTCGGCTTGAAAACATTGATTATTTCAATGATCTCTTCAGTTGAAAGCATCGTGAACCCGAAAATTTCCAGGTAACCCTTATCGATATATTCACCTATGTCCCATCCAAACCTGATGGACTGCTTTATGATATGGTCCACTTTCTCTTCGAATGAAAAGAAAATACATCGTTCGTCCTTTTTTAAACCTTCCATCAGATACTGCAATGAAAAAGTGGTTTTTCCCGTGCCAGGAGGACCGGTCACTACGACTACAAAGCCCTCTGGTATTCCGCCTTCCATCAAAGCATCAACACCAGGTACCCCAACAGTTACCCTTTTTATCAATTTGCTGATAGTGTAAGAATCTACTTTTTCCTTGAAACGCAGTTTATCCATCCCAAGAAGTGCGCGCTCAAGTACTGTGTTCTTCGCGCCAAGTTCTTTCTCGTAACGTTCAAGTATCCTTAATGATTCGGTACTTATGGTTGTGTGTATGGGATGTTTGTCGTTCATAAATTATGATGGTTTTATATGGAAATTGATTTTTCATTATGGTGATACAATGTGTCAAATAATCTTGATTCAAATGATGGTTTGAATGCACAATATATTAAGAACAGTTGTGACAAAAGTGTCACATTAAAATATAATTTAAAAATTATATAAAAAAAGTAAATGGGATAGCGCGGATTTGAACCGCGGTCTAAGCGTCCCAAACGCTCAAGGATGGACCAGGCTACCCTACTATCCCGTGGGGCGTCTCAATAACAGCCTTATTAGATAAAAACCTTGCTGAACTATAAGCTATTCTTTACCAGTTGCACAATATCTGAAGGGCTTTTTGCCACAGTGATCTCATCTTTTTTATGAAGTCAATGGCTTCCTCTTCCGCAGTTCCCCCGATTTCACCTGCCATTCATACAGTTTCATGAACAAACCTCACTCTTATACTATAAGTGTAATTTGTAATCTTCTTATTTAAAAGTGCGTGAAAAAAGCTGTAAACCCATACAGGAAACTTAAATAATACCTTCTTCTTAATAAGGTTGGAATGATAAAAGAGGAAATCTGGATCGAGAAATATCGTCCAAAAAAACTTGAAGATGTTGTGGGGCAGGTCGAAGTAATAAAGCGCCTTAAATCCTATGTCCAGTCAAGGAATCTACCGCACCTTCTTTTCTCGGGGCCTCCCGGCGTCGGGAAAACAGCCTCGGCAATATGCGTGGCGCGGGAACTTTTCGGAGAGGGCTGGTTAAACAATTTCACCGAGCTGAATGCCAGTGATGAACGCGGCATTGATGTTGTGAGGACAAAGATAAAGAACTTCGCAAGAACTGCGCCGCTAGGTGAAGCGGAATTCAAGATAATATTCCTTGATGAGGCCGATGCGCTTACTTCTGATGCACAATCCGCGCTACGGAGGACAATGGAAAAATATACAAGTTCCTGCCGGTTTATTCTATCCTGCAACTATTCATCAAAAATAATCGAACCCATCCAGTCGCGATGCGCAGTTTACAGGTTCAAACCCATATCAAGCGCAGCGGTTGAGGAAAGGGTGAAGCAGATCGCCAAAATAGAGGGTGTAACGCTGACAGATGACGGCCTGGAAGCCATACGATATGTGGCAGCAGGGGATATGAGGCGCGCCATTAATGCCCTGCAGGCGGCTGCAATGCTTGATAAGACCGTTGATCTTGACGCTATTTATAAGACCACTTCTACCGCAAAACCCGAAGAGGTCATTGAATTGATAAAACTTGCACTTGATGGGAATTTCATGAAAGCCCGCGCAAAACTTGATTATTTGTTGATCGAGCAGGGGCTTTCGGGTGAGGATATCATTGGACAGATATTCCGTGCCATGTTTGATATGCAGATCCCTGACAAGCTTAAAGTCGATCTGATAGACCGCATTGGTGAGATCGATTTTCGGATGGCGGAAGGAGCTAATGAGCGTATCCAGCTTGAGGCACTGATCGCACACTTTATCCTGTGTGGTTCTAAAAAATGACACTTGAAGCATATCTTCTGGATATTTTCAGTTCGATCCCCCCCTGGCTTGCGGTCATAATTATGGCCGCTCTTCCAGTAGCGGAATTGAGGCTTGCGATACCAATAGCGATTTTGAAACCCCCCTATGGATTCGGGATGGATCCTGTTTCAGCCTTTTCTTTTGCAGTAATTGGCAATATGCTGCCAGTTATTCCTCTTCTCCTTTATCTTGAACCGGTATCGAACTATTTGCGCCGTTGGAAAACCTGGGACAGATATTTTACCTGGCTTTTTGAAAGGACCCATAGAAAGCATAGTGAAAGCTTTGAAAAATACGGCTCGATCGGACTTGCGATATTTGTGGGCGTACCTTTACCAGCTACAGGAGCATGGACAGGTTGTGCAGCTGCATTTATTTTTGGATTCAAGTTCAGGAATGCTTTTCTGGCAATATTTGCCGGTGTTTTGATAGCGGGTGTCGTGATGACTCTCCTCACAGTAGGAATAAATATATTTAATGGTATATAGTTTCTTCAAAACATTTATCCTTTTATAAAACAAATATAGGCTGCTATAAAGAGAGATCATACATGGGAAAAAGAATTCGAATTATTAATGAACCTTCAGATATTGTTCCGCTTTTACGCGCCTTTGGTATTGAGTCCCACAAGAAAGTTTTTGATTGCATCCAGACGGGCTGGAAAGCCATTGATGAGATCGAAAAAGAAGTTGGTTTTGACCCGACTGAAAGTCTTAGTATTTTGAAAAAAAGCGGATTTGTTGAAAGTAAATGGAGAATGCCACAGCCAGGACAAAAACCTGAAAAAGAATTTCATTCATCTTATTCAAGAGTACAGGTCAATTTTGAGTGCTCAGTTGAAGATTTAAGCGATATGATAATGGTCACGTTCAAGAGTGACAGCGAATTACGCGACTATCTTGATCTGATAGAAAAGGAAGTAAAAGCCGGGAACCAGTCAATGAACGGCCTCCAGAGAGTTATTGATAAGAGCATTATGTACATCCGTGCTGTTGCACGACGTTCTCCGATCCTTACAGTTAAAGGGCAAAGGATTGAGATATTCGGGGAAACCGAATGATATTGCGGAGCAAAAAAGAAATAACCCGATTCCAGATCCTTGTTGAAATCGCGGCGCACCAGCCCGATGTCATGCAAAAGGAGATCGCTGGCAGGATAGGCATAACACCCCAGGCGGTTTCAGAATATATAAAAGACCTGGTGTCGGAAGGATTCCTGGATTCTGATGGGCGCGTGCGCTATCATGTTACAAAGAACGGTATTGAATGGGTTCTTGAAAGGGCGATAGAGTTAAAGAAATATGCCCGTTTTGTCATGGAAGATATCGTAAGCCACATATCCGTGGCTACTGCTATCGCAAGAGTTAAGCTTTCCCGTGGAGAATCGGTTTCACTGATGATGGAAAACGGTCTATTATATGCAGGGAAAGACGGGGACGTTACCGGAGTCACAATTTCTGATGCAGATGAAGGAGAGGATGTAGGAGTAACAGAATTAAAAGGGATGATAAGTTTTCCACCTGTCAATATAACTATCTGCAAAGTCCCGCGCGTGGAAAAAGGCGGCTCACGGGACCTGGATTATGATATGTTAAAGAAACGATCGCAGGAAAAGCCGTATATTGCAGCAATAGGGGTTGAGGCTCTCGTATCCCTTCGCAAGATCAATATCAAACCGAACATTCTTTTCGGTGCAAAAGAATCCGTGGTTGAAGCTGCTTATCACGGCCTGTCATCGCTTGTGGTTTCGGTTGATGAGGAAGTACCAGGCCTGCTTAACAGGCTTGAGTCCGAAGGGCTTAACTATGAAGTCGTGGATTTGAGAAAATCAAAAACATGAGCTTTTTTTTATATACTAACGTGATTATAAGTAAGATAATGAACAAATACAAGGAGATAGAACATGGAAACATCAGGATTTAAAGAATTACATTTATCAAAAGAAATACAAAAAGCAATAACGGATATGGGATTTGAAGAACCCACTCCTATCCAGATACAATCAATTCCTCATATGCTGGAAGGAAAAGATGTGATCGGACAGGCGCAAACGGGTACGGGGAAAACCGCAGCCTTTGGGATTGCCACTCTTGAGAAGATAGATCCAAGAAGTCTTGCAGTACAGGCAGTAATTTTGTGTCCCACACGAGAACTGGCCATCCAGGTATCAGAAGAACTCAAAAAACTTTCAAGATATAAAAGAGGCATTGAGATCCTGCCTGTTTACGGCGGACAACCAATTGACCGCCAGATAAGAGCATTAAAAAAAGGCGTACAGGTAATTATTGGCACCCCGGGGCGCGTAATGGATCATATGGAACGCCGGACTTTAAGACTCGATGGCGTGAAAATGATCGTACTTGATGAAGCTGATGAAATGCTGGATATGGGATTCAGGGAAGATATTGAGCTTATTATGAAGAAGATCCCGAAGGAAAGACAAACCATCCTTTTCTCTGCGACCATGTCAAGGGCTATTCTTGATCTTACGAAAAAGTACCAGACCAAACCGCACATGATAAAATTGGAACATAAGGAAATGACTGTTCCTGAAGTTGAACAATTTTATTATGAAGTCAAATCCCAGGCAAAAGCAGAGGTTTTGTCCCGTTTGATCGACATTAACGACCTGAAGTTATCACTTGTGTTCTGTAATACAAAAAGAATGGTGGATGAACTGGTCGATAATTTAAAGTCGCGGGGATACCTGGCTGATGGGCTGCATGGGGATATACAGCAAAGACAAAGAGACATAGTCATGTCAAAATTCCGGAAAAAAGAAATCGAGGTCCTTGTTGCAACTGATGTGGCAGCACGTGGGATCGATGTGGGTGATCTTGAAGCCGTGTTCAATTATGATATACCCGCGGATGATGAATATTATGTCCACAGGATCGGAAGAACAGCAAGAGCAGGAAAATCCGGGCGCGCGATCAGCTTTGTGACAGGAAGAGAAGTATACCGGATAAGGCAGATCCAGCAATTCACAAAGAGCAGGATCATTCCCCAGAAAGTTCCTTCTGTCAGTGATATGGAAGAAATCAAGACAGGCCTTGTCATGGAAAAAGTAAAAGGGATAATTGATGCAGGACACCTTGGAGAATATAGTAATATGGTTGAAAAACTCACCCGTGAAGATTATACTTCCCTGGAGGTTGCATCAGCTTTGCTAAAGATGGTGATGGGAGACGGGAAAAAAGAAGAGAAAATTAAAATCAAAAGCAATGCAGGTGTTCCTCGCCGATGATGCGGTTTTAAAAATACCTGTGATCACTTCATTTTTCACAGGTTCTTAATTATTTTTTCCTATTCAGGAACAGGAGAATTCCGGAAAATAGTGTAATTATCGAAATTGCCCCCTCAAGCCAGGGAAATCCCTCATTTACCGGCTCGACAATTCCCTTACCAGGAACTTGTTCAGGTACCTGTTCCGGACTATTTAAAATCACAACAGGGACAATTGTTGGAATAGCTGTCGGTACGGGAGATAGACCTGAAATTTTTATAGACTGAAGAGGCTTATACCATTCAAATCCCTTGTTTTTTGATATCATTTCAGGAGCTTTAAAATCAATTATATTATCATTGACCATGATTGAATAGATGATCAGGACATTCTCACGTGGTCTTAAGAAACCGGAAAAAGATAACGTGCCTGAAATGAATGTTGCATTTTGAGGTACACTATCATTAACAAAGATATTTGTTGGCATATCACCAGTGTTGGTCATTGAAAGAGAAACTAAAAGAGTATCACCAATTTTAAAATTACTTTTATTAAAACTCCTTTCCATAACGATATATGGGCCTGATACGGATGTTCTTGGGGCATTTGATTCCAAACGGAAAGTTTCTCCCCATTCACTCCAGGTAAGCTCTGCTTTTGGAATATTATATATTCCCTGCTGTTTTGCTGTGATCGCATAAGTAAATTCTTTATGATCACTCGCATTCATATCGAAATTCCAGGAGAGAGAAGTCCTGTTCAAGTCATCTGTAAAATTAAAACCCGGCGAAATTGTGTCCCTGAGTTTTACATTATGCACAGGATAATTCTGAAGATTAACTACACTGATAGTAATATATGAAATATTTTTAAGAGTTCCAATATTTCCAACTCTTGAATATCCATGATATAGATTCTCTCCAAGGATCGAGTTTGAAGTGATTTTTTTTATATTGAAGGTATTCTGCAAAGTAATTCTATTGGATACGCTTTTTATGTAACTATTTCCTTCCCTGTCTTTTGCACTTGCTTCCGCTGATATTGTATAAGTTTTTCTTGGAGATGCCGGTATTTTAAATCCCAGTTTTATGGATTCATTGCTTCCCGCAAAGATAACTGGATATCTTCGCTTCAGGCTATTTTTTACAGGGACCTGCAAAATCAATTCTGCTGCTTCATTTGAAATATGGGTCCCAAGTATTTTTATTCCCGTATATTCATTTTCCATGGTATAACCAAATGTTATAGAACCATCTTCCATTAGTACATCACTTTTAATTGATCCATTGTAGCTGGTATTTATTACGGCGGTTTTATTTGAAAAATTCAAAACCCTTACATTATATCCATTCTTTATAAAACCAGGATTTTCTGGTGTAAGTTTATATGAACTGAAATCAACCCATTTGATTTCATGGCCTGATGCAGTTACTTCGTTCAATGCCCCCTCTTTATAATCAAATTCATTCATAACTTCAAGACCTTCATAGATTATCCTGACTTGCGTTTCTATAAGGTCTGAATCTCCTGAATTTTGAAGGTCTATATTAGCTTTAATTTCAGGATATGATTCGTTTTCCCTTTCTGTAGATGTCGATATTTCTAGAGTGGGTATTTTCTTTTCAGGGATAGATAGCTTGAATGAAATTTTTGCCTGTGGATCTGATGGAAATGTTCCTATATTTGATGGAAACGAATTAATATTTGAAACCTGGTCTGCAATTATTTTTATCCCATTAAAAGTAGAGTTATCGGAAAAATCGAAAAAATAATATTCACCTTCGGATAACACTCCTTCTTTTGTTATCCCGTTTTTTGTTACTCTGACAGAAATAGAGCCCATCCAGTCAAAATCCCTTGCCTCTATCAGATATCCACCTGATGTAGTCCGGGAGTTTGTCCAGCTCAGTGTGGCACTGATGCCGGTATCCCAGCAAATTTTTTGTTCATTGAGATCCTCACAATCATCAGCAAGTACTGGATCTACCGTAAATAGGAATACAATTATTATGGCTAAGATTAAATATATCCATCTCATGTTCTTATTGTTTTGGCATTATAATTCCTGGGAAATCAGCAATATTCCAACATTATTTCCTGATATGACCTGATGACATACAGCTGCAAAGATGCGTATCATTATCATGATATCACAGTTTTTATAGAAGAAATAACTTTCTATTGACCAATAACAATCTTTATCTTATTCCAGCCTGAAATCAGCATGTAATGTTGATCAAACAAAATAAATTTTATCTGCTTCGATCTGTTCGTAAAGAACCGCAGATGAACGCAGGTAAACGCAGATTTGTTGTTTGGTTAAATCGTTTTATTATTACTAACCAGATTTTCAATTGCGAACTAGAACGAACTGGTACGAACTCCACTTGTAATAGTCATATGGAGCACCCATAAATGAAATTCGCTGCAAGCGCAGAAATGCTTGTTTATTTTAATACTCTTGAAACAGAGCTTAACCGAGCTATCGAGGTAGCCAACCGCGCTCGCGCAAACGGCGCCGACCCGACTCCGGCGATTGAAATACCAATTGCAAAAGACCTTGCCGACAGGGTCGAAAAACTCCTATCCATCGAGGGCGTCGCAAAAAAGCTGAGGGAACTTGAAACCACTATGTCGCGTGAGGAAGCGGCGCTCCAGGTAGCAATCGCTGTAGCCAAGGGTGAGATAAAAACTTTTGAATCGAACAGGGATGCCATTGAAGCTGCTGTGAGAGTTGCAATGGCTGTCCTTACGGAAGGCGTAGTGGCGGCACCCATAGAAGGTATCGCCAAGATAGACCTGGCAAAAAACGATGACGGTACCGATTATATCAGGATATATTATGCAGGCCCGATAAGGAGTGCCGGGGGTACTGCGCAGGCGTTGTCAGTGCTGGCTGCCGATTATGTGCGCGCAAACCTGGGGATCGCACGTTTTGTTCCCCGACCCGAGGAAGTTGAGCGATATGTTGAAGAGATAACAGCATACAGGCGCGTAGCGAATTTGCAGTATCTTCCATCCGATGATGAGATCCGCCTTATAGTCAGGAACTGCCCTATATGCATTGATGGTGAACCCACAGAGGAAGCCGAAGTCGAAGGGCGGCGCGACCTCCCGCGAATAGAGACGAACAGGATAAGGGGCGGCATGGCACTTGTCATTGCTGAAGGCATTGCTCTCAAGGCGCCAAAGGTGAAAAAGCATGTTGATAAACTCAAACTCGAAGGATGGGACTGGCTTGATAAATTCGTAGTCACTGTAAAAACTGATGATGCATCGGCCCAGCTAAAACCCAGGGATAAGTACCTGCAGGATCTGATCGCAGGGCGACCCGTTTTTTCATACCCCTCAAGACCTGGCGGTTTTCGCCTGCGGTATGGCAGGGGAAGGAACACGAGTTTTGCAGCTGCTGGTATCAGTCCAGCCACGATGGTATTGATGGATGATTTTATTGCCGCCGGCACCCAGATAAAAGTCGAGAGGCCAGGAAAAGCCGCAGGCATAGCTCCTGTAGACACAATTGACGGCCCTACCGTGCGCCTGTTCAATGGTGATGTACTGAGTATCAGGACTGAAGAAGAAGCAAAAAAAATACGGCCGTCAGTACAGCAGATCCTTGATATAGGGGAGATATTGATAAATTTCGGGGATTTTCTTGAGAATAACCATCCGCTTGTTCCCTCATCCTATTGCTATGAATGGTGGCTCCAGGAGCTTGCTGCAAAAACATCAATAAAGGAACTGAATGATCTGAAAAATCCCAATGCTGAAAAAGCGCTCTTATTTTCAGATACTTATAAGGTGCCGCTGCATCCAAAATATACATATCTCTGGCATGATATTTCAATTGATGAGTTTTCCCAATTGTCTGAATATATCAGGATAAATGGAAAATATTCTGATAAACTTTCATTTCCGATCGATGACAAAATAAAAACCATCCTTGAAGTCCTGCTTGTTCCTCATATAGTTCGTGAGAAGCTTGTTTTCATTGATGAACCGCTTCCCCTGATGAGATGTCTTGGCCTTGATACAACTTTTAAAAAGAACTGGACAAATACTGAATCCAATATCCTGGATATGGTCTCAAAAGTAAGCGGAATAACCATCCGGGCCCGCGCTCCTATCAGGATCGGTGCACGTATGGGACGCCCTGAGAAATCTGATAAACGTGAAATGAAACCTGCTCCGCATGTGCTTTTCCCGATCGGTGGAGCCGGAGGCAAAAGACGCTCCCTTGTAGATGTAAAAGATTTCGTGGATGATGACGATATTGACAAAGACAAAAAGAATGAATTCAAGAGCAGTGAGTTCCAGACAGGACTGACATACCAGAAAGGAAAAGTCGGGACAATAAACGTCCAGATCGGAAGCCGCATATGTCCGGCATGTAAGAACAGGACTTTCAAGAACAGGTGCACATGCGGAAAATTCACTCATCCGCTTCTTAAATGTGAGTCATGCGGGATTGAAGTCGAAAAAACCATCTGCCCGAAATGCAAAAAAGAGACTACTTCTGTCATTGAAATGGATATTGATTTCATATCAGAATACCAGAAAGCACTTGATAATGTCGGGGAAAGGGATGTTTACAAACCAAAAGGTGTTCTTGGTCTTACTTCAAAAAACAAGACCCCTGAGCCACTGGAAAAAGGAGTGCTCAGGGCAAAGCATGATGTTGTGATGTTCAAGGACGGCACTGTGAGATATGACCTTTCGGATATGCCTCTTACGCATATAAAACCCAAAGAACTCGGTGTTTCTGTCCTGAAATTCAAAGCACTTGGTTATATTAATGACACTTACGGAAATCCGCTTGTTGATGAGAACCAGATCCTTGAGCTCAAAGTGCAGGATATTGTTGTTTCAAAGGATTGCGCTGAATATCTTTTAAAAACCGCGCGATTCATAGATGACCTTTTAACGAGATATTATAAAGTTGAATCTTATTATAATATCGATAAGATAGATGACCTGATCGGGAAATTAGTGATAGGACTGGCCCCCCATACATCAGCGGGAGTGCTTGCCCGTCTTGTAGGCTTTACCACAGCGTCTGTTGGTTATGGACATCCGTTCTTCCATGC
>CAVWCX010000008.1:0-9311 GCA_963753595.1 Candidatus Methanoperedentaceae archaeon | reverse complement strand
TTTTTTTCTACCAATCCATTCAAAAAGCCATTGCATTTAGAGTCAGCTTCAGTATAAGTGATGTGATATTTTTCTTTAATAAGGTCAATTATTTCTGATATGGTAGATTTCCCATTACTATTATCCAGGATGTCCCTGGCAATATCAGAAATTGTAAAGATCCTGTTATTATCTATATCAAAAAGGACATTGACTTTTTCTTTTTGAAGGTTTCCGGGTTTATTTCCTGTAAGGCCGGAATGGATTATCTGCGCCATGTTAAAATTGAAAGTCCCAATAAAGACTCCTTCATTCAGGACAGGCTGGAAATCACTTTTTTTTGTAGATTTATTAGCGGTCTTTTTCCTGTTCTGTATCGCCCTGATCAATCCGGATAGATCCGCTACTTCGTTATTAGATTTGTAATGGGCGATATAAAGGAAAAGATGTTCCCTGTCAAGATTGCTCCAGATAGGCAAATCCAGGTATTTATTGGCAAGTTTTGCATAGAATTCCTGGATTACACCTTCGGTATCTTTTTTCGACAATCCTTTTGATATCTCGCAATCATACCATAAAGACAGGTCTAAGGCATCATCTTTGTATATTTTTAAGACTTCGAAATTTGAAGGCTTTTCATATACTTTTGAATGTTTTGTGAGCTGGAAACTCCCGAAAGACATGGAACGGATCTTGTCACTATTATGCAAAATAAAATCCATGGTTTCTCTTGCTTCACTATGAGTTTCAGTTGGAAAACCAAATATCAGGAAAAGGTGCGCCCAGATGCCAGAATCCTTGCAAAATCTACAGATTTTCAATACATTCTCTTTTTTTATTCCTTTATCCATGCACTTTAGGATCCTCTCATTTGCTGATTCCAGCCCGAAATAAAGCATCTTACACCCTGCACGTGAGAGCTTGCTGCCAAGTTCAGGGGAAAAAGATGACTCAAATCTTGAATCTGCAAGCCAGGAAATGTCTAATTTTTCATCGATTATCCTGTCTGATAATGTACCGATTATTTTTGTGGACAAACCCTCATCCTGGAACGTGAAAAATTTGGTTTTATGTTTTTGATTCAATGTCTTGATATCGTTAAAAAGAAGGTCAACATCCCTTGGCCTGTATTTACCGGAATAACCGAACCCGTGGTCGCAAAAAGTACATCGGTTCCAGTAACATCCACGGGATGAAAGAACAGGAATGACAAGTTCCGGTGATAAATACTTATCAAGCGGGAGGCCATCAAAGCATGGGGTGGGCAATAAATTAATATCTTCCCCGCTGGAACTGAGGCTGTTGACTATGATCTCATGGCCTTTTTTATATATTAAATTGGGAATATCCTTGATATCTAATTCATTTTCAAGGTGTTTGATAAGATCCAAGAGGGCAGTCTCTCCTTCATGGACTATCACGCTGTCTAACACTGAAAAAAGTTCTTTTGTTTTACTTATTTCATTGATAAGACGGGTGAAAACACTTCCCCCGATATTAATATGTATCTTTGGATCGGCTTTTTTAATAAGATTTGCAAGTGTTAATCCCGGTATTAACTGGCTTATATTTATTATTGAAATGCCTATTAATCCCGGGTTCCCTTCAAGTACTTCCGGAAGTGTATATTTTTCAAAATATTCAATGAAAATATTTTCTTTCCTGTCGTTTATAGCCTCAAGAACGTCCAGACTTTTTCTGCATGAATGCCGCATATCATACGAATGAAAAGTAAGGTTTGAAGGATAATAAGCAGATGATGCAAGTTTAAGGCCAAGTTCAAGGATCTTGAAGGCATTGAACAGTTTTTCTATATCATAGAAATCTTCTTTGCTCTTTATGATTTTTTTGGCATCATCCACACTGTTAATGACATAATCCCCAAAAAGTATTGAACTGCCCAAAGCTGTATATTGTTTTTGAAGGTCTGGAGATAATTCATTTTTGGATTCAAGTTCATGGAATTTTGTTTGCGCTTTTTCATAGTAAAACTGAAGCCCTTTTTTACTTAAAAGATGATCAAAAAAAGAAGCATTGATATCGATCTGGGAAACATTGCATTTATTGGCTTTTAAGAAAGCGGTTAACGAAGGGAGGCTCAAATAAGGCTGGGTTGGTATCCATTGGGGTGGGAAGAGTAATTTTGTAAGCATGATATTTTAGGTGTGATTATGGATAAATAGGATAAAACAGTTTCGACGTTATCTTTTTTACGGGATTTTCCGGCATATTCATATTATTCACCACAAACTTTATTTGATTTGATAATGATTTGATGTTAAGTGATCCCAAATGAATGATAATGATACTAAAAATATTGGCGATGAATTTATTGAAGAAGATGAGAATTCAAAAACTGAACACGAGAAAGCATTAGAAGGATTATATGATCTTGTTTTGCCGCCTGGAGTTCCCTATAAACTCATCATGGAAGTAATGGATACATTCAATCTGGAAGTTACAACCCGGAAATGTGCAGTAAAGACTGTGGATATAGAGGATGATAATCTTCTTACATTACGAGGAGATCTGGATTCAGTAAATAATGCACATGATTATATATTTAAAAAAATGAGTGAAAAGTATAATTATAATAAATAATTTTTTTCTAAAAAAACTTGATATATAGAATTTGATAAAGATACAGGGGGATAATACCCCTGAGATCTTTATAATCTTAAAACAATCGCTGTTTATTGAGGGGCCTTGTTGCACCAGTTCCGCCGCATGTTGTGCATGGGATACCAGGCATCATATAACCTCTGCCCTTGCAGAATTGGCATTTTCTCGTTTTATCAACGACTTCTACTTCTCCTTTTCCACCGCAAATTTCACATGGCTTATTCAGGTATTTTCCTGTACCATCACAGAACCTGCATGTTACAATTCCCGGTTCTTTGGCTGGTCTTTTTACTTCTCCTTTTGCTTCTGACATTTTAAATCACATCACCATAAATTTCAAACTATGTAATAAACATTTCCTTTTAATTCCAGTTTCTTAAAAAAATAGAGAAAGTAGGCATTTAGCCTACTTAACATTGTTTACTTTGCTGGGATAACGAATGCTCTCTCACCGGCGCAGCGGTCCCACTCTCTGAGTGCTGCCTTGCCGAATGCTGCCCTTGGATCTGCGAAGTCAAAGTTGATCAATTCATCTGCGAAGCAGACTTTGACCAATGGATTGACGCAGAAGGCATCCTTGCCTGCGTGAGCTGCTGCTACTACTGAGGTGTATCCACCCTGGTGACCTACGTTCATTGCGTAGTTGGGGTAGTTTGCGCCTCTGCATTCGCCTATACAGCCTTCATCTGAGGCAATTGAGAACACGTTGGTTGCGCCGCACTGATCCTGCAGGTCATACCCGAAGAATCCAAGTCTGCCGTGTGCCTCTTTGTGGAGGTACATGGACAGATACCATGCGGAGAGACCGGCCTGGCTGTGGCCTGTTGCCAGAGCTGTTGCGCCGCCTGCTGCTATTGAACAGACTGTTGCGCGCTGTGAACCACCGAAATGGTCTTCCAGTGTGGTCGGGTATTTCTCATATGCTTCAAGACTGTACAGTGTTGATTCTGTAGCGATGTCTTTTACGGTGTCGATTGTGGCTTTTGCCTTTCCGCGACCGCCGTATTTCTTTGATGCATATTCGTCTGCCCAGTACAGGAAGTCATCGACGATATCATTGGTGTATGCTGGTGTTGCATACATTGTGAATCCGACGCCGCCTGACATGTAGCCACCGAGCCAGATCTGGTCATATAACATTGTGGCTGCGCTTGCAGTCTGCAATACTACATTGACTGGATCTTCTGGACCCTTTCTGTTTGTCTGGACGATATCTGCCATATGACCGAAGGATAATCCTCCTGGTTCATTTGGACCTCTTGCTCTGCGTGCTGGGATCATGTCACCCATTTCGACAAGTCCTGCGTGTTTGGCTGTGAATGCAAGTTCTCCGACTGCTGCTTCACCGGCGCACATATGGTATGCGCTGATAAAGGTCATACCGACCTGCATTGCCATCCAGCGGCTTGTTCCTGGTCCATCTTCAGTTCTTGTGACGATGGTTGGGATGTGTACTGCCTGCCAGGAGGTCTTGCCTACTGCTGCCTTGATCTGTTTTGCCTGGTTTGCAGGGAATTCGTTGTCAATGTTGATAACGAACTGTTTATCTACTTCATCCTGAAGGGTTTCATCACCTGTGAATATTTTCACATAGCAGTCATCTACTAATGCCGGGTGGGTTTCGACCATGTGTTCCTGGACGATTGCTGCGCCAGGCATTGCGTGGTTCAAAACTTCAAGGTAGTAGTTGATTGTCTCAGGTGTAACTTCCTTGCCTAATCTCTTTTCAAGAACTTCATGTGCAAGGTCAAGACCTACAACGCATGATCTCCTGATGTCGTCCCATTCCTGCTGCATTGCTGCATTGTTGACGAAGTGAAGGTCGTCACCATCGCATACGATATCTGTTCCAGATATTGTGTATGGGGTCAACTGTCTCTGACCCATGGGGATACCTGCTAAGTGCAACTTGGGATCATAAGCCTGCAATCCTCTCTTCTTTGTGATTGCTGCTCCGCACTTTGCCATCTCTACCTTTCTTGGATTCTGCTGGTAGCCAAGTCTGAGGTATTTGGTCTTCTTATCTGTTATCTTATTCTTCGCAGAAGAACCGCATTTGTTTGATCCCCATTCTTTTGCGTACTTTGTCTCCATTGATTTCTTAAATCTTGGTTCTGCCATTTAGCTCACCTCACGCCTTTGGGACGAACCCGTATTTGGTTCTTAATTCCCAGACTCTCTGAACATGTTCAATAACTTCTTTATCGCTTCTGAATGCAACATTGTCCACTCTATAGATGGTGGTTCTCTTTGCTGCTTCTGCTTCGCTCATTGGTTTTCCAAGGTTGACTTTTCTGTCAATTGGTACGCCGACCTGATCCTTGTCACTTACAATGACGCCGCCTTCCAGTCTGCGCCTGTCCAACATATCGAACATTACGCCATCTTCCTGTAATCTGAGGGAGTGTCCGTGAACAGTACAGCCTCTCATGCCTGCAAGACCCCAGTCGGTGATCTCGGTTTCAGACTGTCTCTTTGCGTACTCTTCCATATCTCTCTCTCTCATTTCATTGACCTGTCTGCCAGATAATGTACCTGGGTCGACGCCTCTGAAATTGATTGCTGCATGGTACGATCTCCAGTATGGAACTGCTGGGCCGTTATACATTGAGTCAGCGAACTGTACATATCTCATTCTGTCGCCGGCTGCTGCGCCTGGTGTTGGTTCAACGACTTCTCTTACCGGGCATGCTGGTTCACCAATCTCTGAGAGTGGTGGATGTGTGCTCGGGTAATCTGAACCTGGTGCCCTATGACCGAGTAATGCTGTTAAATCTTCATCAGAGATATCACGCATTTTCTCTACGTCATCTGACATGTGTTTTCTTCTATTCTTAGCAACTGAGGTGCTGCCAGGATAATATTGTGGTTTGTATGCCATATTTTTTCCTCCTAATTGGTTTGAATCGGTCTTCTCTGCTCCTGGAATAAACTAATCATTTCTCTTCCTCTGGATTAATAACACAGAGGTTATTTGCCGCTTTTGCATGCGGGTCTATCAGGCCGAGTAATCGTTCGTCTTCAAGATTGATACTTTCATCAGTCTTGCTTTTGAATCCATACTTACCGTAATCAGTCAAAGTAGCTTTCTTCTTTATGAAGAAACCCTGTTTGAATTCAAAGGAAAACGGCAGCGTTCGCTCGCACGCATTTCTTAGTTCTTCCTTTGTACTTTCATCTTCTAATTCGACTATTACCTCGCCTACCATGACATGCAATTCGAATGCACAATCTCCGACATGGATTATTTCCATATTCGGGTGGTTGACATCTGTTCCGGTTCCAGGTCCACATGTGACCTTCCGGGGCAGATTTTTTCCACCGATCAGCATTCTTATTACGCCATTGACGTGATCGATCTCATTTAAGAGCCTTTCAGCAGTCGCTGGTTGTAATAATCTTTGCGGAAATATTTTGATCTGGATTGGTTTACCCGTGACTGAAGCAGTTTTTACCATTCAATTCTCCGAATTTATACGGCTCCTGCTACTGCCTTGATTGGCTCTCTGAATTCGTCTACCGCGCTGAAGACATCTCCTACTAATCCTGAGGTCTTCTCTGGGCTGTATACCTGTACACCTGCGTCAAGAGCAACTGCTGCTGCTACGCATGGTACTGCGAGACCCTTTGAGTGTCTGGTAACTACGTGGTTGCCGTTGAAGACTCCTGGTCCACCGCCACCATAGATGGAGTGTGAGAAGAAGGAGAATCCGACTGCTGCGCCCTGTACTTTACCGAAGTCACAACCTGGGAGTGAGGTCTCTTTCTCAATGAGATCCTGGAAGTAGAGCAATACTGAAGATACTGCCTGTGGTGCTCTCTGAGCGCCGCAGTTAACGAGTGTTGCTGCGAGTGTGCCTGCTGCACAGTATGCATTCCACTTTCCGACATCATTGGTCTTGTATGTTGTATAGCCAGATGCGAATTTCTTATCTGCGCTGATTACTTTATCTGCAATTGCCTTCTCGACACATGCATGGACAACTGTTCCGATTGTACCGGTCTTGCCCTGGGCTTTTACTGTTCCATACACCATGTTGTTGGCGTTTAAGCCCTGGTGTGAGAATGCCAGTAATCTGTGTCTTGTCTGGTTGCCGATTCCGTCACCCATTTCGAATACACCTGTATTCTCAAGGATTGAGCACAGTGCTGCTGTGTTCATTGCGTTCTTCTTGCATACTGCTGCAAGATGGTTTGCCATGACGTTTCTTAAAGTATAGCCAAATCCTTCATCTTTCTGTGGGATTTCGACGATTGACTTTACGTTTCCGCCGACCATATCAAGTGTCTGTGGGTACTGTCCCCAGACTGCGGACTTGATGGTTGGGGCATCGAACATACCAATATTGAACTGGTTGATTATTGCCTGTGTTACTGCTGATGCTGTGCAGGTTAATGATGATACATATTCTGCTGCAACATCTATTCTTACAGATGGAACCTGTACGATTAACTGTTTTCCACCGTTTAATGCCTTTACAACGGTGTCATCTCCGCTGTCAACGCTAACCATTTCAGTTACTGCTTTCTGGATAGCGGATGCATTCTTTACGATGTCTAATTTCATTTCTCTGCCTGGGATCTTTCTGCCTTTGCCACCGATTGCGGATGTTGCTAAGGTTTTCTCGATTCCTGCTAAGTCAACGGCTGCTGTTCGCTTTATACCGGTGACTATTGATTTGATAGCGGCATTTCTCATTGGGCTTATGTCGTTGATGTCGACGCCTGATTTGAGTTTTGCTCCTCTGTCGCTATATAGGTCTATTGTGTCAGCCACGTTTATTTACCTCCTAATTTTTGTTTATTTCCAAGAAATTGCTCACTTGGAAGCGATACAACAAACGAGCGACTGCAACATGATTGAGTATAGAACCCAAAATAAGTCAATTATGTTCTATTCATCCCGACCATGTTGTGTTTTATTGTATCGAACAACCATTACAATCCCTTGCGACACCTACCAATTCCCCTAAAGTACTTAAAGTTTACGAATCAATCATGATAAAACATGATAAAACATTATAAAATAAATGACGGCGTTGCTTCATGCTTATACAATATATTCCAGACGATTTGTCTATATATATTCTTATCCGCCGCTCTCCAGACTCCCATCACCCATTTCAGCTAGCTTGGAGGCTTCTTCCTGTTTTTCCAGAACTTTATTGATCTCCTCGCGGGAAAATATTTTCTCCCCGAGTTCTTCTATCTTTTACTATTGTTATTTTTCTTAGAACTTCTGTTTTATAGTAAAGATCGGTCTTATCGATGAGCGCCCACGTACCTTCATCATCTGAAATGATTTCAGTGACATTACCTTTTGTCCCTGTGTTCACGTATTCTACAAAATTCCCAATCTGTAAAGGATTTCCAGACATATCTGTTGCCTTTATCTCGCTCATCTACCCTCTTTATATCATTTATTGTTATTAATCATTGCGGTTAGCAATAAGTTTAAATGACCTTCTGACATTTCGGAACGACATGGAAATTCTTGCTGACATCGGAGGGCGTCCCGGTCTTGACTGCCGGGGTTTTTGTAGATACTGCTATTTTAAAGGTGTAACCGAAATCCCCGCATTTGGCTGCAAACATTGCATGCCCTTCCAGAAAGGGTGCAATTACTGCACAAAAAGTGTCAAGGAAGGATATTCAAGTTTCAAATCCATGCCAATGGTCGCACAGGAAGTCAAACAATCCGTTTTTTTCAATAAGAATGAGAATGTAACAAAATTCAATGTAAGCGGAGGGGGGGATGTGAGCTGTTATCCTGAGCTTAAACCTCTTATCAAATTCCTCTCGGAATATAAAAAACCGATACATCTTGGATACACAAGCGGAAAAGGCATGAATAAGGATGACGCAATGTTCTTCATAGACCATGGTGTAAATGAAGTCACCTTTACGGTTTTCGCAACAGACCCTGAACTGCGGCGAAAATACATGAATGATAAGACACCTGAAGATTCACTTTCCGCACTTCGTATTCTTGCAGAAAAGTGCGATGTTTATGCAGCAACTGTACTTATTCCGGGAGTAAATGACGGGGATGTCCTCCTGAAAACCTGCGCGGATCTTGAAGAAATGGGCGCAAAAGGCCTCATACTTATGCGGTTTGCAAATGAAAATGAACAGGGACTGATCCTTAATAATTCCCCTGTATTGGAAGGAGTTATTCCCCATACCATCCTCGAGTTCAAAGCGATCGTTGACGATATTAACAGCAAATTCGATTTCAGGGTGACCGGCACCCCCCTTTATGATCCTGAAACAGGGTCGCCATTTGCCATACGCAATGTTCCTGAAGCGCTGTCAAAATTACCTGGAATAACAAAAGAAGCAACGATCATAACAAGCGCGATCGCAGCGCCTTTATTAAGTGAGATCTTCAATAAACTTGGCGGTTCTGTGAACATAATTCCCGTGAAAAAAGATATTGGCTGCCTGATCACTATTGATGACATTAAAGCATTGGACTTATCACAAATAAAGGAAACAGTATTTTTCCCGGGCAGGGCATTTGTTCATGATCCTGAGATCAAGAAAATACTGAGCATGGATGGAAAAGACAGGTTAGTAAGAAGAGGGCCGGACATGCTGACAGTTGATGGTGAGATGAGCATTTCAATGACAAAGGAAGAAGTGATTTCAAAGGAAATAGAAGCTTTCACCGAACTTATCCAGTCGATAAATGTTCTTGGGACAAAACC
>CAVWCX010000007.1:0-182423 GCA_963753595.1 Candidatus Methanoperedentaceae archaeon | reverse complement strand
AGATGAGATCGATCATTTTTACCCATGGCGATTCCGATGGTATCTGCGCTGGAGCTATTGTCAAAAGTGCATTTCCCGATTCCACTGTATTTTTTACAAGCCCTGTGAGCCTGCTCGGGGAACTGAACAATCTTGCCGGGAATTATGAAAACATTGTGATATGCGATATCGCGATCGATGAGAAAACATTCCCTCAATTGAAAATTAAATTAAATGAGCTTGATACCGAATCAAATTTAATATATCTGGACCATCATCCTCTGCCTGAAAAGAAATATAACAAAAGCTGGTTTCATCACGACAATTATTCATCTTCGGAACAGGCATTCCGGACTTTCGAGGATAAACTGAGCCGGGATATGAGAAGGGTAGCAATTTACGGCGCCATAGGTGATTTCAGCGAGACGCCTCTTGTAAAAAAATGGGAGCGCGACTGGGATACGAGAACGTTGTATTTCTATGCCGGGACATTGATCCAGGGAATAACCCACGTCGGCAGGGATTATGATTATAAAAGGAGGATATTAGACGCACTTTCAGAGGATTTGCCTCCTCCTGAAATTGCGGGTCTTCTTGAATCAGCTGTCATCGCCTCAAGAAAGGAAGAGGAGTTAAAGGACGATGTCAGGCATAAAGTAGTGAAATTAAGAAACCTTGCTTATGTCCGGGATATTAACGGGTATCTGTCAAAAGCTGCAATATATGCTGCTTCTATCGGGAATGCGGATGTAGGGATATCCTGCGAGTACAGGTCTCATAAAAATGTATATGATATAAGTATCCGCAGGCGTAACGGTGATGCGGATCTAAATACAATACTGCGCCGTGTGGCGCCGGATCATGGCGGGACAGGAGGAGGTCATCCATTTGCAGCAGGAGCACGCATACCGGGAAAAGAACTTAAAGCATTTCTATACAGCCTGGATGAAGCGATAGGCGCATGAGGTTTAATAAGACTAAAAATCAATGTTAAAATATAAAGAAAATTTAGTTGATAAAAAATACTTACTTTATAGCAAAATTCAATGATTTTTGATATCAGGCTTATATGCTTATTTTATCTTCGTTAATTTACGATACATAAAGAATTCAATAACAAAAGGGAATAAATTGATGACGATTCAAGTTAAAAATAAGTGGGGTGTCTTTTAAGGAGATGAAATGTTCGTAGAACGTATAGAAGCGGTGCTTCCATGCTTTGCTGACCCATGGAAAATTCGTATTATAGCCCATCTTAATAGCCCGCCAGATCTTAAAGAGCTTGCAGAAAACCTGGACGCGCGTTACTCCGAAAGTCTGGGCGTTTTGTTGGTGCGTATCGGGAGGCGTGAAGCAAATTTCTTTTCAAGTGGAAAAGTAACTATCAGAATGGTAAACGATGTAGAAGAGGGAAAGAAATTTGTGAATTCCATCCTTGCCATGTCTGCCCAAAAGCAGTTACTAAAAGAATTATAACAACAACCGAAACAAATATTACTATTATCCAATATCATATCAGACAGATAAATATGCCACTTGAAAAATGTACCTTCTTCTCAGCCGAAAAATGCACGGCTTGCGACCTTGAACCATGCGATTTCTCAGGGGATACTTTCGAGAAATGCCTTCGCTACAAGCTTCATTTCCTAAGACCCCAGCTCATGCAGCTGCGTTAGCTTTTACCATCGAAGCTATTTTTTGCCCCAGAGCATAGCACTTTTCTAAATCCTGCTCATCCGGCCTGAAATTCACTTCAATCGATTCAATGGGTTCACATCCACCCGATTTTAATTTCTCATTGACAGCCTTGACAGCCCCGCCAGCCCAGCCGAAGGAACCAAATGCCGCCCAGAGTTTATTTTTGGGGCGAAGTCCCATAAGGTAGGTTAAAAATCCTCCCACAGATGGGAACATTCCGTTATTCAACGTAGGTGAGCCAATAAGAATTGCCTTTGCTTCAAGGACTTCCCGTACTATTTCGCTCCAATCTGTCTTTCGAAGGTTAAAAAGAGACACTTCAATCCCTGAATCTGAAACTCCTCTTAATATCTCATTTGCCATGGTCTCAGTACTTTGCCACATTGTATCATAAATGACCAGTACTTTCTGCTTTGACTCGCCTTTTGCCCATTTAAGATAAGCATCGATTATCTTTCCGGGATTAGTCCAGATCATTCCATGCGAAGGTGCGATCATCTTTATTTCGATGCCGAGTTTCTGGACCTCCTCGATTTTCTTAAGGATAACTCCGCCAAATGGCATGAGGATATTGGCATAATATTTTGCAGCTTCCTCCATCACAGTATCGCAATCATACCCGGTAAGACTGCAAACATCCTCATCAAACCTGAAAGATGAGGCAAGATGCTGGCCGAAACCATCATTGGAAAGAAGTATTTTATCCTCTTTGAGGTATGTGAACATATTGTCAGGCCAATGAAGCATTGACGCATTAATAAATGAAAGGGTTTTCTTGCCAAGTTTTAACTCATCCCCGGTTTTGACTGTCTTGAAATTCCACATTGATCTGAAATGCCTGATCAGCCCTTCCTTTCCTTTTTCCGAGCAGATGAGCTGTGCTTCGGGAACAATTTTCATAATATCGGGAAGTGAACCGGAATGGTCCATTTCCACATGGTTTGAAATTACATAATCGATCTTTGCCGGATCAATGATTTCCCTTATCCGGCCCAGCATTTCATCTGCAAAACCATATTTTACAGTATCAACAAGAGCGATTTTTTCGTCAACTATAAGGTATGCGTTGTATGTCGCTCCCCGAAGAGTTGTGTATCCATGGAAATCCCGAAGGTTCCAGTCAATTGCGCCAACCCAGTAAACTCCTGTTGCTAATTCGATTTTTGTCATTTGATCTCTCCCATTATACTATAATAACAATACTTATTTATCATAATGAAATAATTTTCCATATATCAAGTAATTAAGGGAGGACAAAATGGACAAATATACTTGTACAGTATGCGGATATGTTTACAATCCCGAAGTGGGGGATTCCCCGAACATCAAACCAGGAACTGCATTTGAGGATTTGCCTGATGACTGGGTATGCCCCCAGTGCGGTGTGGGAAAAGAAATGTTTGAGAAAATGTGAATCAAACGAACAGGAATGTCTGTTCAGCTTTTATATCCTCATCGATCTCTTCAGCATACCTTCGCTTCAAACCAGCAAGCACCTCAGCCGCCAGGATATTTACCATAGGGCATCGCTCATCCACCTTATCAATGTCAATAACAGGGTATAATTTACATAATGTGGGGCGGCACAAATAAATGCGGCAGCGGTTCTCCTTATTTAAAAAGATGCACCGTCCTTTGATCATTTTAGTAGCATAATATATGCCACGTTCCCCTTTTACCTCCCTGAAATATTTTTTGGGTTCAAGTTCCAGGGAATACTGCTTATTGACATTTGTGATCAATCCAGAAACTTGCGCTTTTGTCAGGACGGCGCAGTTGTGGCAGCAAAGCGATCTGCATTGTTCAATATCGCAATCCATTGCACTTTCAGGTTGTTTCATAAATCATATCCGTTTCATGCAAAAATCCACATTAACAAAGCAAAGACACAAAGTCTTAAATGAATTTGCATTATATGACTGATTATGCAAGTCATTAAAATAAATAATTCTCCCTATGATGCCAATGCATACCTTGTAAATGGAACAATACTCATAGATGTGGGAATGGATAGCAGTGAAATTATTTCTGAACTTGGGAAACATATAGCCCTGAATGAACTGGAAATAATAATCCTTACACACTGCCATTATGATCATTCAGGCGGGGCAGAAGGTGTTGCCAGAGCAACTGGCGCAAAAATAGCAGTTCATAAAAATGATGCTTTGCTCCTTGGAAATCCGGATGCGAGCGCTTCACGCTTATTCGGAAAAAAAGCCCCCATTATCGTGCCTGATATCCTTCTTGCGGGTGGTGAGAAATTTGGGGATCTTGAAATTATCCATACACCGGGTCATACCCCGGGAGGAATCTGTCTTTATGATCCAATATCCAAAACCCTTTTTTCCGGTGACACCGTTTTCCAGGATGGAAGTTTCGGGCGCACAGACCTTTATGGGGGTGACTCTTCCCAATTGATCGGATCAATAAAAAAGCTTACACTCCTTGATGTTAAGATAATGTATCCAGGACATGGAGATATTGTAATGAACAACGCAAATGACCAGATCAAATTGTCATTGTTGATGGCATCACAATATTCAAATTGAATATTATTTGCTATTTACAAATATAGCAATTGAGATGACCAATGTCAATATCAGCACTGGCACAATGACATTTTTCATCAGCCCGTAAATCATATTTACGCTTGAATTAAGGCGGTTTATTGAATCTACTACAGGCTCCAGATTGGCTGGCTTAACAACAGGTGTTATCTTTGTTTCGACCGGAGGTTCTTGAACCGGATATCTTTCTACAGGCTGGGCTGCAGGAGATGGTCTTGGTACCTCTCTTGGAATACTTTGCGCAACCGGAGGTTTCGGCGGCTGCTGTGGTGGTTTATTTTTTAACAGCGCTTTAAATAGCGCATCTTCGCTCATATTTGCCATTTTTATGTACCCTTCTGCTTCTAATTTTTATCGGAAGCAAAGTTTATGTTATTTTTATTTCTATTTAAATCATTTGCATGAATTGAATAGCTTGATCAATATTTTATTGTCCGGCAACGATTATTTGGGTTTTATTCAAGACAGGACTCATCACGATCAGGTTTTCCGAACACCGTGATTCATACATGGTGCCATGGGAATTCAGGACATTCAGGAGGATTTTTTCAATTGCACGTATTGCGCGTTTATCCGTATTTCCGTGGTAAATATACAATGTGTTCTCATTAACATCGATTCGCTCAACGATCCCCATGTACTCATAAACTGATTTCATGGTCGGGATCAGGACATCAAGGGGAATATCCCGGATCGGGATCTTATGGATAGCTTCAATAGGTGCAGTTAGATAACTCGGGGCCTCTTTGCCGATCAATAATTCCTGATAGTAATTCTTAGGAATTGTGACCATATTGTAATTTGTCTGTTTGTAAAGATTTACTATGCATTTCCAGAAATCCAGCTTTTTTGATATCTCTGTTGAGATATCTTCCATATCCCCAAAATAATTAATAAGTGATTGTTTTGCAAGATTTGCATTGATTTGCTTTCTGAAACAAACGGTCATTTTATTGGACATCTTCTTTAAAGAAACTATCTCTTGTTTCTTGTGCAATACTACGAAAGATGAGATCAAACCCCCAAGAAATTCAAGTTTATAATTACTATTTCCCGAAAGTGTGAGTGTTAGATATGATGGATTTACATTATCGTCATAATCTTCAATTCTTGTGTTCGTCTGCCAGCTCGCCCCATTTGTCATCTCGCCCATATACTTTTCAAGGTCAGAAAGCAGCACTATCTTTGAAGGATCTATAATACTGTTAAGATGCTCAGGATCGATAAGCCTTCCTCGTGTCTGTTTGATCAACCAGAATATGACATTTTCAGTCAGATTGTAGTCTGTTTTCAATCCTTCTATAAGGTTATTAATAGCTTCAGGATCTCTGGTCATCGTGTCAATAAGGTCTATTATTTCACGCATTGCCGCGCTAAAATTCCCCTTATGTTTAAGAACAAGTGGCTCAAGTTTTCTTAAATGCCCTTTTTCTAATGAGATATTTTTTCTTACTGACATAAAAACGTCCTGATAGCGCTAAACCAATAAATGGTTCACCTGAATATAAACGGAGTTGTGAAAAATGTGTGAATAGTTTTTTGTGTGAATAATATATGTAATATTTTAAAATAAATTTTCGCCATAAATACAATAAAAATATTTTATCTAACTTGTAATTGTCAAATTATATATATTTTTGTTTTGTTTTTAAAATTAACTAATATAGAAATATAAAACATCAAAATAATAGATATTAATAGACGGATTGAAAAATTACTTTCACACTATTCTTCACAACCTTTGTTTTATCATTGAGAAACAATTAGATTTAGAATAGAGACTGAATATGGTATCAAAAAGCGTAACAATTCTTAGTTTTTTACTGCCAATAGCCATGGTGATAGGAACTAGTATTGCTATTTATTTCTATGAATACTCTTCTATGATATTGCTTTTTTTTATTGCTATCGGCGGGCTGATGCTCTGTATATATGTGCTAATTCTCAGGTCACAGAAACACAGATCTGCAAGGTAGTTATTCTATTTTCGATTTGCTGCGCACAAGTGATACAAGCACCGCGATCCCGCAGATCATGGCAGAAACGATATAAGCATCCCTGAACGCAGGTAAGAACGAACCCTGGTCGTTGCCATAAAAGACAAACCTGTTTGAGAATACTGCCCCTGAAACAGCAACACCTATGACCATACCCATATTCCTCATTGTTCCCATTACCCCTGCTGCAATCCCCAGCTGTTCTTTTGGAAGCGAACCCATGATTATGCTGTTATTCGGGGCCTGGAAAAGCCCCATGCCAAGACCCAGGAAGGAAAGACGGATAGCTACATCGGTGAAACTTGAATCCATGTTTAAGTAACCCATTGACAGTATGGCGAATGCTCCGATAGCGATACCGATCGAACTCAAGACATGCGAATTTGTCCGGTCAGATAACCAGCCGCTAAGAGGCGAGACAACAGACATTACAAGCGGGACTGACATGAAAACAAATCCCATTTTCTCTGTTGAATACCCGAGTTCATCCTGCAGGTAAAAAGGCATCAAAAGTATGACACTGAACATTGCTATGAAACTTACGAGAGCGCTGATGTTCGCAGCCGCAAATTGCATGTTCTTGAAATGTCGAAGATCAAGAACGGGCTGTTTTGCTGTTGTTTCGATCCTGACAAATATTATGAAAAATACAATGGATGATAGAAATAAGGATATAATTAAGGCTGATCCCCAGCCCTTTTCCTGGCCTTCACTTAAAGCAAGGAGTAAAGATATCAAACTTATAAATAGTGTAAGTCCGCCAGGAATATCAAATGTCTGGTCTTTATTAGTAGTCTCATCTTTGTGAAGAATTTTTAGCGCCATCACAGTCCCGATTATCCCGACAGGTAAATTAATATAAAAAATCGATTGCCATCCGACCCTCTGGATCAGGAAACCACCCAATACCGGACCTGCCATTGAACCAATTGAAACGACCGTTCCAATTAATCCCATTGCTTTTCCCCTTTCACGCGGAGGAAATGCATGAGTAATTATAGCAACTCCTGTTGCCATCAACATTGCTGCCCCGATACCCTGGATTACCCTGAAAAGTATAAGCTGTCCCTCTGTTGTTGATATCGCGCATAACCCTGAGCCGATCGTGAATAGAGCCAGCCCTCCTGCAAAAATGCTTTTCCTGCCCACCATGTCCGATATCCTGCCAAGGCTAAGAAGAAGGCTTGTTATGGTCAAAAGATACGCCATCACGACCCATTCGATCGTTGTTATATCCGTTTTAAAGTGATCGGTGAGCGTTGGAAGAGCGACATTCACTATGCTTCCATCAAGGGTAGCCATGAAGATGCCTATCCAGACAACACCCATTGCTTTCCACTTATATTCCATTTACAATCCCTTTACATGTTTCAGGATGTGTCCCATCTCAGGAAGGATTAGTTCGAGTGCAAGTTTTACAGCATTTGGCGATCCCGGAAGGCAAAATATGACCTTTTCCCTGGCAACACCTGCGATAGCCCTTGTAAGCATTATAGAATTCCCTACCTGGTCCAGGCTTTTGATCCTGAATAGCTCCCCGAAGCCAGGCATTTCTTTCTCAATGAACGGGGTCACCGCTTCAATAGTAACATCAGCAGGGGAAAGACCTGTGCCACCGCTTGATATTATCACATCGGCATCTGAATATAATTCTTTCTTGAAGGCATCCCGTATCATTTCGAGGTTATCAGGGATCAATTCATAATTCACTATACTGCTTCCCTTGACCTGCAGCATTCCCCAGATAAGTTTTCCGGATACATCCTCTGCGCGCTCAGGACGGTCTGTTTTTCCATATTTTTCATATCGGGATGTACTTATGGTCAATATTGCACATTTGTAATTTCCCGGCGCGTTTTCCTTGTGAAGCAGCGAGGTGTCCATGGGGCTTCATATATTTTTCAGGATATATTAAGGATTCTGTCTAAAGATTCTTTTTTTTTATTGCAGGTTCCTTACGATATCATTAATAGATAAGCCGTCAAATATTAATAAGGAGTGAGATTATGACAGATAATATTGAACCTATCCCGCAAGAATACGATGCTTGCGAGATGAAAACACCTCAGGGCCACAGGATCATGTTCAAGGCACTTGAGAACCCCCTGAGGAGAAAGATAGTAAAATCCATAGGACCTTTCGGTAAAACAAAAAATGAAATAATGGACGAAGTTAAGATATCCGAATCCCAGTTAAAATTCCAGATGGATTTTCTCATAAAAGAGTGCTATGCCCAGGTGGATGGGAATAAATTCAGGCTGAATTCAAAAGGATTACAGGAGCTATTGGCGAATATAAAGTGAATCAATAAAATATAAGCTCAAATGATCTTCTTCACAAGCGGGATCTCATCGCACTCAGGGAACTTTGGGCATTTGATACACATGCTCCATATTTTATGTGGAAGCGTGCTTTTTTTCACTCTCACAAACCCATGCGACTCAAAAAATTCAGGCACGTAAGTCAAAGTGATGAGTTTATTCAATCCGAGTGTAACTGCCTCTTCTTCACATGCTTTAAGTATCTGTGAACCTATTCCCTGCCTGGCCCTTTCAGGTTCAACTGCAAGAGACAGTATCTCCCCGTAATCTTCCCAGGTAATATGAAGCGCGCCGCAGCCTATCAATTTGTCATCTTCTATGACCACATAAAAATCCCGCAGGTTCTCATACAATTCACTCAATGAGCGCGGAAGCATGATGCGCTTATCTGCGTAATTATTCACGAGTTTCCATATCTTTTCCACGTCTTTGATGGTTGCTTTTCTTAACAATGTATCCTCTGTCACACTTTATTTTTCAATTTATTAGCAAGAGATTCTACCTGTTCTACTGCCGTGCCTATATAATTATCCGGGTCCATTAGCTGGATTATATCACTTTCTGTCAGGTATTTTGATACAATATCATTCCTGATGAAGAGCGTCTTTCATATGAATTCCGGATTCCCTTGCAGACATGGCACACTGGCGGACGATCTCATGGGCTTCCTGCCTTCCGACGCCTTTCTTGCTGAGTTCGATCATAATGGCTTCGCCCATATTCAACCCATTTAGCAGGTTCAGGTTTTTCCTGATATTTTCAGGATAAAACCGAAGATTCTGGATAATTGTTGTTGTAAGGCGTATACAATGGTCGGTCAGTACACAGGATTCCGGGAATACGATACGTTCGCATGATGAATTGGTAAGGTCGCGCTCATCCCACAGGGTATTGTTGCGGAGTTCTGGCTCAACCATTGCCCTTACAATTCTTGCAAGTCCGCAGACCTGTTCTGATTTTATGGGGTTTCGCTTGTGGGGCATGGTGGATGAGCCCACCTGTTTCTTGCCGAAGCTTTCTTCCACCTCTGCAATTTCACTTCTTGCGAGACTTCGGATCTCAATACATATTTTATCAAGAGTAGTAACAGTATTTGCCATCCACATCACGAATTCAGCATGCCTGTCCCGCTGTATCACCTGGTTTGAAACATCCGCTGCTTCGATGCCAAGATATTCCATGGTTTTTTCCTGTATCTGGATGCCCTTTTTCCCGAATGCGGCCTGCGTGCCTACTGCGCCGCTCATTTTTCCAACAGTGGCGCGTGGTGCCAGCTGGTCAAGCCTTTCAATATGCCGATCAATCTCTGATGCCCATATCGCAAACTTCAGGCCGAAAGTCGTGGGAACCCCGATCTGGCCGTGAGTGCGCCCGGCACATACGGTATTTTTATGGGACAGGGCGCTTTCGATAAGAACCTGGCGTAATTTCACAGTTTCTTTTCGTAATATCAGGAGTGAATCTTTTATCTGGAGAGCGGTGGCGGTATCTAAAATATCATTTGAAGTTGCCCCGAAATGAATCCATTTTCCTGCATCCCGGGATTGCTCGGTGAGTGCAAGAACAACAGCCATGACATCATGATGGATCTCATCTTCTATTTCCTTGACGCGTTCAAGTGTTACTTTCTTTGCACCTGTGGAAATTTTTTCATCCATTCCTTTCGGGATATAATTCAGGTGCACCTGGGCTTTTGCCAGGGCCGCTTCAACAGAGAGCATTTTGGATAGACGCGTATCCTCATTCCATACAGCTTTCATTTCAGCGTGGCCGTAGCGGTATTCAATAGGATGGATTGCCATGGGAACTCCTATTAGTCCTGTGGTTAAAAGAAACTATCGATGGTTAAATATTTCAATTGTCCAACATTATGCCAATATATAATATCTTTTTAGTGATATATTTGTTTTATATACCACATTCGATTTTAGAAAATCGTAGAATTAATTTGATATACAAGATGAAAAAGTATATTTAGTTGAAAGATATTTATAAAAAGGGTGCAAATGAAAAGTATTTTTTCAAAAAAAATAGCTGCAGGAATAATTGGGCTGACAATTTTATTGCTGGTAGGCGGAGCTGGGGCTCAAACGCTTACGGTCGATGACAGCGGTGGAGCTGATTTTACAAAGATACAGGATGCTATACATTATGCGAGTGCCGGAGATACAATATTAGTTTATAGCGGAATATATCAAGAAAAAGTAGTTGTTACCAAGCCACTTATTCTTAAAGGCATCGATAACGGTGGAGGTAACACCTGTTGTGAAGGCTACAACAAGGGAAAGACCAGATGAAATTCCTGTAGGTTTGATTTCAGGAAGTGTTACCCTTGATGGATTTAGAACCGAAGGTGGCATAGCTGGAATTAATGTAATTTTGGAAAACAATGTAATTATAAATAATACTTCATTTGACAACGTAGTCGGAATATATCTGAATAGTTCAAGTAATAATACATTGAATAACAATACGGTTTTGAACAATAAATATGGTATATTTCTGGTTGATGATAGCAATAACAATTATCTTGACGGCAACACAGCATCGAACAATGACAATGGCATCTTCGTTTACAGCAGTAACAATACGCTAAGCGGAAACAATGTCTCTCTCAACAAAGTATTTGGTCTCTTTCTTTCTGGGCCAGCAATAATACTATTTATAACAACTTTTTCAAAAATAACAAGAACTTTATGTCCGGGAGCAATTTTGAAAACAACTGGAATATTACCAAAACTCCAGGCATTAACACTGTTGGAGGTGCTAACCTCGGTGGCAATTTTTGGGCGGATCCAATGGACACTGGCTTCAGTCAAATATGTGCAGATAACGACAGCGATGGAATATGCGATTCACCTTATGATTTTCATGATCCCTATAATATTGACTACTGCCACTAGCATTTATCTTCAACAACTAAAATGACACTTACAGTTGACGATAGTGGAGGAGCGGATTACTCAAGAATTCAGGATGCCATTAATAATGCGAGATCAGGTGCCACAGTATTAGTTTACAGCGGGATGTATGATGAAAATGTAATTATCAATAAACCGCTTATTTTAAAAGGAATTGATAACGGGTGGGGTGGACCTATTATAAAGTCAATTACCTTTACGGCGCAAAACGGCACATTTGATGGATTTAAAGGTATAAACGGCGACCATATTCTTGAGTATAAACCTTTTATAGCAAAATTGATGAACCTTTTACTAATTATTAGCATTATCTTAACAATTGTAATGGTATATCTGAAAAAGAATAGGATCAGGGCAGAATAGCAAATGACGAGTGTAGATGCAGGTAAAAGTGCGATAAAGGACTTGATTATTGCTTCCATCTAGGGTTTTTGTGGGTCTTATTGCTGGTGCCGTGATTCTAAGATTATCATAAACTTTGGTTTTTTTGCGGAAGACACTGGTTGGGCTTAGCGGTTTTTGATTATCGGTGTATTTATTGGTGCAATTGTCGGAGCAATTGCCGGGATAATTAAGTATGTAAATTTGAGTTAATTGCTGGGGCAATTCTTGTGTTCCATTTGAAGGAGCTAAGGATTTGACAACTATTGTTGAATATATTGGTGCTGCAATTGGAGTGGTTATTCTTGGGGGTTTAATCGGGAGTTTAATTGGCCGGGTAGTTTTCAATGATAATAGAAAAGGCTCAATGAATGGTGCAATAATTGGTGGTGTTATTGGTTTTGGGGGATTAGGTACCATTTTTAGGCATTATAATAGCAATCTAATTGGTGGAGTTATTGAATTGCCTGCAGGAAGAGTTACTACGAATAAAAAAGCGATACCCATGGGCGTCGCATCAGGTTTGATTGGCAGTGCAATTGCTGGTGCAATTACAGGTGTTTTTTTTCAGGTTGAAGCTCTATATATCAGTCTTATTGTAAGTCTGGTCGCTGGGGTAATTATTGGGGGGGCTATTTGCCTGTATTTTGGAGCAAGTAAGCAAGCAATTTTAAATGCAGTTATTGGAGGTATGATCGCTGGAATTGCCACAGGTATAATGGGTGGTGGCATTGTTATTGATTAGTTTTGATAATAACCACTATATAAATGAGGAGTATTTATTAATGGCAGTATTGGGGCGGTCGTAGGTGGGATTTCAGGTGTTCTACAAACCAGAAAAAATGTACTTCTTGAAAGCGCAGTTGCTGGCTCAATTGGTGCCCAAATAGGATATATTGCTGAAACCATAGCCGGTTATTATTTTCATGTGTTGCATATCAGTCCGATTGTAATTCCGATTGCTGGAGCCATTATTTTTGTATTATAGCATATATTCCGTAACAAGAAAGTATACATCACCCGTTGCCATTCTTGGTGGTATAATCGCCGGAATAATTTTAGGTGCAGTTGGAATCTGATGAAATTTTAACAGAGCCATGATAACAGCTTGGTGCCCAGAGATTATCTGTGCACCAAACATTAATTGAGGGAATTCCTTTCTTAGCATCCTCTTTTTTCTTTGATCATCTTTGCGATATAACCAATAAATCAAATCCCCAGATACATCTTCTGGAACAATTTCGAAAATATCCTGTTGCATGCGGCCTTTTTGATGGTTCCGGGAACAATATTATCAAGAAGTGGTGTTTGCAGATTTTGCAGCCACTTGTATCTGCTCTTACTCTTATTTACAATATCCCTGTACTCAATAAGGCCATCTTTTAGCATTTTATCACCATCGATTATGCCCTGGATGATCCCTGCACAGTCCCTTGCGAAGTTTATCGCGGGGCGTATTCCTTCACTCGTCGTTGGCGGCGCCATGCCCGCAGAATCACCGACCATGAATAGATTATCAACCACAGGTTCACGAAGGCCGAAGGGAATATAACCGCCATGGGTTTTTGAAATATCATGACCAAGTGTATTTATGAATCCGCTAAGTTGCGGCATGACCCGGGTTTTCCCTGCATAACTTGCCACTCCGATCCGGGATTTTTCCCCTGCCGGAAATATCCATGCTGCGCCCTGTCCTATGATCTTCGGATCAACAAAAAAATGCAGGCTGTCATCCTTATAATCCACCTCTGATTCCAGGCCGAATGCAAGATTTCTTTTGTCAACATAATCCTGCCTTAGAGAACTGGCAAGGACTGCCCTCCAGCCCGTACAATCAAGAATACATTGTGAACTGAAATTTCCCGAATCTGTCAAAACCGTATCTTCCACAACACCTTTCACCGATGCTTTCAGGGTCTTCACTTTTAAGCGCTGCCCGATTGTTTTGCAGAATTTTTCATAATCAAATGTACTGATAGGCTCGATCAATTCAACTTTTTTTTCATCAGGAATATGAAGCGTTAGCGTGTCAAATTCCTGCATTATCGAGCTCTTGCATCCTGATTCTTCTAATACTGATGTGAAAGTTCCGCACGCTGAGGTCTGCCGTGTTCCGATTTCCTTCCTGTCTATGAGAAGTATATCCCCTTCCAGGCTATCGGCAGCCGCAAGTCCTGCAAAACTTGCCCCTGCGATTATTGCGTCATATTCATGCATATATTGGTTGATTAAACTTTTTTATATTTAAGAAGTACCTTCTTAAACCCGGGCAGGGATTTTTTTATTGTCTCCTTCTTTACACAAAAAGCTATCCTGAAGTATCCACTTCTTCCAAATAACGTTCCTGGAAATACAAATATTCCTTCCCGGGAAAGCTCCCTGGCAAATACGAGATCATCCACAGGACACTCCGGGAAAATATAATACGTACCTTTGGGACGTATGAATGAGTAACCCAATTCATCCAAAGCATCACAGAAAAAATCTCTTCTTTCCTGGTACTCTGAGATATCGACATGGACATCCTGCAGATTAGTAATTACCTGCTGCATAAGGGCAGGAGCATTAATGAATCCAAGAATGCGATTCGCAAAGGTCATTGCTTCCATAATATTCCGGGCATCCTGCATTTTGGGATTGACTGCCGCGTATCCTATCCTTTCTCCCGGGATCGATAATGGTTTGGAATAGGCAGCTGTAATAATGGTATTTGAATAAATTCTGAAAATACCAGGAAGCTTAATGCCATCGTAAACAATATCCCGATATGCTTCGTCAAAGATCAAAAAAATATCTTTTCCAAACTCCTGGCTCTTCTCATATAGAAGTTTTGCAACAGATCCCAGAGTTTTTTCAGAGTATATCTCCCCGGTCGGGTTGTTCGGTGAGTTCAGGATAATCGCCTTTGTACCGGAGTTTATTTTAGAGGCTATATTATCAATGTTTATTGTGAAGTCCTGGTTTGTTTGCGCTATCTGGCAAATTCCACCGTGGTTATCTATATAATAGGGATACTCCGGATAACTGGGCGCCAGAATAATAACCTCCTCACCCGGGTCCAGAAGCGCTTTTAAAGCAATATTTAATGCACCGGCACAGCCAGCCGTTATAATTACATGCTGTGCATTGAAGGATAATCCATGTTCCTTTGATAGGGTCTTTGCTATTGATTCTCTTGTTTTGGTATAGCCTGCCAGGGGCGTGTAACGATGCATACCCGGAAAAGAATTATCTACAATGCGCTTCAGCTCCCCGGTAAACTTTGCAGGCGTCTCTATCTCCGGATTTCCCAGCGTAAAATCGTAAAATTCCTTCTCTTTCACCTTTTCATCAAACATCTTTGTAACCGAAGATGAGGCAGCCATCTGCTCCCTTATTTTAATGGATATTGAAATTCAAATACCTCCCTTGGGAAAGAAGGTACTCACACTATAAATTCTTTGCGCTTTGCAGCCATTTAATTCAAGGAGAAAATATTTTCAAAATGACAATTTTGTTTCAGAGATACTGATATATGTATTACAATAATATACGTTCATCCGGAATATCAATCAATTATGTCAAATAATGGTATATAATAAATGACAGTAACCCCTGTTTTGAATGAACCCGCACTTTTCGTCGAGAATACTATAAAAGTTCTTGTGATCGCGGATGTTCATCTTGGCATCGAATGGGAGCTTTATCATAAGGGGTTTTCTATTCCCAGCCAGGTTGAAAAAAGAAAGAAGCGGGTTTGTGAGTATCTTGAAAATATGAAGCCGGACAGGATCGTACTTCTTGGCGACATAAAACACAATGTGCCCAGGACTTCATGGCAGGAAAAAAAAGAAGTCCCCGATTTTCTTGAAACGATCGCAGCTTATGCGCCTGTTGATATCGTGCCAGGGAATCATGACGGGGATATTGAGGAGCTGATCACCGGAAATGTCACAGTGCACGGGATGCGGGGGTTTGTGCTTGACGGCGCCGGATATTTCCACGGCCATACATGGCCTGATGCTGAATTATTATCAGCAAAGCATGTTGTGATGTCCCATAACCATCCCACAGTGAGACTCACTGATTCGCTGGGGCATGCTGTTTCGGAAAAAGTGTGGATACGGACGCATTTTGTTGAGAGATCCATTCGAGATCATTATGGGGATATTGAGTGGATGGACCCTGAAGTACTTATTATGCCTGCTTTTAACGAATTGTGCGGAGGGATACCGTTCAATGAGTCCATTCGTGAGGATTTGCTTGGACCGGTTTTTGCCAACCATGCGATCGATCTTGAAAATGCGATCGCCTATTTGCTTGATGGGACAAATCTTGGAACGATAGGAAACATCAGGAAGCTGGGGATAACACAGGGGAGAAGGAATAGAAGAAGGTGAGTGCATACCAACATTTAATAAAGCATTTTGTTATATTACTATGAAACCATTTTGCGGCTAATAAAATGCATTTTATTAAACAAAAACAAAATCCAAACACCTCATTTGAACTTGAAGAAAGTCACCTTTTCTGGTGCCATAAATGCAATATCCCCTTACTGGAAGCTCTATGCGGGATATGCAGGGAAAAAGGCCAAAATGTCGATCTATCCCCGCCAGGAGATGTTCGTTTTGCGTCACCTTATGAAAAAAACATAATAAATGAACTGGTCTTGAAATCCTTTGGTGAAAATCCCATTGCTGAAAAACTTATCCTTTTGAATAAGATCCCTGGTGAAGATAAAACCGATGAAATAATAGTGGACGGGCTTCATTTCGGGATATTGAGATTCGATATGAAAGAGCTTGCCTTCAAGCTTGACCTGATGGTCGATGGAGCGTGTGCGCTTATTGATTCTGGAATAAGTAAAAAACGTATAAAAATCTCATCCGGCGGGAGGCACCTTAGCGGGAAAAACATAGATGGAACGCAGGTTATTGAATGTTCTGGCGATATCATAATAGGGGATACCGTACTTGTAACAGGCAGGAACCTTTGCGGCTTCGGGATAGCATACAGGGACAGTGGAGAGTTAAAGACCCCCGGCCAATCCTTAAAGATAAAAAAAATTGGATCGGGAAAAGTAACTTTTTTGCCGGGAAAACCGGGGCTTGAAGATGTCATCCGGGCAAATGCGCCTCACATGAAACAACTTGTGAAAGATGCGGTAAATACCATCAGGGGAATCGCAAACCAGAAAGAGTTCAGGGAAACACCAGTCTATGTTTCTTTTTCAGGGGGAAAAGACAGCCTGACCACGCTTGACCTTACCCGCAGCGCTGTGAAAAAGCCAATAAAAGTGTTCTTTGCAAATACCGGTATTGAGTTCCCGGAAACTGTTGAATTCGCGCGAAGATTTTGTGAAGAAAACGATATAGAGCTCATTGAGGTCAAAGTCCAGGAGGCTTTCTGGGAGAATCTTCCGAGTTTCGGGCCTCCTGCAAAGGATTTCAGGTGGTGCTGCAAAGTATGCAAACTTGCGCCTATTAATTCAGTGATAGAAGAGTGCACCCGCACAGGACAAAAATGCCTTACAATTGATGGCAAAAGAAGATATGAATCATTCACTCGCTCCCGGATAGCTCCAAAAGAAGAAAACCCGTTCATTCCCGGCCAGGTGAGCGTGTTCCCGATCCGCAACTGGCGCGCCATCGAAGTATGGCTTTACATTTTTTATCGTAAACTTGAATATAATCCTCTCTATGATGAAGGTTTTGAGCGCGTGGGGTGCTGGCTTTGCCCGGCGGAACTTAGTGCTGAATATTACAGGTTTGGCCAGCTGCATCCTGAGCTTTTTACACGCTGGAACGAATATCTTTTGAATTGGGCTAAAGAATACGGCCTGGATGAAGCGTTTGTCAGGCATGGGTTCTGGCGCTGGAAAACTCTTCCTCCAAAAATGATCCGTCTTGCCGAAGAACTCAAAATAAATACGAAATTGGAACCTAAGAAAGAAGAGTTCGGGATCACAGTGACAGGCGGGATTTCGCCGTGCAAGACAGGCGGATACACAATGGAAGGAAGGATCACGGGGCTTATTCCCCGGGACGCGCAAAATATCGCAAATATCCTGGGCGAAAATGTTTTTTCAGAAGAACTTGGTGTATTGTTGATAAATGTTAAAGGTGGAAATATTAAAGAAGGAAATATCAAGATATTCTCGTCGGGACATATATCTGTTAATGCGCCGGGGAATGAAGAGGCTTTATCTCTTTTTGAAAATATGGCAAAACAATTGATCAGGGCGAAAAAATGCACAAAGTGCGGAGTATGTTTGAAAGTTTGCCCTGTAAATGCAATTGTTCTGGAACCACACCTTACTATCGGGAAAGTTTGCACCAGATGCGGTAAATGTACTGGATCATGCGTAGTGGTCAAATATTTTGACAGGATATTGCCCGATTTGCGACCTGAAAAAGCAGGGCAGTTTTCCAGGTCACATACAATTCAATAATCTATTTATCGGATTATGGAGCGATTTTTCGTCTGTATAAATTTTTTTCCAACACTAAACTATAAATAATATTCAGGGCATACTACATGACATTATAATGATGAGGCATAATATGAAAACGGATAGGATCTTAACAGGTGTATATGGCCTGGATGAACTGATGGATGGAGGCTTCAGGAAAAATACTATCAATTCAATTTATGGTGGGCCGGGTGTTGGTAAAACAACCTTCGCGCTGCAATACTCACTTTTTGGCCTGGATCGCGGGGAAAAAGTTATTTATGTTTCCTTTGAGATGTCAGAGAAACAGATCATCCGTGATTGTAATGACATGGGATGGGGAGCCATTAATGATTATGTAGAGAGGGGGGATCTGAAAATAATCCATATTTTTGGAGAAGACCTCGAGTTCCCAAGTCTTGATATTACAGAGATCATAAAGAAATCAAATCCCGGACAGGATCCTAGAATAGTAATTGATCCTTTTACATATCCTACATTTTATTCCGATAAAGAGAAAAGAAAATCGATCAGCACAATATTCCAGGACCTGCGGACCATTGGAACCACAGTTGTAGTTCTGGAAGAGCCTGTGGATAACGCAACTACTGGAAATCCTGGCGATATTTCGCATATGAACGGTTTTTTATCTACACCCTTGTATTTATCAGATACTGTTTTGTTCATGCAGAATCTTGGTTTTGGGGAACTGTATGACAGGACCATCAGGATAATGAAACACAGGGGATCAAAACATGGTGAGGGTATGTATCCTTATTCAATAGAAACAGGAATAGGATTAGTCCTGAGGGCTTCGAAAAAACAGATCGACCGGGTAACGCCAAAAACAAAATTCGATGCTAGATTTAAAGATGCTTTAGAGAAAACAAGATCTTTGGGAAATCTGGGTGAAAAATTAGCGGCAAAGATCGAATCCCTGCGGAAAAACTGGGTTCACGATGAAGATCCGCAACAAATTCTTGAACTTATACTGGAAGAAGAGACAAAGAGCAATGAAATTAGAACTTGAAGATACTCTTGATCAACTTTATGATATAGAGGGAATTGAAGCCTGTATGCTTTACAGGATAGACGGGGTGCCCATAACAATAAGGGTCCCTGGTTACAGGGAGCAACTTCTGGAAACTATGTTCTGGCTTCAGAAGCACATAAAACGGGTACTCGGGGAAATGAACCGGGAAGGTTTGAAGGAAACTATTTTTTATTTCAGGAACAGCCGCATCCTGATCGCTCCGTCTTCAAGATCTACTGTTCTTGTAACTATTGCAAAAGCAGAGGCAAACCAGCAGCTCATCTCGCTTGAAGCCCTGCGTGCGACAAAGATCATAGAAGCATGTGTGGCATAAGGTGTTAGAACGAAATCAATCACATTTTTCACAAATAAGAAAGATCATGTTCAAGCTGCCAATGACCTTATTGAAAAAGCCCGTTTGAGAAAGGATTTTAATCCAAGTCTTATTTTATTTTATGCAACATTAAAATACAATGGCAAATACCAATCTATGCTGGATATTTTTCATACTGAGTTCGGCGAAATACCGCAAATTGGGGCTTCAGTAGATGGTATGATATTTCCTGATGATATGCGTACAGATGGGGCAGCACTTGTCCTTTGCAAAGATGACGATGCCCGGATAAGTGTAAAAGGTGTCGCTGAGAAAGGAGTGGTAAAATCGGCAGAAAAACTTGCCAGTATGATAAAATGTAATAATGGATGTGTAGTGTTGCATTTTCCTCTTGTCAGGGTACCAAGCGTACTTAAATCAGCTGAGTTTTTTGCAAAAGGGTATTATTATAGTAAACTATGCAAAGGAGCAACTATCGAAAACCAGAAAGAAAATGCAAGGAAATTTGCACAATATTGTGATAAAGATAACATTTTTTACCTGCCCCCGACAATACTTGAAATTTTTGCAAAGCAAACTGGTTACAGTGTTCCTATAATTGGTGTAAACGTAATGCATACGCAGGTCAGGATCAATTCCCCAAGCATATTCTGTAATTTTAAGGATATTGGAAGTGGGATCGCAGCTCTGGTAATTGAAAAACAAGATGTCAACGCAATTTATGACGATATTTTTTCTGAAAAAGGAAAAACAATGGAAGAAACCAGGCGAAATGTCAATAAAGAATTTACAATCATCAAAGAATTCAAAGCGATCTTTGAAAAGAATATTTTGATATCACTGGATGGTATGGCTCCGGTAGAGGCAGTGGAAAATTTAATATATGCTGCTGAAAAAAAGAAAGAAGATTTGTTAGAGAAACTTGAAAGGGGGGAATATAAGTTGTATATTCCATATGAACTTTTATTTTTTAATAAAAAAACAAACGGAGTTTTCCTGCTTGGAATTGGGTCATATTATCCCTTTGAGCTATTTCCATTTTTTGCCGATTTATCTGATTATTCAGAGGATGTTACTCTTGTATATGAAATAATCGAAGATAAGTTCGAATCTTTCATATCCTCTTTAACTCATAAAAAATATGATGATAGATTTGTTTTTTTCTTTGTGGATGTAGGTGTGACAACAGCCTTTGGAGAGAAAGTTTATGAATACAAAGATAAAGTCAAACAATTGTTAGGAAACGATTATTTTGGGATATTATCGTTTGCTCCATCTGCATATATCCCATTAGAACTCCAGTTAAGGAATTATTTTTCGGAATCAGGAAAAAAGATATTCTTTTCAAGTGCTGGCACAAATGCCTCTTTAGAAATCTAAAGAATTGTGCTAAATCCCAGAAAAAATATTGATGCATATACAGAATAGCCAAGAGATTTTAGTGCTTTTAAATCTCCTGCTTCCAAAGTCCAATTTTTTTTTTGCATGTGCAAAAAAGTATATTTCATGAAATAAGCAAATGGAATTATCATGATCAAAATACCATGGTTAAAATAATCCAAAGTGATCGGATTTAGAACAATTAAATAATAAATAACCATCAAATAACATGAATATTTTATCAATTTTGAAGGGGAAAAAACCACACCAAAAGTATTCAAACCAGCTTTCCTGTCTCCTGAAATATCCTTTAAATCTTTTAATAACAATAGAGATATACTAAAGAAAAAAAAAGCGGTTATAACTATTTTCCCACTCTTGGTTATATCTGTATATATTAACCATGTACTTAAAGTGTACATTGGCCAGGCAATTCCATAAGTTATAAATTCCCCAATATAATGTTCTTTTAATCTAAAGCCAGTAATTTTTTTTAGTATCAAATTATCTGAATAACACCAGGTTGCTATCGCCCATATCAGAAAATATATATAAATAGGTCTTGAAACTTCCACGGAAATTTTATATACGATTAATATGGAAATAGCATATAGCATGACCGAAAAAATAATAGCTATTTTCTGTATTGAAATATCTTGTGTCAAAATGGTTTTTTTCCCCTGTGCAATATCTTCCTTCAGATCATTGCAATGGTTCCATAAGTTAGATGCATAATTAGATAGAAGTGTTACAATTATTCCTAGAAATAGAAAATTTATATTATAAGTAAAATTATTATGCGATATTAAAAAAATCGCTATCGCAAAGAATGGATAGGGTGAAATAATTGAAGCTGGAGTGTTACAAAGTCTTAACAACTCCACAATTTTTTTACATGTTTATGATTTTTAACCCGCACCGAGAACTACTCTCTTAAAAATTTCTTCTGCTACTTTTTCTTCATCTTTTCTCTGTTTTTGATCTTTCTGGTTTTTCATTATATTTCGTGTCTCCTTTATTTTGACCCCTGTAGGGCAATTATTACAATGACGGTAGCCAATATAAAATAACACTAAATATAGTTTATAAATTATATTAAGAAAAATAGTTAAGGAACTTTGTTCCCTAATGATATATAAGAAAGTTCATATAATATAAGACTTATGTCAAAATTCGGAGAGAATATAGATTCAATTCTCGAAATATTGAAATATGGGGATATAGTGGATATCAAAACTATCAGGGATAAGCTAATGCTTTCAGACACAGCTATTTTCAAATTTTTGAATGAATTCGGGCTGATCGAATTAAATGAAGGAAAAGTAAAAATTACAAAACCAGGATTGGAATTCCTGATAACTGATAATTGAATTTATAGATAGATGAGTGGGTGTCACACGGAATGGGGCGCGGTGGATGAGATCAATATAAACGATCAAACGATGACATTATAATAAGCTCCTGGCAAGTCAGCTATTTTATTTATATATGGATGATAATATTATGATATTTGATATCATATATCAACAAAATTTAAAAAAATAAAGGAGTGAAGATTTATGGATGTGAAAACAGCAATAAGAACCAGACGAAGTATCCGGGAGTATGAACCCCGCGAGGTGGAAGAGGAAAAATTGATGAAGGTACTTGAATCAGGAAGACTTTCACCCTCAGCTTCAAACCGCCAGGAGCGCAGGTTTATTATAATAAAAGATGCAAGCACCAGAAAAGCTCTTTCAGAAGCTGCAAGAAACCAGAAATTTTTGGCCCAGGCGCCTGTAGTTATTGCCGCCTGTTCTGTCCAAAAAGATTATGTAATGGCCTGCGGCCAGCTTGCTTATCCCATTGACACTGCTATCGCTGTTGATCACATGACACTTACAGCAGTTGAAGAAGGACTTGGAACATGCTGGATTGGTGCATTCGATGAAAAAAAGGTCAAGGAAATATTAAATGTCCCTGATGAAATTCGAGTGGTTACGCTTCTATCTCTTGGATATCCCGCGGATATCCCGCAGCCAACACCACGAAAAGGTTTCGATGAGATCGTAATGTGGGAAACATGGAGGATTTGAAACACCCCAATTTAGTTAATGGCTCCTACCGTTTTTCACTCTGGACAACTTTTGCCCCTCGGTTCATCGCGATCTTACCTGTCCTGACCATTTCTTTTATCCCGAACTGTCGAAGCAGTTGCTCAATGGCATTGATCTTGCTCTCATCTCCTGTCACTTCAATAACAAGCGATTTAATTCCCACATCAACGATTTTAGCCCTGAAGATATCCACTATCTGCATTACTTCAGCGCGGGTTGTTGTATCTACCCCGACTTTAATGAGTGCAAGTTCCCTGTTTACTGATTCCTCTGCCGGGATGTCACTTACCCTTATAACATCAATAAGTTTATTCAGCTGTTTTTCGACCTGTTCAAGGACATTGTCATCTCCGCTTACAAGAATTGTAATACGCGAAATATCCTTGTTTTCTGTAACACCAACAGCCAGGCTTTCGATATTAAAACCTCTCCTTGAGAATAAACCTGCGACCCTGGTTAAGACTCCGGGTCTGTTTTCCACAAGTATGGCAAGCGTATGTTTCATTTTGATCACTCCAGGTCCAGTATCTCATTGATAGCAGCCCCGGCTGGAACCATTGGAGATACATTTTCTTCCCGTTCAACTACAAAATCAATAACTGTTGGCCTCTTAGATGCTACAGCTTCTACAATAACATCCTTCACTTCACTTTTCCTGGTTGCACGCAATCCAAGAGCCCCATAAGCCTCTGCAAGTTTCACGAAATCCACGCTATTCTCAAGACATGTTGATGAATACCGCCTGTCGAAAAACAGTTCCTGCCACTGCCTGACCATTCCAAGAAACCCGTTGTTCAATATTGCAACGATGACGGGAATGTCTTCCTGGACAACTGTTGCAAGCTCCTGTGAGTTCATCTGGAACGATCCATCACCTGAGATATCAATAACCGTGGATTCAGGTTTTCCAACCTTTGCGCCTATGGCTGCGGGGAAGCCGTAACCCATAGTGCCAAGCCCTCCGCTTGATATAAATGTCCCTGGCGTCTTATAATTAAAGAATTGTGCTGCCCACATCTGGTTTTGTCCGACTTCGGTAACGATTATCGCATCAGGACAAATCTCGGATATCTGCTCGACCACGAACTGGGGGCGAAGCATTTTATCCTTCTTATAGGTTAGTGGATATTCTTTTTTCCAGCCATCTATCTTCTTGATCCAGGCATCCGTCTTTGCCTGTTCGATTTTTACATATTTTATGAGGCTTTTGAGCACATTCCTGGCATCCCCGACTATCGGGATATCTACGCGTACATTTTTACTTATCTCAGCCGGGTCGATATCAATATGGATTATCTTTGCATTAGGCGCAAATGCAGATATTTTACCTGTCACCCTGTCATCAAAGCGTACCCCAATTGCGATTATCAGGTCAGATTCCTGAATTGCATAATTTGCATATCTTGTACCATGCATTCCCAGCATCCCAACAGACAACGGGTGAGCTGTGGGAAAAGCGCTCATACCCATAAGGGTCGTTGTAACAGGAGCCATTATGGTTTCAGCAAGAGTCCTCAATTCTTCAGAGGCCTTTGAGAAAATAATACCTCCTCCGACATAGAATATGGGTTTTTCAGCTTTTACGATCAATGATGCAGCCTTTTTTATCTGCTGTTCATTTCCCGCATAGGTTGGTTTATAACCGCGCAATTTTACTTCCTGCGGATATTCAAAGTCTATTATCTCAATTTGAGCATCCTTAGGTACGTCGATCAGGACTGGTCCGGGCCGGCCTGTCTGGGCAATGTAGAAGGCTTCCTTGAAAATCCGGGGTATGTCCTGTGCGTCCTGGACTAAATAATTGTGTTTTGTGATCGGAAGTGTAATACCTGTGATATTGGCTTCCTGGAATGCGTCATAACCTATAAGCGACCTTTGTACCTGGCCTGTAATTGCTATCATGGGCACAGAATCCATATATGCAGTGGCAATACCTGTAACAAGGTTTGTAGCCCCGGGTCCTGAAGTGGCAAGACAGACTCCCGCTTTACCAGTAGCTCTTGCATAGCCATCAGCAGCATGCGCTGCAGCTTGCTCATGTCTTACAAGGATATGTCTTATTTTTGCATCGTATAATTCATCATACAGGGGAAGCACTGACCCTCCTGGATATCCGAAGATAACTTCGACATTTTCATGCGAAAGCGATTCAATTATTGCGTGCGCACCAGACATTTTGGGTTTGGTCATTTTTATCTACCTTTAACACTGACTGATATTGTATAAATATTTCTGAAATTTTGATCTATTTTTTTTCCTGTTGTATTAACCTGTTTATGCCTTCAAGGACTGCTTCAACTGATGCCATTATGATGTCTGTCCTTGCGCCTCTTGCGGTTATTGTCTTCCCGCCTTTACTGAGTTTTATCCAGACTTCAACAAGGGCATCGGTTCCGCCTGTAATGGCATCAACATGGTATTCATCAAGATGTATATCCGCTACCCCTGAAAGGGCTTTTTTCAATGCATTTATTGCAGCATCCACAGGTCCTGTTCCCACGCCTGCTTCAACGACATGATTCCCGTTGACCTTCAACCGGATGGAAGCAGTAGGCATTACAGTATTTCCTGCTACGACAGTAAGTTCTTCCAGCTTGATCTTTGCTTCCTGGTATATTCCAAGGACTGTTTCAGCTATTGTCTGGAGATCTGCATCCGTGACACGTTTTCCTTTATCTCCAAGTTCTTTCATCCGGATAACGATATCATCGATCTGTTTTTCACTTGCATCCAGCCCCAGTTCTTTTAATGCAAGAACTACTGAACTTCTTCCTGCGTGTTTCCCGAGTACGATCTTTCGCTCACGTCCCACAAGTTCAGGTGTTATTGGTTCGTATGTGGCGGTATTTGCAAGAAGTCCATGAACATGGATGCCCGCTTCATGAGTGAACGCATTTCCACCTACTATTGACTTATTGGGAGCGACCGGAATGCCGCTTAGCCTGCTGACAAGACGCGAAGTGGTGTATAAACCTTTTATATCTATTGCTGTTTTATATTTGTATAATGAATAAAGAACCATGACCACTTCTTCAAGTGAGGTGTTCCCTGCGCGTTCTCCGATGCCATTTATTGTAACATGGGCTTCATTTGCGCCTGCACGCAGAGCTGAAATCGTATTTGCTGTAGCCATTCCGAAATCATTGTGGCAATGAACGCTTATAGGAGCACGAAGCGAAGAAAGGTCAGTGAAGATCTCATAGGTATTTTCAGGAAGAAGAATTCCTACCGTATCACAAAAACACAGCCTGTCAGCTCCCGCGTCGATCCCTGCATTATAAACGGATTTAAGGTATTCAAGATCAGCCCTTGATGCATCTTCCCCGCTTAATTCGACGATCAATCCATGTGATTTTGCATACTCTGTCATTTCTGCGGCCAGTTCCCGGACAGAATCCCTGTCTTTTTTTAATTTCTGCTGGATATGAAGATCAGATACAGGTACAACAAGATGGATTGAGTCAACATCACAGGCAATGGCTGCATCAATATCTTCTTTCTTAATACGGCAGTAGCTGCATATCTCTGCATTCAACCCTGCCGCTGCTATTTCTTTTATCGAAGCGCGCTCACCCTCGGAAGTAATAGCAGAACCTGCTTCCAGAATATCAACGCCAAGGCTGTCTATCTTTCTTGCGATCAATAGCTTGTTCTCTGTTGTGAGTGAAACTCCGGGTGTCTGTTCTCCGTCCCTGAGGGTGGTATCGAGTATTTTTATATTTTTAAATAAAGGAAATCCCTTCTATTATTTTATTGATTGTGAATCCAGTATAACGGTCTTGAGTTGTATATTACTTTTTCTGTCAGAGGATATCCTTAAGATAAATGGAAATATCACGATTCACAGATATACCGCCTCTTTAAGAATTCTTTCTTTTAGCTCAGGTCTTACGTCCTTTTTGGGCACGAGGTCAACCTTTATGCCTAAAAGCTCAGACAGATATATCTCAACTTTTACAAGCCAGAGAAGACTAACTGGCTCATCAAATTCAACGAGAACATCAAGATCGGATATTTCTTTCTGTTCTCCCCGGACATAAGAGCCAAAAATTCCTATCTCTTTTACTCTGTACGTCTTTCTTAGCTTATGCTTCTGCTCTGAAAGGATTGATTTTATTTCACCGATGGTTTTCATATTTGTGCACTATTACTCAATAATTTCCATAATCTGGATTTATCTGCGATTTTATTTCTTCTTATAAACATTCAATCCTATTTTCAAAGCTTCCTTTCCAGGTATGGACTGGTTGCCTTCACTCGATGCTATAATGATAGTTTTCCCTGATGCTGATGGCCCGAAATCCTTTGTCAAATCCACCTTTATCGTTAAGATGTTCCCTTCTACTGACATTTCAACATTCTTCATATTTATATCACCATCTTATTAATTATAATGTCAACAATAATAGCCTCTATTCAGAAAAACTTATCCACGATTTCAACTGCCTTTGCGATCAATTCTGCGCTCTTTTCAAGGTCTGCCATGCTCAACACTGATACGGGAGTATGGATATAACGTGTAGGCATGCTGATAACACCTGTGGGTATTCCTTCCTTTGTAAGGTGTATCGCTGTTGCATCAGTAGTGCCGCCGCTTCCCACTTCAAGCTGGTATGGGATGCTAGAACCGGCAGCCTCCTTTAGCCATTTCAATACAGATTCAGGAACGATTATCCCGCGCCCGTCAGCATCACTTACGGTGACTGAAGGACCTTTTCCCATCTCAATAGAAGAATCTTTTTTATCAATTCCCGGATGGTCTCCTGTTATTGTGACATCAGTAGCAAGAGCGACATCAGGATTCAATCTGAAAGCAGATGTTTTTGCTCCTTTTAATCCTACTTCTTCCTGTACAGTAAACACTGCATGGACTGTGGCTTTTACATCTTTCATCATGCTAAGCGCTTCGATCAGCATTACGCAGCCTGCCCTGTTATCAAAAGCCTTTCCAGTGACAAAGTCATTTCCCAGGGATTTAAAATCAATATCTGAAGTGACCGGGGTTCCGGTTTTTACACCTATTTTATCCGCATCTTCCTTGCTTGTTGCTCCCACATCAATGAACATGTCATCGGCTTTTATTACTTTATTCTTCTCCTCTTCTTTTATCACATGCGGAGGTTTGGAACCAAGAACACCATAAACAGGGCCGTTCTCCGTATGCAATATCATCCTCTGGTTAAGGAGGGTCTGGTCGAACCATCCTCCGGTTTTTGTGAAACGTGCAAAGCCTTTATCGTCAACATATTTTACCATCAAGCCGATCTCATCCATATGGGCGGCAAGCATCACGACAGGTTTTTTTCCTTTTTTTGTAGCAATGAGATTGCCCATCTTATCAGTTTTTATTTCATCAACATAAGGCCTGACTTCCTCTTCAATGATCTGCCTTATATTTCCTTCATACCCTGAAACACCATGGGCATTCGATAATCTCTCTAAAAGCGCTTTTCTATCAAACATAATTTCACTCCGGTTCTAATTGTATGTTGATGTAATTAAATTATTGGGAAAAAGGAGAATGTTTCAATTCGTCCTGGTATTAAAGCCAGTGTGCAACACAAAACCATTTAATTCAAATAGTATATAGTGGAGAATTAGGGTCTAATAGGGGGCTGATGCAGTTATACAGGCCTCGTACATCGTACGGGGTATACCGGTGACTGAAGGCGATAGAGGTGTTATGCTCGTATAGGCGATAGGAATCCCGAATAAAAATCGTGGTGTTAAGTTGGGGTACGTATTTAACCAAAAAGAATAGCGATTAGGAAAATAAACACCATGAAATGGAACATGTCTATACTTCTAGGGTCGCATGACTTTTTTGATTTTCTGTCGTAAAAATCCTATTGCGAGCTCTAATTTTCACATAGCATTGCAGTCTCTCTTATCCTCTGGCAAGCTCCTTAATAGCGAAAGATACGGCACAGGTTATATTTGAGGCATAGGCACTATCGATGACCGTATCATCTCCCCTATGGTAGTTCGGATTTGGATCCACGCCAGGCTCTGATGCGAGATTGACAAAGAAATCTTCTGAGACTACTACTGCAGGGTAGCCTTGTTGGTGAAAAGCAGCATGGTCGCTACGATTGATTGCGCCATCATAGAGGTTTCGGTCTGCTCCGCTGGCACTGCTCGTACCCTTGTATATTTGAGCAGGAGCCAAAGCTCCTAAGCAGGAAGCCCACGTCGCAATCGAGTCAGCGATTGGCGCGCTATTATCGCGCACAGCAGGATCGGTGTACCCTGCGTGTATTTCGAATATGCGCGCTGCGTCGCTATTATAACCAATCATATCCATGCAAACAACTGCCTTAATCGGAGCACCTGATGCTTTCAGCATTGCAGCATATGCTTTGCTGCCAACCAAGCCAGAATCCTCTGCGTTGAAGAAGCAGAAACGCACGGAATGTGTCAGTTTCCCGCGAAAGCCTGATAGATAACGGGCAATCGCTAGTGTAGCTACAATTCCAGAAGCATCGTCGTCGGCACCAGGAGCAGGATCCGTGAGGGGATTATATCCTACATCTCTAGCAGCAGTAGAATCCAGATGGCAGCCAACAATAATGATCTGCGACCCCAGTCCAGCAAGCGGGCATCGTTTCAGCCACCAGGGAAACCAAGGCTTAAGTTCAAACATTGTTTCAAGTGTGCTTCTTAACTTTAAAGGAGAAAGCCTATTGAAGTTTTGATCCTTGAACCACTTCATTCCTACAAGTTTGGAGATGGATTTTATCCAAGGATCTGGCGGATCAGGGAAAGGATGCTTTAAAAAGATTTCCTTCACTCGTTCCCGGATATTCGGATCTAGTCTGAAATAGCCAGTTCCAGGCAAATCGGCGATGACATTGTTCAATGTCATTCCAGCGTGAGTGAAACTATGAGTATAAGCACAATACCCCATCTCATTCAACTCGTTCACAATAGCCTGCACTGTCCTTTGATTGTCGGAATGCCGTATATGCCTCGATATAATTGGGCCGGAACTGTCCAGATTGGAAGCCCCACGATAGCGATCGATATCAGCTTGAAAAGATATTGCTGTTGAAGGGCACCGATTCAGAATAATGTCTAAAATGTCTGGATCGATTTGGATTCGTCCGACTTTGACCTTGTCTAGAGGCCACTTGCCAAAAGCCACCTGAGCTTCCCGAATAGCAATGGATGTATTGGTAGCAGGTTGCAGCAACTCTGGGCTGGGCATCAGGAATTGAAAGTGCCATCCATGGATAGCAAGAGAATCGTTGAAAATAGAAGGACCTAATGCTACAAGCATTCTCCGACCGTCAGCGAATAGTATTTTCTGTTTTTTTAGTTCTTCTTTGGCACGTTCGTTGATCTCGTCAAGCTGAACTAAGAGAGGATCCTCTTTGGATATATCAAGTGGCAGAATTTCGACTCGAATTCGCCGTCCAACAGCTTCGGCAACAGCAGCATGAGACATTACAGCCAGTAAACTCCATGAGCCATTTTCATTTCGTTCCCAGAAATAAGGAATGACTTCAGAAATTCGGTTGAACTGCTCACGATCCCCGGTCGCATAGGCAAACTGGAGAGAACATCCACGAGCTACAAGAGCTGCAATTGTTGGATGAGAAACGGCAAGGCATCCCTGCTCTGTCGCCGCGCCTCTCCACATGCGATCGGCTGCAACGAAAATTGTTTGCTTCAGATCAACTGAAAGCTGCTTCGCACAAGTAGAAAGTGTATTGGTTATGTCTCGCTCAAATGGGATGATATTCTCAATCGATGGAAGGAATTGATTTAAAACTTGCTGTGCTTGCTGGGATAGTGGTTCCAATGTAACCAGCGTTATCCGGGTGCCAGCTTCTTTGAGATGTGCCAGAGCATCAGCCGTACCAGGTGCGAGATCGATTCCTCCCAAACTGATCGAGCTTCCCTGTCGAATCAGCCTGAGGGTCCCGAACGTCTGGTCTAGGAACATGATTATTGACATTTTATCCTTTTTGGGCACTATTATATCCTCCAATTGCACCCTATTGTCCCATACGTTTACCTTTCTTCTTGGTTATCTTTTCATCCTCACGGATAGCCCAAGTGAAGCCGCCTATAGGCCTCCCGTCTACGACATGGGCAATAGTGACCAGCGGGACATTTTCCAAACCAGGTGGCAGGGCTCGGGAATTTGTTGGGTAGTGCCCAAATGGGTCTGGCCTGATCTCTCGCCGGCTACTTTTTTCTCTGCTAGGGCAAGGCCTTTTAGCTAAAAATTCAGTAGTCGCATCAACATGACCGGTCTGTTGGATTAACTCGGCTCGGCGACGGATCCGGAATGTATCGGTAACTTCCTGCCCTGGCTTGATGTCGATTGTTTCGGCATGAGCTAAATCACTGGTTGAGACGAAAAGCCGACCATAAGTTCGCGGAATAACATCGATGCGGAAATCTCTGAATTTTCGTGGCAGGCGGCGAAGTAGTGGAAGGTCAATGTATGGACCATAAGCATGGACATTAGCAAAGTTTGATAGGCATCGTTTGTTATCTGTATTTGGATCTCCTGGCACGGTAACGACTGCTCTAATACAGAAATGTTTGCTCGTCCCAGACGGCACAGGCGCCCAATCCACAGACCATTTGTCTGTTGCCTCCGCTGCTAAACTCAAGCCAGTTAATACTTGTGTCGCTCCCGCAGTATTCTGAACAGGAAGCCATGCCGAGTCGCTCAAGCCCCCCGAAGCATCTTGATACCAGAAGTCGACCCCTATGCCTGAGGCGCTGATATGGCCTTGATTGCGGAGACGAATAAACAACTTATTGTTCTGGTTGAAGAAAACCTCACTATCTGCAAGACCATTTCCATCATTGTCTACCCATATGTCAGGCGAAATCCATGTCCAAGCCCACCCTAAAGAGTCAATCTCATAGTGAGTGCCTGCAACATGGTGCCAGCGGGTAACCATGATATCTGGAGCAGGTGGAACATCTCTCGCCGTCAGAGTAAATAAGCCCCCAGTGTTAGTGCCGGCAACAACAATAAGGATGTAATCCAAATTAGTTCCGCCGCGGGCGTTGGCAATTGTACGTGATAAAGTAGCTCTGTCATATCTGAGAATGTCACGGACGATGTTGCCCGGCTCGACTAATACGATCTGCACCAGAGGCCGAGAAAAGCCTGGACTATTCGTGAAGTCCACTCGCAGTGTATCTACACCTGCGGCTATGTTGACTTTGTAGAAGCGAGCTGCAAAAGGATCGACCGTTCCTCCAATTCCGGAACTTAGAGTGAGGCTGCCCCCACTGTTCAACGTGTTAGTAGAAGTTAGGGCCACTGTGCCCAATGTGCTAACTGTATCTGCACCCATGAATATTGTGTCCCAAGTGGCATTCTCCTCGTCCTCCATGAAGTCAAATCGGCGATCTGGCACGTTGATACCGAAGTCCTTGAGGTAGCATGCGAGCCAGAAATTGCCCAGAAGAGTCTCTGACGAGGTCTCATCAAACCTTGCTGGATCCAAGTAGCTGAACTCATAAAAACCCTGATACCACGGCAATTGACCAATTGCTGTTGCGAAAGCAGCATCGGTGTAGCCACTTGCGTCAAACCCCTCGAGGAGTGTCCTATAGGTTTCCACACCAATTGCTGGTTCATCACCAGGGTTGATCCTCGAAGATTGCTGCTCGGAGATGTACTTCAAGAACAACGCCAACTCGTATCGCTTACTGGAATCTTTAATCGACGTGTTCGGAAATGCTAATGAACCTGACGTGCCAGCTTGTACAATGTAGCGATTGTGGGTATCAAATACAACGTCCTCTCCAAGCACTGCCCCTCCTTCGGTCATTCCCGGATTCCAGCCACCTGTAGTGCCAGCTCCCTCATACAGCTCTTGGATCAGGTGCATCAGTTCGTGAGTGGGAACAGCCGCGAGCAGATCATCGTTGAGATTCCTTCCAATGGTCATCGATCCCCCGCCTGCAAAACCCGCCGCTGTACCTGTGACATTTACAGGAATATTCCCACTCGCCGCGGGGTTCCTTAGGCTGAATGGCGGATTAGTGTAGCGGGCGAGCGCATTTCCAATCCAGAAACAAAGCTTTTCAATGTAGTCTGGAACACCATTTCCCCCTGTAGTTGTTCCAACAACTGTTCCTGTGCCCGGCATTGTGATGTTACCACCCGTATCAGCCGTGGGGGGTTGGTCAGTTCCGCTATTTTGATAGGTTATTGTGAAGTTTGGGCAGCTAAATGTAGCATAGCTTGCTTCCGGATCATAACCAGTCAATATCTCCTCAAGACGCAAGCGAATTTCACGTGGCCACCCTTTTATCTGGATAGTATCACGGAGAAATTTTAATAAAGGAGTAAAGCAAAACTGGGCATTGAGATGCTCGGGGGTTAATTCTGGGCTTAACTCCTTCATAATCCTCGTGAATTTTTTGGGGTCGCCACGACCTTGGATCGCAAAGTCAGCTATTCCTAGTACGATTTGTGGCTCCAACCGTTCGAAAGCACGACGGTTAACCAGAATGCTGCCTACTTCTGTGGTCGGCGGCTTTTTTTCGGGACCAGCCCCAAGCAATTGCACAAGGATTTCTTGTGTGGCCCCTGCATCGCAGATAACCGAATCTCTCGTAGTTGTCAATAGGCAACCGTGCTCATCGTGAATAAATAAATAGATATCAGGCGCACGCTCGAAAAGATCGCGGAATTTATCAACTCCATAGGTTATATTGAACCGGCCATCATCATCCGTTGTGGCTACGCCAAGCTTGTCGTCAAATAGCAGGTCGGCATCCATTGCAGTGACATGCACGCCAACTGCCGGCTGGCCTGACTCGGAATATGTAACTCGTCCATAAACTATATAATCATTAGTTTTTCTTCTTCTTGTTATCTCGGTATCTTCTTTCATATCGCTTCTAACCTCCAATCTTCATTTGAAAAATGTTCTTTTTATTTTTTTTCAAGATACTTTTACTCTTGAAAAAAAAGAACAATTATTTCACCACACTGATAAATTGTTTATCCACATTGTATATATAACTTATGTTTTTGTCAGGGTATGTGAGTAATTATGTCACATAAATCCAAAGAAACCAGTAACTATTTATTTGTCTATTTCATGAGCATGAATAACTTGTATACCAGATGTAAGAACAAAAATGCCAAACTCATTGATTTCATACGCAATTTACCGACCTTATATACACAACGATTCATGACAAAAGAAGCACATAAGAGCGATTACACATATGCCTGTTCTGTGCCCCCCTTTGATAATGGCCAAAACAACCAATCGAAGATAAAAAACTTCATGCACCAAGTTGATGCCTTGGACTTTAGCGAAGCGGAGTCCTAGGTAGTGACGAATATTCCTTTGCTAAATGTTCTGTTATTCACATTCCCCGATGCCTGAAAAAAGATCAAAATATTAAAAAAAGTATTATTTCTTCGCTAATAGATAGCTGCCGATTATGATAACGACAATGGATACAATACTTATCACAAGGCTTGATCCCGGACGCGCATTAGTAGCTCCTTCCACGCCGCCAACAATTCCTACTGCATACAATATGTAACCAACGGTTTTTTCATTGAATTCCATAATTCCACCTCTTATTGGAAAAGTATGCTTGATGAAACTAACAGAAGTGGGAAATGTAATCATTAAATACTTTCCAAATCAATTAGATTTGAAAGGAATCTATCTATGGAAAAATATACCCTCCCTGTTGTAATAGAAAAAGACGATGATGGCTATTTTGCAATGTGCCCGGCTTTGCAGGGCTGTTACTCTCAGGGGGATACTTATGAGGAAGCCCTCGAAAATATAAAAGACGCTATCCGCCTGCACATAGAAGATATTCTCGAAAGCGGGGAGGTAATTGAAAAGATTAACTCTTTCAGTCTTGTTGCCCTTGAAGTGACAGCATGAGCGAAAAGCTACCAAGAGTAACTATTGCTTATCATAGCGGAAAAATCCTGCATCCAAAAGTTGTTAAAAGTATATTGGCTGATGCTGGATTATCTGTGGATGAATTTAAGAAGATGATGAAAAAATAAGAACCACGAATTCCTTTGCTAAATGTTCTGTTATTCACATTCCCCTATGCCTGAAAAAAGATCAAAAGATTAAAAAAAGTATTATTTCTTCGCTAATAGATAGCTGCCGATTATGATAACAACCATGGATACAATACTTATCACAAGGCTTAATCCCGGACGCGCATTAGTAGCTCCTTCCACGCCGCCAACAATTCCTACTGCATACAATATGTAACCAACGGTTTTTTCATTGAATTCCATAATTACACCTCTTATTATTTATATAGGATTGCAACTATTATAAATAGTTTACTGCGATAGTACGAAAATCCCCCCATCGATACTGAAAATATCATTTAGATCCTTCTATTTTCTCTTCCCCTCTTTATCAGGCACTTCCTCTCACTCCCTATCAGGTCTTCCCTTCCAGCTATCTTCAGTCCCTCAGCCACAAACCCGTAATTCCTTTCATCCCTGTACTGCAAAAGCGCCCTTTGTATCCTTTTTTCCCGTCCTTTTGCCACATGCACTTTTTCCATGGTGGCTGGATCGATGCCTGTGTAATACATACACGTTGAAGCTGTCATGGGCGTGGGCGTGAAATCCTGTACCTGTTCCGTGTAAAGATTGTTATCGCGGATATATTCGGCAAGCTCGACCATGTCCTCCACTGTGCATCCGGGATGCCCTGACATGAAATATGGAAGAATATATTGCCGTTTCCCCAGCCTTTTATTTTCTGCATCAAATCGTTTCCTGAACTCCTCGAACTCTTCTTTTCCAGGTTTATGCATAATATCCGTGACATGTTTTATTATGTGTTCAGGCGCCACTTTGAGGTGGCCGCTCACATGATGCTCGCATAGCCGGGAAAGATACCCGGATGTATCTTTAAGCGCCAGGTCATAGCGTATCCCCGAACCTATGAATACTTTTTTGACGCCTTCTATTTCGAGGAGTCGTCTGAGGAGTTCAACCTGGCCCTTATGGCTTGCATCAAGACTTTTGCAATCCATACAAATTTTATCGGGACACGCGCCCTGTGCCTCCCACCGCTTGCAATGCATCGAATACATATTTGCCGTTGGCCCCCCCACATCCTGCACGATGCCCTTAAAATCAGGCATCTTCGCCATTCTTTTTACTTCCCGAACGATCGATTCTATGCTCCTGCTCTGGATTATCCTGCCCTGGTGATGCGTAAGGGCGCAAAAGGAGCATGATGCAAAGCATCCACGGTGGCTCACGACCGAAAATTTGACAGGGGCAAGTGCTGGTATGGGCTTATTATACGAGGGATGCGCTTTTCTTGAAAATGGAAGTTCATATACATGGTCAAGTTCCTGTGTACTCAACGGCATTGCGGGTTTATTCTGGATTATTGTGGTTTTCGGGTGCGGTTGCACCACAGATCTTCCCCTGACCGGGTCTTGCTCGTTGTAATGAAGATTAAATGCATTAGCATAAAGCTCTTTATCGCGTGAAACTTCAGGAAATCCGGGGATTTCTACATAGCCCTCATGACTGATTGAGCGCCATTTGCTGATTTCCATTTTAATAGCTGTTCCTGCTAAATCTATGATCTCTTTAATGTTCTCGCCTTTTGAAAGACGATTTGCGATCTCGACAATTGGTCTTTCTCCCATCCCGAAGACGATCATATCAGCAGGCGCATCAGCAAGGATGGACTGGCGTACAGAATCTGACCAGTGATCATAATGGGCAAAGCGCCGCAGGCTTGCTTCAATCCCGCCAAGAATTATTGGTGTACCAGGGAAAATTGAATGGAGCTTATCAGAATATACAATTGATGCGCGGTTTGGCCGCAGTCCTCCCTGTCCGCCAGGTGAATAAACATCATCACTTCGGATTTTGAGGTTCGCAGTATAATTATTTACCATGGAATCAACATTTCCCGAACTCACACCGAAGAATAATCGCGGTTTTCCTAATTTTTTAAAATCATCATTGCTCTTCCAGTCAGGTTGTGTTATAATACCAACAGTAAATCCTGCATCCCAGAGAACGCGCCCGATCAATGCTGTCCCAAAAGAAGGATGATCGACATAAGCATCGCCTGTTACAAGGATTATGTCAAAATCACGGATACCAAGTTTTTTGGCTTCCTGTAGTGACATCGGAAGGAGTGGGGGTTGGGATTTCATGATTTCAATCTAAAAATGATCATTATCCCTTATATCTGCTGGTTAGGCAGGATAAATGTGGGTTCAATTTTTCTTTTTTCGACTCGCATTTCTAAAATCTCATTATTCCATGAATTTCATATCTCAATTTAGTAACATAATTATTGAGACTTTCCACGTCTTTTATTCTTTTTTTTGAAAGGGATCTTAACTTTAACCGGATTTTGGTATTGGGCACAATACCATAAGCAGAGAGATGTTTAATTATTTTGCGTGCAACAAGGCTTCCTTTTTTATCCCAGTCGGTCAATATCACGATTTCTTTTCCGGTCTTTGAGAGCGAATCCGTAAGATCAAGCAATGGCTGCTGTGAAGCAAACTGGATATTACCATTAATGCCAAGATATCGCAAAGAACCTTCATCCTTCCTGCCTTCGACAATGATAATTGCCCCTGCCTTTACGAGTTCCTTCAGTTCCAGAATAATCTCTTCGAGTTTTTCAAGACGTTCTATATCTTCAAGATCACTTTGCATCATTTCGAACTCAGGATTTCTAAGATCTCTTCTTGGTTCCCCTGGAAGATCATTACTGATTTCTTACTGCTTGCCAGGCCGGATACTATTTCTATGTTCTTAGAATTAATATTAAATAATACTGATAAAAATGAAATAAGTTCTCCGTTGGCTTTTCCTTTTTGAGCCCTTTGGGCGATCCTTACTTCAATACGCTTTCGCCATGGATTATAACCCTGGATCGCAGTTTCTTTTGCTCCTGCTGTTATTTCAAGATCAAGGATCACCCCATCCCGGGTGATTTTGATGGCATCTTTCATTGCTTCCTGAAATGATCGGACTGATATTAATCATATTCCATTATGACTATTAGGTTATGACTATTAAAAAACATTTTGACCATTAGAAAAAGGATTTAAATGAATAAGTGAATACTTTTTATTAACGGGGAATTTTATTGAATAATGATATAAAAAAGTATGACCTGATCGTGATCGGAACAGGTTCGGGAATGAACTATGTTGGCTCAATCCTTGAAAAGAATCCTGGTTTTAAAATCGCCGTAATAGATAAAGATGAGCCGGGAGGAATATGCCTTACCCGCGGATGCATACCTTCCAAACTCCTGCTATACCCTGCTGAACTTATAAGGACAATAGGAACAGCCCGGAAATTCGGCATAGATGTTGAAATGAAAATTGTTGATTTCAATTACATTATGGATATAATGAGGTCAATTATATCAGAAGACATTGGATCGATACGTGAAGGACTTTCCAGTGACCCGAATGTTGATTATTATCACGATATTGCAGATTTCGTATCACCATATACTATGAAAGTTGGCGGCACACTCATTACTTCAAAAATGATATTTCTGTGTACCGGCTCAAAAACAACAATACCGAAAGTAAAGGGGCTGGAGGAAGCAGGTTATCTCACAAGTGATACTGTTCTGGAAATGACAAAACTCCCGGCAAGCATTGCCATAATTGGGGGTGGATATATAGCAGCAGAGTATGGCCATTTTTTCTCCTCAATGGGTTCTAAGGTAACTATTATCGGAAGGAACAGGCAGTTCATCCCTGAAGAAGAGCCTGAGATTTCAAGGCTGGCAAAAAGAGACATGTCCGGATTCATGGATATCATCACAGGTCATGAAGTCGAGGAAGTGCAAACAACAGCAGATGGGAAGAAAAAAGTCATTGCCCGGGGTGAAGGGGAAAAAGTTGATATTATCGTTGATGAGATCCTGGTTGCCTCAGGACGGGGGCCCACTCATGACATCCTGCATCCTGAGAAAGGAGGAATAAATACAGATGCAAAAGGATGGATCGTTGTAAATGAATATCTTGAGACAAACCAACCCGGTGTCTGGGCTTTCGGGGATTCCAATGGAAAATATCTCTTCAAGCATGTGGCAAATTATGAATCAAGGGTCGTTTTCTATAATGCGGTCATGAAAAAGAAGATAAAAGTTGATTATCACGCAGTCCCTTATGCTGTTTTTTCATATCCTGAGATGGCAAGCGTTGGAATGGGGGAAAAAGAAGCCCTGGAAAAATACGGACATGCAAACCTGTTGATCGGTTTCCATAAATATGAAGATACGGCAAAAGGCCAGGCGATGGACTTAAAAGATTATTTTGTGAAGATCATATTTGAAAAAAGCACAGAGAGGATATTAGGCGCCCATATCATAGGCCCATATGCATCTATCCTTATCCAGGAAGTTGTGAACCTCATGTATACAAAAGAAGAAAATCCAGAACCTGTAATCCAGGGAATGCATATCCATCCTGCAATAAGCGAGGTTGTCCAGAAAGCTTTTTATTCATTGGTTCCTCCCGAACATTATCACCATCTTCTGGGACATATGGGGCTGGAATAAAACGTGTTGTGATTTCAGGTACGCATTTATCAATGCTTTTATATACTCAAAAAATATTACACTATAACAACGATTATGAGGTGTAGGTATTGAGAATAAAATCAGGGATTGAAGGATTTGATACGCTGGTTGAAGGAGGATTTCCGCAGGGAAGGCAGTATTTATTGAGCGGCACACCGGGAAGTGGAAAGAGTACTTTTGGCGTCCAGTTTCTTGCAGCCGGAGCCCTTGAAGGCGAGATAGGGGCATACGTTGCATTATCAGAGAGTGTCGGGATCTTTATAGAGGATATGTCTCGATATGACCTGCATATCGATGATCTGATCAAGAAGAAAAAATTGTTCTTTATAGATCTGGGTCCTACGATAAATTATGGGGAATATGATGAGATGTCAAATCTTATTGCTCCGGATTATGTCCAGCAATCAGGTGAGAACCTTGTGAATCAACCACCTACTCCATTTTCCGTATTTAAAGAAGTGGAAAATCATGTCAAAAAGTTCGGCATTAAGAGACTGGTGATCGACTCTTTGTCTTCGATCAGGTTCGCGTCAAGGGATCCGGCATCGGAAGAGCGTTCAATTAGCAGGTTCATCCGCAATCTGAAAACCCTGGGGTGTACAACGATCCTTCTATCCGAACTTACAAAACCAGATGCTTATACTATTGAACAATTTGCATCCCATGGTGTGATATTCCTGCATAATTTCATGGACAAGCAGGGAAGTATGGTCCGTGCTTTACAGATCATTAAAATGCGCGGGACAAAACATGACTGTGAGCTGCGAGCCATTGAATTTTCCGATAAGGGCATAAAAGTAGGAAAATCGCTCAAGAAGTAAACAAGGAGGTTTTGGGTATTACCGATACAAAAATGGAAAAAGAGAGGGCTGAACTGATAAAGAAAATATATGAGCTTGGCTTTGAAGTGGGATTCAAAAGCCACTCAGAAATTGGCTGGGTAATACGAGAATATAATACTCTTGCGGAGCGTGCCCTTAAGCTGGGTATAAAATCTCCTGAAATCCATTACCAGGATGGCAAATTAAACGGTAAGAAAAGCAGGGACAAGGGCAGTGATAGTGAAGCTGCTGAAAAAGCTGCTGATGTTGTGAAAAAGGTAAATGTTTCTGAGATAAAAATCGATCATGATGAAATCGAAGAGTTTAGGATACTGCATTCACAAAGAAAGCCAGGGTTGAATGATTTTCCGGATCTTGTAAAACAGGCAGGAAATACAGAGATGCCCGGACTTATTGATGGTTTCAAGCCTCTTGGATCATCCCGTTTCGGGCATAGAAAAAAAGATAAATGATAATTGTAGTCCTCTGCGTTTATGCAGTATTTCAGCCCTCTTTGTGAGGTGAGATTATCAGCAATAAACTGCGAAAGCCTTTTATATTATTATAATCATTATGATGGTACTGTTATCTCCCTGTAATCTAAAAAACAGGAAGCATTACGGGTTGATATCGGATCTTAGTCATGTGGCACTTTTGTCACAGAATCGCGGGATTATGAACAAAACAAAAAGATATGAGTAGTTATGATCAAGAATGATGGCAGAGGAGAATTAGAGGGAAATAGCCATGAGGGTAAAGTAAATAAATTCCGGAAAAGCGAGCATGAAATGAACTCTGAAAATAACCGGGATTATGTCTGGTGGTTGATATGATCACCGAGAAACAATATGTATGCCCGAATTGCAAACAGTCAATACCGTTAAGAAGCGCCGATTTCATTAAGGGAATTGCAATGGTTTCATGTATCGACTGTGGCAGGGGCGCTTTTACTATAGAGGACAATCTGTTGGGATTGGAAAATTAAAATGGATGAAGAAAAAACACATAAATATCAGGATAATGACGATGAAGAAGACCTCCAGAGGTTTCTTCGCGGCGGATTTGGGGCAAAGTGAAGTTCAAGCCTGTCAATAATTGCTAATTCTTGAACAAAATATTTTTATAGTGTTAAGCTGATGCAGTTTACTTGCCAACCTGACCAGGTATGCGCTATCAGATATTGCTTCGGATGAGGCAAATTTCGTTAATAGCGCAATCCTTTATTTTGACGACTGACCCCTGAATCAGCCTATTTCCTTTTTTCTATCATCTCATCCAGCAGTTCCTTTGCCCTGTCCGCCCTTACCTTCTTTTCCCTGACCATTATTTCTGCTATTTTATCAACCAGATCACCAGTGGCGCCTGCCTGGATGGCTACATTCCTTGAATGAAGCCCCATATGTCCTCTCTGGATGCCTTCTGTGGCAAGTGCACGCATTGCTGCAAAATTCTGGGCAAGACCAAGGGCTGCAAATACTTCACCCATTTCTGTTGCTGACTTTACGCCAAGGATCTTTACAGCAGCACGCGCTATCGGATTTGTTTTCGTCGCCCCGCCTACAAGACCTACGGCCATTGGCATTTCTATTGTTGCAACAAGATCATTATTTGCATTTTTCTCATAACACGAAAGGGGCCGGTAAACTCCGCTTCGTGATGCATAAACATGCGCCCCTGCTTCTATTGCCCTTGTATCGTTACCTGTAGCAAGCACTGCTGCTGAAACCCCGTTCATGATACCTTTGTTATGAGTTGCCGCCCTGTATGGATCGCCTGCCGCGAAATGATATGCTGCAAGGATACCGTCAACAACATCTTCTCCCCCGATAGTCTCTTTTGGGAAAACCGCTTTTGCCCTCATCAAACGTTTATCTGCAAAATTTGAAATAATACGAAGATATACGCGCCCTCCGGTGAGTTCTTCAATATAAGGAGCCACTGTTTCAGCCATCGTATTCACGGCATTTGCGCCCATGGCATCCCTGCAATCCACTACAAGGTGCGTGATGACCATTTTCCCTGAAGGCGTATCTATCACCCGGACTTCAACATCCTTTGCGCCGCCGCCGAATTTAACAAGTATCGGGTCAACCTCGTTCGCGCGCCTTATGATCTCATCTTTTTTCTCAAGAATGTTCAATCTGGCGCCATTTGGGTCTTTTATCCCGACTGCCTGTATCTGGCCCATCATTACCGGACCGGTGCTGCTCGTTGTGAAACCCCCGCCTTCCCGCGCCATTTTCGCTGCATTGCTCGCTGCGGCTATCACTGATGGTTCCTCAATTGCCATGGGAATGAGATAATCCCTGCCGTTTATCTGGAAATTCACCGCAACACCCATCGGCACTTCCATAATTCCAATGAGGTTTTCCACCATTCTGTCAGCAGCATCAAGTGAAAGAGCGCCAGTTGCACCTATGCATGATGCTTCTTCTTCTAAGAGCCCCGAGAATTCGGATACTATCCTGAGCCTTTCTTCCGGGCTTTGCTTATAAAAACCTGATATCTTTGATGTTTTTTCCATATCATATCACCCTCAAGAGGATTTTAGATGGCAGGAGGGTATAAATAGGTATCCAAAAGCTTTATCAATGTATCAAGACGTACAGGGTATTCCAATTCTAGATTATTCGGTGAATTCTTATGACTCAAAGGACAAAAGCAAAGAAGAAACGACTGGCAAAACACCAGAACCAGAACCAGCGCCTCCCGGCATGGGTTATCGTAAAGACCAAGAGAAATGTAATGACCCACCCAAAGAGACGCAACTGGAGAAGAAGCACACTCAAGGTTTAAAGTGATTATTATGGCAGATATTGAAAGAATTTATACTATTCCCCTTTCGGATGCAAGGAAAGTCCCGCGCTGGAAGAGAGCAGAATGCGCAGTCAGGAAAGTAAGAGCATACCTCGGAAAACACCTGAAGACCGACCTTGACGAGGTCAAGATCGATAAGACCATCAACGAGAAACTCTGGGAGAGAGGCTCAATGAAACCGCCGTTAAAATTAAGAGTAAGGGCGGTCAAGTTCGAAGCCGGCGGCGTTCAGGCCGAACTCGCCCAGGAATAATTTTTTTTTGGGGCATAATTGAAACGTAAATTAAATATTTCAGGGAGCCCCGTACTGGGCGTTTTTGCAACATGTACAGATGAATTTGTATTTGTACCTTATGATACATCTGCCGAAACCATAGGGGAATTGGAAGAATCACTGGGCGTTGTAGCCTGCCGCACTGCAATAAGCGGAAGTGCCATTCTGGGTTCACTTATGCGGGGAAACAATAACGGGATGATGGTAGCAGGCTTTGTCCTGGAAAAAGAGATCAGGGCCATAAGGAAACATATCAAGGCAGCAAGGTTGACTGAAGAGCATAACGCAGCAGGAAATCTTATTTTAGCCAATGATACGGCAGCCCTTGTTCATCCGGATCTCTCAGAAAAGTCCATTAAGATAATTCAGAAAACTCTCGGTGTCGAAGTCCAGCGAGGCACTCTTGGCGGTTTAAAGACCGTGGGAATGGCAGGTATAGCCACGAACAAAGGTGTACTCGTGCATCCTAAATCCAGCCCTGCTGAGATTTCGGTAATTGAAGAGCTGTTCAAATTACCAGTCAATATCGGGACGGTTAATTTTGGCTCACCTCTTGTTGGTTCCGGGCTTCTTGCCAATGTAAAAGGCTATGTGGTGGGCGAAGAAACCACCAGCCCTGAGATTAGCCGTATAGAAGATACACTGGGATTCCTGTGAACTGCTCCGGGCTAAAGGAGGTTGACCGACATTTGATATCAAATACAGTTTATTCAAGCAATGTTACAGCAATAATTGCCTAATTTTTCAGACAAACAAAAAAAAAACGATACTTCTTCTCCAATTTAACATCTTACTTCAATAAATCCATTCAAAAAGTTCCACATTCTTCTCAGGTTTGAAGCAATGCAGGTAAGATTGAACTCAATTTTCGCCCCATTAATCCCTCTCAACAGAAATTCCCTGAACCCAAGATTCCTCTTGATATGACCAAAGATGCACTCCACGACCTTTTTCCTCGTCTGATATGTCAATGCTCCCTCTTTTGACATCAATTTAGAAGCCATCTTCCTTCTTTCCTCTTCCATTCCCTCATAATTCTTGATCACTTTTCCATCCCGAGAGTTCTTTGAACATTTTTTACGATCAGGACATTGCTTACACTGAGTGCCTTTATAAATCCACACATTTCTGTTTTTGGCAATATCCACATACTCAAAACGGAACGTCAGTTTCTGATTATTGGGGCAAATGAAACAATCTTCTATCGGGTCATAATCGAAATTCTCTTTACCGAATGGGTTTTCTGGTTTTCCTTCATTTTTGTTCAGGTTTGATGCCGTTTTTTCATCCGGGATATAGCCATCCAGCTTTTTTTTCTTCATGAATTTGAGATTCTTGCTGCTTGAATATCCATTATCAGCACTCACCTTCGTACCTTCCGGAAGGGTTCCAACATTCTCTTCTGCCTGTATTATCTGAGGCTGAAGCTGATTTGCATCCCTTACCTCTGACGTGACATCGTTGGAAATGATTATCCCAAAAGAAGAATCCGCTGTTATCTGAGGATTATAGGAATATTCAGTGACCTTCTTGTTATTTGGCATGAACCTGCTTTCAGGATCAGTAGCACTGATGGCACTCTCTGATTTTTCGATTTCTTTTTCGATCTTATCAACCTGTTTCTTGATTTTTTCTTTTTGTTCTTTGCTCCCTGACTGATATTTCTCTTTCAATTTTTCCGCTATCGTTTTGTCAAAGATGTTATCTGGCAGCTCATCGATATTCTTATCACCATGGATCCTGTCCTCTTCCTCGTCTATTCTGATGCCTTCTTCCAGTTCTCTTTCAACGAGTTCCTTCAATTTTAAAAAATCATCTTTTGTTACTGCACTGTGATTTGATGCATTGGCTTTTATTTTTGTTCCATCAATGCATATGTGACCAAGAGATACCATGCCAAGATCTTTTGCGAATTTTACAACTTCATGAAATGATGATTTGACCATTTCAAGATTGTTTTTCCGAAAGTCGCTTATCGTCCTGAAATCAGGTTGGAGAAGACCTGCAAGGTAAATGTATACCACGTTCTCTCTAGCATTTTTTGCTATTATCCTTGATGAACATACTCCATCTATTTGACCCAATATCAGAAGCTTGAGGATGAGTTTTGGATGATATGCGGGGTGTCCTGCTCCTTCGTATTCCTTTTCGATATCAGATAGATCCATATTCTGGATTATTTTATCAACCAGATGGCAGATGTGATTTTTTGGTATCATATCACGAATGTTTGGAGGTAAGAGCAGTTCCTGGTCTTTGAGGTCTTTATAGAAAGTCATATTTATTTAAAAACTGTATTTGTATGATATAAATGTTTTGAAATTATTTCGCAAGCAATGGGCTTGATTATAATTTGGAATTATGGAAAAATCGGAGAGTTTTTCAGTTAATTATCGGACAGCCTCTAAAGTCACGGAGCGTCCCGCTGCATTGATACTCCGCTGAGATATCCTTGACGGGCGTAAATTCCGGTAGTTCCTACCGTACATCTATTCTCGATTAATATTGCAGACACCTGATCTCTTCCCATGACAAGACCACAGGAAGGACAACTATGTACCCTCATTGAAAGGTCTTTCGGGACACGGAAACCGCAAATACAGGTCTGAGATGTTCCTGTGGGATTAACGAATTCAACTATTTTCCCGGCACATTCTGCCTTGGATTTTGTGAATTGCATTAATTGATACCAGCCAGCATCGGAGATGGATTTAGCAAAATGATGGTTTTGCACCATGTTTTTTATCTGCAAATCTTCAAACACGATACGGTCATAGGAATCCACAAGAACCTTGCTGGTCTTATGAGCAAAATCTTTTCTTTGATTCCTGATTTTTCTATGTACCCTGGATACTATCGCCCGCTGCTTATTTCGGTTCTTTGAACTGAGCTTTTTCCGGCTTAACCTTTTCTGTTCTTGTGTCAGATTATTCTCTGATTCTCGCAGGAATTTTGGCGGTTTGACCTGTTCCCCGTTGCTCAGGGTTATCAGGTCGATTAAGCCCACGTCAATACCTGTTTTGGTCTTGATCTCAACGGGGATCGGGTCTTCAATTTCACAGGAAAACGAAACATACCACTGGTCAATATCCTTTTTGATGGTACAGGTCTTGATTATGCCTTCAATCGGTCTATGCAGGATGATCTTGATACTTCCGATTTTCGACAGATTAAGTTTTCCATCTTCGATTTTGAAGCCCGATTGCGGATATGTGAAACTGTTATACCTATCCCGTCCCTGAAACCGGGGATACCCGAAGCCTTTAAAGAAATTCTTGAAACTGTGGTCAACTCGTTTAATCACATCTTGGAGTACCTGAGAGAATACTTCTTTTTGATATGGTGTTTTGGTAGCTGTCAGGTCAAGCATCTGGTCATATTTATTTATCCATTCAGGTTTACCCCACGGGAATAACTGAAAATCCTTTTTCAATCGGTTAAGCTCTGCCTGTTGTTTCCGTTCTGCAAGAGAATTATTATAAAGCCGTCTGCATGTAGAGAGGGTTCTGTTCAGTATCACTTCCTGATTCTTGTTCGGGTATATCCTGAATTGATACGTTTTTTTCATGCAGCATTGACATTCTTTAAGGAACATATATCTTTTATGATAGGACGATGTGAAAGTAATAACTACCAAGGGGTACGATTCAGCCTAAGCCTAAAGGCGTTGGGCGTTCTCTACCCCTTGACCCGCACAAAGTAAGTTTAATAATTTTTCCTTTTTTGTGAATTATTTCGTTACCAGAGCTTTGCAATTATTTCTAGAATACATATATTTTATCGGTATTTATTACGACCAACCAAAATAGTTAAATAGTATTGTAATTATCATAAGTATGAGCAGGCATTTTTTTATGTCACTCCCACACACACCTATCCAACGCCTGCTCTATCCAATCATAAAATCTTTATGCAATCACTCTTATTGAAGCGTGTATGGCGTTAACTTATGCAAAAGCAGGCGTTGATATCGATACTGAAAACCGGGCAATAGCTGCCCTTGCAAAACAGCTTACCTATAAACGCAAAGGCATTGGCGCCCCTATAACCGATGTTGGCCACTATGCGGGTCTGATCGATTTTGGGGAATATGCTCTTGCACTGACTACAGATGGTGTGGGTTCAAAGGTCCTGATCGCAAACGAGATGAAAAGATGGAACACGATCGGGATTGATTGTATCGCCATGAATGTGAACGACCTTCTGGCTATGGGGATTGAACCTCTTGCATTTGTTGATTACATCGCCATACACGAACCCAATACGGAGATCATGGGACAAATCGGGGAAGGGCTTACAAAAGGTGCCGAAATATCAAGGATGACCATTGTAGGGGGGGAAACTGCTACTCTTCCGGATATTATCAATGGTTTTGACCTTGCAGGCACATGTATGGGAATGGTCAAAAAAGAGAAAGTGATCACAGGAGAAAAGATCGAAATAGGCAATGCCATTGTCGGGATACCATCAAGCGGCGTGCACAGTAATGGATATTCCCTCGTACGGAGGATCATAAAAGACGCAGGCCATTCATATCATGACACATTTCCATACAATGAAGAGACGACTATAGGGGATGAATTGCTGGTACCTACAAGGATCTATATGGAAATACTGGATGCAGCAAAAAAGTTCGATATTCATGGGCTTGCCCATATTACCGGAAGCGGTCTTATGAAACTTCGCCGCACCACAAAATACGGATTTGATATCAATGACCCATTGGAACCCCAGCCGATATTCAAGTTCCTGCAGGAAGAAGGGGATGTGGAAGACCTTGAGATGTATAAAACATTCAATATGGGTATGGGTTTTGTAGTCGTAATCCCCAAAAAAGATGCAAAAAATGCGGCACAGATGTTAGGTGGAAAAGTAGTTGGGGAAATCGTGGAAGAAGGGATAAATGTGAAAGGATTGGAAATTAAGTGAAATGTCAATCCTTAAATAAGAACAAAATAAATAATACATAGATCAATTATGGCGGGTGAATTAATAGAATTACTTAATAAAGCGATAGCCAGGGAGATAGGTGTAAGTGTCCAGTATATGTGGCAGCATGTGATGGCAATGGGGATGAAAAGCCCTGAAGTAAAGGACGTTTTTGAAGATATTGCTATAGTTGAAATGAAGCATGCTGAGAAGATCGCAGAAAGGCTGTTTTATCTTGGCGGGATCCCGACAGTAATACCCACACCCATAAAAGTTGGCGGTTCGCTTGAAGAGATGGTGGAGACATGATCTTGAAGCAGAAAATGAAGCTATTGAGCTATATAAGAAAATCATTGTTTTTGCTTCAAAAAAAGGAGATTCGACCACAAGATTGCTGTTTGAAGAGATCCTTGCCGAAGAGGAAGAACACAAACATACATTTACAATATTGTTGAAATAATTGTTCTTATAAAATACTTTTTTTTCAATAGTCAATATTTCCAACATATTTCCTGATTGTTTTCTGATCATTTTCCATTTTTATTATTATTTTAACCCCTTTATTTCTAATGGAGAAATTAAATAATGATATTCATTATTATGATGGAAAAACAGCACATGAAATCAGCCATAGGCTATCGATTCATGATTTAACACGAATAATAGATATTGATTTTAGCACATTAATGTCATTCTTTCGAAATATGTTTACTGTTTTACCTTCATTTCAGGTGGAAAATGTTCTATTCAGTATATTGCATGTTTCATCAGTTTTATAGAAACGCTTACATCTTTTCGGATTGTTATTATTGCAATGTCAATTGACGAAAAAATACAGTTTATTCTGGCAGATATTGCAGAAAAAGGCAGCGTTCTTATTGCATTTTCAGGCGGAGTGGATAGCTCTGTCCTTGCGGCTCTGGCATACAGGGCACTTGGAAAAAAGGCAATTGCTGTCACAGCGGATTCACAGACACTTGCCCCGGGTGAGCTTGATCGTGCAAAAACAGTAGCGAAAGAGATCGGAATTACGCATAAAACGATATACTACGATGAACTTGGCGAGCCCGGGTTTGCAGAAAATCCTGTAGATAGATGCTATCATTGCAAAAAGGGACTCATAAGGGAGCTAAAAAAAATCGCCTCAGAGTATGACATAAAAACTATTCTCGAAGGAACAAATATTTCCGATCTGAAGAACCGCAGGCCAGGACACAGGGCTGTGGTTGAAGAGGGGATCTATAATCCTTTCGTGGAATTTAAGATCACAAAAGAAGAGATAAGGGAGATAGCCCGAAAACTTGGTTTATCTGTCGCAGATAAGCCTTCAATGGCATGCCTTTCGTCCCGTTTCCCGTATGGACAAACGATCACGGCTGATGCTTTAAGGCGCGTGGGAGCTGCCGAGAATTTTCTTCGTGGATGCGGGTTCAATGTGGTACGTGTGCGCGACCATGCCGGGATTGCCCGCATTGAGATCACCCCTGATGAGATGATTCGGTTGATGGAGATGCGCGATGCGGTTTCTGTTGAATTTAAGAGGCTTGGTTTTTCTTATGTTACACTAGACCTTATGGGTTTCAGGAGCGGTAGCATGGATGAGGTACTAAACCTTCTTCACATTTCCTGATTCACACGTAGGGCATTTTACCTTTTTCCCGATCCCGCGGAAACTGGAACTGCAATCCATGCATTTATACTGGTCAAATACCATATCTCCTTCCTCAATTTCCACGCTGACCGATGAATCTGCAAAGCACATTTTTTCACCTCTTTTGTTTTTTATTTCCTTGATGAATATTAAGCATGATAGTATTCGCTGGTTGTGCGCTGCTGCACGGGTGAGCCGCATGGCTCTGCACCCGGTACACCAACCGCATCTGCGCGGCACTGCCTGCACAGCCTGAACTGGGGCAGGAATTCTTCTGCAATGGTTCTTGCCATATTGAGTTCATCGCAATCCGGGGGTCTTTCCTTTTCAAAATTGTGAAGCGGTATCATTGGAATGATATTCATTATTATTGCACCGTTCTCTGCCGCTTTTTTAGCAACTTCCTTTATCTGGGAAAAGTTGATCTCAGGAATAAGCACTGTGTTGACTTTAACATTAAGTCCCGCTTCACTTGCCTTCTTTACCCCCTCGAACTGTTTTTCTATCAGGAGTTTTGCGCCTTCCACGCCTTTATAAGTCTTATCATGGTAGCGGACAAATGAATATATCTTTGCGCCGACCTCAGGGTCAACTGCGTTTATAGTTACAGTAACGCTTGTTACTCCGGCTTTGACAAGGTCATCAACTCTTTCAGAAAGCATAAGACCGTTGCTTGCCACACATTTTATAAGTTCCGGGTATTTTTCATGCACAAGGCGCATGGTTTCAAAGCTATCTTCATTTGCAAGCGCCTCACCGGGTCCGGCGATACCTACTACTTTAAGATTTTGCATTTCCTTTGCGTATTTATCAACCCTGACAAGAGCTTCACGGGGATTAAGAATAAATGACGCAACACCTGGCCTGTGTTCGCATTTATCTAATTTCCGAATACAGTAGTTGCACTGTATATTGCAGCGCGGCGCAACTGGCAGGTGGATCCTTGCGGTCGTAAAATGCGCTTTTTCATTATAACAGGGATGAGCACTCGTAAGATGCGCGAATTTTGAGCCCAGGTTGCCCCAGCGTTCTTCTTTCATGTTTTTTTCCTCATATTTATTCGTATTTATACGAACTATATATGGTGTCAATACTATTTAGGTATTTTCCCAATTGTCTTTTTATACACTTTTTCGTAATAAAGCTGCCGTATTTCAGGAAACAAGGCAATTAAGTTTTGATCATATGTCATCGGTTAAGAGAAAAATCAGGACATAGAACACAGATTGCACGGATTACGCGGATAAGCGCGGATTGGATTATCCGTGTAAATCCGCGTAATCAGCGTCATCCGCGTTCTATTTAGACTAATTGGAGATCTAATAGAAACCATAAAAAGATATTTTCTTAGCCATTAAATTCCTTAACCGATGACAGATGAAGTTTTGATTTATGTAATTATTTTAACAATTGTATTCCTGCAATGTATATAACATTCTCTTTCCAGGAACGTTTGGTTCGCATTTTTTCAAGTGCGACCAGGCCTTCTACTTTTGAGATAATACCTTCTCTATAAATATAATACAACAAATGACTGCTGAAAATTATTGGCAAATTAACCGTCTTAAATTTTGGAATGGCACGTATATCATCAGATACAATAAAATCGCACCTATCCTGAAGAGCAACTTCTATCAGTTCTTCTTCACCGCTGTATTTTGGCGTTGTTTCTATGATTGACAATCCGGATAATGATCTTAAAACATCCCCTGCAGCTCTGCCATCATCATCATGGATAGCAGAAATCTCTTTAAGTTCAGAAACAATTTTTTTTGTGATCAAAAGATTCACATTTTTGATGATTATTTCAAGATAACCGCTATACTGGAGGGCTATCAGAGAACAAGTATCGATCGCAAAAATTGTCATTTATCGAATAGTTTGTCAATTTCTTTTTTCCCTTTTTGAGTCATCTGATGTATCAATTTGACATCATCGGCATCTTTGCCAATTAAAGTATGTAATTCTTCAAATGAAATGTGTCCCATTGTATATTCCAGCGCCAGTGCTTCACGATATTTTAAAATGTTATCTTTTACAACTTCTGCTAATTTCATTCTAAGCCATTCAGATCTCGGAACATGGAGCATGTGTGAAAGCGCATCTATCTCCTGAAGGAGATGTTCATCAAGCCGTATGTTTACCTGGGTAGTCATAGTATATCAATTACTTTAATATTGGTAGTGAATGCTATAAGATTTTCTATGCAGCATTAATCTTCCCAGGGCATTGACATTAGTTTCCAGTCAGGTCAGTTAGGCAGGTGGATGACACATCATCGACATCTTGGGCGTACAGGAAAGGGGCAAGGATCTTCGAACCCATAAACCTATCCGAAGGTAATATCTACAATAATTTACCTCATATAACAAATGAAACTGACTCTCCCTGATTCCCAGGCATTCCTGATGGTGAGTGAAAGCGAACACAATGCTGATATGTATTATGCCAGCGGGTTCCTTGCTTATGATTCATTCATTTACCTGAATTCCGGGGACGATATGATCCTTGTATCGGATATGGAACTGGGAAGGGCAAAAAAAGAATCTAAAGTCAAAGAGGTGTTCCCGACATCCAGATACAACATTATGGATAAGGTCCGAAAGAACAGGGATGTTGATGCCGCATATTGTGAAATGATCCAGGAACTCCTTCATTCAAAGAATTTAGATCGTATCGCAGTGCCGTATAATTTTCCGGTACAGCTTGCTGATTGCCTCCGGAAGGCAAATTTTGAGATAATACCGGTAAAAAGCCCATTGCGTGAAATGCGTGATATAAAAAGCCAAACAGAAATAAGTGCGATCGAATATGCCCAGAGAGCAGGCGAGAAAGCACTTTCAGAAGGCATCAATGCGATAAAAAATGCTTCTGTCAGGAATGGCGTTCTTATGAGTGAACTTGAAGATTCGCCTTTAAAAACAGAGGACGTGCGGGCAATAATCGACAGATCACTACTGTCTTTTAATTGTGAAGCGCCGGATATTATTATCGCATGCGGGAAAGGAAGCAGCGACCCGCACTGGAAAGGAGAAGGAGAACTGCTCGCAGATGAGCCAATAGTCATTGATATGGTGCCGCGATCCAGGAAAGAAAGGTATTATTCTGACATGACAAGAACCGTCATGCATGGAACCCCCTCTAAAGAACTTAAAGATATATATTCTGCCGTGCTTGATTCGCAGGAAGCTGCATTAAATAAAATAAAAGCAGGGGTTACCGGCGCTGAAATTCATAATATCGTATGTGATGTACTGGAAGAAAGAGGATATGAGACCTCAAGAGGAAAAAGCGGTGAATTCACAGAAGGTTTTATTCATTCGACAGGGCATGGAGTAGGTCTTGATATTCATGAGGGCCCAAACCTGGGCGAGAATGGAAAGGAACTTAAAGCAGGATGTATTGTCACAGTGGAACCCGGTCTTTATTATAAGAAGATCGGCGGTGTTCGCATTGAGGATGTTGTGGTCGTTACCCGGAGCGGATGCAAGAATTTAACTATGTTTGAAAAGAATCTGGTGTTATAATGACAGAAACTGATGAAGTAATCGAGAAATACAGGCGGGCAGGAAGGATCCTGTCCGAAGTCCGGAAACTTACTGCAGAAAAAGTAACTGAAGGTGCAAGCCTTCTTATGGTCGCGGAATTCGCAGAGAACCTGATACGTGAAAAAGGCGGAGAGCCTGCATTCCCGGTGAACATTTCACGAAATGACGAGGCTGCTCATTCCACTCCATGTTTAAATGATAAATCCGTATTTGGAAAAGATATCGTAAAACTGGATATAGGGGTTCATATCGACGGATATATCGCTGATACCGCAATAACCGTTGATCTTTCCGGTAATCCAAAGCTTGTCAAGGCTGCTGAAACTGCTCTTGAAGAAGCGATTGAATTCGTCAAAGCAGGTGTTAATACTTCAGATATCGGGGGAGTAATTGAAGATGCTATAACCTCCTTTGGTTATAAACCCATAATCAACCTCACAGGGCATGGGCTTGCACAGTACATCCAGCATGCTCCGCCTGCGATCCCGAATAAGAGAATGCCTGGCGGTGTAATTCTCCAGGAAGGAGATATCATTGCAATTGAACCTTTCGCTACGAACGGCGCGGGAAAAATTCATGATGCGGGAAGTGCTGAGATCTTCCATCTTGTTTCCGAAAGACCGGTCAGGCATCCATCAGCAAGAAAATTATTGCAGGAAATAGAGAAATATAAGACGCTCCCATTTGCGAAACGATGGCTCGGTGAGCGTGTGGATTTTGCAATGCTTGCTCTTGCCAAAGCAAATATTATCAGGCCATACCCGATACTTAAGGAGATCCAGGGCGGCCTTATTTCCCAGGCTGAACATACGATCATAGTAACAACGGATGGATGTGAGGTAATCACCAGATGAAAATATTGCGGTTATTTTTATCCATATTTCTTCTTTTTACGTTAACAGATATGGCTGGCGCGCAAACCCAATGGATAAATAATATAACCGTAGACAAATATAATATCACATGGGGTTACACCGAGATTTATACAGGCATGGATTCCATAGGATATAAGATAAGCATTGACACGGGGATCGGGGATAATGACAGTTTTGTTAATGCATGGGAAGTCCTTAAAGCGGATCAGGAATCGCGCCAAAGGTTCAAAAGCTCTATAGAAAATGAACTTGATATCAGGATAAATAATGAGACTTCGGGTATAGAAATGATGGATGTTGATTCTTCATTATCGCAGGCCATCATTGGAAATACCCATACTCCGGATACGATCGAGAACAGGTATAACGTACATTACAGGCTGAACGATAGTATTTATAACGGCAGTAGCATCTGGTTCCTCGGAGAACCAAAATCCCCCGTAACAATAATTCTGCCACAGGGTATCGATATTGTGGATATTTCAGGCATGAATATTGAAAATAAAAATATCGATTCGCATGCTGAGGTCACAGGTTTTTTCTCTAATTTATCTGATAAAAGGGGAGAAATAACGATCAATATAACAAAGAATGAATCATACAAAGAAACTGCTCCTGAGGGCAATATAACCGAAAATTCTTCTCCTGGATTAAATGAAAATATTACAAAACCGGCATCTGGTATTTCTAATAAAATAAGAAACTGGAATATTATCGGGATCGGGATTGTATTTATAGTAATAATATATGTTTTTAAAGTAAGAAAGAATTAGCAAGCAAACTTCTTTTTAAGACCTTCAAAAAACGATTAAAACCTAAGACCTGTACAAATAAAATCTTGCCTTTTTATAATTCACAAGAGAATATTCTTTAAAATATTTTATCAAATCAGCTTTTTCGCTCCCGAATGGACGAATGATAAGGTCAGCCTCAACTTCCCTGGCAATCGCCGCGATCGCATCCTGGAGGTCAATGGGAGGCCTGATAGCATAAATAAGGGATGCATTCCTGTATATTCCCATATCAGGTTTGAAGATATCATCCCTGCAAAATCTTACTCCCGCATACTTCTGCTCATTGATATCCGTGACAACTACGTCCAATTTATCCTTCAGGAGAAGAGCGACCTGGGGAAGGCTTCCGACTCCCACTTCCACGACTTTATTCTTGTAATTATTAATGATATAGTCTGCAATATCTTTGTAATCAAGAATCATTGGTCTGATTAACAATCTATTGATTTAAGAATCTATCTTATATTTCGATCAAACTCATTGACCAAACAAACTATTAATATAAATTCAAAGAATAGATAAATCCAAAAAATAGCTATAGATGTTATTTTTGATGACAAAAAAGAACCTTCAGACACCATTATGCGCCGGCAACATGCAAAGAGTAAGGCCAAAAAGCGCCGTCCTGATGTCTGCAGGAATATGAGAATTGTTGTTTATGCAACAATACTCTTATTTCGGCTGAGGTGCCTTGCGAGATCTCAGTTTTGCATTAAAATCGTCTAATCTCTTTTTCTCAGCAGGATCTTCTTTTGCTTTTACCTTTTTCGCTGCCGTTGCATTATCCATTGAGCTTTCGAGTCCAACCATTTTTTTTCACCTCCTACTAAACCTATTCTTTCTATATTTTAAATCTTTCGGCTGTGATAAAGTTTTTCAATACAAAAAAGATAAATTGGCCCGAATTGAATATAAATTTAAGCGCAAAATTTTGAAATTTTTCAGATGCCTATAAAATACGATTCATAGTTATTCTTTTCCAATTTTGTAACCCATGAAACCCTGAAAATCAGGATATGGTTCGGTGATAATCAGGGCTGGTCGTGATTGATGGGAATTCCGGATGGTTTCAGAAGGAAGCGTAGAAGAAAGCGGCAAAAAGTGATGTTTAAGATCAGACCCAAAACAGATTGTAAAGGGACAGCCAGAAAAATCATTTTGCCGGCCGGAGAGATAGATAGCCCAACAATAAACAATCACAATACATATATATGAGCATCTATATGAGATAATCATAATTATTAATAAGGAGTGAGCAGCAGGGCGATGAAACTCCTTGTGGATAGTTGATACTGTAATGTTTTTTTTAAAATTTTAAAAATAAAATGGTGGTGTTAAAACGTTAATATGCGAGTGTGGAGAGATTATCAAAGGTGATACTTTCAGGGATTACATAAGAACTTCCGCAGGTCCGTCAACTTCAACGATAGGGCATCATAAATGCGGGCATATATTCAATTTTATTGATGATACGATTCCCAAGAAGTATTCTTCCAGAATAGAACTGAAAGTATTGACAAAGAGATTTGCTGAAAAGAATAAACTTGATAGCCAGGATGCTGAGAAACTTCTCCTGGAGGTTGACCGGTTGAAGTCGAGGGGGATTTTGTCAGATCGCGAGATACTACTTGAGGCGTTTAAAAGACTTTGAAACAGAATAGAAATTCTATGGATTATCAAACGGAGGTAAAAATATGAAGAAAATGATGAAATGGGCGCTGTATATCAACGTCCCTGGAATGCTGGGAATTCCGGCAATCCGAACAATGACAGTTGAAGACAAAAATGAACCGGATGCTATAATATAGAGGAGGATTTGAAATGCCAATTAATCCAACCTATCCAGGAGTATATGTCCAGGAAATTCCCAGTGGTGTGCGGACTATTGTGGGGGTCAGCACCTCGGTAACAGCCTTTGCCGGATCAGCTAAGAGAGGTCCGATAAATAAAGCGATCCATATCCTGAGCTACAGCGACTTTGAACGCCGTTTTGGAGGTTTATTTGAGGATTCGGAGATGAGCTATGCAGTGCGCCAGTTTTTTTCCAACGGCGGAAGCGATGCCTGGGTTGTGAGAGTAGCTAAGAATGCAGTTGCAGCCACAAAAACTCTGCAAAACAGTACCGGTAAAGATGTGCTTAAGATAACAGCCCTGGACGAGGGTAAAACAGGTAATGATATTGAAGTTCGGGTAGATTACAAAACCGCTAATCCTGCCAGTACATTCAACCTCGCTGTTGGCGATGAGACGTATCTTGATCTCTCGATGAACAGTAAAGATGCGCGTTACGTTGGTGACATTTTGAAGGGTGCTTCGCGGTTGGTAGAAGTTGAACGGGTTCATGATCTGGCGGGCCTGGGCAATGGAACAAGCATAAGCGGCGAAATCGGTGATCTGGATCCAACACTGAGTAAACCATTACTGGATGCTACTCACAACCAGTTGCTTATATCGGTCAATCGCTCAGAACCTATAAGCGTGCAAATCACCCTGCCGACTGATGTAGCAGGGGATCCGGCTGCCAAGCTAACCAAGCTCTGCAGTGCGATCCAGAAGAAAGTGAGGGATGCGGGTATAGCTAATGGAAATCCCGCCCAGTCCCTATTTACTTGTGTCCCCAATACAGATAAAAATCGTATTATAATGACTTCAGGCGAAGGGAAAGAGGCATCCAGTGTGCGTGTGCTAGCAGGCATACGAAACGATGCTGCAGGCAGGTTAAAGCTTGGAACCGTAAATGGTGGACAAGAGACTGATGCAGTTTCGGTGATCAGACCTGTGGAAGTCCCTGATCATGGAACTCTGACCAGCGGCGTATTGAGTGCCACTGATCTGACCGGACCTCCTGGGCTGCCCAGTCTCGGCAACCGAAGCTTCTACATAAGCATAGACGGCTACGGTCCTGATGCAGTTGATATAAGTACAACATCAGCAGCTAACCTGCAGGATATAGCAAAGCGTATCCAGACTAGTGTATGTGCACTTAAAACATCCAATCCCAGTTACATGAATTTCACCTGTACCGTTTCCTCTGCATCAAAATTGATACTGTCTTCAGGAAGCACGGGGACAGGTTCAACAGTAATGGTTAATGAGGTCACGGGTGACGGTCTGGCTAAAGGATTAAAACTTCTATTAGGTGGAACAAATGCGACGAATTTAACACTGGCGGACGGTAATGAAGAATCCTTTACCGATGCCGAGGCGTATAATATATACATTGCCAGCCGGGCAGACCGCGATGGTATCTACGCCCTGGAAGAGGTTGATATATTCAACCTGCTCTGCCTTCCAGGGGTCACTGACAGCGGTATTTTGGCTGATGCCGTCTCATATTGCCAGGAGCGGCGTGCATTCATGATTATCGATGCACCCCTTATTACGAAGAATCCAACAGAAATGGTCAGTGTTATCTCAGGCACGGCACTTCCGAAATCGGATCATGCAGCAGTCTACTACCCATGGATCGGGATAGCTGACCCATTAAAGGGTGGCAAAGTACGTTTATGCCCGCCAAGCGGCACGGTCGCGGGGTTGTATGCACGTATGGACAGCTCACGCGGGGTATGGAAAGCTCCTGCAGGCACGGATGCCACGTTGGTTGGAGTAAAGGACGTTAAATATCAATTAACCGATATGGAGAACGGGACGCTTAACCCACTCGGCTCCAACTGTATACGCATCTTTCCGGTCTTCGGCGCAGTTGCCTGGGGCGCCCGTACATTGCGCGGTGCGGACCAGATGGCATCGGAGTACAAGTATATCCCTATACGACGGCTGGCTCTTTTCATTGAGGAAAGCCTGTTCAGGGGCACAAAATGGGTGGTGTTCGAGCCAAACGATGAGCCCCTCTGGTCACAGATCCGCCTGAATCTGGGGGCTTTCATGCACTCGCTCTTCCGCCAGGGCGCTTTCCAGGGACAAACGCCAAAAGAGGCGTACTTCGTAAAATGCGATAAAGAGACAACAACTCAGGATGATATCAACAAAGGTATTGTCAACATCGTGGTGGGTTTTGCCCCGCTTAAACCGGCAGAGTTTGTAATCATCCAGATTCAGCAAATAGCCGGTAACATACAGACATAAGGAGGAAAAAATATGGCACAGTTTAGTGTAAATGCACAGCGTTTCGATCCGTATAAGAGTTTCAAGTTCCGGGTTAAGTGGGATGGCCGTTACGTAGCCGGGGTAAACAAGGTTGGCGCCCTGAAGCGCACTAACACTCCCGTGACCTACCGGGAGGGAGGCGACCCAAGCACAGAGAGAAAATCACCAGGGCAGACCAAGTACGATGCCATAACCCTGGAGCGCGGTGTCACCCATGACAAAGAATTCGAACAGTGGACAAATAAAGTCTGGAACTATGGGTCGGGATTGGGAAGTGAGGTCTCGCTCAAGGACTTCCGAAAAGACATTATAATCGAAGTCTACAACGAGGCAGGACAACTCGCAATAGCTTATAAAGTGTATCGCTGCTGGGTTTCCGAATTCCAGGCTCTGCCCGGGCTGGATGCCAGCACAAATGCTGTAGCTATACAGACAATTAAACTTGAGAACGAAGGCTGGGAACGGGATTATGAAGTGGCTGAACCCCAAGAACCGACATATCTGGAACCGAGCTAAACAATGCGTCCATTGTTCGCGCCCGATATTCTGAAGGTATGGGAGCAGGGGCAAGTCCAGCATCATATGGACAAAGCTCTGACCTTACTTCTTGCCGTGATCCCTGGCATGACCAGGGATAAACTGGCTGAGTTGAGTATTGGGCAGCGGGACTCATACCTCCTGGCGCTCAGGGAACTGACCTTTGGCCCAAAACTTAACTGTTTTGCCGAATGTCCGGGATGTAAGGAGCGTCTGGAGTTCACCATAAAGACAACAGATATTCGCCTATCGCCCCTACCTGGAAATAAACAGGAACTGGAGCTTACAAATGGGAATCTCGTGTTAAGGTATCGCTTGCCAAACAGCCTGGACCTTGCTGCTGTTGCAGGATTAAGGGATACAGCAAGTGACCTGCTGGTACAGCGCTGTGTGCTTCAGGTTATTCGCGATGGGGTTCCTGTGGGTTGCTGCGACATATCCGCACATGTCAAGGCTGAACTTTCAGCACATATGGCAGAACACGATCCCCAGGCAGAGATCATGCTGGATCTCCATTGCCCCGAATGCGGCCATCAGTGGCAGATGGTTTTTGATATCGTGTCCTATTTCTGGTCGGAACTCAGCGCACATGCCAGACGATTGCTATATGATGTCCATGCGCTTGCCCAGGCATATGGCTGGCGTGAATCGGATATCCTGTCGATGAGTGATACCCGGCGCCAGTTTTACCTCGGGATGGTGACCTGATGCCTGATTTTCTCTCAAGATTAGTAGAACGGGCGTATGGTTTGATGCCTGTAGCCCGGCCTGTAATCGGTTCTGTATTTGCTCCGATGCCTGCGAGAGAGAGTGATTACATACAGGATTTAGCCAGTGATAGTGAACAAGTGAGCAATCAGGAAAGTATATATATCGAAAGTGCCCCGGAAACCGGAATTAAGTCTCAACATAATGGTCAGCCAACACAGAAAAAGTCATTAAATAAAATTCCTGATAACCAGCATGTTCCAGTTCAGTATGTTGAATCCGGTTCCCGGGACAAGGATGGTGCGAAACACTCTTATCAGATAGAGGGCCGGGGAAGCCCGGAAGACTTAACTTCTATATCGAGGCTGCCGCATAATATTGAGCTGCTTAATCAAAACGGTATTCCTGAGCTGGCTCATGATAAAGGACTTCTTCACCAGGTTGATTCCGATACTTCAGGATATGTCAAATATGAAAAGCAGTTTCACTCCCCTGGACCGGATTCTCAGGTGCATGTTGAACCGGAGCATAAGGATTTTGCTGATGCCCGTGAAAACAGGAAAACTATTTCGATGATGAATCCGATTTTTGATAAAGAACCGCCTCAAAACCCTGAAACCGGTTCTTTAGAGGTGTCTAAGCCCTCGCATCCGGTGGGTATACAAAAGAACCGAAATAACAACCGAACTAATATTACAAGATATCCGGAATTGCCTTATGAGAATAATATTACAAGATATCCGGAATTACCTTATGAGAATTTATCTGCCGGCAAACACCCAGGCAGCAAAAACACAGGCGAGACTTGGCAAAACGAGCCTTTGATAGATATTGAAGATAACCCTGTTGCTAAGACGCTCATTGGGCACATATCGGATTCCAGCCTGCTACATGAAAGTTTCTCAAGCATGAAGAACGGTGGGGATATCCTGCAGAATAGTGAGCCTGCATCCGGGACCGATTTCTATCGGGCTGATTATCCGCATCTTGATACACCTTCACTAATTGCCAGCAGGCAAAATCCTGATCGAATGAATAAACCGAATGTCAATGCAACCCTGGAGCAGAAGGGGAATATGTTAATTGATCAGCATGCTGTTGCACCAAGACCGCCTTCAACAGTACCGATTGTAAAAGTAACCATCGGCCGTATAGAAGTTAAGGCAGTAACACCACCTCAGGCACCGCAGTTGCAGTCTCCTCCTCCAAAGCAGCGCCCGATTCTCTCCCTTGATGATTACCTGAAACAGTATAATGGATGATTGTTATGAGTAATTTTCTGGCTATAGCTACTGTAACGGCTTCTCTTCGAAGAACTTTAGAAGCTGCCCTGATTATAGACGTTCCCGGATCAAAAGTATCAACGGTCAGGCCAGAGGGCACCGGAATAACGACAAAAGGTGCCAATCTTTACCTTTACCAGGTTACCCCGAATGCTTCGATGCGTAATATCAATATGCCTGACCGCAGCTCCGAAGGAAGGCTTGTCCAACGCCCGCAGGTGGCCCTTGATCTGCACTATTTGCTGACGTTCTATGGCGATGATTTAAATCTGGAAACGCAGAGACTGCTGGGTAGTGCCGTTCGCACTCTACATGCCAGACCCGTTCTTACGCGCCAGATGATTAAGGATACAATAATTGACACTCTTTATAACAATATCCTGAAAGGCTCCAACCTCGCAGACGCATTTGAAACTATTAAATTTACTCCTGTTCACTTATCCCTGGAGGAGCTATCCAAGCTCTGGTCAGTCTTTTTCCAGACTCCATATCGCTTATCTTTAGCCTACACTGCCACGGTCGTATTGATAGAAAGCGATGAATCTCCCCAGAGCACTCTTCCAGTACGCGAACGCAACCTCTACGTTGTACCTTTTCACCAGCCGGTTGTTGAACAGGTCATTTCATCGAAAGGTGCCGATATGCCCATTGTTGAAGGTAGCACGCTGATTATCAAAGGCAAAAAGCTGCGGGGGGATATTACGCTGGCAAGAGTTAACGGGATCGAAATAACGCCTACAGATACAAACGAGGGGCAAATTACGATACCGCTTCCGGTCGGCCTGCAAGCAGGCGTGCAGGGTTTACAGGTAATACACCAGATACTTATGGGCACGCCGCCTGTTCCGCATAAAGGTGTAGAGTCAAATCTGGTAGCCTTTGTGCTGCATCCATCAATTACTAAAGTCACGATATCCAATCTTAAAGGGACGGGCACCGCCCTGCGCTCGGCATTGTTGACAATAATAATCAACCCGATAATCGGCAAGAACCAGCGTGTGGTCTTGCTATTGAATAAGATATCTGGCGGTGATGCAGCGTCATACACCTTCGTTGATAAATCGCGCGATAAAGATAAATCCACAATTGAAATCTCTGTCAGCGGTGTGAAGGCTTCCGATTATCTTGTGCGTGTACAGGTGGACGGTGCGCAGAGTCAGCTTATTACTGATACCAATGAGAGCAGCCCGACTTATAACCAGTACACCAACCCAAAGGTGAAAATACCATGAGTTCCCATGAACCTGTAAACTGGTATGAGGCAAACAAACGCTACCTGATGTCAGCACTTGTGCTTGAGCGCGAATCGCTGGAATCCCGCACTGCGAACTCCATGGGTAATCCTGAAAAAGATACGGATGTAAAAATTAAAGAGTCGGAAAAGACATTGCTGGAGGCAGCATCAGCAATGCCTTCCCCGCCGGCGCTTGATACCCTGTGTGCGATATTCGCCCTGTCTTCATTTGAGCGCGATATCCTGCTGCTGTGCGCTGGTATAGAACTGGACTCCACCTTCGGTTCTCTGTGTGCTGCGGCTCAGGGTGACCCGCGGCGAAATTATCCTACATTCAGCCTTGCGCTTGCTGCACTGCCTGGGGCGCACTGGAGCGCCCTTACGCCATCGTCACCTCTTCGCCGCTGGCGCCTGATAGAAACAGGAAATGGAGACACTCTGACACAGAGTCCGCTTCGCATAGATGAACGTGTGCTGCACTATCTTACAGGGGTGCAGTATCTTGATGAGAGGCTTGCCGGTATCATCGAACCATTGCATGTTTCAATTGACCTTTTGCCATCGTACCATTCGCTGGCAGAGCGCTTCGCCATGGTGTGGTCGCAGGCTGCAAGCACTTCAGCGCTTCCAGTCGTGCAATTATGCGGTGATGACATTGCGGGAAAGTATGCCATTGCAGCAGAAGCATGCTCTGCTTTAGGACTCAACATCAATATGGTTTCTGCCGGTTCTCTTCCATCCACCTCAGGCGAAATCGATGCTTTTATCAGGTTATGGGAGCGCGAAGCTGCTTTGAGTTCGAATGCGCTTCTCCTGGACTGCGATGAGATTGATGCAACGGATACCACGCGTGAAAAGCTCATAAACCGGTTAATCGAACGCATAAGAAGTGCGCTGGTCGTTACATGTAAAGAACGGCGGGTCATATCGCAGCGTGAAGCGATAACCTTTGATATCCCCAGGCTGACTAAGGAAGAGCAGCATACAATATGGAAGAATGTGCTTGGTACTGCGGCATCTGGCCTGAACGGGCAGGTAGGATCACTGGTATCGCAATTCAATTTAAACACCCGGGCTATTCATAATGCCTGTGCCGAAGCGCTGGGAAATCCGGGGGGTAATGACACTATCCCGACAAACCCGAAGGAATTAGATACCGTACTCTGGGAGGCCTGCCTGAAACAGAGCCGACCACGCCTGGATAACCTGGCGCAGCGAATCGAACCCGTTGCAACCTGGGATGATCTTGTGCTTCCCGAATCACAGACCCGGACATTGCATGAGATCGCAATGCATGTGAAGCAGCGTTTTAAGGTATATGACGAATGGGGCTTTGCCTCAAAGGGTTCGCGCGGGCTGGGCATAAGCGCGCTTTTTACAGGAGATAGCGGCACGGGCAAAACTATGGCTGCGGAAGTGATCGCAAATGAGCTGCACCTTGACCTTTACAGAATTGACATCAGCCAGGTGGTGAGTAAATACATCGGTGAAACTGAAAAGAACCTGCGGCGCATTTTTGATGCAGCAGAGGAAGGAGGAGCGATCCTCCTGTTCGATGAGGCAGATGCCCTTTTTGGAAAACGCAGCGAAGTGAGGGACAGCCATGACCGTTATGCGAACATAGAAGTGAGCTACCTGCTGCAGCGCATGGAAGCCTACCGCGGCCTTGCTATACTTACAACCAATATGAAAAATGGCCTTGACACTGCTTTTCTGCGGCGCATACGTTTTATCGTGCAATTCCCGTTCCCGGATGCTTCACAGCGGGGACGGATATGGCAGCGCATCTTTCCGGAAAGTACCCCGACCGAAAGGCTGGACATAAATAAGCTGGCTAAGCTGAATGTGGCCGGCGGGAATATCCGCAACATTGCGCTCAATTCTGCTTTCATGGCTGCTGATGAAGGTGAGGCTGTAGGAATGAAACATCTCCTGTATGCTGCACGCAGTGAATGTGCAAAACTTGAAAAGTCGGTATCAGAGGCTGAGATCGGAGGATGGGTATGAGACCAAAGAATATTGAACTTAATATTGAAGAACTTGTACTGGACGGCTTTGCAGGAAGTGACTCCCGGAGTATAGGGGAGGCTGTTGAACGCGAGTTATCCCGGTTGTTTACAGAGCAGGGAGTGCCGCCATCGCTGGAACGGGGAGGCAGGATTGAGGGACTTAACGGCATGGAGTTCAAGATCACATCAGATTCTAGTGCAGAAGTGATCGGAGCAAAGACGGGAAGGGCAGTTTATGGGGGATTGAAACGATGAGCCTGCAACTTCAGGCACGGGTGAAAAACACATCGGCATCAACATCTGGCTTCACACCTTTTCGAATCGGCTCCCTGCAACGCAAATGCGCCTGCGGAAATCACACGATGGCGGGTGGTGTGTGTGCGGAATGCAGCAAAAATAAGCGATTTGGTCTGCAAACCAAACTTGTGGTTAACGCGCCAGGGGATATCTACGAACGGGAAGCGGACCGCATGGCTGATCAGGTGATGGCAGCGCCGGCGCATCACGCCGTTAGCGGCGCCCCACCACGCATCCAGCGCTTCGCGGGGCAACCGGATGTGCAGACGACGACCATGCCCGCCAGTGTAAACCAGGCCCTTGCCAGTCCCGGCAGGCTACTGGAGCCGGCGCTACGGCAGGATATGGAGCAACACTTTGGCCACGACTTTACCCAGGTGAGGGTGCATTCCGATGCAAATGCCGAGCAATCGGCGCGGGATGTGAACGCCCATGCTTACACGGTGGGACACAACATTGTATTTGGTGCAGGTCGGTTCGCACCCGGGACGCTTGAGGGGAAGCGCCTGATTGCACATGAGCTGACACACGTGGTACAGCAGTCGGGTACATATGGAGGTCGTCTCGATCAAAGCGATGAAAAACATAGTCTATCCCCTGTAACTCATAATACTCTGGTTGCCGGCAGGGAAAATGACATTGGTCGTACTTCGGTTAAATACATTCAGAGGGAGGAAATATCGACTGATGATAATAAACAGCGCGATGAGTCACTTGGTTTAGGGGAGTCAATCGTCATTGAGGGTCTTTCATTGGGTGCAACCGTTGGAATGCCGTCACTTAGGCCCGTCATAAAAGGAGGTTTTACAGGGTTTTATACCGAAATTCGGCATCAGGTCAAGGAAGGTAAGGGCGAGAAATTTATAGACAAGGTAAAGAAACTCGTAAGAAGCCCTGGAGACATGATGGAATATGGAAAAGGCTATCTGTGGGGCATTCTTCAGGGACTCTGGAGCCCAATTCAAGGTTTAATCGACATCGTGAAGCTCGCCTGGAAATTGCAGCAATGGCAGATACAGACTATTGCCAATGTTATTCAAAACTTCCATGAAATCGCCACGATGCAGGGCAGTCTCATCGACCGCTTCTCAAAACTGGGAGGCAAATTGAAAGCGTTTTTAGGCGGAATTGGAAATAACGCGATGGAATTTGTTGGCCAACTCATGGGCGCCATTTCAGGAGGCGTTTTCGAGCTTGCGAAAACAGGCGGGCACAAGGCAGGTCAAGCGATCTTCGATTTCTTGGAGAAACCTTGGGGGAAAATAGGGGAAGGCGTAGGAACGGTTGTCGGAACGGTACTTATCGAAGTAATTATGGCTGTCTTCTCAGGGGGGATTGGCAATGCGCTGACAAAGGTTGGACAAGTTTTGGATAAAGTGGCACCAACCCTGATGAAGGGCGTCAGATTTATTGCAAGTGAACTAGGGACGATCATTGCTGAAATTCGCGGCGTGGTAGAAACAATTAAGGCTGGGCTTGTTAAGGTGGGGCGTTCGTTGCTGAAAGGTTTCGAAGATTTTATCGGTGAAGCGGGTAGCATTTTTGACGATTTGATCGCGATGTTAAAGAAACTGTTCAGTGGTGCTGAGGATGCCGCTGCAAAACTGCCAATTGATGTTCCATTACCCGTAAGAACACCTGCTCCGCATATTCCGGCACCTCATATACCACCTGCTACTAAAGCACCTCATATTGAAGCTCCAGGGAATAGGCCACATGCGGATTCAATGGTTCCCAAAGAGCCCAATATTGATGTGGTAGCACCGAAAAAACCACAAGTTGAGATGACACCGCCGAAAGAGCCCCCGATTGCAAAACCACAAGCTGATGCGGTGAAATTCGTCGAGGAAAATCCCAATGTGATTAAGGGCGAACCTGGGCATCAGCGTGCATCTGTCGGTGATGGCCATGAGATTGTTGAAGTACCAGACCCGGACTTGCCTTTAGGTATTGGTTGCGAATTACACTCGTCGCCTCCACACGCTAAAGTTTCCTGTCCATCAGGAATGGGTGGCAAAGGCAAGGAAACGATTGAACAATTCAAGCAGCGTGGTGGAAATATCAAATACCCGGAAGTTCCTGAAAATAAAAAGATGCCTAAAAAATCACCATCGGAAGTTACGGCAGTATCCGAACCGACACCACCAGAAGGTTTTGAGGACCTGCCTGATTTTGAACCTATAGATAGAAAGAGGGCTGGAGTCAGTTTGGCAGAAGATCACCATATTGCCTCACTCTACGACAACAAAAGTAAAGAGATGTTTAAGAAGGCTGGTATGGACATGGATATCGAACTAAACAAAATATTAGACTTCGAAGAACACGGGCAGTTGCGGGGATGGTATGATTGGGAAAAAGGCAATTACAAATATTATATGAAAGGCCACCATGAGGATTACAAAGCATGGGTGAATAGGCTTTTATGGGATGGTGCACCTCCCGGCCTCACACGCGAGCAAGCCAAACAACGTATTACCAAGGTTCTTCAAGAGCTAGGACAAATCATCCGAAAGAATCCTGATGTCCTCACTCATGGCCCCAAAATATCAAAAAAGTTGGAGCACTTAAAGTTTGAATGGGATTAAGGCCATTGTAGCGAGGTAGGTGCATTCCATGCACCAAACAATGGTAAATATGATAACGACTGATGAAATTTTTACGAACATTTTAATAAAATCACAAAAAGGAGTACCCAACCATGACCACATTCCCCGGATCCCCGCGCCTGCAAAAAGGTGCCTTGATCGGGCTTGACCCGATAAACCCGCTGGCAAGCGTGGTAGTGTTCCAGTATAATCCTGTAACGCTTTCACGTACACTTAAGATGCAGGCTACCGGAGGTACGAATAAGGGCGAAGCACTGCGCCTGAACGGCCCGCCTGAAGAAGACATTACTCTTGACCTTGTCATTGATGCCGCAGACCAGCTTGAGAAGGCAGAAAGCACTGCCACTTCAATGGGCATCTATCCTGCGCTGGCGTCGCTTGAAATGCTGCTGTATCCAAAGTCTGCGCTGGTTATTGCCAATGAAGTATTGTCCTCTCTTGGCGTTATCGAAATAATGCCGCCTGAGGCGCCGCTGACCTTATTCGCGTGGGGAGTAAAGCGGGTTCTTCCTGTGCGTATTACCCAGTTCGTCATCACCGAAGAAAGTTTCGACCCTAAATTGAATCCCATACATGCCAAAGTCAAACTGACCCTGCGCGTACTTAATTACCAGGACCTGGGAATGAAAAGCTTTGGCGGCTCGCTGTTCATGGCGCACCAGGTAGCCAAAGAAGTAATGGCAACCATAGGCAGCGTCGGCAATATTTCAGCATCGTCTTCACTATTAGGAGGTTTATAAATATTATGTTCGATACCAACAGCCGTTATTTCAAAATAAACAATGCGACCATCACTGTAAAAGACAGCGACGGCAAAGAGCGCATGATTGTTTACAAGCGCCGCCGCTTTATCCCGTCATCAGAGGGAACGACCACACTTGTTGAACACACAGTTATACAGGGGGAGCGGCTCGATAATATCACGGCGCTCTACCTGGGCGACCCCACCCTGTTCTGGAGGGTCTGCGATGCCAATCTTATCCTGGATCCGGATGAGCTTACGGCCCAGAGCGGCAGCCGGATAAAGATCAATCTGCCGTTCATGTAAAAGGATTCTATGTTAGCAAGCATTCTTGGTGTGCGTCTTGTACTGTGGATGGGAAAAACCATACCGCAGCCCGCTCCATCCGAAGTGCTGGACTCACTCCTCAAAGTCGAAGTAACCAATGATGATGAAAATGGCGACGGCTTCCAGATGACTTTCAGCCTTGGCAAAGATAAAACCATGGATTACGGAATTCTTCAAAGCGGAATTATTGAGCCTTATACCAGGGTAATGATCGGGGTAATACTGGGCGCAACTCCTGAAGTTCTAATAGATGGTGTGATCGCACATCACCAGATACTGCCAGGAAACGAGCCCGGGACGTCTACACTCGTTGTTACAGGCAAAGATGTCAGCCAGATGCTTGACCTTGAGCAGAAAAACGAGAAGTACGAAAACCAGACTGATTCCCTGATAGTAACGCAACTGATCGGTTCTTACGCGCAATACGGGCTGGTACCGGCTATAACGCCAACCACGGATGTGCCAATCGTTACAGAACGCATCCCGCGCCAGCATGAGACTGACCTGAAGTTCATCAAGCGCCTCGCGAAACGCAACGGCTTTATATTCTATATCGAGCCGCTAACCTTCGGCTCGAACACCGCATACTGGGGTCCGGATAACCGCCTGGGCATTCCACAGCCTGCCCTGACGATGAACATGGGCTCGTGGACAAATGTTAATTCACTTCGCTTTTCGCAGGACGCACTTTCACCTGTTGGCACCAAAGGGGCTTTTGTCGAACCTAAAACAAAGGTAAGTATCCCGATCCCGACGCTTCCGTCACTGCGCATACCGCCGCTTGCAGCAAATCCAATGGAGGCAAAACGTATTATGATATTGAGAGACACAGCTAACCAGAACCCTGCACAGGCATCCACAAGCGCAGTCGCCGCTGTGACTGGCGCACATGAAGCGGTTACTGGTGATGGAGAACTCGATACGTTGCGCTACGGCTACGTGCTGCGCGCCCGCAAACTGGTGGGTGTCCGTGGGGTTGGTTTTTCCTATAACGGCAACTATTACGTGCGAAGCATCAAACACATAATCGAGCTTGGCAGCCCCCAAAAAAGTGCAACTTATAAACAAGACTTCAAGATCAGCAAGGAGGGAACCGGCGCTTTACTGCCGGTTGTACGACCATGAGTAATACTTTCTATGGAAAATATCGAGGTATTGTGACTGATAATAAAGACCCGCTAATGATAGGGAGGATATGTGCAAAGGTGCCCGATGTACTGGGCGACCAGGAGAGCGGCTGGGCGATGCCGTGCGCGCCTTTTGGCGGCAAAGCCATGGGCTTTTTTGCGCTTCCTGTTACAGATGCGGGTGTCTGGATAGAATTTGAGCACGGCGACCCGGACTATCCGATATGGTCAGGATGCTGGTGGGGCTCTTCTGCCGAAATGCCGCCGGTGCTACTTTCAGAACCTTATAAAAAAGTGATGCTCAAGACCGAGAGCGGCCACAGTATCCTGCTGGACGATACATCCGGCTCCGGAGGGATCACCCTTGAAACATCAGGAGGACAGAAGATAGTCATGGATTCAAATGGCATCGAGATAACCAAAGGGCAGGTAATCAAGATTGAGGCATCAGGGGGACAGAAGATAGTCATAGACTCAAATGGCATCCAGATAACCAATGGGCAGGAAATCAAGCTTGAGACATCGGGTGGACAGAAGATGGTGATAAGCTCAAGTGGCATTGAGATAACCAACGGGCAGGGAGCAAGTATCAAGATGTCAGGATCGCAGGTAACAATAAACAATGGCGCACTGGAGGTGACATGATGCCGGGTTATCTTCTCCATTCCAGCGCTACGGTGATGTGTATGCATTCCGGGCAGGCGCAGCCGGTCGTTTCTAACCCGCGCGTAAAAGTAAACAGCCAGCCGGTTGTGACCCAAATGAGCACTTATACGATTGTCGGGTGTCCATTCGTGCCACCGGCGGGCACCGGACCATGCGTGACAGCCCAGTGGGTAACCGCAGCGATACGCGTGAAGGCAGGTGGAATGCCTGTACTTCTGCAGGACAGCCAGGCAGTCTGTGTTCCAACAGGTACAGGGTTGAATATTATAGTTAACCAGATGCGAGTCAAGGGGATTTGATGAACATAGACTATCCATTCCATTTCGATGGCCGCGGGCGTACTGCCAGTGCTGATGACACCAAGCACATCCGCGATCTTATTGAGCAGGTGCTGTTCACTTCACCCGGCGAACGGGTCAACCGCCCAACTTTCGGGAGCGGCTTATTGCAGCTTGTCTTTGCTCCCAATAGCGACATGCTGACAGCAGCCGTGCAACTGACTGTACAGGGTGCTTTACAGCAGTGGCTTGGGGATTTGATCCTGGTCGAAGATGTACAGGTTACAGGCGAGGACAGTACGGTGAGCGTTAAAGTGCGGTATAAGGTCAGAAGTAACCAGCAAAGCAATGTCGATGAATTTAAGAGAGTGATGTAAATGGGTACACAATACCGCTGCAATAAAGAGGGCAGACGCCAGGCAGTTGCCAGTCACCTGACGTATTTGTTTAGCTGGGATGATATTCTAAGAAACGATAATGTTAAACTTATAGACTGTCTAAAACAAATTTTTGATCTTGATTGGGTAACAAAAGCAAACATTAAAAAAATCGATGGTAAGACCATAAATGTATCTACTGGTACAAATTCTGTTTCTCTGGAACTTAATGATGATAGCACTAAAGTGATCCTCAAAATCGGTGGCGATGGAACCTCTGAACTCAATGCGAAGATGGAAAATGGCACTCTGAACATATACACTCCGACGATTAACGGGATTGATTACCTTGAGGTAAAAGTTGACGGAGAAACTGGAAAGAGCACGTTAGAGGTTCATTTCATTTTCCCTCTTTCAGTTCCCCTAAGAGGCAAGGAGCTAACGGAAGCCAATGTGGTTATCGAAGGAGGCGTAAGGATCAAGAACGTAGAAGTGGGCCCCATGGAACCCGTTAATCAGGAAGGTAAAATTGTTAATGTTACAGTAAACAGTCTTGGGGATTTTTCAAAATATACGCTCCGTATAGTTAAATCAAAAACCGACCTATCGCCGCCCGACGGCTTTGATCCACAGTTATCGCATGTGGACTTCTCGTTCAAGGTCAAATGCCCTGCTGAATTTGACTGCAAGCCGCAAAGTGAATGTCCTCCGGAAAAACTGCCAGAACCTGAGATAGATTATCTTGCCAAGGATTATGCCAGCTTCCGTCGCCTCATGCTGGACAGGTTAAGCGTCATCATGCCTGACTGGAGAGAGCGAAACCCTGCCGACCTCCAGGTTGCGCTGGTGGAAATGCTTGCATATGTAGGCGATAACCTGAGCTATTTCCAGGATGCTGTCGCCACTGATGCGTATCTTGGCACTGCCCGCAAAAGGATATCTTTGCGGCGCCATGCTAGGCTACTTGATTATTTCATGCACGAAGGCTGCAATGCGCGTGCCTGGGTATGCCTGGAGGTTGATGAGTACAAGGCAATAGATGGCAAAGCATACTGGTTTAACTGGGACAGCGCAATCGGAAAGGATAAAAGCAGGGTACTGAATTTCCTTATGGATGTCCTTGGCATCGAATGGGCAAAAAATGCAACGATCAGTATATCAAAGGATAATAAAATTATCAGTATCATTAGCTATGGAAAATCAGTAGAGATTACGCTTGATAAAAGTGAAGAAAATGCGATATTAAAAATAGATGATAATCAAACTTACAGCCTCCAGATAAAAAAAGAGAGCGGACTACTTAATGTATATGGCAGACCTCTGCCAAAGGGCACGATCCTTCTTACACGCGGTTCTGATAAAGCTGCCGTAGTTGATCCTGACAAACTCAGGTCTTTTTTGACAGGTGACGTCACGGTGTTCGAGACTATGTATCCTGTGACATTGTACAGCGCCCACAATCGTATCAGGTTTTATACATGGAACGATACCGCATGCTGCCTGCCGCGCGGCAGTACGCAGGCGACTTTATTTGATATCGATGAATTATTCCTTAATGCAGGGGATGTCCTGGTATTTGAAGAAGTATGCAGCCCGACGACCGGGAAAGATGCAGATCCCTCCCACCGTCATGCGGTCCGCCTGACCAAAGTAACTAAAATGAAAGACCCCCTGGATAATACGCCAGTTGTGGAAATTAAATGGCATGAAGACGATGCCCTTCCCTTTCCCCTGTGTATTTCAGCCCCCATTAAAGACAGTCGCATCTCAGATATAGCCGTTGCGCGGGGAAATGCGGTTCTGGTTGACCACGGGCGCACCGTTACTGAAGCCATGGTGCCTGATCTGGTGCCCGAAAAAGGTTCATACTGTCCAAGGCTCATTTCCGGACCTCTGACATACCGTGAACAGTTTAACCTGGATACCGATCTAAAGAAACCTGCCGTTTCTGCTATGCTCAGGGACATACGAAAAGCTATTCCTGCAATTAACCTTGTAAGCAAAGACAAAAACAATGAAGCGACGAAGTGGTCTGTGCAATATGATTTGCTCGCCAGTGACAAATTTGCTGCTGAGTTCGTAGTTGAGAATGAGCTGGATGGCTTTTCCTACCTTCGCTTTGGCGATAATATATTGGGCGAAATGCCCATTGAAGGTTCCACATTCAAAGCAACTTACAGGATCGGGAACGGCAGGGCAGGTAATGTTGGCACAGGGGCTATTTCCCGTATTGCCATAAAAGGTGGCGGCATAAATCGCGTGCGTAATCCTCTGCCCGCATCTGGCGGCACTGACCCTGAACCGATGGAACAGGTGCGCCTCTATGCCCCGCAGGCATTCCGTACCCAGGAACGGGCTGTTACCGAGGCAGATTATGAAGAGATGGCACAAAAGCATCCCGGAGTTCAAAAAGCCATAGCGAACATCCGTTGGACCGGGAGCTGGCATACGGCATTTGTCACGATCGACAGAAAAGGCGGAGGCGATGTAAATGATGATTTCAAGAAAAAAATGCTGACTTTCCTGGATCAATACAGGATAGCTGGTTATGATATTGAGATTAACAGCCCGATTTACGTGCCCCTTGAGATCGCAATGAACGTCTGTGTCAAACCCGGATACTTCCGAAGCAATGTCAAACAATCCTTACTTCTCGCTTTCAGTAACCATGAACTCGTAAACGGCAGGCGCGGTTTCTTCCACCCCGATAATTTCACCTTCAGCCAGCCCGTATATCTAAGCCGCATGTATGAAGCGGCCATGGGAGTTGCAGGTGTAGCATGGGTTAAAGTGACGCTTTTCCAGCGCTGGGGCAAACTGCCTGTCCATGAGATAGAAAACGGGGTCCTGATACCGGGGACACTTGAAGTAATAAGGCTCGATAATGACCCTAACTTTCCTGAAAACGGCAAAATTGATTTTAACATGGATGGTGGCTTATGAATTCCAAGAACAAGACTAATGATACCTGCGGCTGCTGCAAAGGTATAACTGCCCTGACCCCTGTTTCGCTTGAAAACCTTCCAGGTCTTCCTGCTCTCTCTTACAGGGTCGGGACGCACGGAAGCTTTAAAACAACGATGATAGCCGCACTATCCAGCCTGAAGGCTCTTGGCGGATTGACCATCAGGGAAGATGACGATCCGTCCATTGCTTTGATCGATGCATGGGCTTGCGTGCTTGATGTGCTCACTTTTTACCAGGAAAGAATTGCAAATGAGGGCAACCTTCTCACGGCTGTTGAGCGAAGTTCGGTGATCGAGCTTGCCCGCGCCATCGGGTATGAACTCAAGCCCGGTGTTGCAGCAAGTACATTCCTGGCGTTTACCCTGGATAATGCCCCGGGCACGCCGGGCTATGCAACCATTGATACAGGTGTAAAGGTAATGAGCATTCCCGGGCAGAACGAGAAACCACAGACCTTTGAAACTATCGAAAAGATAGAGGCAAGGGCGGCATGGAATGAATTGAAACCGAGACTGACCGAGAAGAAAATACCGGTTATGGGCAGCAAAGAGGTTTATCTCAAAAGCACCGCAACAAGATTGAAACCCGGGGACGGCCTTCTCTTTATGGGTAAGTACCCTGGCAGTGATCCCAATTTTCGAATAGTGAAGGCCGTTACTGCTGATATAGCCGCTGGATGCACACAGGCAACCTGGAATAAAGAACTGACAACGACGGAAGAGGAACTCAAGATATATGCTTTTCGTTTGCGTGCGTCCATTTTCGGATATAATGCACCTGACTGGCGTACAATGCCGGCCAATGTTAAAAAAAACTATATAAATCCCTCAAACAGCGATACAGGCTTGTATGCAGAATATTTTAATAATATCAATCCAAATGTGGTAAGTCCAAAAGTGATAAAGAGAGAAACTCAGGTGAACTGGCAGGGTACAAGTTCTCCTGATCTTGCCGTCAACTTTAATAACTTCTCAGCTCGCTGGACAGGTTTTGTTAAGCCTGAGTTTACCGGGATCTACACGTTTTACACTCAATCTGATGATGGGACCAGGTTATGGGTGGATGGCAAATTGATTATCAATAACTGGACGGATCACGGATCTACAAAAGACAGCGCAACGATATCGCTTGTGAAAGGACAAATTTACGATATTAAGCTGGAATACTATCACATAGGTATTGGTGAGGGGATAATCAAACTGTCCTGGCAAACTCCCGATAATAAGAATGAGATTATTCCTGAAGCTAATCTTTATCGACCTGATTTTTATCAGAAATACGATGAATGGCCAGGATTCAAAATCTCACAGGATAAGAAGAATATTTTTTTAGATGCTGTCTATCAGCAGATATTACCAGACAGTTGGTTGATTTTATCTTCTCCATATTACAAAGAACCTTATATAATTAAAAATGTGGTGGAAGATTCGCAATCCAATTTCACATTGACAGGAAAAACAACGCGGGTGACCCTACACGAAGAAATTTCTGATAACTTTGATAATCTTCGGCAAACCATTGTCTTCGCCCAGAGCGAGCAACTTGACATTGCCGAAACGCCGCGCACCGATTTGTTGTCAGGTAATGAAATTGAACTTGGTAACCTTGTATCCGGGCTTGACAAAGGCAAGATCCTTATTATCAGCGGCAAGCGGATGCGTGCCCTTGTTACACGGGCCGGGCTTGAACTTGTATCCTCCGATGGCGAGAGAGTAAAAACCATCCGGCCAGGAGATGTGCTCCAGGTATTGGAGCCACAGGTTGAAATTGGTACTGATTTGCGCTGGACATTGATGGACAGGGACGGATTCACAGGTTCGGTGACCGCACTTCATGATAGTATCCTGCAGATGCCTGCAGCACCGCAGGATACGGCTGTCAGCGAAGCGGCAGAGCTTGAAGGGATCTCAGAAACGGGAACCATTCTTGTCCTCAAGCAGAGGATGCAGAACTGCTATGACCCCGCCACAGTGACTATCTATGCCAATGTGGCGCGTGCCACTCACGGCGAAACAGTGCGCGAAGTGCTGGGAAGCGGCAGCGGTGCCCGGGCGAACCAGCATTTTATGCTTAAAAAACCTCTTACCTATGTATCTGCAAAGACCCCAAGCGGCACTGAAAGCACAATTGAGGTAAGGGTAAACGATGTAAAATGGCAGGAAGTGCCTTCCCTTTACGGGCTGGATGCGCGCATCCAGGGTCATATCATACGCATAGATGATAACGGTAATACTACCCTTACCTTTGGTGATGGAAAAAATGGAGCAAGGCTTACTTCAGGGCAGGAAAATATTACAGCTACTTACAGGACTGGTATCGGAATGCAGGGTATGGTCAAAGCGAACCAGTTAAGCCTCCTGATGACACGCCCCCTGGGTGTGAAAGGAGTTATTAACCCACTTGCTCCTACAGGGGCAGCTGACCCCGAAACCCGCGACCAGGCGAAACAGAATGCGCCCCAGAAAGTACTCACGCTTGACCGCATCGTATCATTGCAGGATTTTGAAGATTTTACCCGTGCCTTCGCCGGTATCGGAAAAGCCCGGGCTGCATGGCTCCGGGATGGCGAGGTGCACTTCGTACATATCACCGTCGCTTCAGCCGATGCAGGGATGGTCGATAAGATGTCAGAACTATATAAGAACCTCTGGCTTGGTATCAAGGGAGCCAAGGACCCTGTACAGCAGTTCCGCATAGATTCTTTTAATCCACTCTTCTTCAACCTGTCTGCAAGTGTGCAGGTGGATAGCAGGTACATTAAAGAGAAGGTCCTGGTTGCTATCACTGATGTTCTGAAGCAGGCATTCTCATTCGAGCAGCGCAGCTTCGGGCAGGCGGTCACTGAGAGCGAGGTGCTTGCAGTAATGCAGGGAGTAGAAGGGGTTATAGCTGTTGATCTGAATGCCCTCTACCTGAAAGGGGATATGCCGGCGCTGAAAGCTTACCTGGGAGCCGGTATTGCAAGTCTGGATAATAGCAGGCAAATACTTGCCGAACTCCTTACCGTGAATCCCGGGGGAATCGAATTAACGGAGATGAGACTTTGAGCTACAGCGCAGATAAACTTTACCAGTTATTGCCCGCAATCTACAGGATCCGTGATTCAGAGAACGGAGAAGTTTCAGAGAATGGAGAAGTCCTGAAGGCATTCATGGAAGTCCTCGCACAGCAGGCTGATGTGATGGATGAGGATATTGCCCGGCTCTACGATAACTGGTTCATAGAAACCTGCGACGAGTGGGTCGTACCCTACATTGGTAACCTGCTGGGCGTGAGGAACCTTCATCCCATCAGCGAAAAAGCTACGTTCAGCCAGCGCGCCCGGGTCGCAAATACACTGGGTTACCGCAGGCGTAAAGGCACAGCCTCGATGCTTGAGCAACTGGCGCATGATACAACAGGATGGGATGCAAGGGTAGTTGAGTTCTTCAAACTGCTCGGGACCACGCAATATATCAATCACATACGGTTGGATAATCACCGTTCGCCTGATATACGCGATGGTGAAAAATTAGAGCTTCTTGATACTCCTTTTGATACTGTCGCCCATACAGCCGAAGTCCGCCATATTGAGAACAGGAGGGGAAAATACAACATCATGAATATCGGCATATATTTGTGGCGCTTGCAGGCATACCCGGTGAGAGAGGCACCGGCGTTTTTGCACAGTAAAGGGCGGTTCAGTTTCAGCCAGCTTGGCAATGATATCCAGCTTTTCAACCATCCGGTGACAGAACAAAACCCCACCCATCTTGCCGGGGAGGTAAACGTACCTTCCCCGATACGCCGCCGGGCTTTTTATACCTCTAAGGAATTATACTATGGTAAGGATAAAAGCATCCATATCAGGGCAGACGGCAGGGACATCCCGGCTGATGAGATAGTCCCCTGCGACTTGAGCGGTTGGGAACACCTGCCGCCGGATGGTATGGTCGCAGTTGATCCGGTCCTTGGACGAATAGCTTTTTCATACGCGGTTCCACCATCAGATGTTCAGGTCACATATTATTACGGCTTTAGCAGCGAGGTAGGCGGTGGTTTTTACGACCGCCGTACAGGCATAAGGCAGACCAATGCAGGTATTAAGCAGTATAATATCGCTAAATCACCGGGGTTTATAAATACTATTAAAGATGCAATCTCTTCCTGGGAGGCAGATCAACGCCCGGATGCAGTATTTTCCATAAAAGACAGCAATATATTTAAAGAAGATACAAAACTTGAGTTTAACATACCAGCAGGCATAACGCTTGAAATCAGGGCAGACAATGGAGAGCGTCCGATCATTCGCCTGGCTGGCACTCTCACCATCAAAGGGGATAAAGCTAAAAAAGACCAGCCTGGCGGTCAGATGATAATCGACGGATTACTAATCACAGGTGGCAATATAAATATCCTTGACGGCGACCTGGGGTCTCTGCAAGTGCTGCATTCCACCCTGGTACCCGGGATTGACCTTTATATTGATTCCACTCCCAAATCTGTGGGAAAGGAATCGCTCAAGGGAAATTTACATCTTGATGTTACAGTCAACCGGTCTATTACAGGGAGCCTTAATCTTGAAGGTACATACCGTTTATCTATCAAGGACAGTATTATAGACGGGTTAGGCGGTTCTGCAATTAAAGGTCCTTCGGTTGTCATAGAAGAGAGCACCGTCCTTGGCAACGTTTCGGTACAGTCCTTCAAGCTCGGCAGCAACAGCATTTTTACAGGAGAAGTGATTGCAGATAGAAACCAGGAAGGATGTATGCGTTTCAGTTATTTCCCGAAAGGATCAAAGGTTCCACGCCAGTACCGCTGCCAGCCTGATACTGTAATAAAGAACTCTGATACTGCAATACAGAACGCCGTAAAAAAAGAGCTTGATGCTGCACTGAAGAAGAAATCGGGAATGACGCCTCAAGAACAGAAAGAACTTGAGGAGAAGATAAGGAATCAAATTGAAAATGAAATAGCGGTACGGCTGAAACCAATCTTTACAGACCTGGGTTACGGTCACCCCGGTTATGCCCAGTTATATTTGCAATGCCCTGTAGAGATCCGGGAGGGGGCACAAGATGAGGCAGAGATGGGTGTATTCCACCATTTACAACAGCCACAGCGGGAGGCAAACCTGCGCGCAAGCCTTGAGGAATACATGCGCGTCGGACTTGAGGCTGGTATATTTTATGTCACTTGATAAAAAAGGAGGTAATTATATGAAAGGCGATTTTACACGATCCACATTTAAACCTGAAAAAAATTATAGCAGTGTCCGCATGCAGCAGGGGCGCGTCCAGCTTGATGCCGACTGGAATGAACAGAACGATATAAATTCATACCGAATCGAGAAAGAAGCACTCGATATCATTGGACCATGCGGTGCGCCGCAAGATGGCGGTGGATTCAAGATAGACCCTACGTCTGATAAAGAAAACCTGACAATATCTGAGGGAAGAATCTACGTAGATGGAATCCTGTGTGAGAATTCCATAGATATCAATATCTTAGATCAGGATGATCTGCCTGGTTTCTCCAATTTGCCCGGTGAGGGTGTTTACCTGGCATACCTGGATGTATGGCAACGCCACATGACTGCGATAGAAGACCCACAGATCCGCGAAGTCGCACTTGGGGGACCGGATACATCCACAAGAACCAAAACGGTCTGGCAGGTGAAACTTAACCCATTAAAGGATTATAAGGTTTCAACTGTGGTGGACTGCAAGCCGATCATACAAGAATGGAAAAATATCACCGCTGGAAGTGGTGCACAGCTTACTGCCTTCACAAAGAAGGTGACTCCGAGTAAAAACCCATGCAGTGTTTCTCCGGGCGCGGGCTACCGTGGGCTTGAAAACCAGCTCTATCGCGTAGAAATCCATAAGGGTGGTGAACTTAAAGATGCAACGTTCAAATGGTCGCGTGACAACGGTTCGGTTGTATTCGCTATCGAAGAGTTTATAAAAGATACAAATGACAAGCTTACCAAACTGAAAGTTAAACAACTCGGGAAGGACAAAACACTTTCATTGAAAACAGACGATTGGGTTGAAGTGCTGGATGATGTCACGGAATTATCAGATAATCCGGCAGGAACTCTCACGTACATTACCGAGTCCCCTGATGTAGCAGGGCGCATAATCACACTGAACCAGGCCGTTTCAGGAGATTTGAAGCGACACCCAAAGGTCCGCCGCTGGGACATGGGAAGCGATGCCATATCAGTAAAGCCTGCCACAGGGCATGATTCTATCGAGCTTGAAGATGGTATATTTGTGCAGTTCTCAGGGACAAGCTTCAGGGCTGGAGATTACTGGCTGATCCCGGCCCGCACCGCGACAGAGAAGATTGAATGGCCAATGGATGAAACCAAAAAACCAAAACCAGAGCCGCCTGAAGGCATAAGGCACCATTACTGCCGCCTGGCAGTGCTGAAGCAAGATAGCGATAATAAATGGGAGCTTCTCAGCGACTGCCGCAGGCTTTTCCCTGCAGTGACAGAGCTTACCAGTTTCTTCCATGTCTGCGGCGACGGGCAGGAGGCAATGCCAGGTGAAGAGCTTCCCGGATATCTACAGGTCGGAGTAGCCAATGGAAAACAATATGTAACGAATGCAAAGGTGCGTTTCCAGATCACAATTGGGAAAGGCACCATCATGGGTAAAGTCGGATTGCCGAAAGATTTTATTGATGTTTATACAGACGAGGAGGGAATCGCAACCTGCAGGTGGGTGCTTGACAAAACGACACAGGGTCAGCAGGTGGAGGCAACGCTGCGTGATGCCTGCGATAAATCTGTCAATATACCTATCCGTTTCAATGCAAACCTCAGCGTGGCCAGCGAGGTAGCCTATAAACCGCCTGGTTGTACAAATATACTTACCAGCAATGATATTCCTACAGTTCAGAAGCTTCTTATAGATAAGATAAAAAGTTGGCCAAAAGATGATGCAGAGAATACAACTGTTAAGGATGTGCTGGATACCCTCCTGTGCGAACTGGAAGCCGGGGAGATTCCATATAATCCCGTAATACAAGAAGACCGGTGGAAGGATATTAATGAAATTCCCAAACCTGGTACGTCTCTGCCATATACGGTGCAGGATGCCCTGGATAACCTCGTTGCAAACCTGGATAGCGGTGATATTCCATATGATCCCTTAATACAAGAAGACCGGTGGAAGGATATTAATGAAATTCCCGATTCCGGTATGTCTCTGCCATATACGGTGCAGAATGCCCTGGATGACCTGGTTGCGAATCTGGACAGCAGCGATATCCCTTACCGTCCGTCTTGCGACGGGACAGCTGATCCAACGGTCAGGTCTCTATTAAATATCCCTGCCAGTTCAGATTCAAAGGTTAAGGATATTCTCGATGCGCTGCTATGTAGATTCAATGCTGATGACCTTCCGATCGAAAAGAATGACGATCTTTGCAAAAAACTAAAAGAAGACATTAGTATAATAACAGTGCAGGACGCATTGAACAAATTATGCAAAGATCGCCAGGGCATATGTACCCATGTGATCGAGCCTCGAAAAGATTGGGAAGACGTATTTAAAACTATAGAAGACGAGCAGGATGCAAATATATGCTTCCAGATCGGTGAATTTGTTACCTATAAACCAATTGTATTAAAAAATAAAGGGCATATCAGGATCAGTGGAAGCGGCACAGGTACAATTATCAAAATACTCGAGGGCGAAACAATATTCCAATTCGAAGAATGTAAAAGCGTCGTGATCAAAGACATGTGTGGTGAAAGCGGAGTTGCCGGCTTTGACAAGAAAATAAAATTGAACTCCCTGAATGGAACACTTACCTTTTGTGCATGCCCTAAGGTTACAATCAAGGATGTTGAGCTTACTTGTGCTGCAGGTACTGAAAGAGCGGCTTCATGCATCAATGTTCGAGATGCCGTTGATTATGATCCCCATGAAAAAAGGGATTCGTTTAGCTGGTATGCTATTCCAGGAGTCGATGGTAAAGAATTCGTGGAATTTCTACAGAAAAAATATAGTATTAATGAAGATATGGAAAAAATTAATAAAATTGGTATAAATAAAATAACAGTATATTTTGAAACAATTACTATTTCTTTAGAACTTAATCAAGCCAAAACAGAGGTATCCGTAATAATCAGCGATGGTAGAACCGATAAATTCATTGCAATGGAAGATAAGAAAACAGAGAAGCTATACATATATGAAAAGATAAAACTGGTAGAATCCGTACACATACATAACTGCGACCTTCACATTGGACTTATGCAGGTGGGAATCCTTCTTATTAATGTCCAGAGCGCTCATGTTGAGGACAATGTTTTAAATGTCAGCAAAATGCCAGAAAGTCTGCCTTTGGATGTGTTGTTACGGAACGAAAGATACAGATCTGCAATTCGAAGCCTGATGATTCCGGCAGCGCACCTTGGAAAACCTGATAAGGTCTTCGAGGATACAAATGTTGTTCGTATTGAAGCTGGCAATGGTTTCGTAGAGTTCAGACCAGGCGAATTACTTGTTAATGCATGGAACGAATGGTTAAGGAAAAATGAACCTAAAGGAGTTCAAAATGACCGTGACCTACTCTTCCATTTGGTCCATGTCGCTGATCGGGTTTTGCTCAATGTGAATTATAGAGAAAAATATGACCAATTCAAAATATGGTATGATGAGCTTGAAAAATTAAACGTGGAAGCAGGATCGCAGGGAATAGTTATCGGTGGGAGCAGCGCAGGCGATGTTAATATTATTAGTAACAGGATAAAAGGAGTCATCCAGGGTATCCATGTTGGCATAAGCCATCGCGGGGTAACTCCCGATACACACGATAGTGCAGGGATTGTGCATATCATAAACAATAATATAGATGTTCTGTTGCCACCTTATGGAACCCGTGAACGGCACGGGATCTTCGTTGGGAATTGCAATAGTCTTATTATACAGAACAATTTTGCCAGCGTTGTGCGGACTGGCCTCACCGGGGAGTTAAATATTGATGGAATACGAGTGCATGGGTACATTGGTAAGATGATGATCATACGCCAGAACCATCTTGTTGGTTATACCACGGGAATTCACTTTGGGCCTATCAATGATATAGGAGCGAATTATCAATGGCTAATCAATGATAATATGGAAGAATGATTATCGAATGGAAAAAACCACTCAACTAAGTAAAACAATTCGAGGATTGAACGATAATTTCAAATGAACGAATATATGTTCCAGAACCAATTAGTTAAGTTTATATTTCATTAAATACAATTGAATATTGTTCAACCGGCGACGTCATTCGCTGACGACCAAAAGCCGTTCTTAGCTATGGTGAGTAGTTTTGAGCGTGGAACTTATCCACGAATAAAATTGAAGGGTTCGATACCCGTTGGATTACTGGGGTCATTTATTGGCCCCTGATTTTCACCTCAGCCGAGGCTTTATCCGGGCTTTTTGACCGATGGTTGAAGCCGTAATTAGACAGGAATAAAACATTTTATATTATGCCCAGGACGGGATCCGAACCCGTGACCTCCAGATTTCTCAGGAGACTCAAGCGCCTCTTCAAATTTACCCTATGAGTCTGGCGCCCTAACCAACTAGGCCACCTGGGCATATCCCTCCCCTACATGCAAAGATGTATTAAAATATATCGTCTTCAGGTTGATCAATTGCCAGAATATAAATTTATTTATTAATTTATTTTTGGGGTAAATCAATAACCGCACCGCTCTTTCTCAAATCCTCAAAGAACCCCGGGTATGAAATACTCACGGATTCTATTGTATCGATGGTAGTTTCACCTGCAACCATTCCCGCCACGGCAAGCGCCATTACGATCCTGTGGTCATCCCAGCCATGCACTTTGGCCCCTTTTAATTTCCCGCCTTTGATTATCAGCCTGTCTTTTTCCTCTGTAATATCCACACCCATTTTTTTTAGTTCAACTGTCATTGCATGAAGGCGGTCAGTTTCCTTGTATCTTACGTGTTCGGCATTCTCAATGACCATTTGCCCGCCAGAAGCTGCCCCGAGAACAGCAAGCGTAGGAACCAGGTCCGGAGTCTTTCCCACATCAACTTTGATTCCGGAAAGCTCGCTTTTGCTTACTTTGACAACTCCATTTTTCCGATCCCATGAGATTTGTGCTCCCATTTTTTCAAGTATTCCTATCAAAGCAGAATCGCCCTGCTGTGAAGGGTACAGGTTTTTAATAGTGACATCCCCGCATAGCGCTCCTGCTGCAATCATATAGGAAGCTGAGGAAAAATCCCCTGGAACATTATATGACCTCATATCATACTTCTGTTTTGGGGGTATAGTGAATGAATTGGCTTTTTCATCGACAGTAATGCTTGCTCCTGCATCTTTTAGCATATCAATTGTAATATTAACATACGGCCGTGATTTCAATTCACCTTTTATCAAAACGGTGGTTTCATTTTCAGCAAAAGGGCATGCGATCAGAAGTGCGGAAATGAACTGCGAACTCATTGAACCATCAATTTGGACTTTTCCCCCCTTCATTTTGCCCCTGACAACTATTGGAGCAAGACCATTATTGCGCGTAGAAAATACCACTGCCCCAAGATCATTGAGAGCATTAAGAAGCGGCGTATTAGGTCTTGTCCTTATGCTTGCGTCCCCGGTAAGTACGGTAGCCCCATCAACAAGAGAGGATACTGCCGTCATTATCCGAAGTGTAGTGCCTGAATTTGCAACATCCAGCACATTATCCGGAATTTTTAATTTCCCGTCAAATCCTGTAATAAGCAGAGAATCGTTTTTTGATTCAACAGTCGCTCCGAAAGCTTCAGTGGCCCTTATAGTAGCTTTTGTATCCTCTGAGATCAGTGGATTATGAACCGTTGCTTTTTTTGAGAGGGCTGCGATGGCAATAGCCCTGTGAGTGTAGCTTTTTGATGGTGGAGCATTAACTGTGCCTTTTACTTCGGATCTATTGATTGTCAGTTTCATGTGTTGAACATGCTAATTGAAGATGCAACTATTTATAATTAATATTGCAGGTTCGTCACTGGCATCATTTTTCGTTCATTATGGTTGCTGGATATGAAGGTGATTGTTTTGGAAATAAAGGCACACCGATAATAATCTATGGTGCTCATCATTATTACAAGTAGTTAACTTTAATATACCACGGAAGAAAGTACGGTTGTGAATCAGTATAATGAATATCCGTTTGAAGGACAAAAAGGAAATTCACCAAATAAAATATTCCGTATCCTTGGTCTTTTGGCATTGATAAGTTACATGATCGTGATCCTTTTTACATGGATATTTGCAAACATGGAAGGTTATGTTTATTTTTCCGCAGGCGAACCTGTATTGCCAATAAAATATATTGAATGGATGCTTGGATTACTCGGTATTTTTGTTGCAGTTTATTACCTGCATAAGGAATTAAACGATGATTTATTATATTAATTACTATATCTTATTATCTAAGATGGAAAAGTTTAAACCTGATAAAGTATTCTTGCGCTGGATTTATCAATAATGAGGACGTGAATTCTAAATAAATGTGGACAATTGAGGATGCTATAGAACTTTATGGAATAGAGCGATGGGGAAGCGGTTATTTTTCATTTAATAGATTAGGGAATTTGATTGTCAAACCAACTAAAATTGATGCACAGGTTATAGATCTTAAAAATGTGGTTGATAATCTTGTGTCTAAAAAAATAAAATTTCCAATTTTATTACGATTCCCGCAAATCCTTGAGTCACAAATAAAAACATTGAACGGCGCTTTTTCAAATTCAATATCAGAATATAAATATAATAGCACTTACCAGGGAATATTCCCTATGAAAGTGAACCAGCGAAAAGAGGTAATAGAAGAAATCGTCAAATCAGGTAAAAAATATAATATGGGCCTTGAGGTAGGGACGAAAGCGGAACTTCTTGCTGCGCTGTCATTTGACCTGAGCAACGACGCGCTTCTGATCTGTAATGGATTCAAGGATGATGAATACCTGCGTCTTGGTTTGAATGCCATCAAACTGAATAATAAAGTTGTCATAGTGATCGATGAGTTCAGCGAAACAAAACGCCTTCTTGAGATCGCAAAACAAATGAATATTAAACCGATAATAGGAATCCGTGCAAAACTTTACTCAAAGGGAAGCGGAAAATGGGTTGAATCCGGTGGAGAATCCGCAAAATTCGGCCTGTCAACCACAGAGATACTTGAATGTATAAAGATCATCCGTGAATACAATATGCTCGACCAGCTCCAGATGCTTCATTTCCACATCGGCTCCCAGATAACCGAAATAAGAAGGATCCAGAAAGCGGTCAAGGAAGCGGCAAGAGTTTATGCAAAAATAAAATTAAAGCATATAAACATCAAATATTTCAATATCGGCGGAGGTCTTGGTATTGATTATGATGGCAGCAAGACATCATCCGATGCAAGCGCTAATTACACGATCCAGGAATATGCAAATAATGTAGTTTATTCACTGAAAGAAGTATGCGATGAAGAAAATGTAACTCATCCCATAATAATATCAGAAAGCGGCCGTGCGATTTCCTCATATCATTCCGTTCTTGTTATCAATATCAAGGGAAATAAGAATGGAGGATTAACTAACCCTGTTGAACTTCACGGAAATGAGCCTCATATCATAACGGAATTATATGATGCATTTAAAGAAATAAATATAAAAAACTATGTAGAATTTTATCATGATGCCCTGCTTCACCGTGAAGAACTTCTTTCACTGTTCAATCTCGGTGAGATCGAATTGGAGGAAAAATCAATGGGAGAGATCCTTTTCTGGCAGCTGTGCGAAAAAGCGATCGGCTTTGCTAAAGAAACGGAGAACAAATCCGATGATTTCGACGACCTGAATAAGCTTCTCTCCAAGAAATATATTGGTAATTTTTCAGTTTTCCAGTCAGTTCCGGATTTCTGGGCAATAAAACAATTGTTCCCGATCGTTCCTGTGGGCAGGAACAATGAAAAACCAACAGAGTATGGTACTATAGTTGATATTACATGTGATTCCGATGGTGAGATCGACAAATTCGTGGATTTGAAGGATGTAAAAGAAATTCTTGAACTTCATGAGCTGAATAATGGTTCGTATTATCTTGCAGTCCTCCTGATCGGCGCATACCAGGACACGATTGGCGATTATCACAATTTGTTCGGCTCTGCAAATGAAGCACATATCATTGTTGATGAAAGTGGTCAATGGCACATCAAACAAATAGTAAATGGCGACAGGAATTGCGATGTCCTCGGATACGTAAAATATAATAATAATTATCTTCTATCAGCATTTGAATCCGAGGTAAACCAGGCTGTAAAAGAGTGCGGATTATCAAGCTCGGAAGCTGAAGAAATTATAAATAATTATAAGAATGTCATGAACAGGTATACATATCTTGATATATAGGTTAACTGATATCAAAGCAATTAAATGAATAAAAAAATTGCACTTTTAACAGTACTTGGTTCTATTTTTTTCTTTCCAGGATTTTATTCCGGGAATATTCCTTTACAATACCTTGGTATTGGTACCTGGCTCTCAGGCGTGATATTTTTTGTATTATTTCCGAAATTCAAAGAGATCACATCGATAATACTGGGACTTTTGGTACTGCATACTGGAGTTTTACTTATTTTGAAAGAGAACTTATCTAATACGAAATTGCTGGGTTTTTTGATTTTTACTATTGGAATTGTTTTTGTCCTGAATTCAGGTTTTTCGGATTATATGAAGAATAGGAAAAAATAAATAAAAAAATGTTCAGAGGTTCTTGTCCTCTTTCATGGCTTTTAGCATCTCAAGAACTGAATATGCGGCCCTTGTTACTCCCATGCTGCGGCTATCGGTGTCAGTTCCCGCCAGATAGAGATTCCTGACCGGTGACCGTGTCCCTGCAAAAAATCCGTTAATGGTCACTGCGGCTTTTTCGGGTATTGTAACCTGGTAATGGGTCATTTCGATGTTATTTTCTATGCCGGGTACCGCCCTGAAGATCAATTCCAGCGCCTTTTTCTTCTCACTTTCGATATTATTTTTATCATCAATTACAAATGTAAATCCCACTAGCTGCTTACCTTTTGGCGCAATGCTCGCATCGTAATTACTAATTGGCATCGCCCAGTATGCACCGCCCTTGAACCAGACCTCGGAGCCTGTATAATCAAATTCTTTCATTTTTTCCTTTAATCCCAGCCATATAGTGAGGCTCAGCGTCTGGTCTATAGTTGAAAGTTTCTTTATATAATCTGATGGTAATTCGACAAGTGAAGGCAGGCTTTTTACAAAACCCGTATAAACGACCATATCCGAAGTATATGAACCAGCATCATTAGCAACACCTATCGCTTTTTCACCGTCGGTCAATATACTATTTACTCTTGAACCTGTTTTTATTTGCACTGTTTCCGGCATCGAATATAATACAGCTTTTAATACTGACCTCAATCCTCCGCGAGGATAAGCCTGCGCATAAGATACTTTATTGGTGGCAAGCCTGCTTAATGAAGTAAGATGGCCTTTTAACTGGTATTTTGATATTTTGTCGCTTATCATTGAAGCATAAGATGTACCTGATGCTTCCTCAACGTCCTCAAAAATATCAGGGGAAACACTGTCCCTCACAAAACTGCTCCCATATAATACACGGTTTACGGAGGTGTCTTTCATGGATTTCCCGGAAAGGAAATATGCGATCGCATTGACAAAATCATATGTATCCCCGGAAAGTCCTTTAGGAAGGTAATCGTAAACAGGCTGATCACCATCCAGCATCCCGAAGGTCATCTGTGTCAGAGCTTTTGTTAATGCCTGTGAAAGCATGAGCCTGTCTTTTCTCGGAAGTACATCAAAAGTAACGAAATCTTTTATATTTGAAGGGATTTTCGTAAGACCTTTTTCTGTACGCACATAATAGTGCCCGTAATCCACAAAAAAAGGCAAATATGTGAAATATTCATCCATCAACCGGCGCAGTGGGCCTTCCCTCAGGTGGGTGATCGCATGAGGGCCGGTATCTACCTGGAAACCATCAACCATGTAACTGTTGCAATTGCCCCCTACGGCATCATCCTTTTCAATTACAAGCACTTTCTTCCCATGCTTTGAAAGAGTCAGGGCTGATAATAACCCGCTTATTCCTCCTCCAACTATAATTACATCATAATCTGCCATTGCGTCTCTTATATTGGTTAAACATTATAAAAACTCTTTCCATGGATAATACAAAAGGATTCTATTGAGCTTCTAATGGGATACTCTTGTCTTTATGCGCCGTAAAACCCCCCGCATTACCTGGAATATTACTACATATAAAGGAGCGATCCTCCCACCCGGACGGGTTTTCCCTTCCCTGATGGCTTTCAATACTGATTCCACATAAGGCTCTGCGTCTATTTCCGTATATCCTATCCCGATCGTTGTAAGCATGTGGGAATCACTTCCTCCCACTTGCGGTTTTCCCAATTCCAATGCCATTTTTTCGGCTTTTTTATTCTCCCCGAATATACATCTTGAATTGAATGTCTCGATGGCATCAACATCAAGCCCTTTCACATCACCCAGGCTCCTTATCTTAAAAGGATGCGCTGCTATTATAACGCCTCCAAGTTGTCTTGCAATACTGATCGTCTCCTGCGGGGATAGATTCGGGGGGATGTTTCCCCTTGCCCCCAGTACGATAAGATGGCCTTGCGTAGTTGAGACTTCTACCCCGGGAATAACCAACAATGGAAGATCCAGATCCTTTGCACGCTTGCGGGCAAGAAAATTCCCCATTACTGAATTGTGGTCGCATATTGCGATCCCGTCAAGGTCCTTTTTCACGGCCCTTTTCAGGATGTCATCGACAGTCAATCCGCTGTCAGAGGAAAAGTTTGAATGGATATGCAGGTCAAAACGCATATTCCTTGTATTTCATAAGATATACAAAAAAATATCTGTACAATAAATTGCTGCATACACTTTGATCCGTTCATTTTTTAATTGATGCCTGAAAAACCCATAATATGATAATGATAATAAGCATCATAAACCCCTTTGTTTCCACTGGAAAATTTCAGTGAAAAATAACTCCAATTCAATTCGAAGTTAAAGATATATTTATCATTATGCGGGCCGATATTATCAAACAGGTGATAGCATTTGAACAAAAGTACAGCGATTTTGATATTAACAATGATAAGCATTGCGATCTTTAGCGGGTGCGTCCAGCAGGACGCAAAAACAATAGACAAAGATACGGGAAACGTTACAGCCACCACAACCCTTGAGTCAACTCAAGGATTAAAGAAATTCTCATCCGCATACGAATTGCGGGAATACCTGAGAAGCATGCAAAGTACAGGTGCATTTGATGGTTTTGGTGGAAAAAGTTTTATGGGCATATCTGAATCAGCAACGGTGGCCATGCCTGTGGCAGCAATGCCAAAAACTGCAAATGCTGTAACTTCCAGCAGTCCGGCGCCATCAGGTGACATGGCAGCAGATTACTCAACTACAAATATCCAGGTTGAAGGTGTAGATGAAGCTGATTTTGTAAAGAATGACGGAAAATACATATACGTAATCGCGCAGAACAAGCTTGTTATACTTGATGCATTTCCTGCATCTGATGCAAAAATCCTTTCATCTACATTGATCGAGGGAAGACCAAAGGATATATTCGTGAATGATGACAGGCTCCTGGTCTTTCTGGAAGATACCGACACTGTTTATGGTATTCCGGAATATGATTATATGCCAAGGCCAAGGGACACTATGAAAACAGTAGCCCTGGTATATGATATCTCAAACAGGAAAAATCCGGAGGAAGTGGTGAATTACAGCATCAGCGGCAATTATTTCCAGTCAAGGATGATCGGGGATAATGTATATTTCATTGCAAAAGATACGGTTTATTATTACAATGATTTTGTGGATATGCCTGCCATCAGGAAAGGTTCAGCCAGGATCATGGCTCCTGATGTATATTACTTTGATAATCCGGAACAGAATTATGTTTTCCATACGATCGCCTCTATAAATATTAAAAAACCAGATAGCATCAATGCGAAAACCTTCATGATGGGTTATTCTGACAATTTGTATGTTTCCCAGAATAATATTTACATCACTTACATGAAGAATATGCCTGTATTGTATTATGAAGCGCAGCGTGAGGAACGGTTCTATGAGGTGGTTTTGCCTTTGCTTCCACAGGAAGCCCGGGATAAGATAAACGGGATAAAGAACAGTAACCTTGGCCAGCATGAAAAGTGGGATCAGATATCATCCATTCTGGAAGATACTTTTAACCGGATGACGGAAAAAGAAAAACAAAAATACCAGGATGATGTCCAGAATGCAGTTAATGAATTTGAAATAAAACTTGCACAGGAAAGGGAAAAGACGGTCATCCAGAAAATAAGCATCGATAATGGCGCTATCGAATATAAGACAAAAGGCGAAGTACCGGGAAACCTTCTGAACCAGTTCTCCATGGATGAATCAGGGGATTATTTCAGGGTCGCTACAACTTCACAGTTCTGGACCATGAACAGCAATATCCAGTACAATAATGTGTATGTCCTGGATAAAGACCTTAAAATCACAGGGAAGCTGGAAAAGATCGCCCAGGATGAAAGAATTTACTCCACGCGATTTATCGGGAACAGGCTCTACATGGTAACATTCAAGAGAATGGACCCGCTGTTCGTGATAGACCTTGCAGATCCCACTAAACCGCAAGTTCTTGGGCAGCTTAAGATCCCGGGATTCTCAGATTATCTGCACCTATATGATGAAAATCATATAATCGGGGTGGGTAAGGAAACTGCTGAGAATGAATGGGGTGGAGTATCGATAAAAGGAGTGAAACTCTCACTGTTCGATGTAACAGATGTCAATAATCCAAAACAGATCGATACTTATGAAATCGGAACAGCAGGAACAGATTCCGAGGCGCTTCGTGACCATAAGGCATTCCTGTTTGATAAAAAGAAGAACCTGCTTGTGATACCTGTAAGAGAAGTCACTGGAAAAGAGCAATATGACAACAGGTACGGCTATTATACGCAACGAGTATGGCAGGGGGCTTATGTCTTCGACATTACCCTTAACGGGTTCAAACTCAAAGGCAGGATATCGCACTTTGATGATTTCGAGGAGCAGTATTATTACTGGGGCTCACCCGGCGCCGTTCGCAGGTCATTGTTCATGGATGATGTGCTTTACACGATATCGGCAAGAAAGATCATGATGAACGATCTTAAAGATATCAGCGAAATAAACAGCATCGACCTGCCATTCTCAAAGAACCTGTACGATCAGTATGGATGGAATTGAAAAAAAACATGGAATGATCGAATAAATTGCGGATGCCATAAATGGCATCTGCTATATTTTTATTGAAAAATTTGACGCCTCTTTATATTCTTCTGGGTTTCTCTTTTTTCATTCATCAAATGAATGAATGTTGTTTCTTCTTTAGATGTTGACGGGGAAGAGAAAAATTAAAGCTGAATAACTTATATATTCCTATGCATTCAATAAGATTATTGTGAAAAGATGAAAACAAAAGTTGGAAGAAGACATCAAATTACGATTCCTGAAGAAATCCGTAAAAGGGCTAAGATTTCAGTCGGCGATATCCTGGATATCTCTTATAAGCGCGGAAAAATCCAGGTAGAAAAAATTGATCAGAACTGGAATAAAGTCATGAAAGAGACCTTGGGAGCATGGCGCAAATATCCTGTGTTTGAAGAAATTGACGATGCAGTTGAAATAGTGAACTGGATGCGTGGAAAGAAATGAAATATTCACTTGATACAAATATCATCATAAGTCATTTCAAAGGGGACAAATTTTCAAATGATACAGACAGTTTTTTTGCATGGGTGAAAGACGCAGGGCATGAGATGTATATAGCTGATATAGAATATGCCGAACTTTTTACCGGAGTTTATCTATCTAACGATTCAGCAAAAGAAGAGAAGAGGTTGCAACGATTCTTAGCAGTAAACAATATTGAAGTCAAATATACAACCTCAAAGATCGCAAAAAGATCAGGTGAGCTTTATGTAAAAACCCTGTTGAAAAATAAACGCTCGTTAAAGCGCATACTGCCAGATTTTGTTATTGGGGCGCATACAGAACAGTATGGGGATGCCCTTATTACATGGAATCCATCTGATTATGACATAAACAAGGAAGTGATGACGCCTGTTGAAGTTATGGGAGAGAATCTATGAAATCAAAACTTCGCGGGCATCATCTCATATGCCTTAATTTCTTCAAGGGTGAAGGCTACTCGGAAGATTTTATCAAAAATATCTTTGAAATCCTCAAGAAAGAAAAAGCGGAAATAGTATCAGGACCGGATGAGGTATGCGCGAAATGCCCGCATCTTAAAGATGAAAAATGCGTGAGCCACGAATATACGGATAAAATGATACTGCTCCAGGACAAAGAAGCGCTAAGACTGCTGGGGTTCGTGCCCGGTGAGATCGTTGACTGGAAAATGATCTCTGCAATATTGCCCGATATTCTGGAAGAATGGAAAGCTCAATTTTGTACCGGGTGCGGGTATAGAAAAGTGTGTTTCAATGAATGAATTCTTTAATGAATAAGTTCTATCGGTATTTTTCCATTATGCACAGCAGTGGCCACAAGTGCGCCATCGATGCCCAATTCTTTCAGGACAACGATATCATCAATATCTTTTATTCCGCCGCCAACAAGGATTTTGTGTTCTGATATTCCAGCCATTTCCTTTAATAAATCCGTATTTATCCCGGTACTTGTTCCTACTTTACCCAGATCCAGTATGATAATATCCTTCAGGTCAAATTCATTCAGTTTCCTGATAAGTTCTTCTGGCGGCACATCCATATTACGGTCTTTTGTAAGCACGACCCCATTTTTCATATCTATACTCACATTGATACGGCCTGGAAATTCGATAGATGCTTTTTCAATGATATCCAATGAAGCGGTTTCAGTCCCAATGATAACCGTATCTGCAATACTTGCACATTTACGGACATCATCCATATTTTTTACGCCAATATCCACCATAGTGTTTGTTTCCCGGGAGATTTTTTCTATTACCCCAAAATTATCCCCGAAGCCCTGGATATGGTCAAGATCGGCAATATATACCTGGGAAGGCCCAATTTTACAAATCATATCAAGCGGATCTGATGAATCAGAGATCCGGCTATTTTCTACAGGCCTGTATTTTGCCCGTTCACCCCTCACAGCGTGCACTACAATACCATTAAGTATGTCCAATACAAAAATAATTCGAAACATAGATGTATAAGTGCATCAATTTGATTTAATGATTATGAAGTTACTTGTAAGCCCAATCAATGTTGAAGAAGCGAAAATCTGCAAATCAGGCGGAGCTGATATCATAGATGTAAAGAACCCGAAAGAAGGCTCACTTGGCGCTAATTTCCCATGGATGATAAAAGCTGTGAAAAACGAAGCGGGTGTTGTACCAGTGAGCGCAACGATAGGGGATTTTAATTATAAGCCTGGGACAGCATCACTCGCAGCGCTGGGTGCGGCTGTGGCGGGCGCTGATTATGTCAAAGTCGGATTATTCGATATCCAGACCAGGGAGCAAGCCCTGGACATGCTTACAAATATCGTCCGTTCGGTAAAGGAATATGACAAAAATAAGTTCGTAGTGGCTTCAGGTTATTCCGATTACAAGCGAATTAACTCCATCTCACCATTTGAACTGCCAGCGATCGGTGAAAAAGCAGGTGTTGATGTAGTGATGATGGATACGGGTATCAAGGATGGACGTTCCACTTTTGAATTCCTGACTGACGAAGAACTCAAAAGTTTCGTTTCAAATTCAAGAGACCATGGGCTCCTGACAGCCCTTGCAGGCACGATCAAATTCGAAGATATCCCGGCATTAAAAAGAATTTCCCCTGATATTATAGGGGTCAGGGGTTGCGTATGCGGCGGAGACCGCAATTCTTCAATAAAGAAAGAGCTTGTTGAAAAATTAAAAGCCCAAATCAACAAGAAATAATGTAAAATGATAATTGGAGCATCATCGTTTGCAGGAACACTTCCTGAATTGGAGTCTGAAGTTGATTCGATAGAGCTCTATATACCTAAACTTGAAGTTTACGAAGGGACAAAACTGATCAAATCCCGGATATACAAATTAAAAGACACGCTTTCATCATATGATCTGTCAACTTCTATCCATGCTCCTTATTTTAGCGACGTGCCAAATTATCCGCACGAACTTGTTGTTGATACCGCCGTGTTGACTGATAAAACAGAGAAACTCATGAAAGAAAGTATCATGATAGCAGTTGCTCTTGGGTCGGGAGTTGTGGTCATTCATCCGGGAAGGATAAATGGTAATAAAGAGAGGGCATTTGGGAACATGATTGAAGGATTGTCCCGCCTTTCGAAATTTGCCGAAGATGCGAATGTTATACTTGGACTTGAAAATAAGGAAGGGACTGACCCGGATAACCTGTGTATCAGCGCGAATGAATTGATAAAAGCTATCGAAGAGACAGGTTCTCCTAATTTGAGGGCTACGTTTGATATCGGTCACGCCAACCTGACGTGCGGAGGAAACCAGGAGAAACTGCGGGAATTTGCAAAGGAATTAAAAAATCATGTGGAGCATGTTCATATCCACGATAACCAGGGTTTTTTGACAGAGAAATTCTGGGGCGATCATCATAGTGCGCCCGGAACAGGAGTTATTGATTTTTCTGTTTTGAAAGAACTCAGGTTTAAAGGTGTGTATAATCTTGAGGTGTTCTCTGTTGAAGATGTACGGGCAGGAAAGAAGATTCTTTCAGGTTTGAATAACGAATAAGTCATTGTGAGTCGTCGAATATTTTAAATATTATGTGTGTCTGTAGGAAAACAATGGGCAGGAATTTTTTTTAAATACCACCACCCCCAACCTGCCCATTATTCTAATATCATCGATCAAATATATCTGGATAATGTCAATTGAAAAAAAAGATAGGATAGAGCAGGCGGTGGATAGGATGGGTAATAAAATATTAATGAGTTATTAATAAATTTTGCCTGCTCATACGTATAATAACTATCATAACTAATATACCTATTTGATTAAAAAATGATTATTATAATGACAAAATAATCATTCAATTAACACTACTTCCACTTGCTCGCCAGCATTTCGTCCTTCGATATTTTCCGGAATTATCACAAAACCATCAGCTTTAGAAACTGAACTTAAAATCCCGGCTCCAGTTGTTGCAAGTGGGATTGCGCTGCCATTATCGATCTTTACACGGGCAAATGTTTTATAACCGGTTCTTCCCGCTATCTTTCCAGAAAGCTTTGCCAAAACGATCCTTTCAGGCATATCAGGAATATGCCCGAGCTTTCGAAAAGCTGCCTTTCCATAAAAAAAAAGCGCCACTATGCCTGCCACAGGATATCCAGGCATGCATAAAACAGGCTTGCCATTGATAATTCCAAGGGCTGTAGGTTTCCCGGGACTGATCCCGACACCATGGACGAGGAGTTTTCCAAGTGATCCAACAACTGCCGGAACAAAATCGCGTTTTCCCACTGAAGTCCCGCCGCTTGTTATAATCATATCTGCATCAATGTTTGATGTAATAGCTTCTTTTATTTTATCAGGAGAATCAGTCACAATATCAAGCAGGCGCGGGATGCCGCCCCATTTTCGTATATACATGGCAGACATCAATCCATTCGTTTCATAGACCTCTCCATCTCCCGGGTTTTTCTTATATCTGGGCACAAGTTCCTCACCAGTTGGAATAACAACAACAAGAGGCTTTTTAAAAACCTTGATATTCCCAATACCAAGGGATGCAAGAACAGCGATATCACAGGGACGAAGCAGGCGTCCCCTTTCTAAAATAATTTCACCTTTTTGTACATCCTCTCCTATTGCTCCAACGTTTTTGAACGGATGGATCTGTGCAAATATCTCTACCTTATCGCCGCTCAATACAGTATCTTCCATCATAACGACAGCATTTGACTTTTCCGGCATCGCTGAACCGGTATGTACCCTCACGCATGCGCCTTTCTCCATAATATTTGTTAATCTGAGTATAACAGGTGAACCTGTGCCTGCCCCAAGCGTTTCAGATGCCATGACCGCAAATCCATCCATGGCTGCCCTCCGGTAATGCGGCACGTCAATACTTGCGATAATATTTTCTGCAATTATCCTTCCATCACACTCTTCGATGGGCAAGTTCTCTATTTGTGAAATAGGCGCAAATGAATTGAGAAATAATTCCTTTGCTTTATCAGCGTCTATTCTTTTCTTGAACATCATCCACCCGACACAGGAGGGAAAATAGCGATCTCATCACCCTGGTGCAGGGATTTATCCAATCCGTCTGATCCAGGAACATTTTCCCCATTAAGAAATATATTGACATACGGCTGTAATTTTCCATTCGTGAATAAAATCTTATCCAAACCCGGGAACTTATTACAAATCCTTTCAAGTACCTCTCCTACAGTATCTCCTTCAACCCCAAGCTCACTGGTTTTTGTGAATTCCCTGAAATTTGCAAAGAACCTGACCTTGATTTTTGGCATGTACCATGAATGTTTTTTCAAAACCATAAATGCTATGAATAAGTTTAAACTATTATGAGACGGATGAATAAAAAAAACTATGCTTATTACATTGGTTTTTTTATCATATTATCCCTTGCATTTTTCTTAAGACTCTACAGGCTTGATGAGAGAGTATTTCATCACGATGAGGCTGCTGTAGGCTATTTTACATACAGGCTATTTACCCAGCATAGCTATTCATACGATCCCGCGTTCCATGGGCCTTTCATGTATTATGTGACAACTGAAATATTTAAAAAAATAGGGGATAATGACTATTCGGCACGTTTCCTGCCTGCGATCCTGGGGTCTGCCATGCTGTTATTTTTACTTCCCTTAAGGAAATATGCCGGGAAGACCGGAATCCTGGCCTGTGCTTTCTTCCTTGCATTCTCACCATCGTTCCTGTATTATTCCCGTTTTTACAGGGAAGACATATTCATGTCATTTTTTACACTATTATTATTTGTTTGTGCGATCAAATTTATTGAGAATTATTCAATGAATAATTCAAATGATAAAAACATACCAATCAGGAATTCGTATTTAATTTCAACAATATTAATAATATTAATACTGGCATTTATATGGACCATACCGGGTTTATACATCAGCGTAGTTTCGTTGTTAACCTTAAAAGGATTATATTTTGTAACATTTGCATTAATAGGATCAGTTATTGTTATTCTCAGTTTTGGCAGATATCCGTTATTGAGAATTGTTTACATGGTTATCGGGGCACTGGCGCTTGCATCGCTGGCTGCGCTTAAAGAAAACGCATACATCATGATGGCTTTGATATTCTTTTTCCTGTTTCTTTTCGCCATAAGGGAAAAATGGTACATCGGGTTGATCGGGAAAATCAAAAATCCCGATAATAAATTTTTGATCTTGCTTACAGAAAAGCTATTTTTTATTTTTATATTTATTGTCTTTTTCTCAATGTATTATACAGGAAATTTCCTTGACCTTCCGGGAATGAAAGATGCCTTCATGAAAGCGGTTTTGCACTGGTATGAGATGCACAAGATCGAACGTATAGGGCGGCCCTTTCTTTTTTTACCTGCCGATCATAGCTCTCTATGAACTTCCAATATTCATATTTGGGATTTTAGGAATTGCACATTATAGCTGTTGCGATAATAAGAAAAGAAAGATACTTACGATTTTTCTAGGCTACTGGATAATAGTCGATATATTTTATCTCATATTAAAAACATATCCAGAATCGGGCAGGTTCCTTCAAGTATCTTACCTGCCAGCTTCAATAATCGTTTTATCACCATTGCTGGTATTTGCTATTTTGAATGTATTGAGATCAAAAAATCTTTTCGTCGCTTTCCTGACATATTGGGCATTAACTAATTTCTTTGTATATTCGTATATCCAGGAAAAAGTACCATGGCTTGTACTCAATCCATTACTTCCTCTTGCATTAATTGCAGCGACCTATCTGAATGAAATTATTCGGGGACTGGATTTGAATTCCCGTAAAAGTATCATTGCAGTCGTAATTATTATTTTGACATCGTCTTTTTTTGTATATTCAAGCATTGAATTGAACTATAAGCGTTATACAGATACAGCCGAACCTCTTATCCAGGCTGCCCAGCCTCCCCAGAAATTTTCATTATTCTTGAATAAAATAAATGAAATTTCATCGCAGTATGAGGGTAATTCAACAGAGATACAGCTTACCGATGTGGATTTAGAAACCCAGTTCCTCTGGTACATGCGCCATTTCGATAATATTCAATGGAAAGTCGATATCAATTCCACTCTTGACGCGCCGTTGATAATCGCTCATCAGGGCGATGAGGCGCAAAGTGAAGCTGATATCGTAAAGCAAAACCTTCGCACGGATTATGAGAGGCTTGATAGTGCAAAGATGTCATGGTACTGGTTCAAAGAGTCAGATATAACCATTGATTATTTATTATACAGGAAGATGGACCGTGAGCCATCAGAATACAGGGTAGTGTTGTTCTATAAGCCAAAATACCAGGATAATTAATTTGCCGAATACTATGAATAATAATTTATATAATACTTTAGCTGTTAGATAATATGTGGATTATGAAATTTTGGAGTGATTATGAAAACAGTTCTCATTGTTGCGGATATGCTAAATGATTTCGTCACAGGGAAATTAGGAAGTGAACGAGCCCGGAATATCGTCCCGAATGTTGTCGCTCTTGTAAAGAAAGCGCATAAACTGGGAGTTCCGGTAATATTTCTACAGGATGCACATAGTTCTACCGATACGGAACTGGATATCTGGGGTGAACATGCTATGAAAGGAAGTAAGGGCTCCGAGATAATTCCGGAGCTTAAGCCTGAAAAAAATGATATCGTAATAGAAAAAAAACAGTACATCGCTTCTGTGGAACTTCCTGAAATATTAAAACAAATGAATGCAGACATCCTGATCTTTACGGGGGTGAGCACAGACATCTGTGTTCAGAATAGCATTGCCCAGGCATATTTTTCAGGGTATGAAACGATCGTGCCCCGTGACTGCACTGCTTCAATCGATGAAGAGTCTTATGAATACGCTCTCAAATATATGAAAAACATTTTCGGTACGCAAATTTCATCATCTGATAAGGTTTTATAATGGTTTTGATGATTTCCGGGGTCGACGAAGCAGGAAAAGGCCCGGTTCTCGGGCCTATGTGCGTTGCAGGGATTCTGCTTGATGGAACAAAACAGGATGAACTTTTACAGATCGGTGTTAAGGATTCAAAACAATTGACACCAAAAAAACGTGAAGCACTGGCCAGGGAAATTATTGAAATAGCTGAAAAATATTTTATCCTCGAAGTGAACCCTTCACAGATAGATGAACTCAGGAAGATAATGACAATGAATGAAATAATGGTCGCCTCATTTACGAAAGTCCTTGAGGAATTAAGACCGGATCACGCTTTTGTGGATGCAGCGGATGTAATTGCGAACCGGTTTGGTGAAAATATCAGGATGAAATATTCAAGAGAAATTACTATCACTTCAGAACATAAAGCAGATGTCAAATACCCTGTCGTATCGGCTGCTTCCATTCTTGCAAAAGTACACAGGGACATGCTTATAAAACAAATCGAAACCGAACTGGGGATTGAAATCGGAAGCGGTTATCCTGCCGACCAGAAAACTATCAGATTCCTTGAACAATGGGTAAAAGACCATAATTCCCTTCCTTCTTTTGCCCGTAGTTCTTGGGAGACCTCAAAAAATATTTTAGAGAAATTTGATGGAAACCAGAAAACGCTATTTCAATATTGAACAGGACAAAAGGAAAGGCATACATTATGAAACAAGCCTTTCGATAAGCTTTCTTCCTTCAAAGGTCTTGAAAATCGGTGGTTTCCAATCCTGGATTATTCTTCTCCTTTGAGTTTTAACTTCCTTTTGTTTTATAGGATCATAAGCCGGTTTTCTCATGCGATTCCCTGTAAACCATTATGCCGCATCGCTGCCAACATGGTGTTTCCGCAAGATTGATCCCATGACTGAACACAAGTTCGTGGATCTGGCTGGCTTTCATATTTTTCAGGCTCATTGCAGCCTCATTTTCAGTCATTCCGGATTTTAACAGCGTGTAATACCCATAGGAACTCATATGATTTCTCCAGGTTTCAGCCTGTCTCCATAAAAGATATTTATAAATGTCTTCTTTTCCAAGGAGGATGATCCTTGAATCAAAAGAGACAGGGTTTTCAAGCTTCAACTGGATAGTAAGCGCTGAGGAAACAAACGCAGGGATAATGGAATCAATTTTCTCGATCCTGTTGTTATAAGGCATTTCATTGAAAAAGAAGGATATCTCATCTGAGAACGTGAATGCAAAAAGTGGATTCAGGCCGCTTTCCTTAAAAAATAATTCAATAGAATCCGCCATTGCACGGGCAAATCTTTCATCATATGGTTTTAAAAGCCCGAGCAACCCCAGCGCGCGACGGAAACCCCTGCCATCGATCCTTACGGCAAAAGGAGGGAACACCTTGAGGTGGGAATATATTTCCCTCTCTTTCATTTCATTTTCTGAAAAATCATCATTCAAGATTTATGATTGTTCCTCATCTTCGATATCATACTCTTCAGTTACTTCTTCTGGTTTCTTGAACTGGTCCTTGACATGCCTTATGAGAATAACATCGGCCACTGCTGTAACCCACCTGAATGGGACGACGACGCCTTTGCTTCCCGAATCGAACATATTGGGGTTTAATTTAGTGGCCGCAAGACCCGTAGCTTTTTTCTCGTTTACTTCAAGCACGACATCATTAACTTTTCCAATATATACTCCTTTTTCCGTGTAAATATTTAATCCAAATAGAGTTGAAACCTCAGCCTGCATTGTATCACCTCACCTGAATATGAATGATATCAATATAAACTTTATTGAATCTTTTTTGAGACTTTTTATTACCTTCTGTTTTGAAAAACCACAAAGAACACAGAGTACACAGAGAAAAGCGGCAACGCTCTGTGCTCTCTGTGGACTCTGTGGTTGATTTTCCTTGCGATGATCAATTTCTCCAGAATAAATAAAGAAATCTATCTTTTTTCGCAGAAGTTTAATATTCCCGGATGATGAATTAGGCTGCAATGTTAACAACTGATGATATTAAAACACTTATTAAGAAATACGCGCTGCAGAATGCTGTAAAATATAATAAGCTGCCGCAGGCCGGTTCGGTCATGGGCAAAGTAATGGCCGCGCCAGAACTCAGGACAAGGGCAAAAGAAGTAAATTCGCTCATAGCAGAAGTGCTTGATGAGATAAACCTGGAGTCTTCCGATTCATGGGAGCAGGAATTGAACCGGATCGCTCCTGAACTCATTGCAGAACTCAAGGAAAAGAAAGAACCGGAAAAGGGCCTTCCACCGCTTGATATTAAAGGACAGCTTGTTATGAGGTTTGCGCCCAACCCCAACGGTCCGCCTACCATCGGGAGTTCGCGCGGGATAGTCGTGAACTCGGAATATACTAAAAAATATAATGGCAAGTTCATCATCCGTTTTGATGATACAGACCCTGCGACCAAGCGCCCCATGCTTGAAGCGTATGACTGGTATCTTGACGACTGTGAATGGCTCGGTGCAAAACCGGATGAGGTTATAATTGCCTCTGACAGGATCCCGAAATATTATGAGGTAGCTGAAGAACTTATTAAAAAAGGCGGAGCATACGTTTGTTTCTGCGAGCAGGAAGAGTTCAAGGCGCTAAAAGATGTAAAGAAAGCCTGCCCGCACAGGGAACAGGATGCGGGAGAGAATCTTGCCTCATGGAAAAAGATGCTCTCCGGTGAATTTAAAGAGCAGGAAGCAGTACTTCGGATCAAGACCGACATAGCACATAAAGACCCGGCTATAAGGGACTGGGTCGCCTTTCGTATCGTTAAGACCCCGCACCCGAGACCTGAGGTCGCTGACAAATATAATGCCTGGCCGCTCCTTGATTTTGAGGGCGCCGTGGAAGACCACCTTCTGGGCACGACGCTTATTATCCGCGGCAAAGACCTCACTGACAGTGAGACCCGCCAGCGATATGTTTATAAATACATGGGATGGAAATATCCCGAAACCATGCACTGGGGACGCATACAGATACATGAGTTCGGAAAATTAAGCACAAGCGGCTTAAAGAAAGCAATAGCTGACGGAACATACACAGGATGGGATGACCCGCGTGTGCCCACAATAAGGGCATTGAGGCGGCGCGGCATACGACCCGATGCCCTCAGGAAATTCATGACAGAACTTGGTCTTGGCGAAACTGATATCAGCATCAGCCTTGATACATTGTATGCTGAGAACCGGAAAATTGTTGACCCGGTCGCTAACAGGTATTTTTTTGTATGGAATCCTGTTGAACTGGAAGTTGAGGGTGCAGAACCAAAAGTCGCAAAAGCGCCTCTTCATCCTTCAAGGGGCGGGATGAGAGAGATCCCCGCAGGAACAAAGATTTTTATCTGCCAGAGCGACGTGGATAACCTGGCCGATGGTGAAAAGTTACGCTTAAAAGACCTGTATAATATCCAGGTCACAGGATTATCGCCCCTCACGGCCAGATTCATCGGCACTGATATGGATCTTGTTAAGAAGGAGAAAGCGCGCATCATCCACTGGGCTCCGCTTGATGGCCTGAAGGTGAGGGTTCTTTCACCGGACGGCGAATATTCGGGAATTGGCGAGCGCGGGATCGAGAAAGAGCTGGATAAAGTCGTACAGTTTGAGAGGTTTGGTTTTGTGAGGATCGATAGCGTTAGCGGGGATGAGATAGTGGCGTTTTATACGCATAAGTGATAAATTATTTTTCCTTTTGTTTACAGCGCTCAGGAACATGCTTAAAATACTCGAATAAGCCCAATTAGAAAGAAATCATCGTAATGAAAACCAAACAGTTATTAGAGAGCATACATAATTAATGATCATTGGTTAATATGTCTGAAACTCTTGTCCATGAAAGTATTGATATCCTGACGAAATCAAAATTCTTCGGAAGTAAAGAGAAATTGCTCGACGAAGCAGTCAGAACTTTGCTGGAAGTCAAACCCTCTTTTAAAATAGAAATCGCGGTGGAACTTTATAAGAAAGGCACTATTTCAATGAGCAGAGCTTCAGAAATTGCTGGAGTATCAGGAGAAGGATTCAAAGAAATACTCTCAAGCAGAGGTATAGTCCGAAAGATCAAAGCCCCTACAAGTGAAAAAATGAAGAAAGAAGTCGATTTGATTTTGCAGCGATAAAGATGATTATTATTTTTGATACGGACATACTTAGTGCTTTTGCAAAAATAGAAGCTTTGCCGTTATTAAAAACTCTTTTTTCAAAACATGAAATTTATATAACTCCTGAAATTTATGGTGAGCTCAACGTTCCCATTGATTACGGCTACACTTTTCCCCTGGATATCTTCAAGAATTTCAAGGTGATAAATCCTGATAATGAAGAACAAGAAACATACAGGACATTTTTAAGAACAAATCGACGCATCGGGAAAGGCGAACTTGAAGCAATTTCAATATGCATCAGCAGGAAATGGATTTTCTCATCTATGGATGAAGTTGCGATATCTTTTGCATTAGCAAATGGTGTGATCACCATAAGTCTTCATTCTATTTTAAGATCGTTATGGGAATCAGGTATTTTGACCAAAAATGAAGTGGAAGAAATTATTTTAAAGATCGAACAGAAAGATAATACAAGGATTAGAGATATTCAAAAGATATTGAAATAATAGATTCGCTTAAAAGACCTGTATAATATCCAGATCACAGGATTATCGCCACTAACAGTCAGATTCATCGGCACTGATATGGATCTGGTAAAGAAGGAAAAAGCGCGCATCATCCACTGGGCTCCGTTTGGAGGGCTAAAAGTGCGGGTTCTTTCACCGGACGGCGAATATTCGGGAATTGGCGAGCGAGGGATCGAGAAAGAGCTGGATAAGGTGGTGCAGTTTGAGAGGTTTGGCTTTGTGAGGATCGATAGCGTTGAAGAGGATGAGATAGTGGCGTATTATACGCATAAGTGATACTCTTTTATTTTTCTTCTTAAGAAAGGGCTATATTCAAAAAATGCAATAAGTATATTTATATATTGGTGATTTATCTCATGATGACCAAACTTAAAAGGCGAGAAATAATAAAACGACTTGATCGCTTACCCTTCGAGATACAAATAAAAATTCTTGATCTGGCTGAAGCAGCAGCTCCATCACCGCAAAAAGGCGTTTCGGGCAAGAAACTCCTTCGTTTTGCAGGGATATTAAATACTGATGAAGTCAATGAAATGACTCAAGCAATTGAAAATGGGTGCGAAAAAGTTGATATTAATGAGTGGTAGATTTATACTTGATACAAATATTGTAATTGCTATTTTCAGTGGAGAAACTTCAATAAAAGATCATCTTTCCAAAGCCGAAGAAGTATTTATTTCCAGCACAGTTCTTGGGGAATTATTTTTTGGTGCATTCAAGTCAAAACGTTCAAAGACGAATCTAAAACGAATATTAAATTTTGCAGATAGTATTACCATTCTTAATTGTGACAAAGATACTGCTTATAAGTATGGAATTGTAAAAAATAAACTTCTGAATAAAGGAAAACCTATTCCTGAAAATGATATTTGGATAGCTGCTGTTGCCATGCAAAATGATCTAATCCTCGTTACTCGTGATGGCCATTTTGATGATATCGAAGAATTGAAATGTGAAAAATGGTAAATAGGTTTTTATAAGCTGCACATCACCTTAATTTTTCATGCTCTCATAAGTCGCATGTTCTTTCCTGACCACAGGAACGAACTCCCAGCCGCTCTCTTCAATAGCCTTTACGATCGGGTCTCGAACGCGGTTCACATCGAACTTATACTCATAAACCTTGCCGAGCGTCCCATCTTCCTTTATCCCGTACTGTACTTCCCATGATTTCTGGAAAAGGATCCTGCCCCTGAAATATGCTTTCTCAAAAGCCACACTCGGTTTGAGGGAGCCGTCTGTACCAGCATACCACCGCACGCTTCCAGTTTCCTCACAGTAGCGCGCAGCTTTGCGGGACTCATCCAGTACTAGGTACGCGCGGTAAGTTTTGCTTAACCGCTCTTTGGAAAATATCGCATACCACGTCGCATCCACAATGTTCCATTCCACAAACAGGTCTGTTTCTTCGGTGGGCTTTATCTGGTAAGGTAATTCCGGTGAGTTGAGGGAAAGGAGTTTCTGTTTAAGATTCTCTTTGCTCACCGGTAAAGTGGTAAACTTTTTTTTACCTCCAAGATACTCAAAATAACCGAGAGCATAGATCATTGCCCCAATTCCGGCAAGGGCGCCAAGTAAACCAAATACCAGGCCGATCGCAGCAATTAAAGTTTCACTTTCCATGCGACACCAATATAATGAATAGCATAAATTTAGGGATATAAAATAAGAACAGAACTGGAACCAAAAAGTTCCAGTTCACATGTATTTTGTTATTCTTTTTCTTTTTTCCTTCTTATCAGGAATACGGCAATTAATGCCACAAACATTGCCAATACCCCAAAGCCGGGAACTTTGACAGTTACCGTGTCAGCATTACGCTCAAGTCCTGCGCCCCTGCCAGTTACATAACCGTATATTGTTGTTCCTTTTGGTATTTCACCCGGAACCTGGTTCTCAAATACGTATGGCTGATAGGGTGGATAGATAGTCGTTACCTGCCCTAGATCCCGTTCCTGGCCCAGCGCCTTTATTTTGACACTGATCTCAACCGGCTCGTTGAATCCTCCGCTTGGCACAACTGTTAATGTCAACCTCAAAGTATCTCCGGGATTAACGGTCATACTTGTAGGCGATATAGCTACTCTGAAATCTCTTGCACCTGAGTCTGTCGTTTCCGTTGCTGATACTACTGGTGTATATGTTACTTTTGCAGGTGTGTAAGGTGTTGGAGTCCGGCTTGCGGTAGATGCTACAGCAACGCATTTCAGGCTGATGGACTTAACCACGCCGTCGCGTGTTGCCCATCCGGCACCCTCTGCGCCGATGATGTCAATGGTCCTGGGTTTGGGCGAAAGTTTCATCAGATCAGTCTCGTAGGTGTACCATTCACCTTTTTGCGTCTTTATTCCAAAATCCGCAATGTTCTTTCCTGTCGGGTCAATGTAATATAAACCAGCCCATGACATGCGATTTTGTTCTTTAGGATCTTCGCCGAGGTTGCCGTGCAATACGCCGTTTACATCTGTGTAGCGCGCAAAAACCGATATTGGGGATTCCCTGCCATTCCAGCCCGTGCCTGCAAGCGACTGCTCATCAGCTTTTATCACAGCCCTGAGATTCAAGGCGCTGCATCCTGATACATCGGAGTTGATGGTCTGCATTATTCCTATATGGGTGTTGCCGCTTGTGCTTCTGAAGCGGATGCCGTCGGAAACCTCAGTCACTTCACCCTTACCGTCAGATGGTTTGTACCATTCCTGGATCGTCCAGCCGTTCAAACCTCCGGAGAAGTCTCCATTTTTAACAAGTTCACCGCCGGATGGCTTGGCGGGAGTAGTTGTTGCGGTGACTGTCGCCGTGACAGTTGGTGTGACCGTTGATGTGACTGTTGGTACGGCGGTTGGTGTTGCTGCTGCACCTGTAGTCACGAGCAAATTGTAGGGGGTAGTAGAATAAACAAGGTTTCCGGTTTCTCTCCCCTTGCTTATCTCGATGAAAACATTACCCGGTTTGGTCACTTCCGTCGAAAAATCTGTTGCTCCAGTTGCGGATTCATACGAGTTCCCATCAGGCCGGGTTATAATAATTCTACTGTTTGCATTAGCTGGAAAATTGCCGAGGTGAACGTTAACCGTACCTGGTTGTGATAAGGAAACGTGATATACGTCCACATCATTCTCACCGCCATATGACCAACTGCTTTCATACCCAGGTGTTCCTTTCAAAACCGCTGGATGCTCATTAAACAGGTAAGCTGTAATTTCCTGGCCTATTGGTATGGTTTTTATTATCCCTCTGGCAAGCATATCCTCTTTGGGTGTACCCTCCTCATAGTTCGGTTCGTACTGGTCGGGCAATGCTGCAAGGCTGACATCGAGTTGATAGGTAAGTGGTGGATATACCGGTTTACCTTCATATGTGGTGATGGTCATGGATGCCTCGCCTGCAGGTCCGGGTGTGGTGTAGTATGGTCCGTCTTTGTTGCACTGGATTATCCTCCAGTATTTGCCGCCTTCACCGCCGGAAACACCAGACACTGTCCTTATTCCAACTCTTAAATACCCGGGTTTATTCTTCGGCGCCGAGAAGGAAATGGTGGAAGGTTTACCGTTCTCACTAACCAGGGAACCAATACCCCAGCCATAGCCAAAATCAACTACCGTTACCTCGAACTGGCAGTCAGAATAACCTGACAGTTTGGCTGTAACTATGCCCGACTGCGGCAGAGTAAGTTTGAAGAAATCTTTGTTATCATACCCCACTACGCCATTGGCAACGTCCCCGGCGTTTATGGATGTAGCATGGTCCATATCATCATTGGGTTCAATTTCAGAAACCGATGCCCCATAAGCCGCCACGGAGAGCAGCAGCAGAGCACAGATGCTGTAAAATATTTGTCGTATTTCTGTCTTATAACACATATTGTACCTCATATACCTCTCATCATTAGTATCATATATATTGCTCACATGGGTATATTAATGTTATGACTCCATGGAAAATGATCACAGGATTCCCTTTAATATCAATTGGATAAATCTTAACTGAAGGGATAACTCTGCAATTTAATCTTACATCAGTATTTGAGCCAAAAGGCGACCAGGTAAAAGCTATCGAGAAACTGACCCTGGGTCTTAACCAGGGTATGAAGCACCAGACACTCCTTGGTGTGACCGGTTCCGGGAAAACATTCACAGTCGCCAATGTTATCCAGAATGTCCAGCGCCCAACTCTTGTTATTTCTCACAACAAGACCCTTGCGGCACAGCTTTACTCAGAATTCAAGGCTTTTTTCCCTGAAAATGCAGTTGAATATTTTGTAAGCTATTATGATTACTACCAGCCTGAAGCGTATATCCCCCAGACTGATACTTATATTGAAAAAGACGCTTCCATAAACGAAGAGATCAACAGGATGCGGCTTTCTGCCACACGATCCCTGTTCGAACGACGGGATGTAATCGTAGTGGCAAGCGTTTCCTGCATTTACGGGATCGGATCGCCCCAGGAATGGCGTGATATGTCCATTCTTTTTCGAAAAGGAGATGAAGCGCCGCGAAAGGTGATACTTTCAAGATTTGTGGATATGCAATATGAACGAAATGACATGGATTTCAGTACAGGGAAATTCCGGGCACGCGGCGATACGATCGAAGTATTCCCTTCTTATGCATCAACCGGGGTCAGGATCGAACTTTTCGGTGATGAGATAGAACGCATCTGTGAATTTGATCCCCTGACAGGGAAAACGATCCTTGAAAAAGATGCCCTGGTCATATATCCTGCCAAGCATTTCGTTATGCCCCAGGAAAAGATCGATCTTGCTATCGAATCAATAGAAGAGGAACTCAAGGGAAGATTACAGGAACTAAAGCGGACAGGAAAAATACTGGAAGCAGCACGCCTTGAACAGCGGACAAAATTCGATATAGAAATGATGCATGAGATCGGGTACTGCCAGGGAATAGAAAATTACAGCCGCCACATGGATGGCCGAAGAGAGGGTGAGCCGGCGTACTCGCTTATAGATTATTTCCCGAAGGATTTTCTTATAGTGATCGATGAATCGCATGTTACCATCCCGCAGATCAGGGGAATGCAGGCAGGAGACCACGCGCGGAAAGAATCTTTAGTGAATTATGGTTTCAGGATGCCGTCTGCGTACGATAATCGTCCCCTCACATTCGATGAGTTCAGTGAAAGGGTGAACCAGGTGCTGTATGTTTCGGCAACACCTGCGGATTATGAGGTGGCTTTAAGCGCACAGGTCGTGGAGCAGATCATCCGCCCCACAGGGCTTGTTGACCCTGAGATCATAATTAAACCCATAACTGGACAGATCGATGACTTGATCGGGGAGATCCGCGCAAAAACCGCAAAAAAATTCAGGGTCCTTGTTACAACACTTACAAAACGAATGGCAGAAGACCTTACAGAATATTTTCTGGGAGCAGGGATCAAAGCAAGATATATGCATTCTGAGATAGAAACACTGGAGAGGATCGAGATCATCAGGGGACTGCGCCTTGGCGAGTTCGATGTGCTCGTAGGGATAAACCTCCTTCGTGAAGGGCTTGACCTGCCGGAAGTCGCGCTTGTAGCCATCCTTGACGCTGATAAGGAAGGTTTCCTGCGTTCTGACCGCTCTCTTTTGCAGACAATAGGGAGAACTTCAAGGAATGTTGAGGGGAAAGTCGTAATGTATGCAGACAGGATAACAGGTTCAATGCAAAGGGCAATAGATGAGACAAATAGAAGGCGGACGATGCAGGTAGAATATAATAAAGAGCATAACATCACACCGCAAACGATACGAAAGGCAGTGGAACCGCGTGCGATAACCGAGGAGGCGCCGCCAAAAGAGGAGATTTTCAATTATATTGTGGAGCTTGAGGCTGAGATGCATCGGGCTGCCAAGAGCCAGGAATTTGAGAAAGCTGCAAAGATAAGGGACAGGATAGCAAAGCTGAGATCGGAGTTATAATATGCTTTATAATATGCTTTTATCAGGTTTGGGTTTAATGCAGGTAATCAAATAATGAAAATGTGTCTTTGGTTGCATATATTTCACATGAGGAAAAAATCTACCAAAGGTTTTAAGTGGGTACTGGTTAACAAACTACAGTTTCTAAAGTAAAAAATATAAATAGTATGAATCACTATTAATAATAATATGAAGGTAGTTTTCAGAATTATTGGCGCAGAGGAAGACCTCAAAGATGTTGAAGGAAAAGAAGAGAACGTACATTTCTGTTTCAGGCCATCTGAAAAAAACATATTCGAACTGGTAAATGCTGCGACTAAATTAAAAAGAATCCAGTTGCCGTCATCTTACCAGAAAACAATATCAAATACTACAAAAACACTTTTAAAAATGAAAAATATAAAACTGTTAACAGGGGATATCTGGGGCCACAGGACAGACATTGACAGGTTTGCAGAAATAGAAGTTTAAATCCGGGGAAAGGGTTCTCATTTCTTGACCATAGTTAATACTATGGCCAGGAAATGAGGAATTATTGAATAATATATTAGATTTATGTAAGTCTTCCCAGGCATATACACTGTGTTCTATTGCACATACATCTGCCTGCTCTGTCACATTCATGTTCGTCGCAATTTAGAGGACGGCAAGCCATGCAGTGGTCACACATTTTTTTTGTAGGGTCATTATGACATGCTGTGTTACCATTGAACCAGGTTTCTACATTATGTAAGTTATGCATACTTTATTCACCTCCGTTTTGTTCTCTCATTTCGTTCGAGCATCTGATCTCATACTCCAGATTCTCGATTTCGTTATCGATTTCTTGCTGTGTTTTTTGTCTCATTTTTATTGAACCTCCCGCAATTCATTCCTTTTTAGTGTGATTAATAATTATCATTATTATTATGATTATTATTATCATACTCATTACAATGGTATTGTTCTGTAGTAGGATATATAGTTTTTGACCGACACCCGGGAAGTAACACAAATGTGATAATATGGCCATAATGTGGCCAGAATATAAATGCAAAAAATCCAGCTAAATCTGAATATCCTGAAAAATCGTTAGCTTAACTATGTAATCTTTGTTGCTTCTATGACCATAAGTTGCTCAAAACTAATTCTCTCTTTGCTCACTTCTTTTACACCATAACCCAGTTCCTTCATCTTTGATTTTACTTCTTCTATCCCCGTGAATGAGGATACAAGCATCAATATCCTTCCATTTTCAAGCAAGTGAGTGACTGCATCCGCAAGGAACCTGTTGATTACTTCCCTGCCATCACATCCCCCATCCAATGCACAATTTATCCAGTCGTTGGTTCTTTCAGATTCATCAGTAGGAAGATAAGGCGGGTTGAATATTATTATGTCAAATTTCCCCCTGATACAGTCCAACAAGTTGCCCCTTATTGCTTCAACACCATTATCTCTTGTGCATGCTGCAGCATAAGGGTTTATATCTATCCCAATGATCACTGCACTGGTATTGTTCTTAATAACCGCTGAAATTATGCCGCTTCCGCACCCGACTTCTAAAACCCTTTGCGAACCTTTTATCTGGTCTAAAGCTGCCTCTGCCAGCAGAAAAGAATCTTCAGCGGGTTCATAAACTGAAGAGGTATATTTAATTTTTGTATTTTTATAGTTAATATTCATTGGGCCTTGTTGATTGTTTTTTTTATAAGATAATACTAATGTTTTAAAAAATATAATGGATGATAGTGATAAAAGGGATAACGTATAAGTATATTGATGTAGATTATACATCAATTTGTGAAAGGATAAAAGAATTCAAATAGCATTGGATAAATACTAACATGTGAGGCAGTGTGGATCTGAAAGAAGCTCATTCAAATATTTGTAATCAGTGGAGATAATAAATGAACCCAAAGAAAGGAAGTTTCGTAATAGAAGAATTGGAGAACGTCCAGATAAACATAGGCAAGGTGGGGGCAGAAGAAGAACAAATAGCAGAAGGGCCTACACCCAGACCTGAGATAATAGGTCTTCGAAATTGGGATTATCGTATTATTGACAGGTATAACCCGGTTTATACACCGACTGGAGATACCTGTGATTTCTGTACATATGGTAAATGTGACCTCACAGGGAATAAGGAAGGAGCATGTGGAATAGACCTGGAAGGGCAGTCGGCACGGCAGGCTCTCTTAATAAGTATTATGGGCTCGGCATGCCATTCCGCCCATGGAAGACATCTTCTTAATTACCTTATCAAGAAATATGGCGCAGACTTTCCAATTGATGTTGGTCCAAGCAATCTTAAAGCTCCCCTGACCGAAACAATAATGGGCATTACCCCTAAAACAATTGGAGATTTTATCCCTGTTCTTGAATATGTTGAAGAACAGTTAACACAGCTTATTGCTGCCACAAATACAGGCCAGGAAGGGGCTGCTCGTGATTTTGAATCAAAAGCCCTGCATGCAGGGATGCTTGATCTTCTCGGTATGGAAGTCGCTGATATCATCCAGATATCCTGCCTGGGATTCCCGAAGTCTGATGAAAAAGCCCCATTGGCAGAGATGGGGATGGGAATACTAGATCCGAAAAAACCTGTCGTTATATGCGTCGGGCATAATATTGCGGCCCCTGCATATATTCTTGATTACATGGACAAGAATGGCTTATTTGATAAAATTGAGATCGCAGGATTGTGCTGTACTGCCCACGATATGACACGTTATAATAAAACTGCTAAGATCATCGGTTCCATGAGCAAGGAACTTAAATATATAAGGTCAGGAATACCCGATGTCCTGATAACTGATGAACAATGTGTCAGGGCCGATATATTAAAGGAAGCACAAAAACTTCATATTCCTGTAATTGCCACGAATGAAAAAATCACATATGGTTTGCCGGACAGGTCAAATGATAACGTTGATGATATATTAAATGACCTTGTAAGTGGAAAACAGCCAGGCGTAGTCCTTCTTGATTTTGAAAAGGTCGGGGAACTTATCCCTAAACTTGCAATGAAAATAGGGCCCATACGGAAATCAAAAGGGTATACAGCACTTCCAAGTGAAAAGGAACTCAAGAAACTTGTTGCAAAATGTACTAAATGTCTCCAGTGCACACGTGACTGCCCCCAGAGCCTTCCGATATCTGATGCTATGGAGGCTGCTGTGGATGGGAATTTTTCGCTTTTTGAAACGCTGCATGATAAATGCATAGGATGCGGACGATGTGATTTTAGCTGTCCTTCCGACATCCCGATATTGAATGTTATCGAGAAAGCTTCACAGCGCGTGATAAGAGAAGAAAAAGGTAAAATGAGGATCGGAAGAGGACAGATAGGCGACCCTGAGATACGTGAGGAAGGACGAAATCTTGTTCTTGGAACAACCCCGGGAGTACTTGCTTTTGTTGGCTGCGGAAATTATCCGGATGGCACAAAGGATGTTTATGATATTGTTGAAGAAATGATACAGCGCAGCTATATTATAATTTCTTCAGGCTGCTCTGCAATGGACATAGGGATGTTTAAAGATAAAGACGGAAAGACCCTATATGAGCGCTACCCCGGAAGATTCGTCAAAGGCAACCTCCTGAATACCGGTTCCTGCGTTTCAAATGCCCACATAGCTGCAACGACTATAAAAGTTGCTTCTATATTTGCGGGAAGAAAGACAAAAGGCAACTGGGAAGAGATCGCAGATTACGTCCTTAACAGGGTTGGAGCAGTGGGGATAGCATGGGGAGCTTACTCCCAGAAAGCTTTTTCTATCGGAACAGGCTGCAACAGGCTTGGGATCCCTGTCGTTGTCGGACCTCACGGTACAAAATACAGGCGGGCTTTTATCGGGAAACCATATAAGAAAGACGATTGGAACGTACTGGATGGAAGGGACGGATCTGTGGTCAATGTTGAACCTGCACCAGAGCACCTTATGATAACCGCAGAAACAAAGAATGAGTTAATGCCGCTTCTTGCCAAGCTCTGCTTCAGGCCAAGCGATAACAGCCTCGGGCGGGCTATTAAGCTCACGCATTATATTGAATTGAGCGAAAAATACATGAACAAGATGCCTGATGATTGGCACATTTATGTGAGAAATGAAGCAGACCTTCCTGTAGCTAAAAAAGAGCAACTTATGAAATTACTGGAAAAGAAGGGATGGAAGATCGATTGGGAGAAAAAGAAAATACTTGAAGGCCCCCTCAGGAAAGTTGATGTTTCATTCCAGCCGACCAATGTTCCCCGCCTGTGCAAGGAGGTTAAGAAATGAAAGCGAAGGAACTTGTTGAAAAACATGAAGAAAAAGTAATTGACACTACACGCCAGGCTGTCCCTTATCAAACCGGAAATATTCCCGGGCCAAAAATGGCGCGTGCAGTGATGGCTGCTGTTGCCGGAAAAATGTTTGCAAAGGCAAAGAGGCCGTTGTTGATAGTAGGGTCTAAAATAGGCGATGAGGATGTTCTTGCAAGAGTTGTTTTGTTTGGCAGGGCCGGAATACAAATCGCCTCAGTGGGAGATTCTTATAAATACCTTGCAGATAAGGAACTTGATGCACATTATATAAATATGCATGCTCTTGCATCATATCTTTGCGACCCGCATTGGCCAGGACTTGATGGGAAAGGAGGATATGACCTGGTCGTGTTTTTCGGGATAACCTATTATTATGCTTCCCAGGCCATATCCGCGCTTAAGAATTTCTCAACTATTAAAGTAATTTCGATAGATAAATACTATCATCCGAATGCGGATATGTCATTCGGCAATCTCAAGCAGGATGTGTTCATCGCAGCGCTTGATGAAGTTATAGCCCAGTTACCAAAATAATGAAAATAATAAAATAAAAGAACAGGACGATAATCATGGCAAACGAATTTCCCTTTGAAATCTCACCCATGTTCGAGGGTGAACGCGTACGAAAAGATGATATGTTTGTTGAACTCGCAGGTCCCAAATCACGAGGATTTGAGCTTGTAAGGGCAGCAGGAATAGATGAAATAGAGGACGGAAAATTTACTCTTATCGGACCGGACCTCTCCCAGATGCAGGAAGGCTCACGCCATCCTTTTGCGATGATCTACCGGATCGCAGGAAAACTGGTAGAACCCGATCTTGAGGCGATCGTAGAGCGTCGAAATCATGATTTCCAGAATTATATCCAGGGTTACATGCATCTTAACCAGCGGTATGACATGTGGGTGCGGATAAATAAGGATGCTATTAAAAAAGGTCTTACGTCATTTGAGCAGATCGCTAAAGCCACAATGATGCTCTTTAAGAACGAATTATCTTTTATTGAGAAGATAGATGCCACTTTTGTTACTGATGCAGATGAAGTCGAAAAACGAAGAGCAGAAGCAATAAAGATCTATGAGGCAAGGGATGCAAGGACTCGCGGCCTTCATGATGAAGATGTGGATGTGTTCTATGGCTGCACATTGTGCCAGAGCTTTGCCCCGACAAATGCATGTGTTGTTACACCAGACAGGATATCCCTATGCGGCGCTATCAACTGGTTTGATGGCCGCGCTGCAGCAAAGGTTGATCCTGAAGGACCCCAGTTCGCTATTCCAAAAGGTGAAGTTATCGACGCGATCGGAGGTGAATATTCAGGAGTCAATGAGAAGGCAGTAGCATTATCAGGCGGTGAATATTCACGCATCAAGATACATTCATTCTTTGAATTCCCTCACACAAGCTGCGGTTGCTTTGAAGTAGTAGGATTTTATATTCCTGAAGTTGACGGTATCGGCTGGGTTGACAGGGATTTCACAGGTATTGCCCCCAACGGCCTTGCTTTCTCAACAATGGCCGGACAGACGGGCGGCGGCAAACAGATCATAGGTTTTCTTGGGGTTGGCGTAAATTATTTCCGGTCACCAAAATTCATTCAGCCTGATGGCGGATGGAAGCGCGTTGTGTGGATGCCCAGGAACCTGAAAGAAAAGATAAAAGCGGATATTCCTCCAGAACTTGTGGATAAATTACCGACTGAGGAAAATGCTACTGATCTTAAGACATTAAAAGAGTTCCTTGAGAAAAGCCAGCATCCGATAATGGAACGCTGGACAAAGGAAGAAACTGTTCCCGAAGCTGAAGAACCATCATCTGAAACACAGGCAGCGCCCGGATGGTCAATGCCTGCTCCGTCCATGCCTGCCGGAATGCCCATGATGCCGATGCAATTCGGCGGAGGGAACGGAGGGGTGAAGCTCTCTTTCAAGAATGCGAAGATATCGATTGATCGTATTGTGTTCAAAAACAAAGAAAAATGATAGATCAAAAGCTAAATAACGATTAGACTCATGATCCTAAGTATTGTGAGTCTATATAATTAGATTTTTTCGTTATTTTCATTAACTCATAGACAAAGCCTTTATATGACTGAGTTTAATAATATTACCTTAGAAAAAGGAAGATAAGATGCTAAAGGTAAGACAATATGAAAAGGAACTGATAAAAGTTGTTAATAAGCTGCCGGAAGACAAAATTATTGAAGTAATTGATTTCGCAAAATATCTTAAGAGTCAACATCCCGGTACATCTAAATCACAAATTGACGAAAGTTCACTTCTTTTGCAACAAAGGTCTTTATCCAAAATATGGGACTCACCAGAAGAAGATATTTATGATACGAGGAGATGTTGTAATATTACCTTTCCCATTTATTACAATTGATGGAGTCCAGCAAAAAGCAAGACCAGCTCTTATCGTTTCAGATCATAGTATCGAAAGAAGATTTGATGATGTTATTCTTGCCGGAATAACTTCCCAAAGAATTGATGATGTTAAGCAGACCGAGTTTATAATAGAAGAGGGGACTGATGAATTCATTCGTTCAGGTCTTGCCAAAACATCAGTGGTAAGATGCGAATATCTAATGACAGTTCCGGAAGGGATAGTTGCTCGAAAATTAGGGGAATTATCTGGCCAATATATGCATAAAATCGATAAAATCTTGAAACTGAGTCTTGGTTTGCGATATAAATCTGCACTATTTCTTATATCAGCTTTACTCGTCCATCACCTGCGCCTTCGATAAATCTTTAAATGCGCAGGTGCATTGAAATGAGCGGTGTCAGGTAATTATTAGCGAGCTTTAAAGAAATAAGAAAAGAAGATTATAATGAAAAATTAGTATCTTTGATAGACTTATATTAAAATAATCTGATGTAAATATTTCTTTAACAATTAAAAATATGTTTCAATGTGACCGATATAAAATGGAGACTATAGAATAAATATGAAAATTATCGCAATAACAGGAAAAGGCGGCACCGGCAAAACAGCAGTAGCCGGAATGCTGATCAGGCATATCTCAAAAAAGAATAAAACCCTTCTTGCAATAGACGCAGACCCGGACTCAAATCTTCCGGATGTGCTGGGTGTAAAAGTTGAAAAAACCATAGGCGACATGCGCGAATTCATGCTGCAGGAGCGGGATAGGCTGCCTCCTGATACCAATAAGGAGAGCCTGCTTGAATCAAAGGTCTATGAAGTCCTCTGCGAGATGCCGCGTTATGACCTTCTCGTTATGGGGCGGCCAGAAGGCTCAGGATGCTATTGCTTTGCAAATAATCTTCTTCGCGGTATAATGGATAAGATCCTTAAGAATTATGATGTCACGATTATCGATACTGCGGCAGGGCTTGAACACCTTTCGCGCAGGATCATCCGTGATGTGGATGAACTTCTTGTGGTCACTGACGGCTCACGCCGGGGCCTTCAAACAGCTGAGCGGATACGGGAGCTTGCAAAGTCACTTGACCTGAAGGTAAAACAAATGCATGTGATCGCGAATAAGGTTACTGCGCAAAACCAGGCGCAGATAGAGGAATATGCGCGTGAATTAAAGATGGACCTTGTGGGGATCGTTCCTTTTGACGAGGAGTTAGCAAAATTTGACCTTGAGGGAAGGCCGCTTGCCGAATTGCCAGAGGATTCTGCGGCTCTTAAGGCAGTGGGCGAGATAGTTAAGAAGATGGGGCTTTAAAAAAAATAGAAAGAAGTGAATACACTTTTTATATGTGTATTCATTCGTGGTTATTTTCGTTTATGCATGATTAGATATTTAACGAAAAGCAATCCGATCATGGTGAATATTATCCCAAAACCAGGTTCTGATGGAGGCACTGTAGGTGGAGGTTTTGCCGAAGTTGCAACTGGTTTAGCATATGCCGCTACGGGCGCAGCGGTGATTGTTTCAGGTTTCGTATCAATGGCAGTTGCCGTTGTATTTGTTGCATTTCTGGGTACCTCCACGAAAAGCGAAGTATAAGATGTTACGAACTTGAATTCCAGGGAAATATTCGTTATTGCTGATACCAGCGTATCGGTTTCCCCTTCCACATCAATCCTGTCCATCATATTTTTTATCCTGGTATATGCCCAGAGCCTTGGAATGAATGAGTTCTCGGGCTTTGAAACAACCTGGAATGATTTCTTGAAATTTCTGCTACCTGTGCGTGTGGTCGCTGCAACATCAGAAGTTATGGTGCTGCCACTGTATTTACCCAGCACGATTGCGTCAGAGCCTGCAAAAAGATTGGTCTGGCCTGTTTTCTCCAGGTCAAAGACTTCGTTGTATGTGAAGCTCATGTCAGTGATAAGGGGTGTTGAGATAGTCTTGTAGAAATCAGTCATCTCCTCTTCCACTTTACCTTCAAGGAAAAACCTCTGCGCTTTACCATAGTTCTCAAGGCTTAATGCTTTTAAGAAATCATAGTTTGCTTCATTCTGGTTACCGAATGAGATGGCGAATATCGATACCTGTGCTTTGTTCGCTTCCTTTATGTTATTTCTTATAACGTATGGTGAAGTTATACCTGCTGTGGGTTCCCCGTCTGTAAGGAAAACTATAATGGGAACACGCTTACTGCTATTTTCGAACATACCAAGAGAATCAAGCAGTGCCTGGTTGATGTTCGTATCGCCTCCAGCGCCCAGGCCATTGACAAAGTTTGTCGCATCCTCTTTGTTCTTCGTGTTCGCTTCCATTAGTGTGCCTGAATACGTTTTTATCGTACTGTCGAAAAATATTACATTGAAATGATCGTCAGGAGGAAGGTCAGAAATTATCTTCGTGAAAACAGTCTTCACCTGCGCGATCTTATCTCCTGTCATAGAGCCTGATTTGTCCACTACGAAAATGATATCCTTGTTAAGGGCTGTTGTTCCCAGCTCTGTTTCGTTGGGCGAGAACACATGCATCATATAACCCTGGCCGCCCATATTGTAGAACAGCATGTCACCGTTAATAGGTGGATTATTGATAGTGTAAACGACTGTAAGGTCTTTATCAGGTAGCATATTTGCGCTGTATGTCACTCTCCCTGAAGTTGTTGAACTGTATTTTACATTCGCCCCCGCAAAACCCGGTGTCTCAAGTGTTGTAATTCCATTCAGGGATGTAATGTTCATGTTAACAGAAAGGTCATTTATACTAACTGAGTCAACATTACGAAGGAGCAGCACATATTCGAATTTGCCCAGACTTTTTTTCACAGCCTGCTCATACTTCAATCGAACAATAATGCTCTGTCCAGGTTCAAAGCTCAAGGAATATGAGAACATGTTCTTATTTTTTGATTCCAGAAGCCCCGCTGATTTTCCCTGGGATGCTGCTTCCTCGAATTTTTCCTGTGCCTCTTTTTTAGGAAGCACATCGGCAACATATTCCTTACCTTCTATCATGAGCGAAAAACCTGATATAAAAGCCTCCTCAGGGATCAGGAACTTGAATTCATCATTGGCAGGAACGTCCAGTTGGTTGCTCAGCTTTTCTTCCACTGTCGTAATGGCATAGCCATTGTTCACATCGGCATTAATATGCATATAATCCACGATAGGCTGTGCCGCAGCTACCTGGACAAATGTAAGTAATGCCAGGAAAATAATAACAAATTTTTTCATTATACCTTCTCTCCTTTTGAAAATTTTTTTAAGAAAAAGGTTTTTGACTGGATTAATTTTGTGGTCGAAATGATAGTCGAAATGAAGAAGTATCTTTTCCCGAAATAAGTTCCTCTATCATAACAATAAAACATAAGAGTAACTGACTCTATTAACTCGGTGTGATATCAGGAGAAATCTATGCCCTGGCCGCTGCAATTTGCTGGTCAATGGCAGCTGTGTTCTATAAAAAAGGCATAGGAGCAGGCGCAATCCCTGCAGTACTCATACGCACTTTTTTTGCAATGCTTTTCCTGCTGGTACTATTCTTGATCATAAGGCGAGGAGATTTTGATTTTACACTGATGGGATTTTTATTCCTGAACATTGGCGGTCTCTTCAGGCTGATCCTGGGAGGAGCGGCATATATGAAAGGATTAGAGAACATTTCAATTTCAAGGTTCATCCCGATCCTGTTCACATTCCCACTGCTGACCATACTTTTAAGCGTTCTTCTCCTGAAAGAAAAAATCCGTCCCGAAGTTGTTATCGGCACTGTTTTGATAGTAGTCGGGATATGGATACTCAGCAGGGGCAAAAGCTCGGCAGGTGAGAAAAACATTAAACTCGGTGTTTCAGTCGCGGTTCTTGCGGCATTTTTGTATTCATTTTCCATAGTTGCAACAAAGACCGGTTTAAAAGATGTTGACCCGTTCCAGTCAGCGCTTATCAGTATGCCGATACCGTTAGCGTTATTATACCTTTATTATTCGATGAATGAAGGTGCAAAGACCATATTTAAATTCAAGAAAGAAGCATATATTTTGCTCGGACTTGGCGGGATCGTGGGCATGGGTTTTGGCAGTTACTTTTTCTTTGTGAGCCTTACTGCTATCGGCGCGGCAAAAGCCACAGGTCTTGCGGCAATAACCCCTGTTCTCTCAAGCCTTATTGCACTTGTAACATTAAAAGAAAAGTTAAATATGGCGCTGCTGCTTGGAACAGGAGCCACGATAGCGGGAATATGGATAATATTATAATTTTACACCGATCGCAGATGGTTTGACTGTCATAATTTAATATTATCTAAATTCTGAAAAACATATCTCATTTTTCGCATATTCTTTCATCACAATTCGTTTTTTCAAATTTCAACCCAAAATGATTAAATATCCACCATTTGACAGGATTTACAGGATCGACAGGATACGATTTATATAGTTTATCCTGTAAATCCTGTGAATCCTGTCTGAAAAAAATGCTTTTCTCTTACACAAAGATATCACAGTGGTTCAAGAATGCATTAATGACTCAAAACCCATCAAACCAAATTCAACAACGATCGTTAGCCCAATGCTGCAAATGATGATCCCAAGGCTCATCCAGAAAAAAAGGCGATTTTCCGGAACACCCAGGGCAATACCAAGCGCCGTTCCAAGCGGGGCCCCGATAAGCAGGGGAGCAAATAAACCGAAACCTGCTACCCCATAACGATCCCAAATACGATCAATATACTTATTTCGCTTATCTTCCCTGTTGACCCGTTTTAACAGCTTGTTCCTTATTCGTTCACCAAGGGTCAAAATAACAAGCAGGCCAAGCACTCCACCTGAGGCTGCCGTGATAGCTGTCACGGACGGACTGAGTTCCAGCGCAAAACCGGCGGGGACAGCTATCCATAACTCAAATGCTCCCAATCCCAATACGGTAAGCAGTTTTATTAACAATTCCATTCATCAGTCTGGAAAAAGCCCTTCCCCTGCAAATATCCTCTTTGCTTCATCAAGCGTCAGGTCATATGGCGGTATGATTATTTCACTTGGCTTGATCACTTCATCAGATATCTTTTTCCCATTCTTTTTGACATATTCTGCAAGTTTCTTAAATTCGCTCTTAAATACTAACTCGTCTCCTTTTTGAAGGATCTTCACTATGTTATTATCGATCTTATTGACCTCATCCATATGCTTTTTATCAAGTTCGTACTGGCCTTCTCCCATTAATCTTACGATCATTTTCCCATCTCCTTCTTGAGCGCTTCAAGCTGCGTGTCAACATCACCTTTTGACTTTATCTTTGAAAGCTCGCGGTCAATATCATCCTGTGACCCGCTGGTGACATCTTCCAATGTTCCTGATTCCACAAGTTCATCAAGAGCAGAGGCTCTTGCTTTCATATTTTCGGTCTTGTCTTTTGCGCGCTGGACTGCCATCCCTACGTCACTCATTTCTTCGCTGATGCCGCTCACTGATTCAGTTATCTTGACCTGGGCTTCAGCTGCGCTGTACTGGGCTTTTATTGTTTCTTTTGTTGAGCGGAATGATTCTATTTTTGCAGACAGGCGTTTTTCTGTTGCAACAAGTTTATCCTGCTGGTTCTTGATGTCCACTATCTGGGAAGTCAGGCTTGTGATTTCAGCCTGGGATGTACTTTTTCTCTCAAGCGCTATCCTGGCAAGGTCTTCTCTTCCTGCTTTTACAGATTCGCGCGCCTGGTCGTCCAGTTTCTTGATATTCTCTTCCAGTTTCATCTTCTGGAGTTCAAGCCTCTTCTTTGAAGTTGTTACTTCGGCCACACCGCGCTTAACGTTCTGTAAGAGTTCAACCTGCTTTTCATAAGAATAATCAAGAGTCTCTCTCGGATCTTCGATTTTCCCCAGGATCTTATTGATCTTGGCTTTTATTATCGTACTTGTTCTGTCTATTAGCCCCATAATTTTTCCTCCTATTTCAATTATTTTTTTGCCCTAAATAGTTTTTTCTTAAAGAAAAATATCATTTCTATGTTTTTCTCTATTTTTCAGGGCAAATTAGTTTTCACAATGTATTTCTTCAATAAAATGGTATCCACATGGTTCATGCGCTTTTTCCCATTTTGCCCTCGGATATTTCCTGCATTGCGGGGGCCTTAAACCATGGATAGTACAGATGGATTTATTTGAGCCGTGATTTTCAAATTTAAGGAATGGACATTTAATTACGAACATACAGCATGCCCCACACCTTTTACATTCACCTGTGCGGGTCCTTTTCACCGGAAGAAGAAGGCTTGTAGCAGCTCTTATGATTTTTCCATGTACCCTCTTCATCAATTTCTTTTATTTCCCTCAAACCATATAAATTTTTTCATTATCCTCATATCCTGTGTAGTCCTGAAACCTTTGGCCTTATCCTTTTCAGGACTGAACAATCCTTTTCAGGTTTCATAATCCTTATCACATATTAAAGATATCATATCTTCCATGGCGTTCCCCACTTATAGATCAGTCGTTGCATCGATCGGTAAAGATCCGGTAAATACATCGATCAAGGCAAAAGAACTTGGAGCTGATATCCTGGAGCTGCGGATAGACCTGATCAGTGAAGATCCTGTCAAAATACTCATAGAACTTAAGAAGCTTGGATTGCCAATTATTATTACCAATCGAATGAAGGAAGAAGGCGGAGCATGGCCAGGAAGCGAAACAGGGCGCATCCGAAAATTGATATCGTTAATACCGTATGCAGATGCCGTTGATATTGAGCGAATCGCTGAAAAAAGAGATCTGGTAGTCCAGGAAACAAAAAATGCTGGAAAAAAAGTCATAATTTCCACTCATGATTTCCAGAATACACCGGATAATGAGGCAATGACGGGTTTTATCAGTGAATCATTTGAAAAAGCTGCGGACATTGCCAAGCTTGCAGTAATGCCTCACTCACTTGATGATGTATTGCGTTTGCTTGATGTCACATTGCATTCATCCGGCCATGTATGCACGATCGCAATGGGTGAAACAGGAAAGCATTCCCGTATCATGGCGCCTATTTACGGTTCTGTGATGACTTACGGATATGTTGATATTCCTGTAGCTCCGGGACAATTAAGGGTGGACGAACTGAAAAACATGCTAAAAATTCTCTGACCGCTGCATAAGTCATATTAACCGGATCAGGTTTTCACGTCCTTTCTTAATCTTCTGGATAAGATTCTTACCATGCAATTCATTCAATGCCGAGCTGACTGTTGATTTTGGGAGATCCAGCTGCCTTCCGATCTCGGACTGGTAAAGTGTCCCTCCGCTTTCTTTCAGTATTTTCATTATCCTGTCTTCCACATCCATCATTTCAATTTCGGGGATCTGGATATTAGTAACAGGTGTTTCCGGAGATGTTATTTCAGGAAATGTTATTTCCGAAGATGTCTTTTCTTCTTCTTTTTTACTCTTTATATAGAACACTCCGCCAACAAAAAATAGTACAATTATGACCAATATAACCACGGTTGTCGAGATAAAAGATGGTTTTGTAAGGATTATCCGTGGTTCTCCGGCGCTGAAGGAACGAAGACCGTACCATATCATTTCATCCCGGCTCTGGTCCGGCTGGGGCGTTACCTGTTCAATTGTATAATCTTCAGGATACTGGATTATGAGGGTATTATCATTTGAAAGGTAAAGTCCTCCCACGAACACATCCCCAACATTGATATTTTGATCTGTCTTTGCAAAGTTGGTCCAGGTAAAAGTATATTGGACCACGCCGTACTTGCCTGTGGGAGTGGATTGGACTATCGTTTTACCATTAAAATCCCTGGCAACCATTGTCCTTGCTGTCGCCACAGCTGCTTCCTGGGCAGACCTTTGCATTAATTCTTTGAATTCAACAAGATACTTAGAGTTTAATTGTGCAGAATAGTTCTCAAAAGAATCAAAGTCTTCTTTAGTAGAAAGAAGGGTACGATATTCCACATTCCATATAGCTGAACCATTTTCCTGGATATTTATCGTATATGTTACTTTATAATTATCAGGTGCAGCTCCAGCTATTGAAATAGAAAGTATCAAAAATATTGCAATATGCAGGATCTTGCACGACATAAGATTTCCAGGTATTGACAAGATTTGTTATTCCTGTAATATTAACTTATTTTACAATTAATCGGTCCAGAAAAAGATAGGTAAAAACCTGTCTTTTCTATCCTCTTTAGGATCCTGCCTCTGGGATATCCTTTCAGTCTTCTCTCTTATCATTTCGTTCTTGTCTTGCATTATGATCCTCTGGTGCATTATGATCTTCTGGTTTTTTATCAATATTTTTTACGGAATTTTCTTCAGATCCCGCATTATTTCCCTCTGATTTCTTTTCCATTTCTTCTTGATTTAAATCTTTTTTATCCTGAATGGTCTTTTTTTCCAGAACATCTTCAATGTCGACTTTTGTCAGATTTACTTCTTTTAAATAGTGTTTTCCTTCATTCGTTTGAACACGTTCAAGCATCTTTTTGGTCTTTTCCTCGAACTTATCTTCAAGTTCAACACTATTATTATAGGCACTTTTTATTCCGGTATTATTCGGATTTGATTCAAGAAGTTTCTCCAGCACATACTGGTGTTTCTCCACCATTTTCTGGGCAGTGATAATTCCTGAGTCATTTCCTTTGATGCCCGAAATAGATCCTTCAGTCTCCTTTGTCTTCTCTTTATAATTTTCAAAAGCCTTCTTTGCGCCTTCATAGTTCTTCTTTTTCAATTCGGTCTTGGCTTCAGATATACGAAGCTTTGAATGATACACTTTTTTATCAAGCTTTTCAGTTTCATTAAATGTGAAACTTTCATCCAGCCTCTCAAATGCAAGTTTCAATCCATAAAATACATTATCAGGGCCCATTGAGCCATTATATTCCTCTATATCATCAACAAGCTCATCCGGTGATACTTTCTCTTCCTGGGCAGCGCCAATAATATTAATGGCAAATGCGATCAAAAGCAATCCTGTCACCGTTATTCTAAGAGTATTCATTTTTTACCTCGAAATTCCTTTTGCTTATTATTTAGATTAACGCGTTATAATATAAGCATTTTTACAGTATAAATAGAATTTTAAAGTTCTTTTTAACTCATAAAAGTTCGAAAACGTTCAATAAAGCTTTATTTTGTCTAAAATCAATTATGATCACTTCAATACTTACATTCAGATACTTTAAATGATACTTTAAATAGAAGTATTTCATCAGATCAATCAGCGATAATGCTAAGTATGGTAAATACTAAATCGATACAATAAAATAAAATTATGAGGGTACTAAAAAATGGAACTTAAAGTCCAATCACTTAAGATCAAAGCAGGTAAGTATAAAGTAGTCATCAATTCACAGGATGCAAAAGAGATCGGTGTTCGCGGCGGTGACCGTGTCCAGTTAAAAAATCACGGTTATTTGACGGCCATTGTTGAAACAGGCGACATTATCTCAAAAGGTACTGTGGGAGTATACCAGGAATGCTGTGAAAAGCTCGGAAAAGTGTGTCCCCTTACGATCGATCTTATCCCTGCATCAAAACCGGATTCAGTAGGTTTCATAAAGAAAATGATGGATCATCAGAAATTAACGCAGGAAGAGATCCGCCAGATAATCCAGGACATTGTCAGGGAGAATCTTACTGAGATCGAGATGTCAGCGTTTGTTACAACTTCCTATATCCACGGGATGACCACGGATGAAATTGAATGGATGACAAGGGCTATGATAGATACGGGTGAAAAAATTGAGTTTGATACTCATCCCATCATGGATAAACACAGTATAGGGGGAGTTCCGGGTAACAAGATATCACTTCTTGTGGTCCCGATCATCGCCGCGAACGGCCTGCTCATACCCAAGACCAGTTCACGAGCAATAACAGGCGCTGCAGGAACGGCTGACCTGATGGAAGTACTAGCGCCTGTTGAATTCACAGCAGATGAGATAAAGACCATGACTGAAAAAGTTGGAGGTGTGATTGTATGGGGAGGAGCTACAAACATTGCTCCTGCTGATGATAAGCTTATACGCGCCGAATATCCTCTCTCAATAGACCCGCGCTGCCAGCTTCTTGCTTCAATTATGGCTAAAAAAGGCGCCGTTGGCGCGGATTGCGTTGTTATCGATATCCCTGTTGGCAGCGGAACAAAAGTTCACTCAATAGAAGAAGGGAAAAAACTTGCAAGGGATTTGATAGACCTTGGGGAGCGTCTGGGGATGAGCGTGGAATGTGCCATGACATACGGTGCATCACCGGTCGGAAGAACCATTGGTCCGGCAATTGAAGTAAGAGAAGCGTTGAAAGTATTGGAAACTATGCAGGGTCCGAACAGCCTTATTGAAAAGAGCACAGGGCTTGCAGGTATTCTTCTTGAAATGGGGGGCGTGGCTACAAGAGGCAGGGGGAAGGACATGGCCCTGGAGACGCTGCGCTCGGGGAAAGCATTCGAAAAACTCAAACAGATCATTGAAGTCCAGGGCGGAAATCCGAATATTGTTCATACTGATATTAAACCCGGAGAACACAGGGGAGAACTTATGTCCCCTGCTGATGGTTATGTCATTGAGTTCGATAACAAGCGTATTGTTGAGCTTGCAAGGATCGCGGGCGCCCCCGCTGATAATGGAGCAGGTGTCTGGATACACAAGAAAAAGGGTGAACTGGTGAAGAAAGGAGAACCACTAATAACAATTTTTGCGGATAAGAGCTGGAAATTGACAAATGCATTAAAAACTGCAGAAAAGGATTATCCGATAATAGTGGAAGGAATGCTTCTTGAGAGGGTCCAGACCTACAAGGTATTTTAACTTAGCATGTTTAAGAGTTAAGGATATAATTATGAAAGCCAGTTTTAATTTCCAATATGATTATTCCATAAATTATATCCCTTATTAAAATCAATTCACCACTCATGGTTACAGTTATGGAGCTATACCAGCTCTTACCCAGAACCAACTGCAAGAAATGCGGGGAATCCACCTGCATGGCGTTTGCGGTCGCAATGCTGGGAAGAAAAAAGAACGTGGCAGATTGTACGCCTCTTCTTGAAGCGAATTTCAAAACGCAAAAAGAGAAACTTGAATCACTACTTTTGCCAACTGCCGGAGCTGAAGAAACGGGCATGATGGTACATCCTGAATTATGCACCGGTTGCGGAAATTGTGTTGTGGCATGTCCTGTTGACGTGGCAAATGACCCGCATGGGGCAGGTAAAGGCTCTGCCCCTACAAATGATAAAGTGATTTTCAAAGTAGTTGACGGAAAAGTCATTGCTTCGAATATCAAAGAATGCCGACGCTTTGGGAAAAACAGGGTATTGTGTTATGCATGCATAGACCCGTGCCCAACCGGCGCAATTGAGTTTGTATAGGAGGTTTTTATGTTTACATGCACAGGATGCGCGCTGTTATGTGATGATATTGAAGCAATTATTGAGAATAACAGGATAAAAGAGATAAAAAACGCATGCAGGCGCGGCGCGGCAAGAATGAAAGGTTGTTCAAACAGGCTTGTCCCTTCTATAGATCAAAAACCCACAGACATTGAAAGTTCCATAAAGAAAGCTGTTGACATTATCAGGAATGCCAGGACGCCTATGCTTTTTGGATTGGATAACTCAACATGCCAGGCGCAGGTAAAAGGAATTCAATATGCAAAAAAAATAAATGCAATCATAGATGATACATCCTCATTTTGCCAGGGACTGCTTATCGAAAATATCCTTCAGGAAAAGTTCAGGACATGTTCTCTTGATGATATCAGGAACAAAGCTGATGTGCTTGTTTATTGGGGATCTGATGCGCAGGACTCACAGCCTCGCCATCTTTCAAGGTTCTCATATTTCCCGCGGGGAGAATCACGCCAGCGCGGGTACGAAGAAGACAGGATAGCAATAGCCATAGATGTGCGGGAATCAAATACCGCAAAGATCTGTAAAGGACATTTTTACAGGATATCACCAAAAGGAGACAGGGAATTTATCCTGGCCTTGACCGAAGCGTTATCCGGAAAAGTACCGGCATATGAAACGAAAAAAATGCTTGAACTTGCAGGCATTTTGAAAAAAGCCGAGTTCGGGGCGATTTTTGTTGGAATCGGACTTACGTATTCGATAAAAGATGATTTTGACATATTGACCGCACTTGCACAAAAGCTGCCGAATTTCAATATAATGCCTATGATTGGCCATTATAATATGCGGGGTTTTAATGAAGCTCTGTTCAAAGAGACAGGATTTGTCAATAAAGTAAAGTTTGATGGAAAAGCGGTCCACGATATCAAATATTCAATTATGGAGTCACTCAATAAAAAATCCATAGATGCAATTGTTGTTGTGGGTTCTGATCCTGTTTCAAGTCTTCCTGGCACAGTACTGGCACATCTTGCATCAATACCGGTGATCTGTATCGATCCTTGTATGACCATGACCTCAAAGATAGCGGCTGTGGCAATCCCCTCTGCAGCATCAGGACTGGAATCGGGAGGTACTGCGGTGAGGATGGATGGAAAAGTAATCGAATTATCAAAGATCATAGAGAGCGATCATTTGACGGATGAAGCGATCCTGGATCGGTTGATGGAGGCATTTTAATGGGTATGGATTTTGGAAAATTCCTTAAAAGCCCGGAATATGATATCAAGATCATCACATATCGTGATATTTTCCAGGCCGAAGCGGCAGAGTGCGACAGGTTTGGAGAAGAATATAAAAAGCTCTCTGCTGTAATATCTATGAGTAAGACCGATATGCAAAAAATGGGTTTGAAGACCGGGGACAGGGTAAAAATATCCAATAATTTCGGAAGTTTAGTGGTGCAGGTAAAGGAATCCAAAAGAGATGAGCCTGGTGGATTGGCTTTCATGGTTAACAGCCCATGGTCAAACTCACTTGTGTCAGGTGAAACGGGAGGAAAAGGCATCCCGGAGTTTAAAAATATTGACGCAAAGATAACTATTTCAAAAGAAGAAATTACCACGCTTGACAAATTAATGACGGTATTTAACAAGAAACCTGTTTCGGTTTGATCTTATCGGATGGCGATTCTTTTATCCAAAATAAAATATTTACCACTTAACCTTAACATATTTTTTGCATTATTATTTTCAAATGTTTAGTCGTGATGGATCATGTATGCTTCATAACAGATAGACATTCAGGGAGAAAACCGTAAATTATGGATATCGCATAATTATTACTTTATAGAGAAAATCCAGCCGCAGACAGAAGAATGTATTTATACTTTCCTATTTGAAAAAAAAAGAAAAAATCAGAAATTTGCTTATTACATATTCCTGATTTGTTTCGTATCTCTTCAAGAAGTTGTTTCGTATCTCTTCAAGATATTTATTACCTGGTTTAACAGGTTCTTTGATTCTGAAAGGTGCTTTGCTCCAATATCTGCAGCCTTATCAAGATTTGAATCAAGAGTTGACAGGTTTTCCTGTAACAGATATATAAGGTAAACCATTACGCTCCAGTACACTGCGAGTGCAAGGAATGCAAAAATACCTATATATATGAGTTGATCATAGATTTTTGCTGTGGATTGGCCCAATGGTGCTAAAATATCGATGGCACTCTTGAAATTCCACAGTATTATTATTCCGAATATTAGTGGGACTATTGTCGCCAGAACTAAACTTTGTTTACTCAGCCTCATATCGTTACCTCCGATATGCATTTTATGTTATCTTTCTATATAAATATATCTTAACTGCAGTCTTAACCGAAAATCATTCCCATGCCACTGGCGGCATTCTCTTCCTCAGCTATGAAAGCGCCTGTGACTATTTTCTGTTCCTCCCCAATGAGTTTTTGAAGGCCAATTCCCTCAAATTTCTTTTCCGCGCGGTCGATGTCTTCTGAATTTGCTTTTATATACAGGAAATAACCCTTGCGCTGGGAACCCAGAAGGCTGCATTCCCTTACCGTATACCCCAGGCGTTTAAAAAAATCATCATCTAATATTTTCAAAATATCTTTACTGACATCATCTTCATAGAAATATACTGATTCCATAATTAATCCTCAAATACCTGAAGGGTGATAAATGGTGATAAATTATTCTAATACTTAAATTGTTCTGCGATGGTTTTTTATCTTATATTATCCTTTTACCTCATACCCCATTGGTCAGAAGGAGGCTTTATGGAGATTGAATTTGCGCCTCATGTTGAAGAAATAAAAATGGCGCTTGATAACGAAATAGACGAGAGCAACATAATTGCGGATTTAAAAAAACTGCTCGAATACAGGGTCCCTTTGAGCGAAGCAAAACGAAGCCTGATAAAAAAATACGGCGGGTCTGAAAAAAGTATTGTCAGGAAACTGAAAGATATCCAGATAGGAGAACACAATATCGAGATAACCGGACAGGTCGTTGAAATAACCAGGAAAACTGTCAACATCAAGAATTCCGAAAAAACCCTTTTTTCAGGAGTGATCTGCGACGAGACCTCATCAAGAAGTTTCACAGCATGGTCTGATTTTGATCTTAATCCGGGTGATGTAATTTCTGTCACCCAGGCTTATGTCAGGAATTGGCAGGAACGGCCTGAAGTAAATTTCGGCCCCAGATCGAAAGTCATAAAGCTTACCACCAAAATCCAGATTCCGGAGGATTGCGAGCTTAAAAAACTTGCAGATTTAAGAGATGGGGATATTAATGTTCATACACAATTCACTATCCTCAATATTGCTATCCATGAAATCAATACAAAGGATGGGGCAAAAAAGATAATAGGCGGAATTGCGGCAGATGAGGATACAAAACTCCCGATCACAGCATGGGTATTGTCGCCAGAACTTGAAGTGGGCAATTCAATTGATGTTAAAAACGCTTATGTAAGGTCATTCCGGGGTGTTCCCACCTTGAACATCAATGAATCAACCATCCTGGCAAAGCTTGGAAATAAGATCGAATACAGGGAAAAAGAAGGATTAAAGATCGGGGATCTTATCATGAAAGATGGTGCTTATGATATAGCTGTAGAAGGTAATATCCTTTCCATCAGGCCTGGTTCGGGATTGATAGCCAGATGCTCCGAATGTTCGCGCGTGATCCAGAAAGGCATGTGCAGGGTGCATGGAAAAGTCGATGAGAGTAGCGATATGCGTATCAAAGCCATAATAGATGATGGAACTGGCGCACTCACGCTTGTTCTTGATTCCAGGCTTACCCAGAAGATATGTGGAATTAATATCGAAGAAGCTCAAAAGATCGCAAAAACAAATATGTCACAGAAAGCAGTGGAAGATGATATTAAAAGGAAACTTCTGGGGAGAAGGTTCGCTGCAAGAGGAAATATGTCAAAAGGTGAATTCGGGATCACACTTGTAGCAAGTGAAGCCTGGGAACCTGCTGAAATGATACAAGAACAAGCACAAAAGCTCATTGTGAGGATCACAGGTTAATATGGAAAAAATAGAGAAAATCATGGACAGAGAAATCGCATGGCGCATTTATGCACATGAATTCAACATGTCAAATCTGTATGTCAGTGACGGCGATGAAAGGGCTCCAAATTACATAATTACGCCAACTGGCGTTAAATGCAATCGGCTCTTTATTATCGGGGTTGTCACTGAAGTTGAAAATATCGGCAAAGATAATAACCTCTGGCGGGCGCGCATAGCCGATCCTTCCGGGGTTTTTACTGTATACGCCGGCCAGTACCAGCCAGAGGCCGCCATATTTTTGTCTGAGTTACATGTTCCTGCTTATATTGCGCTTGTAGGCAAAGCCAGAAAATATGAACCGGAAGACGGTGCAGTTTATTTATCTGTGCGGCCTGAAGAAATAAATGCTTCTGATGAAAAGCAAAGGGACAGGTGGGTGCTGGAAACTGCAGAAAGAACACTGGAGCGCATAAACATTATCGAAGATGCTTTAAAGTCGGGATTTTCGGGAAATGAATTGCAGGAATTCCTTTCTAAGAAAGTAACGAACATAGCACTTCTCAATGGCGTGATGCTTGCGATCAAGCATTATAAAAACCTGGATAAAACCTTAATTGAACTTAAAAAAACACTTGCTCATGCAGTTGATACAGTTGCATCTGATAGCGGGATCATAAAGCCGCCCCGGGAACCGGAAAAAACAAAAGAACAGGATGTTCCAGGGAAAAATATAGACGAATTCAAAACCCATGAACGATCTTTTGACAAAATGAGTGAATCACCTCAATACAGCGCTTTAAGTTCAGGAAATAATAAACCGGCAGCGCATGAACAAAATTTAGAGGATATGGGTATTGAGGATATTCCGGCCGATTCTCAAAAAGAACCACCTGAGCCAAAAGAGATACTTGCAGCCATAATCGATGAACTTGATACCGGGAAAGGCACATCCTTTTCAAAAGTTATTGAAACGGCACAGAAAGCAGGGATAGATGCGAAAAGTGTGGAATTATCCTTAAAAGAGCTTATGGATGAAGGAAGATGCTACGAGCCAAAGATCGGGGTGCTGAGGAAAGTCTGATACCGTGCCAGGTATTTCCCATTTTATCTCCTAAATTTACTCAGGCTATCTCTTTTGAGGTATCCATTATGATCCCGCCCTCTATCTTGAATTTAAGTACATTTCCATGGATATGGCGGTCTCTTGCTTTTGGTATTGTCAATTCAGTAATTGTTTTATCTGCTTTTTTTATAAGTGAAATATCAAAGACCACATCGCAGATATTTATTACTTCATTTTCAATAAGGGAACGGTTCTCATCTTTGATCCCATAAAGGAATCCGAGCCCTTCCGTTCGTTTCACAGTACCATAAAGTTTATCTATAAGTTCCCTGATTTTGCTCCTTTTTACTTCAAGATTCTGAAAAAATGATATAGTATCCACAATAAGATTTATTTCCTTACCTTCGATAATTTCAAGCTCTTTAATAAAAAAATCCAGTACCCTGTAATCCCTGAGTTCTCCCCTATCCAGCAATTTGCTTATATTTTCATAATATTTCTCATGTATATCTATGAATTTTATACCGGATACATCAAACCCGAATTGTTTTAAATTATTTAATATATATTCAGGTTTACGTTCAGTATTTATATAATAGCTTGGTCTTTGCTGGGTGAACTGGTATAAGAAAATCTCCCCCATGGTCATAGAATCCGCCATAAGGTAAACTAAAGAACCCGGAGGCAAACCGCCATCCAGTTCTTTATCAAGAGCTGGAAGCCCTGTAGGTAATAATTTATTTGCCATGTATTTCGCCAGTTCCTTTCTTTAAAAATTCTATACCTTTGGAAGTAATTTCAAACATGATGGGGGATAAGGATATTTTGGTATTCCGTATCTTCAGGACTTCTAACAGGCGTTCTCTTGCTCCTGTAAAGGGATTATCCTTGATCGAAGTCCTCAATACGCCATAAACAGAATATGAAGCAATGTTTTCTGTGCGGTTGTCTGCTGACAGGTCCATTATCAGCAAGGCTGTGATATTTCTTTTGGTCAATCCCGCAACCAATGAGTCGATCTGTGACCTGAACTCGTTTGCAGACATGTTAAGTGTAAAAACACCTAAATTATCAATCAAAACGCTCTCTACATCCTTGGGTATTCTTTCCAATAATCCGATAATATTGGATTGCAGTTTATCGGTATCCGTTATTCCGTAAGCTAATAATTCCTTAGCATGTCCTGTTCGTTCTTCATAGACTTTATCTATTCCCAGTAAACCATTTTTGTTGAATTCCTCAAGATCCATACCAACTGATCCCGACTGGGCAATCACGTCTCCTGGTAATTCCTCGGTAGCGATTATAAGGGATTTTCGTCCTTCAATACAGGCTTTATGAATAAAACTCAAGCCCAATATGGTTTTGCCCGAACCTGTCATCCCGAGAACTAACATAGTGCGGCCTTTAGGATATCCTCCCCCTATCATTTCATCAAGCCCCGTAATTCCAGTTTGTATTCGTTCCATGATATGTTATATTTATATTATGTTTAATTGTTTATAAATTCAATCCCTACATTGGTCAGACTCTCATGAATAATTCCACCAGGCAGCAATCATCGCCACCAGCTATGGTTTTTTTGATATCTACATTAATTTCTTTATATACATGAACACCAATCCTGGCAAAGATCGCTTTTGTCATCATGCAAAGTACCGGATTTATAATTCCATTTTCCCCCCATGGGCATTTATTATTTATTATAATATAGCCTTTTTCGCTTACTTCTTTTACTGAAAAGCTCCCACCCATTTTGTTCAAAATACCGCAAGTGATATTTGCAGTTTGTGCGCTATCTTTTGGGATCTCATGTATATATTTAGCCCAGATAATATCTTCAACCTGTTCACTCATACGGGTTATTACTTCAGTCATTTTTCCAGGAGGAATACTCCCGAGGATAAGAGGAAGTATGTCCGTCATAATAGTTTTAAAATCATTTTGAGCCTCGATCTGTTCTTTGCTCCTGACAAGTTCATCATGATATTTTTTTATCTTCAGAAGTGATTTTACGCGGGTACACAGCTCCAGGCCGTTAAGCGGTTTAGAAAGAAAGTCGTCGGCTCCAGATTCTATAGCCTTGATCTTTTCTTCTATTTCAGACAATGCTGTGACCATTACTACTGGAATGAACCTTGTAGTATCCTGTTGTTTAATTTTTTCACATACTTCAAATCCATTGATCTGGGGCATCTTAATATCCAGGAGAATAATATCAGGTTTATCAGAGATCACTTTTTCAAGCGCTTCTTTTCCGCTGTATGCTGGTATTAAGTCATAATAATTTTCAAGATAGCCAAAAATAAGCTCTACATTTGCAGGTTCATCATCAACCACAAGGACTTTTGCCCTATTATCTTGATTTACCATTTAATACCTCCAAAATCATATATAATATCATAGGATTTTTTATATTTCTGCATTTGTTTCATGAAACCTGGTACATCTATTGGTTTTGCCATATAATCATCAAAGCCTGCCGCCAGGAATTTTTCCCGGTCCCCTTTCATAGCAAAAGCAGTCAAAGCTATATTTGGTACATTTTTATATCCGGGCTTGCTTTTTATGATCCTTATGGCAGATATGCCATCCATCCCCGGCAGCTCTATATCCATCAGGATCAAATCATAGTGTTCCTTATCAGCCATTTTTATCGCTTCTTCCCCATTAATTGCCCCGGATACGACAAATCCTAATGATTTTAGGATTTCAATGACAAGTTCCATATTTAAAGGATTATCTTCTACAACGAGTACATTCATTTGCACCATTTAATTCCCAACCTTCTTTTCTGCTGTTAAAGGTAATTGAAAAATAAAAGTACTCCCTTGCCCATATTTACTCTCTGCCCAAATATTTCCTCCATGTAATTCTACCAGGTGCTTTGAAATAGCAAGACCAAGACCTGTACCACCATATTTCCTGGAAGTGCCGGAATCGATCTGCTGGAACTTATTGAAGAGTTTTCCCAAATCTTCTTTCCTGATACCAATACCAGTGTCCGATACTGAAATTTGCGCCATTTCATCATGTTTACTTGTGGTTATGGTTACAGTCCCGCCATCAGTCCTGCTGAATTTGACTGCATTGCTTAGCAGGTTGAAAAGTATCTGTTTAAATTTCTGTTTATCGGCTTCAATGAATTCGATCTGAGGATCAAATTCTTTCTTTAGAGTTACATTATGTTTTGAGGCGGTAGCTTTTACAAGTTCCATAGTATCATTTATTATTGGGGTTAAATAAATCTTCTCAACGTTCAGTTCTATCTTCCCCGCTTCTACCTTGCTTATGTCAAGAATATCATTGATCAGGTCGAGAAGATGTTTACTGCTCTTGATTATATTATCAATATAACGTTCCTGTTTCTCGTTTAGATCGCCCATCATTTTTTGTTTCAACAGGTCAGAAAAGCCAATTATAGAATTCAAAGGTGTGCGAAGCTCGTGGCTCATCGTTGACAGGAATTCGGATTTTACCTGGTTTGCACGCTCAGCTTCTTCCTTTGATACTTTTAGTGATTCTTCAGCTATCATTAATTTTTTATATGGTAATTCTATGTACGATTGATGAAGTGCAAGATATACAAAATAGAAACCTGCGCCTTTTAATAAGATCCCTGGAAATCCTGATGTATTCATTATAAGGTCGCTAAAAACTATGATATTAAATCCATAAATGAGATTAATAATATCCTGGTCTTTATTTTGTTGGAGTCTTTTTGCATACAGGTAACTTGCATATAACGTTATTAATATACTTAACAGGAATAAAGATATTCTTAATCCAGATGGTTCGCCTTCGGAATAATATATTTTTGGGTATTCATTCAACAGGAATGTTAAATAAAACATTGTTACAAGAGGTAATACTGATAAGATAACTGCCGAAATAAAAAGAATATTCCTGTTGAGCAGCCTGAGTGTATCCTTGAACAGGTATGCGCTGATCAGGAATAATGGCGCGATAATTACCTGTACAACATCACTGAAAATTCTTGCTTTTTGAATTGAGTTCGGAGTAAAAAAATCAGGCATGAAAGGATAAGAAAGTATGTGAAATAGTTCAAATATCCCTATGATTAAAAAAGTGGCTCCCATGAAAAGCGTATGATCATCCTGGTTCTGGCTGTATGCGAACCAGGTCATCGCAAAAATGGACAAGGATACAAAAACAAAAAAGAACTCGATCAAAAGATCAAGAGGACTGAACATCCCATGGATATATGGGCTATTTTCAATTAGATATCCAATGGACAAAACTATTACTATTATCAATATTAACTTCAGGAGCTGTTTCAAAGTCCATCTTATGTTAATTTCGGGATTATTCCTATCGAATTGCATGATCAACTGTATTCAAGTAAGCGTGATATTTTAAACAACACTTTGAATGAACAATATATTAACTACAGGTGTGAGAAAGGTGTCACACTTTGATCACACTTTATTCCTGAAAATACCATAATCTTTATATCGGATTATGGTTATGTATAGTTTTGTCAAAACAGCTATAAAATCTGAGGTAACATGACAACAAGCCTGAATTTCTTTAAACAATACCATAGCACTGTGATAAAAGCACTTGGTGAGGATGCAAAAAAAGTAAATGCAAAAGTGGGTTCAATATTTGCCGATAACTGGGCGGATAAAGCAGGGGACCTGAAAAGTAACGATGAATTTGCAAAGAGTTTTGAGGATTATCTCAAGAACGAACTTGAATTTGCAAAACATGTGAAAATCAACTGCGATGAAAAGAATTATACTCTTGATATCAAAGGGTGTGCAATTTGCCACGGTAATGAGATCCTGAGGAAAGGAGGAATGGCAACAGCATGTCCTATAGTCCAGGCAGCGAAATATGCGGCCGTAAAGAAGATCAGGAAGAACGTAATCACAAAAGGTGTTGATAAACCCGGTACAGTGGGCGAGTGCACAATCAAGTTCGAACTGGAATAAATATTCAGTTCAAATTATGGAAACACTGCCTCTAATCTTTCAAGTAAAGGATCTTTTGTACCGGAAATTTCAAATGCGCGTTTTCTCCTGAGACAGGATTCACATGTTCCGCATGGTTTTTCTGATCCTTCGTAACATGACCATGACCATTCAAGAGGTGCTCCTATTTCAAGACCTCGCTTTACGATATCAGATTTATTCATGGATATCAGGGGAGCATAGACCGAAGTTTTGGTGAGAGTTCCGAATTCTAACATCTTATTGAAACGCCCTACAAATTCGATCGTATTGTCCGGAAACGTTGCAGCTTCCTCGATATCAAAACCTGTGACGATGGTGTCATATTTATAATTCTCGGCAAGGGCTGCACCTATTGAAAGAAAAACAACATTACGCGCGGGTACCCATACTATTTCCGCTGATTTTTTCGTAACTTCCTTATTGTCGAGTTCATGTCCTGATATTATTGGCAGGGCGCTTCCTCCTGTCAGTGCACCCCGGAATGACTTGTACCATGGAAGTTCTATGACAATGTGTCCTGCTTTAAATCGTTCACAAATCGTTTTTGCAAATGAGAGCTCTTTTTCTCTTGCTTTCTGGCCGTAGTCAAAAGTCACGCACAAGATCTCATCACTTATGTCATATGCTTCTTTGAAGGCGACAGTGGAATCCAGACCAGATGAAAGTAAAACGATGGATTTCATATTGGACAATTGATTCTTTAAGCAGTAAATATTTATCGTTTGATGGTTATTTATCGCCGATGCGACCAACACTGGATGAATATTTCATGGAAATAGCCACGATCGTTGCGAAACGCTCCACATGCCTCAGGAACCAGGTAGGGGCGGTAATAGTGAAGGATAAGAGGATACTTTCCACAGGTTATAACGGAGCGCCGAGGAACCTTGAACACTGTCTTGACATAGGGTGCATAAGACAGCAGAACAATATCGCATCAGGGACACGTCATGAACTGTGCCGCGCCGTCCATGCTGAGCAAAATGCAATTATCCAGGCTGCGCTTCACGGTGTAAGTATAGAGAACGCAACGGTTTATTGTACCCACCAGCCGTGCATCTTGTGCGCAAAGATGCTGATCAATTCAAGGATCGAAAAAGTCGTATTCGGAACGGTATATCCGGATAAGGAATCCCTGGTTTTTTTTGATAAAGCAGGTGTTAAAGTTGAGAAATTTACGCCTGTAATCCATGAGCAGTGAGGCTGATGTTTGAAATTATTGTAATTATTTTCGGATTGATCCTGAAAGCTTCATGGTTGATGCTTCCGGCATATCTTGCAAATCCGACTGCTGTTGTTTTCGGGGGCGGGACACCCATTGACCTGGGGAAGAACTGGAAAGACGGCCGAAGGATATTTGGTGACGGCAAGACATTTCGCGGCCTTATCGGGGGTACGATTTGCGGAGTTATCATAGGTCTTATCCAGATGCAGGTCACGTCACTGCAATATCTCGGGACGTTCACTTTTATATCGATATTAATGCTGTCTTTTGGCGCTCTCATTGGTGATATGACAAAAAGTTTTTTTAAAAGAAGGCTTGGGTTTGAACGCGGTGCAAAATTTCCTCTTGTTGACCAGCTTGATTTTGTGGCTGGCGCCTGGATCTTAACATACGCATTTGACCCTGTGTGGTTTTCAGAGAAGTTTCTTGCAGAGCCGTGGATAATGGTAACTGTTGTTCTATTCACACCGCTTTTGCATCGGTTGACAAATATTATAGGATATTATGCCAGATTAAAAAAGGAGCCATGGTAATGACATCACTTACAGATTCCCTGAAAGAATGCGGAGCAATTAAATTCGGGGATTTTACCCTTGCATCCGGAAAGAAGAGCAAATATTATATCGATATCAAAAAAGCAAGCGCATCTCCCCGCATCCTGAAACAGATCGCTCATGAAATTTCTGGAATGATAAAGCAGCACTCAACTAAAGCTGATTATATAGGATGTGTCGCTCTTGGGGGCGTTCCGATAGCTGTCGCAGTATCACTTGAAACTGACCTGCCGCTTATAATAATCAGGAAAGAAGCCAAGAAATACGGAACAAAAGGGCAGATTGTAGGGGATTTTATCAAAAACAGCACTGTTCTCATGGTTGAAGATGTCGCCACGACTGGTGGTTCTGTTTTGAAAGCGATCAAACTTTTAAAGGAAGAGGGTCTTGTTATCCGACATGTAATAGTGGTTGTTGACCGCGAGGAAGGAGCGACGGAAGCACTTGCGGATGAGGGTGTTGAACTAATACCACTTGTGAGGATAAGCGAATTGTTGCATGGAAAATGACATCAATAATATAATAAAGGTTAACATATGAACATCCGTTACTACATCGATCCGGAAACAGGTCGGCCCCATATCTATAACCATAATGTATCTGAAGATGAAGTAGAAGATGTTTTATTGAAGCCAGGAGAAGATCGCTCAGGTAAAGATGGTTCAAGGGTAGCTATTGGTCAAACCCGCGCCGGACGTTATTTGAGGGTTGTTTATGTTCTTGATCATGAACCAAAAAGTATTTTTATAATTACTGCCTTTGATTTAATAGGCAAACCATTAATTGCATATAAACGCAGGAGTCAAAAGAAAAAATGAAAAGTAAACTTCCAAAAGGCTGGGACGAGAATAGGGTAAAGACGGTTATTTCTCATTATGAAAAACAAACCCAGGAAGAAGCTACGGAAGAAGATGAAGCTGCTTTCAAGAACAGAACCCAAACTGCAATGGAAATTCCGGTTCAGTTAGTTTCAACAGTCAGGGAACTTATTGCAAAACATCAGAAATTACAACATGCAACCGCAGAAAATACAAGTTAAAGTCAATCATAATACTTCAGTTTAATACGAATACCTCTCCTCTTTCCATGGGTCTGCGCTGTCGCTGTACCCCCTCTGCTCCCAGAAGCCCAATTCCTGTTCTTGCGTGAATACAACTCTTCTTACCCATTTTGCGCTCTTATAAGCGTATTTTTTCGGGACAACAAGCCGAAGCGGCCCTCCATGTAAGGGTTCAAGGGGCTTTCCCTCAAAATTGTATGCAAGAATGACATCATGCTCCATGAGTTCCGAAAGTGGCAGGCTGGTTGTGTATCCACCGTCAGCCTCAATCGTGGCGAACCGGGCATTTTCTTTTGGCCTTACAAGTTTTACCAAGTCACTGAATCGAATGCCCTCCCATTTATTTTCAAACCGGCTCCATCCTGTCACACAGTGAAAGTCGCTTACATCCACCGTTTTTTCAAGCGCGAGTAATTCATCGTATGTCAGCCTGACTGGATTTTCAACAAGCCCTTCAACACGGAAATCCCATGTCTTGCTATCGAATTCCGGTACTTTTCCAAAATGAAGGACTGGAAAATCAGTTGTAAGGCGCTGGTTTGGGGGAAGACGGGGCATAAATTTGGCTCTGGAGTATATTGATATATGGAGATATGTTAAGTGATGTTATTTGAAATTACCGATTTTTTGAGACGGTTTAATTCGACACAAAAAGCTCTCGAAATATTTGAGAAAATCGGTCTTGAAAACGAAGCCCGAAAAGCAAAAGACCAGATAAAGAAAATGCACCTGTAGTCATTGCCCCAACAAACATCAAAAATCCGCAGATTTTTGATGACAAGCTTAAATTAACATCCCCTTCATATAGCCCACTTACATGAAACAGGAAATGTCAAGCGTGGACGTTGCAGCGCTGGTAAGGGAGTTGCATCCCCGTCTTCTTGATGCCAAGATCACAAAGATATACCAGCATTCACCGGATGAGATACGGATAGGACTACATATTTTCAAAGAAGGAAGGACAAATCTTGTCATTGAAGCAGGAAAACGCTTTCATCTTACGAAAAACCCTGAGATAGCCCCGAAGTTCCCGCAGTCATTCCCGATGCTTCTGCGTAAACACCTGACAGGAGGGAGGATAACAGACGTTTCACAGTATGATTTTGACAGGATAATCGAGATGCATATCCAGCGCGGCGAGGATAAGACCATCCTCATCATAGAACTATTTTCCAGGGGAAATATCGTTTTATTGAACTCTGGAAAGCAGATAATACTGCCATTAAAATCCATAAGCTTCAGGGACAGGAAAGTCCGTGGAGGCGAGCCTTATGAGTTACCTGCAGCACAGATCAGTCCGATCACTGCAACCAAGGAGCAACTGAAAGAAATGTTCGCGCATTCTGATGCGGACATCGTCAGGACAGTGGCAACAAAAATGAACCTGGGAGGCCAGTATGCAGAAGAGCTGTGCATTCGGGCCGGTATTGAAAAAAATACCCCTGCGAGGGATATAAAAGACCTGGCTTCGCTGCAAAATGCGTTAACAGATGTTTTTAAACCGCTAAGCACAGAACTTAAACCACAAATTATCCTGAAAGACGGGATAAAAATAGATGTGCTTCCTTTCCCGATCTCACTGTATGAGAAAAACGAAAAGATATCTTTTACCACCTTCAATGAGGCGCTTGATGAATATTTCAGCAGCGAGGCAAAAAAGAAAAACGAAGCTGTCAAAGTTGTAAAAGCAGCAAAGGAAGAAAAAACAAGTTCATACGAATACCGGCTCCAGAAACAGATCCTGACTCTGGCCAAATTCAGGGAAGATGAGCAGAAGCTTGTTCATAAAGGGGAATTGATCTATGCGCATTACCAGACATGCGATGGGATCTTAAAGGTCATCAATAATGCCAGAGAGAAAGGGTATTCATGGGATGATATCAAGAACATATTGAAACAATCTGATATGCCTGAAGCAAAAATATTAAAATCCATTAATCAGGGAAAAGGCCTGATAAACGTGATGCTGGGTAATGAGGAAGTAGAACTTGATGTCCGGCTCCCTGTAACCCAGAATTCCCAGGTCTATTACGACAGGTCAAAAAAATTATCAGGAAAGATAAAAGGAGCGCTTACTGCAATAGAAGAAACAAAGAAATTGACAGGGAAAAAAGAAGCCCCCAGAATAAATAAGAAGATCCAGAAACCAAAACAGAAGTGGTTTGAGCAATTCAGGTGGTTTTTCTCATCTGATGGGTTCCTTGTTGTGGGGGGAAGGGATGCCCAGAGTAACGAGGATATCGTGAAAAAATATCTCCAGAAAAAGGATATTTTCTTCCATGCCCATGTTTCAGGCTCGCCTGCTGTTGTAATTAAAACAGAAGGAAAAGAGGTGCCTGAAACCACACTCCTTGAAGCCGCACAGTTCACGGTTTCATATTCCGGCATCTGGAAATCAGGGCAGGTAAGCGGGGATGCCTACTGGGTGCTCCCTGAGCAGATATCAAAGACACCTGAATCAGGTGAGTATGTGGCAAAAGGCGCTTTCGTGATACGCGGAAAGCGAAATTATTTCAAGGATATAATGCTGGGCGCGGCGCTTGGTCTTGAGCTTGGCGAGGAGAAAAGGCTGATCGGAGGACCTGTGAGCGCAGTTAAGAAAACAGCCCAATTCGTCCTGCAGGTTGAGCCTGGCGGGTTCAACCAGAATGACATTTCAAAGAAGATATACCGTTTGCTCAATGATAAGTTCGAGGACAAAAAGCTTATTAAAACGATAGCTTCGCCGGACAGGATAGCGATGTTCCTGCCGCCGGGTGAGTCGAGGGTGAAGGAACTATAATTTAATGAATTAATTTTTTGAGAATCTCGTCAAATCCTGATGAGCGATAATAAACCAGTTTCTTTTTTCCGGATGTTGATTTTTCTAATAGACCCTTATCTTCCAGACCCATAATGTCTTTTCTTGCTGTTTCATAAGCAGTGTTAAATCTATTTTGTATCTCCTTTATTGTAAATGTAAATTTAGCATTATCTGATAAAAATTTTAATATGTAAATTTGTCTTTCATTTATATTTTTTATTTTCCTGAAATCATAAAGTTCAGTTTTTTCATGGATTTTCCTGGCAATATAATTCTTAAGATCCTGAAATGCCGATTCTGTTGTTTTTATCTGATATATTATGAAATATGTAAGATCATTTTCATCAAATTCGGAATATAAATATGCTCTGGCATATTGTGCACGGGATTTGATAATAATTCTTGAAATAGACATATACTCTATTAACCAGTAATCTCTTGAAAGGAGGTACCAATAGAAAATCGCTCGTGCTGTTCTTCCATTCCCATCAACAAAAGGATGAATATACCCGATCAGGAAATGCAATATGGAAGCTCTAATTATTGGATGAATGAACCTTGTCTCGTCACTTTCATTTGCAAAATTACAGAAGACATCCATCAATCTATCAATATTTTGATGGTCTGGCGGATGATAAACAATATCTCCTTTTGAATTGACAACAGAAATATCGTTTGCAGTTCGATATTTTCCTTCATTGCATGGATCATCCAGGGTATCTTTTGTGATAGAGGCATGTATTTCGCGAATTAATCCGGGAGTAAGCTTTTTATTTTTTAATGGTTTTATTTTTTTAATAGTATTATAATTATTCAGGATCATTTTTTCGGATTTATTTCCTGGTTTTCTTTCCTGCCTCAGCATAGATTTTGCCCGTTCCCTTGTAGTAACCGCCCCCTCCAACTGGCTTGAGGCAATTGCTTCTTCCATGATCGAATCGATCAAATATTGCTTCTTATTTTCTTCCGGGATAATATCTCCTTCAAGTTTTCCCCCTAAATTTAGATCAAATTCATGGAGTTTTCTGTAAATATATGGCGTCAAATTATATCTGAATTCAAACCCATTAATATCTAATTTAATTATTTCGGGGTGAGAATTTCTCGCGATTTTAGTTATTTTCCATAAAATTTCAGGTCTGATTTGTTGAGAAATCGTTTTATGCTTTAATTCTGACCAGTACAAATATCTATTATAGATATCTAAAATCGCTTGCTTGTATGCGTCGTTCCCCATGTATTTTTTAATCTCATCAAACTCGTTATCTTCAATTTGGGATGACGGTGGTTTTTCAGGAATTCTCATGATTACTAATAATTACTATTTTAGACAATATTAGTAATTAATGGTTATTAAATGTTTTTACAAATAAATTAACTGCAAATATTACCCGAACTTCACCACAGGACATGACCATGTGCATTTTCCGCACCTGGTGCATTTCTCACTTATCCTTGCAGTCCCATTAACGCTTACCGCCCGCGCCGTGCACTTACCCACACACACGCCGCAGCCGGTGCATAATACCGCCCTGCGTATCGTCTTCTCTGCAAGCTGGATTAATTCCCTGGCTTCATCTTCATTCCCGCCTCTTGCTACCACTGTCCCGCTTGCATATACATGAACATTATTCTCATCTCGCGATGCAAGGATCACACCGTCAATTGAATTTGTTTCACCTATCAGGTTCATGAAACCTGATTCTTCAATAAGTGAAAGATTCAAAGGCGTCCCGAAACTTCCTTCTGCGGTGATGCCTCCTGCTTTGCATGGGCGGTATCCTGAGGTCAATGTGAATTGCGCGGGTTTTTTTTCACTTGTCGGGATAATGTTGATCCCCAGCTTTTCCGCGATCATGCCTATTGATTTAGGAAGGACCTGCCAGCGCCAGAAGCCGTATTTTACCCATTCATCGGATAATCCGTTGCGGGAGGCATAACTTTTTAGGTATTTTTCAAGCTTTTCACTCAATTCAGGATGTATCTGGGACAATCTTGAGAAATCAGCCATGCTTGCCGAAGGGCAAAGCCAGCATCCGATCCTGTCAAATCCCTCTTCATAGAGTGGATTGTATTTTGCTTTTTTCCAGAAAAGGTAGAGCCAGACATGAAGCGCAGTCCAGTTCTGGATCGGGGTAGCTCCTATCTGGTTCCCGACAGAAGGGTTTTTCCAGATATGCTCGCTGTTGGCCCTTATCTGGCTTTCGTATTTTCTCTGCCCGATAAATGTGAGGCATCCGTTCTCATAGTTCTGTTCGATGACCTGAGTGATCGCACCGAGCTTGCATACTTTGCAGCACCATCTTGCTTCCACGGTGGGCGGCCCGAAATTATCTATTGACTGCCAGAAAGAATCACCTGATGAATGGATTTTCAAGGGCAAAGAAAGCTCCTTTGCGGTTTGTTTCACATTATCCACGGTTTCAGAAAATTCCAGGCCAGTATCAGCGAACAGGATATCAAATTCCGTTAATGTATCACGCACAAGAAGCAGCGTTACAAGACTGTCTTTTCCGCCGGAAAATGAAACTGTCACAGGTTTTTTTTGGGTCTCAACCACGTTTTTTATGAAACTGTGTGCCTTTTCTTCCTTTTTCCGAAGAATCTGGATATTTGCCTGGACGGCATCATCCCATGTTTTTGCCTGTTCCCCTGGCTGCTCTAAATCTCGTGGTTTATCGTGCCACCGTGTTTTTACAGCCATTCCCTTTTCATGAGTGAGCATCCTTTGCGCGCTCATCCTTGCCCTGCCCGTGGCTATCACTTCATTTTCAGGCGTCAGGATAATTACCTCGTCTTCCTCAACAATTCCGGGATTGGCATCGTTAACACCCGGAGCAAGCACAGATGCACCTTTCATAATAAAATTAACAGCGCCTTTATCAATAACTATGCATTTTGTCCCATTAACAAGACGCCTTGCCCCCTCAAGCCTGGGAATGAATACCCAATCCATTTTCTCAAGTTCAAAGCGGATAGAACCCATGATAGCGCCGTCAAAAATCACTTCATCCATCCTGTCTTCATAAGGGGCCTTGTTCAGGACTACAAGATGGCCTTCGGGAATGAGTTTGAGGCCAAATTGTTTCTCTGTTGCCCTGTTGATGAGGTCTATATCATACGGGAAAGCTGGTCTTATGTCACCCGGAGGTGTTATTTCGATTTTTTTTGTAACCTCGCCGCAATCACAGGTTTTTCCAAGCACTGGAAGATTGCAGGCAGGACACCAGTATAACAGGAGTTCGCCAAGATAATGGGGCATGGTTCCTGAGTTGGTGATGGAAGTATATATATGATGACACCTGAAAAATACTGATTTTAGAGGTTGTCAAAAAGTTTGGTGTACAGCAGATACTATTTATTTTTCTCGATTTCTCTTACAAGTGTGGAGTGATGTCTATTCTTTAACCGTTCATATCATGTTAAACTCCGCCATCGGCGGCGCCTCACCGGGGTCTGGGGTCGCAACCCCGGCGCAATATCGGATTAAAAAATTATCAGGCCGGATAATTCAAATTATATACTGACCTGCTTTTCTGCAAAATCGCCTGCTATTGGTAATTTATATTTCTCTCCTTTATATGCCTTGAACATCAATAATAACCAGAGAATTAATGCCACCAATCCAATTATAGGTGAGAGCACCCATCCGATGACCGGAATAAATCTAATAACCATTGAAATCACAAAAATAATTAGAAAAGTCGCTATTGATTGCATTGCATGGAATCTCACAAATTTATTATCCTTTTCCAGAACCAGAAATAATATTCCGGTTATAAATCCCAGAACATAACACAGTAGACCTTCTATATTTTCATCAATACCTAATGCAGTCTTACTATTACTCATTATCTAATTCCTCCATCAAATGTAAATTCTATCCATCAAAGGAATAGAATACCATAATCTCATATAATTATAAATCAAAAGTATATATAACTTTCGAGATCATTAATTATTATTCATGGTAGATATCAAAGCCACCAATAAACTATTTGAAACACCATGAATGGCCAGATTTTAACCGGAAACCCACAAAACAACCAACGGTGTCACAAAAGTCTCGATCATTGCAGAAACGAACAGGAGGGGCATAATTATTCTCATGAATATATGTAAACTCTCAGTTAACTCATATCTCATATCTCTCTTTTCGCCTTTCATGGAAATATACATAGAATATCCAAGGCGAAGTCCCAGGCCAGCGCTGATCAATACCATAGGAACTTCTATAATACCGTGCGGCAAAAGTGCAGCAAGTACAAAAATGATCCCCTGTTGCTTTGAAACTTCATTCGCGATCACACCTAATATAATCCCATTTCCACCAATGAATATTATGGGAATTATTCCTAAACCTGCGCCAAGCACGATCGAAAAAAGGCTTTTAACAGCATTGTTCAGGAAAATAACAAGCATCATTTCGATCGGGGAAAGAATTTTTATCCAGCCAAACGAATTTTTTAAAATTTCAAGATAATTTTCCGACAGTCCCAGATCCTTCAAAGATACCAGCAATCCTGCAAGTAACGAAAATATGAAAATGCCGGTGATTATTAATATGTACTTCCATGAAGATTTGATGTACTTTAATTCTCTTTCCATTTTATACCCCCATAAGGATCCTGAGCGTGTTCCGGACAGCAGGAGAAAGCCCCAGCACTAATATTGCAAGTTTCATTATACTTATAAGCTTTTTTTCTTTTTCGTCTTCTAATTTGTTATCAAGCATATATAGAACTGGTATGAATACCAGCAATTTTAGCGGGAACATAACTAAGGAAGGATGATCTGTAAAATTGCCCGCAAGGTCAATAAAAAATGTTGGAGCAACATGCTTTTCATAATAATTGAGCCAATCCATGCCAATAAATGTTGATGAAGCATCAAGAAGATGGGTAAAAAGAATTGATATGTTGACCTTATCTGTCAGGAGTGTGAAATTTAGTTGACGGGATATTAAATATACAATACCTGTCGATACTATGCCTAAAACCATTATTACAGCAGCAGGATATGGATTCTCAATACTGCCAGCCGCCAGCAGCGCGCCGATGTTTAATAATGCCCATGCTGCCCCCGCATATCCAAAAAAAGTATGATAATCCCTGATCTTTCCTTTTCGCTCAAGGTAAATTGCGATCACAAGAATGCTTACAGTCACCGCGAACATGAAAAAATAGATTATCGGTGTTACAAATAGATACTTCAACGGAGGGGCAAATACTTTTGAATCTTCCAGCACGCGAAGAGCTGACCCGGCAATGATATATGGCGTTATTGAGATCATGAACCGGGTATCGATCTTCACGCTGAGTTTTTCCAATAACTTTAAGACCCCAAAAAGGCTTATACCAAGCACGATTGCATAAGTGAGCGTATCCACAGGATTATAAGAAGTGTCGTTGATTATGCCGCTTAAGTAATACTTATCTATATAATGCCAGACGCTATCTATTATACTCATATTGAATCCTTATGAAAGAAACTAAAGAAAACCATAAAAACAAATGGATGCAGCTGCCCAGGAATGTGGTTGTAGGTCATGGTGTGATCAATGACACAGGTAAGGTCTGTAAAGACCTTAAACTTAATGGGAACACGCTGATAGTTGCCGGAGCCACAACGCGCAATACTGCAGGAAAAACAGTTGCTGTCTCACTTGAAGATTCAGGGTTTAATGTTAATACGACAATCGTTGAAAAACCCACGCTTGATGAGGTACAAAAAGTAGAAGATCTTGCCCGTGATGCCCATGCTTCGTTTTTGCTGGGTGTAGGAGGGGGAAAATCCATAGACATTGCCAAGCTTGCTTCCATGCATCTTGATGTCCCTTTCATCAGTGTCCCGACCGCTGCATCGCATGATGGCATCGTCTCCTCAAGAGCATCGATTATAAGGGATAACAAAACAGTTTCCGAAGCCGCACATACCCCTCTTGGGGTCGTTGCGGATACATCTATTATCGCCCAGGCACCTTACCGCTTACTTGCATCAGGATGTGGCGATATCATTTCCAATTATACTGCAGTACGTGATTGGGAACTCGCCCACAGGCTTCGCGACGAACCATTCAGCGAATATGCATCCATCATCTCAAAGCTTACAGCAAAAATACTTATTGAATCGGCAGAACTGATAAAACCGGGTCTTGAAGAGTCTGCGTGGACTGTGATGAAAGCGCTTGTGGCAAGCGGTGTAGCTATGAGTATAGCCGGTTCTTCGCGTCCTGCCAGCGGTTCTGAACACAAGTTCAGCCACGCGCTTGATGAGATCGCTCCAAAACCTGCGCTTCATGGCGAACAGTGCGGTGTGGGAACTATTATGATGATGTACCTTCACGGCGGGAACTGGCAGGAGATCAGGACAGCCCTTAAGTCAATTGGAGCACCCACAAATGCTTCCGAACTCGGGATAGAGGAAGAGTATATTATAAAAGCACTCCTTCATGCCCATAATATTCGTCCTGAGAGATACACTATACTTGGCACGGGATTAACCAGGGAAGCAGCCGAAAAAGTTGCAAAAATTACAAAAGTGATCCCAAAATAATAAAATTACAATCAAATAATAACAAATAATATAAAATCAGGTGAAATTTTATGGAAGAATCGGATACAATAATAACATTGATAGGAACAAGGCTTGCAAAAGCAGGGAATGAATTTATTTTTAAAAGTGCAGCAAAAGAATGCCAGCCATGTAAACTCAATAAAACGTGCCTGAGCCTTAATCCGGGAAGCAGATATAAAATCGTGAGTATTAGGAATTCGTCAAAGCTTGAATGTTTTGTGCATGATTCCGGTGTTTTCGCAGTGGAAGTTATAGAAGCCCCTATCAGGATGGCTATTGAATCAAGGAAAGCAATAAAAGGTTCAAAAATAGTTTTTGAGCAGCCGCCATGCAATAACCAGGATTGCGAAAATTATCCAATTTGCCGGCCATCAGGATTGCAGACAGGTGATAAATTTGTAATCACTGATGTTGAGGATGATGTCGTCGAATCATGCAGGAAAGGTTATTCAATGAAGATCGTGGAGGTTAAAAGATAAGATGAAAAATAACGACCAGGACACGTGCATTAGCTGCAAAACGGGATTTCATGGCAAGAAAATGTATCCGGTCTATTCACAAAGACTGGTAGTGTTGGGATACAGATGCGAAGATTGCAATGAGAAAAGCAAGTCTCCCGCTGCAAAAAAAAGGGAACAGGAGATGAGCAGTCTCACAACAGAAGTTCCTAAACTTGAAAATGCCAATATGGACATACGAAAAGCCCTGAAGAACAGCTAGGGCATTGTTTGGTAAAATATATAACAAAGTGATTCCTATACACACTAGAAATGATCAAGAAATGCCAGAATCACGGGTTCTTTAGGGGAGACGCATGCGCATGTGGTGAAGCAGGGACGCTCATGCTTAACGATGAGCAGACAGAAAGGCTTGGCCGGTTCATCTCAGGCGCGTTGCGGCATTTCCCGGATGACCTGGGGCTTGCCATGAACCAGCACGGCTGGGTAGGTGTTGATGTGCTTGTGGATGCCATGGTAACGCGGTATAAATGGGCTAACAAGGAAAAGCTTTTTTCGATAATCGAATCTGATGAGAAAGGCAGGTATGAAATAAAAGGAACAAAGATCAGGGCGCGATATGGTCATTCCGTGGATGTTGACCTTGATTATGATGAAAATCTCCTTCCTGAACTGTATTACGGCGCAAGCAGGGAAGAGGTGGACATACTGCTTGAAAAAGGAATAAGACCTATGAGGCAGAGGTATGTTCACCTGAGTACATCAGCCGAAAAAGCAATAGAAGTAGCAAAGATCCATACTGAAGACCCGGTTTTACTTGTAGTTAACGCAGAATTGGCACAGGATGAAGGAGTGACCATTCTTTCTGCTACCGAAAATATTGTACTTGCTGATGAGATCCCGCCGCAGTACCTCAGTGTGAAGCAGGATTAGATCCAGACTTTGAATAACCCGTTTTCTATTTTCTCGATTTTGAATTTCACAGGCAGGAACTGCTCTGTCACCCAGATATTGGTCTTTGTGTGCATGGAAATTATCCGCGTGGTGAAAGAACCTCCTCCAGCCAGCGCCATATAGGGGATCAACTGGTCTGCGAGGTATTCATCAACGCCCGCGCCTGGTCTTACTTCATTGAGCAAAGCTTCGGCTGCAATTGCGCCAACTTTTTCTGCTTTCAAACCCGGTTTTCCGAGGGCGATCCCCCCAACGGTGCCGCACCACAGGGTAATGCCGCTTCCTGTAGAAGGATGATCGTTCACTTCGGTTGATATCTTTGAATTGTAGCCCTCGTCATTTAAAAGTTTTTGTGCTGAATCCGCCTGTCTTTGTGAAACATGGGATGGAAGACCGGATGAATGGGAAATCCCTTCAACAATAGCACACTGGTTTGTATCAAAATTCATATTATTGAGGTTCGATGGAGTGATTATTGCTTCAACGCAACCCCCTCCCCTGGGATAATATCCTCTTTTGATCAAACTAATTTCGCATTTATATCCCATCTTTCCCAGGGCGAAAAGTGTTACAAATCTCATATAATCAATTGAAGGAGACCACTGGACATCAGTTCCACCCGTGATCTTTATCCTTATTGCGCCTTCTGCATGCATAAGTGCAGGCATAAGGCACTGGAGAAAAAGCGATATGCTGCCAGCAGTACCGATATCAACACTATAATTTCCACCACTTATCTTTCCGGGTGTGAAACTGATCCTTGTGGATTGGAGGCAACACCCTGAAACCTGCGCATCGCATATCCTGGCCAGCCCTTCCACTGCCCTGACATGCTGTGGAGAAAGCCCTGGTTTTGGTCTTCCCTTACGTATATTTTCTATTTCAACAGGATTTCCCGTGACGGCAGAAAGCGCAACAGCTGTTCGTAATATCTGGCCCCCTCCTTCACCATAAGATCCATCAAGCTTCATGAATAGTTATTGTCCGGAGATAATATTGAAGTTTGCCAAAAAGAACCATAATAAGAATGACGAGCAGGTTGGGGAGTGGGGGTTAGTAAAAAAATGACCCGCTCGTCAGCTCCTCCTATGTATAAGATATACTTAAATTTAATCACGGTTTTTTAGAATTCCATCATAATCATGGTCAAAAATTAGTTCAAAGGTTTGCGATAATATTGAAGTCTGCAAAAAGAAATATAATAAGAAGACGAGCAGGTTGGGGAGTGGGGGTTAGTAAAAAAATATACCCGCTCGTCAACTTTTACTATGTGACTAAGATGTATTTTAATCTTTTCCAGATTTCATTCTTTATTTCCATGATGAGCATGCGATTTTTTGATAGTAATCCAATCGATTTTATCGAAATGCTATCTCCATAATTTCATTGACAACAGCGACCGCCACAGGCGTCCCACCTCTTGTCCCGACGCATGTGATGGACGGCACTTCCAGTGTTCTAACAAGTTCCTTTGATTCAGCAGCATTCACAAAACCCACAGGTGTTGCCACAAGAAGCGCCGGGTGAAGACCCTCATCGATCATCCTGCAGACAGTGAGCGCAGCTGAAGGTGCGTTTCCGATAACGATTATAGCGCCGTTTAGTTCTTTCTCAAGCGCCATGAAGCCCGCGCTTGTTCTTGTTACACCTGTATTCCCGGCAATATCGGCTCCCTCATCAAGGACGCATCTGATATCGCATTTATGCCCCCTTTTTGTAATTCCCACCTGTGCCATCCTGATATCTGTAAAAATCGTGGCATCCTTCCTTATAGCATCTATTCCTGCATTTACCGGATCATTGTTAAACCTCATAAGTTCTGCAAATGCCAGATCCCCCGTTGCGATAATGCAACGCTGCCTTATCCTGTCCTGCGGGGTATCTCCTTTTACTAAACTTTGCACAATTCCCCAGCTTTTTTCGTTGATCTCTTTAGCTTCCCTTGTTCGCGCGCCAAATTCAATATTCATATTTCCTCTGGTATCCTCGTGGCGTAATTATCCTGTTTTTCCATAGTCTTGACTCGCTGTTACCGATCAGGACCAATGTGCTCATATCGATCACATCATTGTACTCCATTATCCTGCCCAGTGTTGTTGCAATAACGGTCTCACCAGTGCGGGTAGCGCTTTTTACTATACCCGCAGGTGTATTTTCATTCCTGTATTTCCGGATGATATCAACAGCCCAGGCAAAGTTCTCCAAGCGGTTTCTGCTTTTCGGATTGTAAATGGCGATCACAAAATCAGCTTCTGCCGCGCTGTTTAAGCGGCGCTTGATAATCTCGATGGGAGTCAGGAGGTCACTTAAACTTATTACTGCGAAATCATTAACTAGCGGCGCCCCTAGAAGTGAAGCCGCGGCGCTGATCGCGGTTACGCCTGGGATGACTTCAATTTCGATCTCTTCGGCTTTCTGGGCCACCTCCATTACAAGCCCGGCCATCCCATACACATTTGCATCCCCGCCGCTGATAATTGAAACAATATGGCTTTTTCCGAGTTCTACCGCCTTCCTTGCTCGTTCAACCTCTCCGCCCATTCCGCTTCGTATTATAATCTGGTTTTTTATGACAGGGGCTATCTGGTCAAGATAAGTGCCATTCCCGATTATGTATTCAGATCCAAGCAAAGCGTTTTCCGCCTTTTTCGTAAGATGCTCAATTCCCCCGGGGCCTATGCCTACGATGTATAATTTACCGTGCGATCGCGATTGTGACATTTCCATAAATCCTCTTTTTCAGTAACAATTCCTTTTCCTGTGAAAGTGCAAGTGCAGCAGGTTCGCAGACCCCGTTCAGCCCCAGATTTTTAGCTTTAGATGGAGTTGGTGCATCTATGGAATTTATGACATCATGCGAAACGAATCTTAACTCCTTTGCGAATGATGCTGCTGCATCAATAATTCCTGATTCATTTTCTTTTATCATTGCGGATGCAAAATATTTCACATCCCCGATACTTGCATCCAGTTCCAGAAGCGCTGCGTTTATTGCTTCAACAACTTCTGACTTGCTGACTCCCCGGTTTGTCCCTATTCCCACAACAAGCCCCTTTCTTTTGAGGACACTGACATCATCTCCAACGATTACGATCTTTGGGCCTTTGATATCCAGGACTTCAACATCACTATCCAGCAATTTCACATTGACTTTTTTCGTTGAATCCCGGTTTATTATCATGCAACCAAGACTATCCGCGATCTCCTCAACGGATTCTTTTCCCATGACTTGCGTAGCTGTTGTTATCACAGGTATGATACCAATAATGGCAAGTTTTTTGGCCAGTTCATTCCCTCCATGGTGACCGCCAAGGATAGGAATTGCAAAATTCAGTCCGGAATCCACGACCACAACTGCCGGATCTTTCCATTTATCGCTAACAAGAGGTGCGATATTTCTGACGGCTATACCGGATGCCATAATGGCTATTATCGACCTGTATTCCTCAAAAGCGACCTTGAATGCATCTCTGGAATATTCAATTATATCTCCACCAGTAACATCCTTTATTTTTTTCGCAACATCAATATTGCGTGAAAAAGTGATTATTGCAGGCTCACCCATATAGATGAGACCTCTTGAAGTTGTGCGGTGTCAGGACATTCCCAATAATTATCATTGCTGACCTGTTGATCCCTTCTGCTTCAACCCTGTCTGCAATGTTCCCTACTGTCCCGAAGATCACTGATTCATCTTCCCACGAGGCATGATACACAACAGCAGCGGGTGTACCTTCAGGATATTCCACATCCTGCATGATCTTCCTGAGTTTATCGGTTCCAAGATAAATTGCCATCGTGGCATTATGGCGCGACAGTTCCCTGATCGAGTCTTTTTCAAGTGTTGTTCCCGCGGGTCTTGTGATAATAAGCGTCTCTGTAATGCCGTTTATCGTAAGCTGGGTTTTTAATGCGGCTGCGGCCGCAAACAGCGATGTCACCCCGGGAACGATCTCCACATCTATCCCGCATTTTTTAAGGCAGTCTATCTGTTCTATGATCGCACCATATAATGACGGGTCCCCGCTATGCAGCCTGACAACGGTTTTTCCTTCTTCTACTTTCTTAGAAAGTATATCCGCAATATCTTCAAGTTTCATCCCGAAGCTGTCAAGTGTCTCGCCATGCACATAATTTAAAACAACCGGATTGACAAGCGAGCCTGCATACATAACAAAGTCTGCTGATTCAAGAAGTTCTCGCCCCCTGACTGTGATGTATTTGGGATTTCCGGGGCCTGCTCCCACAAAATATATGAGTTTTTTGTCTGTTTTATCTTTTTTGCCGCTTTTGTCATAGATATTATTTTCACCATTTTTCCGGATTTTTCCCCTTTTTGCTACCATCAGGCTGAAATAATCCCCTGTTTGCGGGATATCATTTGACACCAATTCATTATCCATAAAAAGACGCCGGGCAAAAATAAATTCATTGAAGCCCTCTTCTATCAACGTATTTTTAACATCTTCAGGATGCTTTGATTTCAGGATTATTTTTGTATTTACAGGTGAACCGTCACTTACTACAAACGAGCTGTCCATACTGGTATTTGTGCGGGCTGCCTGGGCTGTTATTGAACTTACACCGGGGATTGTTGTAATTTCAATATCAGGATATTTTTCCTCTATCGTCCTTTTAAGGTGCGAGAATGTTGAAAACACATTCGGATCACCCAGGACTGCAAATGAGACGATTTTATTTTTTGCTTCAGCTGCTACGATCCTGGCATTTTTTTCCCATAATTTTGACAACTCTAATTTATCCTGTATCATGGGAAAATCAAGTATTTGGGCTTTGGCATAAGGCGAAACGAGCTTTTCTGCGAGTTTTCCGGGTACGAATACTATCCTGCTTTCCTTCAGGGCTTTTACGGCGGCAAGAGTAAGGAGATCGGGATTTCCAGGACCAAGACCGATACCGATCAACATTATGCGCCACCAACTACCAGGAAAACCGGATTTTCAGGTTTGAACATAGTACCCCCTGCAAGCTCATTTCCCCTTGATATTTGTATCTGTAGCAATTCCTTTAAACAATTGTTCTTTTTCATAATTTCCATGGCAATCGCAACTGTTTCGAGCTTAACGGCACTTACAACGAATCGTGGCGTTTTTTTCTTTTCGATCAATAGTTCTAAAACATCTTTGATATTTTTGCTTCCCCCGATGAACGCGCAATTCATATCAATATCCGCAAGTAGTATGTTTGCATCTCCTTTTAATATTGAGATATTTTTTATGCTGCATTCATTAATATTTTCTGATGTTGCATTTATAGCCTCATCCCTGTTGTCAATTGCAAATACATGTTTTGCTAATATTGAAGCAGCTATCGAAACAGAACCGCTCCCGCAACCTATATCCACAAATACATCGGTGGGTTTGATATTCAGCTTTGATAAAGCAATTGCGATTATTTCGGGCTGTGTAGGGGTTCCGGTTGGATAGAGCATATTTGATCAACTTAAATAAACTTGTGTTAAATCAATTTTATTTGATATAATAATTGCCCTCATTCAAATATCTTGAGATAATTATAGCCAAGAACTAAACGTTTGAATTTATCTTTGCGAACTTTGCGTCCTCTGCGGTGAATAAAATCAAACACCGCAAAGCGCGCAAAGAACGCAAAGTTACTCGTAAAATGATATTACTGGAGGCCAGCTATATCCAGTCTGCTCCTGAATAAAAGAATTACTTTCACCCCCCTCACACAATACTCTTATTTTAATAAACCCATGCTGGAATCAGATGATGTTCTCGCATTTCGGTACGACTATTAATTCCCATGAGATCGTCAATTCCATTACAAACCGTGGCGTACCTGTTTTTCACACACCTGAGATACACATCAAACCCTTCATTTGCCGAAAAAGCGCCTGCAACCTCGCGGATATAATCGCAGTCTACAAACAATCCGAAAGATTCTATATTGTAGGGATCGAGATCAAGGAATGGAATGGTGTAGTTAATCCCAAACTTGCCCTTTCATACCTTGAAACATATCGTGATACCTGTGAATATTTTTATCTCGCTGCAAAACACTTTTCAAAAGCAATATTTGATATAAAAGATATCGGACTATTTGATCTTAATACCATGAATGTTATTAAAAATCCTGCATATCTTTTTCCCGATCCTGATTTCAGGGCGCACCTGATGAAGCGGATAAAGAAACATTACCAGGTGCTGACGGGTGTTGTTGAAGATCCTTTCCAGAGAACGCTTCTTGAGTTTTAGATCAACCAAACATAATTATAACGATGATGTTGAGCATACAATTTCAAGTCACCTATATATGCTAAAAAAATCAATTTTTTACTATACAATAAATTGATAGATTTTACTAAATTAATAGATTGGATAGGTGAATGGAATGTTAAAAACTTCACACGAGAGAGCAAAATTATTAAAAGCAGGTTTTACCGCCAGGGAAATAGAGAAGCTCTATATTGAAGGTAATAATATCGAAATAATAAAAACTCCTGTTTTAATAGAATTTGATTTTTAGAGATCTTAAATCCATATTTCTTGAAGTGAACTGCTGAATACCGAATAAGTTTAGTGGCAAAGTTTATATAAGAAGTAATTCTTTTAGGAGTGGGATTATGAAACCGGGTTACATTCTCACAATAATATTGGCATCCGTGTTGATCTTATCATTTGCCATTGTCCAGATTAATAAAGATATTCTTCAAAAAGAGGCCCCACCCTGGATCCCTCCCTCATCCATTTCCATCCGCGAGGTTGACGTCAGGCCCATTGAAGTGACAAGCGCCCGGATAGAAGTGAATGTCACTGCATATATAAATCATCATGGAGATAAAACCCGGAACGCATCAATGTTAATAAGGGCAATAAACAGCGACAACGGGCTTCTTGAGACGCAGGTCTCTGCCCCAATTCCGGAAACAAGCTCCGAATTAGAAAAAACAATACCTGTTTCAACTAACCTGAATGTGGAAAGAAATGGCGGGTACGAGTTGAATATCCTGCTTTTTGATAATGGAAGCATCAGCGATAGCGGCACAGTAAATATCAGGGGATTGAATGCCCTTACCCCCCGGTCAAAGCTTAGCGGCGTCACACTGAATAATATCGATTTCACGGTCGGTGGTGTATCAGCTGGAAAGGTTTCAATAAAATCCGATATATATCTTGAAAACAGGGGGCCGGATACTTCCGATAACCTGAAGATTACAGTCAAGGCAAGAGAAGCGAATTCAAACCTGATAGCAGATAAAACAAATGCCGAAACCGGCGAGATCGTGAATGAGACTACGGCAGTCAGAAGCGTGCAGCTTGTTGTTCCTGATGAATATAATTATATGGTAGTGGTGGAGCTTTGGCGCGGAGATACCATGATAAACACATGGGAAAAACCTGTGCTTCTTGCCCCAACAAAGACAGTTCCCAAAGAAAGTGTTGAAAAGAAAATGAATATTGAGGTCTCAAAGTTCGTCCGGGAAGCGGGGACAACAGCTCCAGCAGCAATGAGACAGGATTTGGGAGGATATCAACAGGGAGCAATCCCAACGCCAAAAGAGCCCGGATTTGAAATATTTGCAGCAATATCAGCTATCTTAGTTATATTTATAATGAGAAGGAGGTCATGAAATGGTCAACAAGGAAAAAATAGAGGATTATTTTTATATAGGAATTTTTCTAATAGCAATGTTATTCTCTTTGATAGCTGTTTTCAATCTGTATAACGCCATAAACATGCTCATAGGGAACTTCATTCAATACAAATATAAGCCCATATTTGATGCTTTTTTTGCAATTTCAGTGCTGGCGATCAGTATTTATTTCATAAAAGAGAGATTGATCAAGAAATAATATTATATTTTATTATGTATTTATAAATTAAGATTTTTATTTATACAATCTTAATATACCCCCTCGTAAATACTAGTTCTGGAGTTATTTCCATGCAAAAAACAAAAATACTTCTAGATGAAAATGATATTCCCAGGAAATGGTATAACATCCTACCGGATATGCCAACTCCTGTTTCCCCGCCTCTGAACCCAGGAACAAAAGAGCCAATTGGTCCTAAAGACCTCTCGCCGATATTTCCTATGGAACTGATAAAACAGGAAGTCAGCCAGGATAGATTTATTTCCATTCCCGATGAGATCAGGGATATCTATGCATTATGGCGGCCTTCTCCCCTCTATCGAGCCCATCGTCTTGAAGCAGCCCTGAAAACTCCGGCAAAGATCTTTTATAAGTATGAAGGCGTAAGCCCGGCAGGCAGCCACAAACCCAATACGGCAATAGCCCAGGCATATTATAATATGAAAGAAGGTACGGAAAGGCTGGCAACAGAAACCGGCGCAGGACAGTGGGGATGCTCGCTTGCCCTTGCAACTACATATTTTGGCCTTAAGTGCACTGTTTATATGGTAAAAGTAAGTTACACGCAAAAACCATACCGCAGGTCTCTAATGAACCTCTGGGGTGCTGATGTTATCGCCTCCCCGAGCAACCTTACAAATTCAGGAAAAAAGATACTGTCTAAAGATCCCGAATCACCAGGCAGTCTTGGGATCGCAATAAGTGAAGCTATTGAGGATGCTGCAAGCCATGAAGATACTCATTATTCACTGGGAAGCGTTTTGAACCATGTAATGCTTCACCAGACAGTAATAGGCCTGGAAGCCAAAGAACAGCTTGCCCAGGTTGAAGAATATCCCGACTATATAATCGCAAGCGTTGGCGGCGGAAGTAATTTTGCAGGAATCAGTTTCCCATTCCTCAGTGATAAGATCTCAGGTAAACATGACGTAAAAGTGATAGGGGTTGAACCTACCGCATGCCCAAGCCTGACAAAAGGAGAATTCAGGTATGACTTTGGAGATACAGCCGGCCTTACACCCCTTTTGAAAATGTACACCATGGGACATGAATATATGCCTCCTTCTATCCATGCGGGAGGACTCCGATACCATGGAGATTCACCGATCGTGAGCCAGTTATATGCCGATAAACTTATAGATGCTGTTGCATATCACCAGAAAGAAGTGTTTGAAGCAGCAGTTACGTTTGCAAGAAGTGAAGGTATAGTTCCTGCACCTGAATCATCGCATGCGATTAAATGCGCAATAGATAAGGCGCTCGAATGTAAGAAGAACGGTGAAAAGAAGACGATCCTGTTCAACCTGAGCGGCCACGGGCATTTTGATATGGGCGCATATGATAGTTATTTCAGCGGGAATATGAAGGACTCAAGTTGAAACTGATAGAGAGGTTATTTGGGAAAAAAGATAATGCCAGGGAATCAATAGCCCAGGATAAGCTTCCGGAATGGCTTGAGTTGATATCCCGGCAAATATCTGAAAAAATAGAGAAGGACACTTCTTCCCTTTATCCACAAATAGAAAAAACACTCAGGAAAATAAAGGACAGTACTGCCGAACTTGAAAATGCAAAGCCTGAAGGAAGATTCCATCTAAAGATGGTCAAGGTCGCTTCAAGCAACAGGGATAACATGGCAAAGCAGGTGAGGGTGCTCCTTGAGAACATTAAAATCCCCGGGGAAAAAAGCGTTAAGTCAATAGCGGCTTTTCATGAAAGCGCAATCCAGACCCTTGGAGTTTGCCTTGAGAATATGATGAAAAGCTATCAATATACAAAACTTGTGTATTTTGAAGAATCAAAAAACGTTATAACTGACGTTAATTCCCTTGGAAGGCTTCTTGGAGAACTGATCGAACCCATAAATTCAAAAAAGCAGGTCCTTGATGCCCTGGATAAATCCCAGGAACTTATAGGAATTATAAGGAATATCACTCTTGACATTGAGCAAATGGAAAGGTCAATAAAAGAGAATGAAAAAAAGATAGTTTCATTGAAAAAAGAGATCACCGAAAAACAAGAAGCACAAAACCTCCTGATCACGGGTGAATCATGGAAACAATATACCAGGTCAAGAGAAGAACTGGTTTTGCTTGAGAACAATGCTGGCAAAAAATTATTTGAAATTAATGACACCATATCACCTCTGAATAAAGTTATCAACAGGCTGAAGCAATTAAGTGTTAGTGGCAGACTTGTCTTAAAGCCAGAAGACCGGGATGCGTTGAATTTATGTTTATCCTGTCCGGTTGATGTTCCCCCCGGGTTCTTTATTGAATTGCAGAAAATCGTTGAAAGCGGGGTATTGAATCTTCCGAAAACGGATAAAATCCTGCCACAGATACAACTTGCATCATCGTCTCTTGGGGAAATGAAAACAGAATATTATGTGATCATTAAGGATATCGAACTTAAAAAAGATGATATCTCAAAGATGAAGATAATTAAGGATGAAAAAGAAGTGAACGATGTGTTATCCGCTTTACGGGATAAGCTTATAAAATCCGAAAAAGAGCTTGATAGTTCAAAAAAGCAGCTTGATTCATTTAATTCGGAAATTGGATCTAAAAAGCTTGAATTGCAGGATCATGTATCTGTAATTGACGGCAAAATGAAGATTGCATAAAGTCACTGCCCCCGACAAATGAGGCTGTCCGATAATTAACTGAAAAACTCTCCGATTTTTCCATAATTCCAAATTATAATCAAGCCCATTGCTTGCGAAATAATTTCAAAACATTTATATCATACAAATACAGTTTTTAAATAAATATGACTTTCTATAAAGACCTCAAAGACCAGGAACTGCTCTTACCTCCAAACATTCGTGATATGATACCAAAAAATCACATCTGCCATCTGGTTGATAAAATAATCCAGAATATGGATCTATCTGATATCGAAAAGGAATACGAAGGAGCAGGACACCCCGCATATCATCCAAAACTCATCCTCAAGCTTCTGATATTGGGTCAAATAGATGGAGTACGTTCATCAAGGATAATAGCAAAAAATGCTAGAGAGAACGTGGTATACATTTACCTTGCAGGTCTTCTCCAACCTGATTTCAGGACGATAAGCGACTTTCGGAAAAACAATCTTGAAATGGTCAAATCATCATTTCATGAAGTTGTAAAATTCGCAAAAGATCTTGGCATGGTATCTCTTGGTCACATATGCATTGATGGAACAAAAATAAAAGCCAATGCATCAAATCACAGTGCAGTAACAAAAGATGATTTTTTAAAATTGAAGGAACTCGTTGAAAGAGAACTGGAAGAAGGCATCAGAATAGACGAGGAAGAGGACAGGATCCATGGTGATAAGAATATCGATGAGCTGCCAGATAACATCTTTGACAAAACGATAGCGGAAAAATTGAAAGAGAAATATCAGTCAGGGAGCAAAGAACAAAAAGAAAAAATCAAGAAACAGGTTGATAAGATCGAAAAAGAAATCGAAAAATCAGAGAGTGCCATCAGTGCTACTGATCCTGAAAGCAGGTTCATGCCAAATAACAAGAAGGTCACTGAATATTCCTATAATCCTCAGATAACAGCGGATTCTTCTTTTGGGATAATCATTTCCAACGATGTCACGTCAGAGGTAAGGGATGCAAATCAGCTTCAGCCTCAGATAATACAGGCAGAAGAGAATGTTGGAACCCTTCCGGAAGGTACGAAGGTGAGTGCTGATAATGGATATTCAAGCAGCAAGAATCTCAAATTCATGAAGAAAAAAAAGCTGGATGGCTATATCCCGGATGAAAAAACGGCATCAAACCTGAACAAAAATGAAGGAAAACCAGAAAACCCATTCGGTAAAGAGAATTTCGATTATGACCCGATAGAAGATTGTTTCATTTGCCCCAATAATCAGAAACTGACGTTCCGTTTTGAGTATGTGGATATTGCCAAAAACAGAAATGTGCGGATTTATAAAGGCACTCAGTGTAAGCAATGTCCTGATCGTAAAAAATGTTCAAAGAACTCTCGGGATGGAAAAGTGATCAAGAATTATGAGGGGATGGAAGAGGAAAGAAGGAAGATGGCTTCTAAATTGATGTCAAAAGAGGGAGCATTGACATATCAGACGAGGAAAAAGGTCGTGGAGTGCATCTTTGGTCATATCAAGAGGAATCTTGGGTTCAGGGAATTTCTGTTGAGAGGGATTAATGGGGCGAAAATTGAGTTCAATCTTACCTGCATTGCTTCAAACCTGAGAAGAATGTGGAACTTTTTGAATGGATTTATTGAAGTAAGATGTTAAATTGGAGAAGAAGTATCGTTTTTTTTTGTTTGTCTGAAAAATTAGGCAATTATTGCTGAAACATTGCTTGAATAAACTGTATTTGATATCAAATGTCGGTCAACCTCAAATATCGGGGGCATCCTGTGGATGCTCAAGGGTTTTGCATCTTATTTGAATACCATATTTTATGTCTTCTAAGCAGGCGTAGGGTTTTGAATTAGTTGGGATAGTGAACGATCTCTTGTAAATCTGTTTTCTATCCTGCTCCTTTTAAGATTGTGGTTAATAGTAGCACCAATATGCCCAACGTCAGATTGGTTTTTACTAATATTATGATAGTGTTCGGTTTCGGGGCAAGTTGCGCCAATTTCGTAGAAAGAACAAAACTAACCCAGGTAACAATAAGGACCATTATCAAAGTTACAACGTGTTTGCTCAACAAAATAATTCCATACGTTGTATTGAAAATATCCTCAAAGGCTATACGACTTGAAGCAATTGAAATACCTGTAATGAACAGTAATACGATGCTTAGCCATGCAAAAATGATGAAACGCTTCAATACCGTAGTTCCGAGTGTTGGGCGCTGATTTTGATCAACTACTATCATCGAAGGGCGAAGTACCAATAGATTAAACGCCATCCCCCCGATCCACATTACAGTTGCCAGATAATGCAACCAGAGCATAATGATATTTATTATTTCCATTTTTATCTCCTATTTTATATGAATAAATAACTGCCCCAGTCTCAAACAGGGGCAGGGACATTTTAAGTTGTGTTAAAACCTTTGTTTAAAACTTTCTCGTATTCTTCGCTGTCAACATCTTTATTTTTAGTTTCTTTAGAATCATTCAATTGCTTATCATGATTCTTATTAATGGAAAGGCACTGTAAGCACATCTATTTCACCTCCTTTTATCTTTAAAGTTACTTCAGTTAATAAAGTATTTAAACTATCAAGTTTAAAGTTAAATAGCAACTATCAAATAAGGAAGTCATTATGCAAAAGGAAAACAAGAGATGCACCACACACGAGGACGATATATGTTTGTGTTCTATTGAAGGTATCATAGGCATTCTCAGCAAAAAATGGGCAATCCTGATTATCAGTGCAATAGGGAATAACCAGAAATTACGCTATAATGAACTTGAAAAAAAGTTGGGCGAGATAGGCCCAAAAACATTATCAGATAGATTAAAAGAACTCGAAAATGCGAACTTAATCAAGAGAGAAGCATTTGCTGAAATACCTCCAAGAGTGGAGTACTCCCTGACTAAAGAAGGAATAGAACTGAGAAACGCTATAATGCCTTTGATGAAATGGATCTCATTAAGAGACTTACATAAATAATTGATCCAATAATCAGTTCACTATCCGATTTAAATTTGTTCATGCACGCCTATTTTTAGTTTGGAAAAAAGGTTTCTTGGTTTCTCTCGCCTTCAGTTCGCGATCAGTGAAGCTCCCAATCGCAGCTGAGGAGGTTGACCGACATTTGATATCAAATACAGTTTATTCAAGCAATGTTTCAGCAATAATTGCCTAATTTTTCAGACAAACAAAAAAAAACGATACTTCTTCTCCAATTTAACATCTTACTTCAATAAATCCATTCAAAAAGTTCCACATTCTTCTCAGGTTTGAAGCAATGCAGGTAAGATTGAACTCAATTTTCGCCCCATTAATCCCTCTCAACAGAAATTCCCTGAACCCAAGATTCCTCTTGATATGACCAAAGATGCACTCCACGACCTTTTTCCTCGTCTGATATGTCAATGCTCCCTCTTTTGACATCAATTTAGAAGCCATCTTCCTTCTTTCCTCTTCCATCCCCTCATAATTCTTGATCACTTTTCCATCCCGAGAGTTCTTTGAACATTTTTTACGATCAGGACATTGCTTACACTGAGTGCCTTTATAAATCCGCACATTTCTGTTTTTGGCAATATCCACATACTCAAAACGGAACGTCAGTTTCTGATTATTGGGGCAAATGAAACAATCTTCTATCGGGTCATAATCGAAATTCTCTTTACCGAATGGGTTTTCTGGTTTTCCTTCATTTTTGTTCAGGTTTGATGCCGTTTTTTCATCCGGGATATAGCCATCCAGCTTTTTTTTCTTCATGAATTTGAGATTCTTGCTGCTTGAATATCCATTATCAGCACTCACCTTCGTACCTTCCGGAAGGGTTCCAACATTCTCTTCTGCCTGTATTATCTGAGGCTTAAGCTGATTTGCATCCCTTACCTCTGACGTGACATCGTTGGAAATGATTATCCCAAAAGAAGAATCCGCTGTTATCTGAGGATTATAGGAATATTCAGTGACCTTCTTGTTATTTGGCATGAACCTGCTTTCAGGATCAGTAGCACTGATGGCACTCTCTGATTTTTCGATTTCTTTTTCGATCTTATCAACCTGTTTCTTGATTTTTTCTTTTTGTTCTTTGCTCCCTGACTGATATTTCTCTTTCAATTTTTCCGCTATCGTTTTGTCAAAGATGTTATCTGGCAGCTCATCGATATTCTTATCACCATGGATCCTGTCCTCTTCCTCGTCTATTCTGATGCCTTCTTCCAGTTCTCTTTCAACGAGTTCCTTCAATTTTAAAAAATCATCTTTTGTTACTGCACTGTGATTTGATGCATTGGCTTTTATTTTTGTTCCATCAATGCATATGTGACCAAGAGATACCATGCCAAGATCTTTTGCGAATTTTACAACTTCATGAAATGATGATTTGACCATTTCAAGATTGTTTTTCCGAAAGTCGCTTATCGTCCTGAAATCAGGTTGGAGAAGACCTGCAAGGTAAATGTATACCACGTTCTCTCTAGCATTTTTTGCTATTATCCTTGATGAACGTACTCCATCTATTTGACCCAATATCAGAAGCTTGAGGATGAGTTTTGGATGATATGCGGGGTGTCCTGCTCCTTCGTATTCCTTTTCGATATCAGATAGATCCATATTCTGGATTATTTTATCAACCAGATGGCAGATGTGATTTTTTGGTATCATATCACGAATGTTTGGAGGTAAGAGCAGTTCCTGGTCTTTGAGGTCTTTATAGAAAGTCATATTTATTTAAAAACTGTATTTGTATGATATAAATGTTTTGAAATTATTTCGCAAGCAATGGGCTTGATTATAATTTGGAATTATGGAAAAATCGGAGAGTTTTTCAGTTAATTATCGGACAGCCTCCTGAGATGCGGGGCATCTCATGACTCCGTGTTCCTCTTGGGTTTGCATTGTGGTTTCTCCCAGTCGCGGCAGACCTGCAGAGTATAAAGATAAAATAAAATGCAAAAGTGTATCTATTATAAAACCTAATATTATACCGGGAGATCCAAATGACAAACATTCTATACGTCCAGACAAGCGGAATCGATACACCAGAACGACTTTATTCCCCTTTCATCCTTGCACAGACCGCAAAGGCAATGGGGATTGATCCTATAATCTATTTCCTCGGGATGGGCGTTACGGTCGTAAAAAAGGGAAATGCTGAAAAGATAAAGATGGGTTCTTTTCCCACACTTAAAGAAGTAATGGACCAGACCATAAAAGCAGGTGTTAAACTCATGGTTTGTGAGCAGAGCTGCCAACTGATAAACCTTGCAACTGGTGATTTCATTCCAAAAGCCGAGATAGTTGGAGCTGCTACGCTTAACGACCTTGTGCTTGATGCTGATGGTACTATGTGGTTTTAGGAGGTAATTATGAAAATACAGTGGAAATGTTCATTGTGCGGATACCAGTTCGAAGGAAAAGCCACTCCACCGGAAAGGTGCCCGAGCTGCAAAGAAACATGCTCGTTCATAGATGCGACATGCTATATACCGGAATGCGAAGGGCCTGAGGGCAGAGACAGGCGTATCTAGGGATAAATATAAGGGTCAAAAACAGATTAATAAAAGTGACAACATGAAACAGGTTTACATGGATTACGGGTCAGCTTCACCCGTAGATGCACGCGTGCTTGAAGCAATGATACCATTTTTTGAAACAGAGATCGGTAATCCATCATCCCTTCACTCCCAGGGACGAAAAGCCAAGAGAGAGCTTGAAAATGCCAGGATCAGCGTAGCAAAGCTGGTAGGCGCCCCGAATTCAAAGAGCATTATTTTCACTTCCTGCGCAACAGAATCCAACAATCTCGCACTTCGCGGTGCAGCCATGCGCTATAAGGATAAAGGCAATCATATAATCACGACTTCGATAGAGCATATGTCAGTTATGAATACATTAAAAGACCTGCAAAGGAACGGGTTTGAGGTCACATTTCTTCCTGTGGATAAGGACGGGCTCCTGAATCCCGGACAGGTAAAGAATGCCATAACAGATAAAACGATCCTGATTTCAGTAATGTATGCTAACGGCGAGATAGGAACAGTCCAGCCAATACAAGAAATTGGCCAGATAGCAACTGATGCGAAGGTAATGTTCCATGTTGACGGGACTGCTGCTGTTGGTAAAATTCCGGTGGATGTTGAAAAGGAACATATCGACTTCCTGACGATCTCTTCAAATGACCTGGGAGGGCCAAAAGGCACAGGTGCGCTGTATATTAAACAGGGCGCAAGATTAATTCCTTTCATGCTCGGTGGTGGGCAGGAATTCGGGATGAGAAGCGGTTCAGAGAATATTCCGGGTATCGCCGGCATGGGTAAAGCCGCCCAGATCGCACAAATAGAAATGCTAGAACAAAGCGCAAGAAATATAAAAATGCGGGACAGGCTTATCGATAATATCCTTAAGATCGAATATACCTATCTTACAGGCCACAGGACAAAAAGGCTTCCCAATAATGCAAGTTTCAGGTTCAGCTTCATAGAAGGTGAAAGCATCATACTCCAGCTTAATGACCTGGGGATAACAGCAAGCACAGGATCTGCCTGTTCTTCAAAAACGCTTGAGCCCTCGCATGTTCTTATCGCAACAGGATTAAGGCATGAGGAAGCGCACGGCTCATTATTGCTTACGCTTGGACGTGGTAACACCGAAGAAGATGTGGATCATGTAATTGAATCAGTCCCGAAGATCGTCGCAAGATTGAGGGAATTGTCACCGCTTTATACGAGGAAATAATATGGAAGAGCAATTCGAATATTCAGAAAAGGTAATGGATCATTTCAGGAATCCGAGAAATGTGGGGCAGATAAAGGATGCAGATGGCACGGGAAGAGTTGGGAATCCCGTATGCGGGGATTTAATGGAGATACAGATCAAAGTCGAGAACAATATCCTGAAGGATGTGAAATTCAAAACGTTCGGCTGCGGGTCCGCTATCGCAACAAGCAGTATGATCACGGAAATGGCTATCGGGAAAACGCTGGAAGAGGCTCTTAAGATCACACGCGGTGAGGTTGCCGAGGAACTTGGAGGTTTGCCGCTCATCAAGATGCACTGCTCTAACCTTGCGGCGGATGCACTGCATGCTGCTATCAAGGATTATATGTCTAAAAAAGAGGAGAAGGCAAAAATTGAAGCTGAAAAATACGATTTTGATGTGATCATCGTTGGCGGCGGCCCGGGCGGGCTGACAACAGGGATTTTGTGTGCATACCGGGGACTCAAGACGGCGATATTTGAAGCTTCCAATTGGGGTGGTATCCTGTCATGGTTATGCCCGAACAAGATGATCGAGAACTTCCCTGGACTCTGCGAGAAATCAACTTGCTCTGACCTTGTAAATAGCTGGATGGATGAAGCAAAGAAACTGAAAGTGGATATGAAAAAAGAACGTGTGAATGAGATTACACCAAGACAAGAAGGTCATTTCAGAAAGCGGGGAATACAGAGGTAAGATCCTGGTTCTTGCAACTGGCAGTTCTCCTGCGACAGGCGGTATAAAGGGTGAAGAAAAATTCAGTACGAATGAAAGGGGCGTTTATTATTATGTCAGGAATCCCCAGAATTTCCAGGGGAAGCGTGTCATAATAGTGGGCGGCGGGAATTCAGCAGCGGACGCAGCTCTAAGCCTCGCCGAAACTGCGGATCTTATTACCATTGCCTGCAAGAATGATGAATTAAGGGCAGTACCGAATAAGATAGAACGCCTGAAAGCGATCGATAAAATCAAGGTGTTATATAATACTGAAGTTGTTGAAATTTCCGGTACGGACAAGGTCGAAAAAGTTATAATGAAAGACCTGAAGGAAGATGAAAACATCCAGCAGGTTGTGGATTCAGTGGTCCTGGCTTTGGGCATGACCCCAAACACTGAGATATTCAAGAAACTTGGTCTTGAAATGGATGACAGGGGATATCTTAAAACGGATAAGACCCAGAAGACTAATATCGATGGGATATATGCTGTTGGGGATATCGCTTCTGATCTTGCGCTCGTTGTAGTGGCTGTCGCGAATGGAGCAACTGTGGCTCATAATGCATATATTGAGTTGAGAAAACCGTATTGGAAATAACTTCCTATTTTTATTAAATTTATATGCCAATGCTTGGGTAAAGTTTGGGAAAAGTGATTTAAATAGATAATTAAATATAAGCATGCTTAGAAAAGCGTTGGCGGGTTGGGGGGCGGTGGTATTTTTTCCTCCAAAGACATTCTCCTTCTTTATATTATGAAAATAAAGATAATGGAATGAGTAATGACAGTTATATTTAGCCTTTTTTTGTCAAACCTCATTAAACGTGTTTAAATCTTCTTCCATATTTTTTGAAATGAAATATAAATCAGAGTATCCATCATTACCTTTTTCTACTATTCCATTCTTTATTAAAACCCCAAGATGGTGTCTGATAGTTTTATAATCCATATTCATAACTGTTGATAATTGATGCGCATTATAAGATCTGTCATTAAGATGCTTCAAGATCAATGCTCTGGTCTTTCCTCCACGCGTACCCTGAATTAGATAGCAAAGAAGCTTCTGTTGTTTATTGGATTTCTTGAGTTCTTGTTTTAATAATCTATTTTCAGTAATATCCCTGGCTATACCATGAATTTCAATTGTTCTCTTACCTTCTTTGATTTCCCTGGTTTTTATTTCAACCCATCTATGATCGCCATTCTTACATACGATCTCGAGGATATCTACTTGATCCATCTTTTCTCCAGATTGACGTTTTTTCCGGCGCTCACTAATGATTTTTATACTTTCCTGTGTGATCCATTTAGAAATATTTGTACCAATTACTTCTTCTATAACACATCCGAGTGTTTGAAGTCCAACCTTGTTCATTTTCAAAAAATTACCTTCATCATCGACTACATACATGGCATCCTGGGCGTTTTCAAAGAGGTCACGATATTTTTCCTCTGATTCTCTAAGCTTTATCTCCTGTTCTTTATTTTCGGAGATATCATGAACAATGGCAATAACTTTGTTCTTCCCTTTGATCTCTACGAAAGAGCTTGATACATTCAGATATTTTATTCCACCATATCTCGTTTTGATTTTGATCTCATGAAATCCTCCCTTATCGGTTTGAACGCCTTGCCAATGCCCCAGTACAAATTCTCTTGCGTCATAAGGGATTATTTTCATGAAATATTGGCCAATAATTTCTTCCTTGCGCCAACCGATCGTTCTAAAAAAAGAATCGTTTCCGAACTCAAATTTGCCATTTTCATCCACAACAGTTATTCCATACAAAGATGATTCGATTATCGTCCTCAGATATTTCTCAGATAAACTGGATTTCTCTTCTTGTTCCAACAGCAATTCTTCAAGCTTGTTTTTATCAGATGTTTCATATACTGATTGAAAATGTTTAGCCAAATTCTCACCAATATCGTTTTTTCATTCTAATCAAAATTCTAACTTTGCATATGGAGGCCGAATATGGATTTAGTGTGCGATAATCTTATTGGTAATAAAGATTAAAGAACCACTTAAGACAAATTGGGGTAAAATATGACAAAAGTGGCAATAATATACGATTCTGCAACGCACAATACCGAGATAATGGCAAAAGCGATCGCCCAGGGTTTAAAATCAGAAGGTTTGGACGTTAAGATTACTCATGTCCATGAGGCAAAAATAGAAGATATCTTGGGAATTGATGGGCTGGTACTAGGTTCGGGAACTTATCATCATGAAATTATGCCAGCTCTTGAGGTTTTTATTGACCAGGCAAAAAATGTTGACCTGAAAGGAAAAGCAGGAGCAGCTTTTTGTTCATATGGCTGGTCTCCTGAAGTCGTGGACCTCATAACGAACAGGCTCAAAGGCTTTGGCATGAAAACGATCGATGGGCTTCTTATTCATGAAAAACCCGATGAGGCAGGACTTATAAAATGCAGGGAGTTTGGAAAAAACATTGCAAAAATAATTAAAAGTGATTAAAATGGATGATATAGAAAGTGGAATATACGAATGGGCAAAAGGGTATGCGAAAGATAACGGTCTGAAATTGAATCCTGATTATGATATCGTTGTCCAGGCAATAAAAGGGCTTTCCCAGAATAAGAGGGAATACGGGATACAATATTGCGGCTGCCGGATGGTTACAGGAGATAAGAAAAAAGATAGGGATCTTATCTGTCCATGTATCCACAGGACTCTTGATATACAAAAAAGAGGTTCTTGCAAATGCGGACTTTTCGTTAAATAATTTTTAAAATAATTTCTAAAACGGGATTTATATCAATTATTGTTCCAATAGTATTTATTCAAGAATAAACAATAAAAGGTGTAAATGTCTATTATTGCCAAGATCACTGGTTTTTTCAAGAAAAACCCCCTGAATTTAGAAGAAGACGCACAATTAAACATTCATAATTATATAGGTAAATTTGTAAAACAGGACTATATCGATATCGGGGAAAGCATAGCGATTGATGGAAGAAGGATCATAATCAAAAAATCCGAAATAATCATGTCAATCCCTTTTGACGCGATCATAAAAAATGCTGAAAATATAAGAGTTGGGGATTTCAACATGGAAGATTCCCTCAGGCTCGGAAAAGAATGGGCAGACCGGAAAGATGTATTGAAATTTGATGAAAAAGGCATGATGATCCAGTGACGTGGTGTTCTTTTTCAATTAATAATATGGTGTTCTTATGGCGGATTATAAACAATGCATAATTGTGCGCGATGACCTGAAATTATCAAAAGGCAAACTTGCTGTCCAGGTCGCCCATGCAGCCATTTCCACTTACGAATTTACAAGCGAAAAAGTCCGTGATGCGTGGAAAGAAGGAGGACAGAAGAAAGTGGTCTTAAGAGTTGCGAATCTAAAGGAACTTTTTGAATTAAGAGAGCTTGCAAGAAGGCATGGTCTTCCCGCCGTACTCATCACTGATGCAGGATTGACCGAAGTGCCTCCAGGAACGACTACTGTGCTTGGAATTGGGCCTGCTGAGATAGGGGAACTTGATAAGATAACAGGTAATTTAAAACTTCTTTAGAAAAGTTTCAAAGTTTTCCAATATCCTCATACCATATACGCGGGTTCTTTTTAATGAATTCAGTCATCATTTGCATGCATTCTTCAATGTCAAGATCTATTACCTCAACCCCATGCGACTGCATGAATTCCATTGCACCTTCAAATGTTCTTGATTCACCAGCGAAAACTTTCTTTATTCCGAACTGGACAATTGCACCAGCGCAAAGATAGCATGGCATCAATGTGGAATATAGTATCGTTCCGGCGTAATTTCCAATTCTTCCGGTTTTGCGCAGGCAATCTATTTCGGCATGCATGACAGGATCATTTTCCTGGACGCGCCTGTTATGTCCTCTACCCACGATTTTGCCGTTTTTTACAAGAACTGAACCTATTGGAATACCGCCTTCATGGAGCCCGATTTTTGCTTCTTCAATTGCAGTTTTCATAAAGAAGTCCATAAATTCATCTGCTTTTGAATTTAACAAATTCCTTTTTCATGCACTTATCCATAACAACTTCGATCCCCGCTTTTCGTGCTTTTGCAGCAGCCTCTTCGTTAATGATACCTTCCTGCATCCAGACTGCTTTTGCTTTTATAGAGATCGCTTCATCCACGATGGGAGGAATGGCTTCAGAGCGCCTGAAAATATCAACAATATCCACTTTTACAGGTATTGACAGAAGGTCAGGATAACATTTTTCCCCTTCCCATTCCGAAAGTTTGGGATTTACCGGAATTATTTTGTAGCCATGCTCCTTGAGAAAACGTGCGACAAAATTGCTCGGACGCGCTGGATCATCGGATATCCCCACGACTGCTATGGTTTTATAATCAAGGATATTTTCAATGCCCATGTCAATTTATACATCTAACATATCATCTAACATTTTATTCTTTTAAACTTTCAAGCATTTTAAGTTCGCTTACAAGAGCCCTTCGCTGCCAGATCAGGTTCAAAATATAAACAATGAATACGACCCATACTATTCCAAAAGCTGTATTTAGATAATTCCAATTCATAACAGTATTATTTCTTCGCTTATTACATAAAGATTAAGGTAATAAAGGATAATGCGATAATACGTGATTCTATTGATAGAACAAAAAGTTAAACCCCCAAGACTCATCGCATGGGAGCTGACCAATGCCTGCAACCTTGCCTGCATACACTGCAGGGCATCCGCAATTAAAGAGCCGCAGCCCGGAGAATTAACTACAGCCGAGGCAAAACATTTTGTGGATGAACTGGTCGAGTACAAGCCGATAATAATCCTCACCGGAGGAGAGCCACTGCTTCGCGCTGATATATATGAGATCGCACAATACATAAAAGGAAAGGGAATGCGTGCGGTGCTTGCGACAAATGGTACGCTTCTTACACCTGGAATTGCCAGGAAATTGATAGATGCGGGAATCCAGCGGGTAAGCATTAGCATTGACGGGGCAACAAAGGAAATGCATGATGTTTTCAGGGGAGAGCCCGGTGCATTTGAAGCTTCACTTCGTGCAATTGAAATCCTGAAAAAAGAAGGTTTGGGTTTCCAGATAAATACCACGATCACACAGAGAAATCTTAAAGAGATCCCGCAAATATATGATCTTGCAATTGAACTCAAAGCATCAGCCCTTCATATTTTCCTTCTTGTCCCGACTGGAAGGGGCGAGGAAATAGAATCCGAAGAGATCCCGCCTGCTGAATATGAACGGGTGCTCAACTGGTTCTATGACAGGAGCAAGGATAAAAGGATGCAGTTAAAAGCTACATGCGCCCCACACTATTTCAGGATAATGCGGCAGCGTGCAAAGGCCGAAGGGATACGGATCACACCTGAGACACACGGTCTTGAAGCCATGACCAAAGGATGTCTTGGCGGGTCAGCTTTTTGTTTTGTTTCAAGTAAAGGTGATGTCTATCCATGCGGATATCTCCCTGCCCTGGCCGGGAATATCAAGCAAAAACCTTTTAAGATGATATGGGAAAAATCAACGGTTTTCTGTGAACTTCGAGACCCGGGACTGCTCAAAGGCAAATGCGGTCTTTGTGAGTATAAGAATGTATGCAGCGGCTGCCGCGCCAGGGCATATGCAGGTACGGGAGATTATCTGGAAGAAGAGCCGTATTGTGTATATAAGCCAGGAGGAAAGTGATTTTTTTGGCTCAATCTAAAATTTCACTGGATGATGTTGATAAAAAAATATTGAACGCGATCCAGATAGATTTTCCCCTTGTGAATAAACCCTTCAAAGAGTTGGGGGAAAACCTGGGATTGGAAGAGGATGATGTAATAAGGCGAATCCAGCGGCTCCAGAAAGAAGGCGCTATAAGGCGCATAGGTCCTATAATAAGCACAAAAAAGACAGGGGGCATGGGCACGCTTGTTGCTATGAAGGTGCCCCCTGAGAGAGTGGATGAAGTCGCCGGTATTATCAATGAATACGATGAAGTGTCGCATAACTATCTGCGGCCCGCTAATTTTAATGTCTGGTTCACAGTTTCAGCGCAAAGCGAAGATAAGTTAAATGAAATCCTGGATGAACTTAACGAGAAAACCGGATGTGAGCTCAGGAATTTGCCTACAAAAAGATTGTTCAAGATCGGGGTAAAGTTCAATATAAAGTAGTTACGATAGAAAAAGTATTATGGTTTATTCAGGTATTTTTATTAGAATTCACCGAAAAGCTGTGCTCCCATATGAACAACAATTCCATCTTTTGTGATCTTATAAGGTTTGATGGCATCCGAATGTTCCGTCATCCGCATTTTTGATATTTCTATCATCCGGGCAACTGATTTCATATCAGTTCCGCGAATATTCCTTAGTGTTATTACCCCGTCTGCTATATATTCTATCAACCCGAATCGTGACAGGTATGGTGACTCCTTGCTTGATTCGGATACAATTAAAGACGTAGTTCCACTGTCTCTTATCATCTCAACAAGTTTAAACAATTGTTCTCTCCTTTCCCCTTCATTTTCAAAAATCATTTCATACAAAGTAATAGGATCAATAACGAGCCTCTTCGGAGCAAATGTTTTTATAAGTTCCGGCAATTCGCTTTCGATTTTTGCAACAGTGGTCTTAATAGTAGTAGGGCTCAACCGCATTAATTTAAATGCACAACTTTTGATATATGGCTCAAAATCCCATCCGAATAAAGCTGAACTTTTGATAAGTTCTTCTTTTTGGTCGATACTTATATAAAGACATCTTTCACCCTTGACCAGGCCAGAATGAATAAATTTCAGGGCAAGTGTGGATTTTCCAGTACCGAATCCCCCTATGATGGTAGTAACACAACCCTGTGGGATTCCTCCATTTAACATTTCATCAAGATCTGCAATACCAGTTTCAATCCTTTCCATGTTACCTGCCAAAAGATACGATCTGCTTTATATTAGTCACCTGAAAACCTGTAGCAGGCATTATTTTTATCTCGAAGTTTGCAATATTATCTTTCTCCAGGGTTGGAAGAAGTCCACCAAACTTTTTAATATACATTATTTGTTGTCTCTGTGCAACGCCCGTTTCCACCCAATCAAATACAAGCACCCCATCGGCACATTCTATAATAGATTCTTCTTTTCGCCTGTCGAAAACATTCTTGCTCAATATGGCATACACAACCCCATTCCAATGTTTCGAAGCCTTTTGCAGTGCCCTGAGGAAGAACAAAAGTTCATTCCATTTCATGAATTCTTCACAATACTGGGCAAGAGAAGTCAAAGAATCGATAATAACCATACTATCCGATGCGTTCTTCTCAAGAAAACTTACAAGATCCACCAGGAGATTTGCGTCTGGCACAGGTTCACTTAGTTTCTCAAAGGATATTTTTTCTGATATCCATCTTGAAGGAACAGACGATTTTGAAAAAAATTGCTTCGAAAAATCCTGGAAATTTATCACATCTTTGAGCGCTGTACTATACTCCCTGGAAAAACCAAATGCAATTTCGTTCATTATATCTTCTTTTGATCGTGTTATTGAAACATAACATACCTTATTTGAGTATCTGTAATTAGCACCGGCTTGCATTGCAGAAGTGTCTTCAGTTTGCTTTTTTTGTTCAAGGGGACTCATTATCATGGAAGTGTAGGCGAATTCAATATTGCCAGCCCCTATCTCCCCAAGCAGGACTATGAACGAACCTGAGGGAAATCCTCCTTTAATTATGGGATCTAATGATCTGATACCAGTGGCTATCCTGTGTTGTTCCATAATTCCAAAAAAGATATAAGTAACTAAACATATATAAACATATTTAAATTTATAGTGATTACATAATCAAAAATGATCGGGGGTAAAATGATGAATCGTATAAGGAACGCTTTAGGTTTCCGTAAGAAGGGCAAGCAGGAAATAGCCCCGTATGAACGTTCAAAACACGGCGACATTGTTTTATTTGATATTCCAGAGAGCTTCAGTAAAGTTGAACAGTACTGGATAAATGAACCGTATGTATTTGTATATATTCTAAATAAAATCCGGACCAAAGAAACACTATATTACATTGGAGAGCCTGTGCTGTCATCTTTTGAAAGAATGCTTCTTGAGAAAATTAATATTGATCTCCAGGATATACTGACCGAAGAAGAGGCGCTTTATGAATACAAGCAAAAAAAAGATAAATTAGAAGAACATGCTATAGAACTACTTTACCAATATTCTAAATCGTTGAAAGAACAGACAGTATATAAAATTGTATACTATTTGAACCGGAATTTCCTGGGATACGAGAAGATCAATTCACTCTTGAATGATCCTCTGATCGAGGATATCTCCTGCGACGGTGTTGGTATACCGGTTTTCTTGTATCATAGGAAATACGGGAACATAAAGACGAATATTCAATTTGATGAAATTGAGCTTAATTCTTTTGTTATTAAATTATGCCAGAAGGGACGCAAACATATCTCGCTGGGTTCACCGCTCGTTAACGCTACATTGCCAGATGGGTCGCGTCTTCAGGCTACGCTCGGGCGTGACATAACCACACGAGGAAGTTCTTTCACAATAAGAAGGTTCAAAGAAGATCCTTCACTCCTATTGACCTCATAAATTTCAACACATTATCCATAGAACAGATGGCTTATCTATGGATAGCAGTAGAAAATAATAAGAGCCTCCTGATAGCGGGCGGAACAGCTTCTGGCAAGACATCGACACTGAATTCCATATCATTATTCATTCCACCAGTGTCTAAGGTTGTGACTATAGAAGATACACGAGAACTCACTTTGTACCATGAGAACTGGATAGCAGGAGTAACCAGGGAACCCTTTGCAAAAGGTGAAAGTGAAATTGATATGTTCGACCTGCTAAAAGCAGCATTGCGCCAGAGACCGGAATATATAATCGTGGGCGAAGTGAGGGGTAGCGAAGCGCGAACCCTGTTCCAGGCCATGAGTACGGGGCACACTACATATTCCACGATACATGCAGGACGTCCAGGACGTAATAAACAGGCTGGAAAATGAACCAATAAACGTTCCCCACGCCATGTTAAAGGCGCTTGATATAATTACAGTCCAGATACAAATTATAGTAAAAGGGAAAAAAAGCAGGAGATGCAAGCAAATAGTAGAGATCACAGGTCTTGATCCGCGCACAGGTAATATCAGGATCAACGATATGTTCAAATGGAATCCGCTGGATGACAGTTTTGAAAAGGGCGGCGAATCCTATGTAATGATCAATATCATGAGTGAAGGGCTGGGGAATGGATCAGTTACTTGATGAGATCGACAATAGAAAAGCAATACTTCAGTATATGGTAAAAAACAATATCCGTGATTACAAGAGTTTCGCAAATATCATCCGAGCATACTATATCGATCCGAAAGAGGTCATAACAAACATGAAAAATGACCGATTAAAAGAGTTTGTAAAATCATGATAAATTCAGAGACCGGATGATCCTGTTTGGAAAATTTGTATATCGTAGAACTTATGATGAGCTAAGGGGAAGTATAAGGAAGGCGCATATAGCTAGAAATGTGCATAGTTATGTGTGCAGTTCTTTATTGTACGGACTCATTGCAGCCTTGATATCTCTTGTTTTTGGATTTATTATAGCACCGTATCTAACACAAAACAGCTTCACAATATTCCTGATCACTGCAATTTGGGCAATGATCGGGGGATATGCTACATATCTGTTATTGATCTCTTATCCGGCATTTAAAGCGAAAAACCGGTCGTATCTTATAGACCGTTCCATGCCTCATGCTGTAACTTACCTTTATGCGCTGAGCAGGGGCGGGATGAATATAATTGATATGTTCAAGTCCCTGGGTTCATATATCCATATCTATGGCGGCACTGCAGAAGAAATTGCCCTGATCGTCCGGGATATGGAATATTTCGGGATGGACATAGTAACAGCTCTTCATAATGCAAGCATGAGGACACCTTCGAGGAAGTTTAAGGATTTTATCGATAATCTCATCTCTGTAATAAACAGCGGCGGAGACTTGAGTCTGTTTTTTAAAAACAGGTCTGAATTTTATCAGGAGAACTGCTGCCCAGGACCAAAGGTTTTTCCTTGAGACGCTGGGCCTTTTTGGGGAGGTCTATGTCAGCGCACTGGTCGCAGGACCATTATTTCTTATTGTAATAATAGTTGTTCTGGGATTACTAAAAGGCGGAGTAGAATTCTTATTGTCATTAATAATATATGTCGTGATTCCTGTTGGCACCCTGCTCTTTATTGTTCTTATAGACACTATTTCTGGCATTCGAGAAGAAATGCCTGTCATTTATACCAGAGTCAAAAGCCCGGAGGTTTTTAAAGATGTTCCACAATTAAAGGCGCAACAGTCCCGTGAATCCTGGGATATGAAGAAACTGGAACATTACGAAAAACTATCTAAAATAAAGTCTTTCCTGTTTAATCCCCTGAAAATGTTCATGGAAAAACCCGGCAGAACATTCTTCATAACAGTACCCATTTCTATAATATATCTATTTTTCAATACCAGGGCTTATATTTCCATAGAAAACCATTTTTTAATGGGCCTTATTCTTTTTTGTCATTACCCCATTTACTGTTTTTTTTTTGAGTTTCGAACACGACAGGATAAGAAAATTTGAAGACAGAATGCCTGATTTCCTGAAACGGCTTGCCGGCATGAACGAGGCTGGATTGACGCTCACCCAGGCCATCGAGCATACGGCCGATCAAACCTGGGATTACTTACTTATGAGATAAAAAAGGTAAGCTGCGCTATCGAATGGGGGACGATAACCACAAGTGCGTTACAGAAATTTGAAAAACGCATTGAATCGAGCGCAATTTCAAGGAGTAATCACTTTGATCGTAAGAGCCAGCGAATCCTACAAGCGATATTCGAAACGTTCTTTCAATTGCAGCCAAAGATGCAGATATTGGGAGAGCGATTGAAAGATGAACGGTTCGCTAGCCTGTTTATATATGTACTGATCGTCTATCTTTCATTTTTTGTATTCTTATTTATAATCGTGGTCCTCCTGGTGTATTTCCTTGCAAAAATGCCCACAGGCGGTGCGGTCTCAGTGTTCAAGACTTCCAGTCTCGCAAATATAAAAACACTTTTTTATCATGCCTCACTGCTGCAAGGCTTGTTTTTAGGACTGGTGGCTGGACAGATGGGTGAGGGAAATCCGCGGGCAGGATTGAAACATTCTATAGTGATGCTTGTCATTGCATATGTCTTATTTACATATT
>CAVWCX010000006.1:0-94936 GCA_963753595.1 Candidatus Methanoperedentaceae archaeon | reverse complement strand
TATCATGTCAGGGATAGCGGCCCAAAACTCATAACACCAATGACACGCCCTGTCAGGCGCATCAAACTCGACATGAGCGGTATCTCTACTCCTGATGAACTATATTCGAAAATAAGTTCAAAAATAGAGAGTGAACGTACGTTGCAGCAAGATGCTCTTGTTGAACTCATACTCTATGGTGATATGGGCTTCCCGAAATCCAACGTGAATCTTGAGCGCATAAAGGACATGGTCATAAAACAATTCAAGCCGCTATGGTCAGATGTAAAGATAATGAGGAGCAATTCCAAGTATGCTGTAAATGTTGGGGACTTGCGTGGGCTGACGCGGGAACAGATAGAGCTTTTTGTTTTTTCCGACATGGTAAAAAATGATAGCAGATACCGGGACCATAAAGAAGAGATCGTAAAGAATATTCTCGATATTAAAAAGAAGATCAACGCGAAGTTCGAACCTGCGGATATCCAGAAGGAACTGAGATGGGGGTTTGAAAAAATCAAAAGTAAAGGAATAGTGAACGAAAGTAAAGCAGAAGTGGCGCAACAGACTCTTCTTTCACGTATAGGGGATTCTTAAATGCTTATTAAATCAGTAGAATTAAAGAACATTAAATCATACAGCCATGAAACAATTGAGTTCAAAGAAGGCATTAACGGCATCTGCGGTCTGAATGGGCATGGGAAAACCACCATCCTTGAAGCGATAGGTTATGTCCTGTTCGATTACCTGCCATATAGCGAAAAAGATTTCAAACGGCGGGGAGAAAACTCTGCTTATGTGACTGTTGAAGTGCTCGCAAATGGAGCAATATACATGCTCACTAAAAAACTCGGGGGTGAGTTCACTGTCAGGGGACCAGATACAAATATTACGGGAAAAAAGGAGGTTCCGGCCTGGATAGCTCACAATTTGTTCCCATTTTCAAGTCTTGATGAGTTGCCCGGGATTTTTGAAAATGCAGTTCGAGTGCCTCAGGGAATGTTCACTGCTGCATTCATTAATCCGCCAGCAAAGCGGAAAAAACATTTGATGAGATCCGAAAGTAGAGGAATACAGGAAAGCATATGACAACCTGAGAGACACGATGGCATTGATCGATAAGGAAATAACCAATATTGAAAATGATATCAATGGATTGCGCATCAGAACAGAGGGCTATGGGAAAAAGAAGGATGAGAGAGAAAAACTGAAAATCAGTGTAGAGAGTTTAAAGATCATTTTGAAAGAATTTAGCGAGTCACTCAATTCGAAAAAAAATATTCTTGAAGCACTTAGAAAACAGAAAGAAGAACTTGTAAAACTGAATAGTGAGATTAACGGGTTGAATGCAAAACTGGAAGGACAGAACCAGCAGCTTAAGAAGACTAAAGAGGAACTTGGCAGATCAGAAGATGCGCAAAAGATCATTTCCGACCTTTCAGGAATGAAAGAGAAATACGAGGAAGCAAGAAAGAACCTGGAAAGACTCGATGAGTTGCGAAAGAATCGTGAAGTTCTCATGGTTAAATTGAACAAAATCCAAAGCGAGCTATCCCTGCTTACTGATAAAAAAATGCGGATAAATTTATTGAAAGCAGAAATTGAGAAAAAAACAGAAGAAAAGAATACAATATTACCATTTATCAAAGAACAGATCGATCTTGAGAAAAAAAAGAGGGATCAAACCAGGAACGAGCTATATTTGTTAAAGAGATAAGCGATATAAAAAGCAGGATGAGTATTGCGAATGACAAGAACATATGTCCCGTTATGAAGGATGTGAGATGCAATTCTGTAAAGGATTTTTCTGAGTATTTTAAAGAACAACTCGAGGGTGCCAGGAGTAATCTTAATGTTTCCATGAATTCTCTGAAAACGCTGGAATCCCAGTTAAATAAGCTTGGAGACCCCCGCACTAAAGTAAATGGTTTTGAAACGCTGATCAAAAACCGTATCGAAGAGGTTGCAAAACTTGGCAAGGAAATAGAAAGTTTCTCCGAAAAAGAGAATGCTGCAAATGATCCCAAGATCAAACTCGAAGAATACAGAACCCTTGATAGTGATATAGCTGGCGCAAAGAGTCAGATTAAGGATCTTGAGCCATTTTACCAGAAATACTTGCAGAACCAGTACCTAGCAGCCAGAGTCGCAGAACATAAAAAGGAATTCGAGAAACTGCAAAAATCAATTGTAGAAGGTGAAGAAAAATATAAGGAATTGCAGAAACGGATCAATGAAATGCGCAAAGGCTTTAAGGAGATAGACCTTGCGGAAAACCAGCGCGCGTATGAAGAAATGGTGGCAAAAGTAAGGGGATTCCAGGTTGAAATAAAAGAGAAAGAATCTCAGTTACAAAAGTTAAACCGAGACATATTAGAAATGGAAAAGTATCTCGCCGGCATCGCTGAACTTGATGTAAAGCTTGAGAATGAAAAGCATTTCAGGGATTATGCGAAGTTCATACGCGAAACGCTTCGCGATTCAGGACAGCATATAGTAATTGAGTTAATAGGAGAGATAGAGGAAGAGGCTAACAGCCTTTACTGTTCTATCATGGACGACTTTTCCCAGGAATTGCGCTGGAGTGAAGATTACGAGATAAAAATTATTGATAGTGGTGAGGAGAAAATATTCCAACAATTAAGTGGAGGTGAAAGGATGAGCGCAGCGCTGGCTGTGCGACTTGCGCTTTTGAAAACCCTGTCTAATTCTGATTTTGTTTTCCTTGATGAGCCCACGCAGAATATGGATGAATTCCGGAGTGAGAACCTCTCAGAACAAATTACCAAAATCAAAGGTTTTAAACAGGTTTTCGTCATTTCGCATGATGATACTTTCAATGAGAAATATGCACATGTCATAAAGGTCCAGAAGATCGATGGCGAAAGCAGGGTTGAAACATGCTCGACTTAAAAAATATCTCCATTCAATTCGATGAGAAGCTTTCCGCAATAAAATCATATGATGTCGAACGTTCCGAATTGACAATGGAGTATAGGACTGAACTTGACAAATTGAAAATAATCAACCTCGAGCTTAATAAAAATCTTCTATCATATAGCGGCGCGAAGCTTCTTGAGCCGGGAAAACTCATTCATACGTTCCCATTTAACTGGAAAAACCGTAATGCGGCAATGGAATGGGTGGATTCCGTTCTTTCTGGGGTTCCTGTGGGAGCAGTGGATGGAAGCCAGATATATTCAGATAAGAATTATGAAATACCCCTTGCTGTGATCCAGATTTCGCGCATTTTTAACAGGCATACTGAAAATATGGATTATAAGCAGGAAACAGATGCAACGATAATCACACCCGATGAATTTGAGGCGGCAAGCGTTTATTCCTTTAGCAGTGAATATGTCGATGCGCGTCGTTTTTCAATGGAATGTGATGGAATTGTCCGCTTGATGAATGAATATAAAAAAATCTTTGTCCTACTTGATGGCGCGCTTATTCTTTCACATATTAATGTGCTGAACAAGAACACACGGGAAATATATGTAAAAGCGATAATGAAACTGCTTGAAGCTTCGGAAAAAACAAAAAACCCTGTGATCGGTTTCATTGATACCACTATGCCACGGGACATTACCCTGATGATGCATTTTCTTTTCGGATTGAGAAAAAGCAAACTCCCGGATACGCATCTTTTTTCTAATATGTTATGGGGCGAGCGCACAGCAGCGTTTCTATGCGATCGTGATGACAGGCGCGGCGAGGAGGCAAGATCCGTTCTTGATAACTACGGAAGATTCAGGAACGATATCGGCTTTTTTTACATGAGGACAGGCAATGGGCTTCCAGCGCGTGTGGAATTTCCTGCATGGGTTCATAAAGAGGGCATGGTCGATAAGATCGCAGATATTATCAGGGCAGAGTGTATCATTCGCAGCAATTATCCTGACATATTGATGCGGGCACATGACGCAGCTGTGATCAGGACTAACGAACATGAGCTTTTTTACGGGATGCTTGAGAATTTTTGTAAGGTTCATGGGATAAAGATTCATAGAAGTGCAAAGGATTTTCATAAGAGATTATGAATTCTGAAGAAATGGAACCAGACAAATCATTTATTTGGTAGAAAGTAGAAAGTAGACTTATATGACTGAGAACACTAGCGTTAAAATAAGTTCAGATGCAAAAATAATACTTGATACTATGCATCAACAATTACGCACCAGTGGAATTAAAATTACAGAAAAAAAGATCCTCGATATACTCATATCAAATGCAGATATTGCTACTATAAAAAAAATCCTGAAAAAAGAAGATACTACAGCCCTATTAATGTTGAAAAAACCAGTGCATTGGGGAGTTGCAGATTCTTCAGAAGATATTGACCGCCATCTTTACGGGAATCCATGAGCCTTCTTATTGACACTTCTGCGCTTGTTGCAGCCAGGAATGCTGATGACAGGAACCATAATAAAGCACTTGATATCATGACCAGGGCTTTAAAAGGCGAATTTGGAAAAATGTATATCAGCGATTATATTTTCGATGAGGCAGTAACCATTGCTTATATCAGGACCGGCAATAAGAATTTTTCAGAAGACCTGGGACGATTTGCTCGAACCAGACCGATCATATTCCGGTTCATTGAGCCATTCGACTTTGATAGGGCATGGGAGCTTTATCTGAAATACAGGGACAAGAATTTCAGTTTTACAGATTGTACGAATATAGCACTTATGGAAAGGCATGAGATTGATACGCTTTTTACATATGATTCTAGAATTCAATGGAATCATAAGTATTATTGGTCAAAATTGAGGATGGATAAAATGACATTAGGAGACATAATAAGGGTTGAAGACGCGCGGACTTATGTGGCAAAAATTCCGCCCGATGCTAAAAAAGAACGCATAGGAAGTTTCGTCAAAATAAGAAAAGATGACGTATTGATCGTAGGAGTAATAAAGAACATCACAAATTCAATATGGGAAGACCTTATTCCTTATATTGACCCTGAATTGGCGCCCAAGTATGCTCCTTTTAATGAGGATTTCAGGAACAGCTATTATTTTATCCATGGGCTTGGGATGATCCATAACGGGATAGTAAAATACGATATCGATTCACCACCTGATGTACGGGACAATGTTGAATTGCTGAACAATGAGGAATTGAAGTTATTTCATACACTGAACGGAAAGCCAGGTATCGCTTATTTTCACTCCAACAGGAATGATCTTTCACAAAATGTCCTCATTTCAATGATCGACCAGGTTGAGGCGCAGTGTCCTGAATGCAAATCTATGTTGAAGCTTGTTCGAAAATATATCCGGAGGGATTTACATTAATAAGGGTTAAGAATTTTGACCGTTCGATCTGTATATTTTCAAAGGAGTTAATGATTACTATTTCAGTCTAAATAGAACACGGATGACGCAGATTGCGCGGATTATCACGGATCCGTGCGTATCCGTGTCATCCGCGCAATCCGCGTTCTATCGTTATCCATCTGCGTTTATCTGCGTTTATCTGCGGCTAATATATTATAGATTAAGGCAGGGAGGGAACTCAGGATTCGAGAAATTATGCTCTTGAAGACCAGATATTTGAAAAACCACAGAGAGCACAGAGGACACAGAGAAAATGGCAAAGCTCTGTGTTCTCTGAGTGCTCTGTGGTTCTTGATTCATTTTCCAGGATAAAATCAAAATGTACCTTTTGTTTCTTAACTGATGATAAAGGGAGGTTCTTATGATTGGAATCGTCAATCATTCGGATGAAGAGGGATTTTCATTCATTTCAGGAGAAAGGCTTCCTGCCGGGATGTTCGCATCCTACAATGAAGGTGAAAGAAAGATCCTGTGCAGGGTGAAACATGGAGAGCCCCTCAAACAGTATCCGCAGGAATTCCTTATGGATATGGAGCTTTCTCCTGATGACGTTTCTGCATTTTACGGCCTTGATCCACAGGATTTCAAATATTATTCATATTCTGCATCGGTGGTGGGCTATTTTGATACATCGATGGGTGAATTCATAAATCCCAGGACAAATCCTGCAAGCGGCGTGAAGATCGACCGCGCGGGCGAGGATATCCTGAAAGATATAAGCAAAGTAAAAGGAGGTGGCTCCGGCTCTGCATTAATCGGTAACGTGCTTGGTGAAAAGACAGGTATCGTGTTATCCGTACGTGATATCGTGAGCCAGCATATATCAGTGATCGCATCTACCGGCGCCGGGAAATCATATACTGTCGGCGTACTGGTTGAAGAGCTGCTAAAGCCCCAAAACATGGCTCCTGTGCTTATTTTCGACCCCCACGGGGAATACTCTTCCCTTGGTGAAATTTCAAACGCGCCAGAATTTGTGACTTCAACATATCGCCCGAAAGTGAGGATAGTTAAACCAAAGGATATCAAGATCAGGATAAGCGACCTTCTGATTGGCGATTTTATCAGTATCATGGATGATGGGACAATGTCTGATAAGATGAAGACACTGTTCCGTTCGGCTTTTCATAACCTTAAAAACAACAGTAAAAAGCAGTTCACCCGCAACGAATTAAAACAGGAGATAGAGGCTCTTCGGGATTCAAATAACGAGTCCACGATCGAAGGCATCATGTGGAGGTTCGGGAAATTGTATGCATCCATTTTTGATGATTTCCAGACCATTCCCCTTGCCGATTATTTCAAAGTCGGGCAGCTCACTATAATGGACGTTTCCGGCATCGAGGAAGACATTCCAGCAATTGATCGCTTCGATAATGCTGCGCCGCCTGTTCGATGCGCGCGAGGGCACAGAGAACAACAGGTACAATGAATCCCATGTGGATAAATTCCTTCCCTATCCTGTTTTTTTGGTGATCGAGGAAGCCCACAGGTTCGCTCCGCAAAGCGGCGAGGCAAAATCAAAGAGCATCTTAAAGACCATTCTCTCAGAAGGCAGGAAATTCGGGATCGGTGTATGCCTTGTCTCACAGCGCCCCAGCAAGCTGGATGCGGATTCCCTCTCGCAATGCATGACCCAGATCACAATGCGAATAATAAACCCGACAGACCAGCAGCAGATAGCCCAGAGCATCGAATCTGCAAGCAGGGACCTGATCTCAGAGCTGCCATCGCTTGCAAAAGGCCAGGCGATCATTTCAGGTGTGGCGATAAATACCCCGGCGCTTGTCAAGATCCGAAAGAGGCTGACGAGTGATACAAAAGGGAGGAGCAAGGATGCGCCAGCTATCTGGGCGGCGGAAAGGAAGTATGAGGAAAAGCACAGGGCGCCGGAAGTGAAGGCGGATGAGGAGATGGATGTGGGAGTATGATTTATGTGCTTGTGTTAACAGAAAGCGAACAATGACGACAATGTTTTATTCAGGAAGAGAATATCTAATGCTATGTGTGGGCAAGAATGCAAATTTTTTAATATTCGATCAAATAAAACTTGCAAAGAGGAAGCCTTATACAAATACAGGGAGACAAATTAAATGAAATACTTATATGGAGATTCAACTGAATTCCCTCCTCAAAAGGATTTTCTGAGACTGTTGAACAATTTTGTAGAAACAAGTGTTAAAACTATAAAATTTGAAAACGCTGTTTTTGACCTCAATGAAACGATAGTGGACAGAAGGAGGCTTAAGAATTCTGTTACAGATGAAATGGATAACTTTATCCTGACAATTGAGAACGCTATTGATGGAGCAGTTTCCAGGAGTAAAGAGCAGGAAACGATCATAAAATATGCGGATAACAGCAAAGAATTCTTGAAAAAATATATAGAAGAAAGCAAAACAAAGTTCACGGATGAAATATCCAAGGAGATCGCGCAATTTGAAAAAAAGATCATTGAGGCAGACGAGGAGAACAGGAAATTATTGGAGAACTTCTTTATCTACGATCCCATACCGGTATCAGGCAATAAATACATCCTGAAAGCAGCGGAAAAAGGTTACATTACAAAAGTACAGGTAGACTGCGAAGGCGGCATTTCCTGCTTTTATAACATTGCATCATCAGAATCCCAGTTCTGGAAAGGTCATGTAAGAGCCCGTGATTTTGCAAAAGGTATGGAGATCCCTGCCAGGATGAAAAAACCATTTCTCAAAAAAGACATTGTCCCCGATAATGTAAACATCGATGATTTCCTTCTTAGCGACCTTATTCTTATTGATAAAGAGCTTGAGGTCGTTTTCAGGAAAAGGCCTGACATCAAGGCTGAACAATTCAGGTTGAAAATGATATTAAAGGATGAATTCTCAGTCGAGGTGTCCTATGCAGAGGAGAACGGAATAGAGAAGAGCATTAATGCTGTTCCTGAATTGAAAAATGAATTAAATATGTTAAGACTTCAGGAGCTTGGAGAAAAAATTGCCGGAAAAACAAATGATCTTTACCCCAAGAGACAAAAGTTAGAAACCATATTCCTGGAAGAAAAGGATGTTTTTGAGGAGAATCTTGTTTTTATGCTTATGCAGAAAGTCGCAGGGATCTTTGCCATTACAGTGGCAGAGATAAAAAAACACAGCCCCTCAGGAGAAGAACTGTCCCTCAAATCCGAGGATGAACATGGGACAAGACATGAAATATATCTTAAGAAATCTGAGGTACAAGATAAGCTAAATGCGATTGAAGAAAAGGGTCAAAAGTTGTTAGAGGTTCTTGGCATAATGTAACCAAAACCGTAATTTGTCACTTAACCATATTGACTGCATCTACATAGGTTACTTAAATATATCCTGTCCATCCTGTAAATCCTGTCAAATGGCGGATATATAATCATTTTAGGTTGAAATTTGAAAAAACTAATTATGATGAAAGAATATGAGAAAATAATTGGGTATAAATAAATTTTATTATTTGATATTCGTTAAATATCAAATGCAGATCATCATTTCTTAGACGGTGACAAAACCAATGATGATACCCTATTTATACTGTCCATTTTCCCGATCAAAATAACAATATCATTGGCATCCAAACGAATATCACCCGTAGGATTTGTTATAGTCTCTTTTCCTCGCTTTATTGCCAGTACCGTAACCCCGTAATTCTTTCTTAAACTAACCTCTGCAAGAGTCTTTCCTGCTAACGGGGATGCCTCTTCTATTCTGAACGTTTCGATATCAATATCCGGTAAATGTTGTTTTAATTCGGGAAAAACAGCATATTTTTGCTCTACATTGCGAAATATCTCATAACCACCCTTCCTGACCTCACGGATGTGTTTTTCTATTTCATTGACTGGAATAAAATACCGGTGTAATACCCTTGAAATGATCTCGATCGAAGTTTCAAATTCTTCAGGAATGACATCATTTGCGCCAAGAGAATACAATGGAGTTACTTCTTTTGTATATCGGGTTCGGGCAATGATATATACTGAAGGATTAAGCCTCCGGGCAAGTTCTACGATCCTTCGGGTGGCAGAGGCATCGGAAATAGCAATGACCACGGAAAGCGCCGACTCAATATTAACATGTTTTAACAATGCTTCTTTGGAAGCATCACCATAAAATATTGGAACACCCTGTTTTTTCTCAATTCGAACGGTTTCGGGATTCATTTCAAGCACAATAAAAGGAATACCTGATGCAGACAGTACTCTTGAAACATTCCTGCCATTCAACCCAAAACCAACAATTATCACATGGTTCTTCAGTTCCGTTCTCCTGTTAACTTCTTCATGAAAGCGCCCAAGCTTAAGGGCATTAGATAAAGGTAATCTTTCAAAATACTCAGAGAACCTGCCGCTTCCCTGTATCATAAACGGGGTGAACACCATTGTAATGATCGCAGATGCAAGAAAAACCTGGTAATCATCACCTGATAGTAAACCAAAATTTATTCCTTCCTTTGCTAAAACAAAAGAGAATTCACCTATCTGGGAAAGGGCTACTCCAACAAGTATGCCTATCCTGAGAGGGTAACCAAGCACTATAGGTACTAACATTCCGACAATAAACTTGATCACAAAAATTGTAAGCACCCCCAGGAATACGTATAAGGGATTTCGAATTACAGAATTTACATCCAGCAGCATACCAATTGAAACAAAGAACAGAATAACGAAAATATCCTTAAGGGGAAGGATCTCACTGAATGCCTGGTGTCCGTACTGCGATTCAGAGATCACAAGACCTGCAAGAAAAGCGCCAAGCGCAAGCGATAAACCCACAAGCGATGTCAGCCATGCGGTTCCTATGCAGATAAGGACAATGCTGATCAAAAATAACTCGCGGCTGTGTGTCTGTACTATATTGTCCAGTATTAATGGAACAACGAACCTGGATACTGCTATAACAAGACCCATGATAGCGAATGCCCAAAAAACACTCGATAAAACATTAAAAGCAGAAAAACCGGACCCTCCAGCCAGCATTGGTAAAACTAAAACTATTCCAACAACACTAAGGTCCTGAAAGATCAGGATTCCGGCCGAAATTCGGCCCTGCGGAGAGTCCATTTCACCCCTATCTGAAAGCAATTTAAATACAATAGCGGTACTGCTCATTGCAACCAGAAGGCCTATAAATATACCTTTAGCAATTGAAACACCAAAGGAAACAGAAATTAACAGAACCACTGCGGTAATTAAAAATACCTGAATAAATCCGCCAAGAAACACCTTACGATTGATATTGATAAGTTCTTCAATAGAGAATTCAATCCCGATCAAAAACAATAATAAGATCACACCGACTTCCGCCAGCCCTTCGATCAGGCCCGTATCATTTACAATCCCGAGCATAGAAGGACCAAGGAGCACGCCCGCCATCAAATAACCTACAATCGGGGCAATGCGAAGGCGATAGAACAAAAAATTAATAGAGACCGCAGCGCTAAAAATAATTACAAAATCCCGCAAAAATGACAGATCGTTCATGGCATCTATAATATCAATATAATAATATATATAAATATCCCCGGCTAATAAAATAAAAATATGATCTAGATCATGATATCATCAAGCCCGGACTTTTTCAAAATATCAACCGCTTTCTGGCATTCCTCTCCTGTCAGCTTTCGATTGATCTGTGGAAATTCATGTGCCCTGTAGTGAGGAGAATACTGGAACATCAGGTTAAACCTCACTTTCGGGATATTCTCTTTTGTCCATTCAATGACCGGTCTTGTACAGCAATCGATATGGTTTGGAATAACAAGCTGTCGCAGCAGGATCTCACTACTTTTGTACGCTGTCTTGAAATTTCGTGTTACAATTGGCCAGTAATTCAAAACATTCGAATATTTCAGGGCACACTCATCATTCCCATAACGTAAATCTCCGAGATACACATCTACCACACCCTCAAGGAGTTTTGCGACCTCGCTGGAATAATACATATTGGAGTTCCAGACTACAGGAACATTTACCTTTAGTGCATTCAGTATTTTCAGGATGGTGTGAGTATGCGGGGTGGGCGTAACAAAATTCACATTCCTCGAACCGTATGCTCGCTGCAAGGCTATCTTTCGTGCAAATTCCTCAGGCAATATTGGAATACCTCTTTTTGGTTCAGTCGATATCTGCCAGTTCTGGCAATATACACAAGAAAAGTTGCAGCCTGTGAAAAATATCGTATGTGATGGCACAAGTTCCGGTTCTTCGCCATGATGCAGGAACTCTGCGGAATACCGGGAGATAGCATCCATCCGGCAATATCCTGTTTCTTTCTTTTTACGATCGATCCCGCATCTGCGTTCACAGAAATGGCATTCCCGAAGGATCTTATCAGCAATAGCAACTTTCAGGTCAAGAAGAGAAGAAACTGCGCGCGGAAGAAGTTCTTTAACAGATTTTATATGATCGAATTTTTCCTGGAATGATTTCATTGCCGCATCATGTAATTCCCAGAGATCAGAAATATCCGAATCCATGCTGAAATCAACAGGTATGGATTGGGAAATAAGGAATTGAGATGGGAGTTTATCTCTCATTACTTTCAGGTATCTTGGAAGATAAATGGGATCATCAAAGGGCATTTCCGGATCTCACGATGCCCTTACCCTTAATAACGGTGTTGAGAATTTTTTCTCCACCTGTGCCCTGTATATCGTATTATAGGTGCAAAAAGGAATGATCTTCCCATCGGGAGTTGCATAATGAACTCCACATCTTTTGATCCTCTCAATATCCATATTATACAGATCCATAAAATGCATGGAACCTATAAAGAGAGTATGCCGATGGAATTCCTTTGTAGCTTCCCCGGATCCTTCTTTCAGGACATCTATAAAGAGTTTTTTCACATCTACCGACTTTGGAGCTTTTGAAAGATCGATATATTTTGGCAATATGGAAATAAGGCTGCTGATCCTTTTTATTTTCCCGAGTGATTTGCCAAGCCATTTATCCCCATTCAAGGCCAGGTCCTCTATATTTTCAAGAAGCCCTTCCACATCAATAAAGCGGGTTATAGGTATCATTTTTCCATTTTCAATATAAACATATGTACCCGCACCACAATGCTGATGGACGGTAAATTCGATATTCGGGATACCTTCTTGCGCTGCCACAAAATGAGAGATCGGTACAACAAAAGGAACTGGATAGAAATCCTTTGCTGTGATCGCCCCTTCTGTCTGTTCATCTATCAATCTAAATAAGTCAGATATAGTGATTCTTTTTTCCATCCTCTCTTCTTTATTTATCCTTCCTGCAAATGAAATTGGCTGGAAATTGATCCCTTTTACAGTATCCATATTCTGAATGGCAAAATGGATAATATCGCCTACCTGCATATCGTTTACACCTTTTGCAAGTGTCGGCACAAGAGAAACACTGTCAAGGCCCCCCATCCTGCAATTCTCGATGGCTTTAAGTTTGATCGGCAACGCATTGAAGCCCCTGTTCTTGATATAAGGCTCTTTTGTCACCCCGTCAAATTGCAGGTAAACCGTATGAAGACCTGCATCATTTAATTGCCGGCATAATTCCAGGCTCCTTGAAAGTTTGATCCCGTTGGTTGCCATCTGGACCTGCGTGAAATTAAATTCGCGTGCCATCTTTACTATATCGACGATATCCTCACGCATCGTGGGCTCACCCCCGGAAAACTGAATGGCAGGGCATGGCACTGGCTTTTCATTTCGAAGCATCTGCATCATTGTCCTGATCTGGGATAGTGTTGGTTCGTAAAGATATCCTGAGGCTGAAGCATTGGCAAAACATACAGGACATGCCTGGTTGCATCGGTTTGTGACATCAATGTTCGCAAGGATCGTAGTTGTTTTATGAGACGTACAGATCCCGCATGAATGGGGACAATTCCCATCAGGCCCGCTTGGATTTAATACGCCGCCGCCATCATGTGAGTAACGTTCAAAACGCTTGAACTGCACTGGATCAGACCAGTAGATATCCTTGTAAAGCCCGTGTTTTTTGCACGTTTTTTCAAGGATCATTTTTCCATTCTCTTCAATTATCGAAGCATCGATAACAGCAAGACATTCAGGGCACAACGATTTCGTTGAACTCATGGATCACACACCCTTGATTCTTTTATACAGACATTGTATTTATTATATTTGAATCTTTCCGTAGTATCTGGTTTGGATTATAATAATAAATTAACCCAAAACTCGTATAGTATACAAACCTTTTTTAGTACTTAAAGTATATCATGTTATAAAATAGAATCAAAAATTGAAGGATCAGTGATATGAATTGGTAATCGGAGTAACATTAGTAAATGTCGTACCGGGGCAGGAAAAAACAGCTTATAACGAGCTTATAAAGGTAAAAGGCGTAAAAGATGTATATCATGTGTTCGGAGAATATGATTTTGTTGTGATAAGCAACGTTGAGGGATTAAGCGCACTGAACAAACTTGTTGATACAATAAGAGAAAGCGAAAACATCACTGCAACACAAACAATAGTGGGTGCTGAACTCTAAAGGGATGCTTAATGGTCATTGCGGATGAACTGGCAAAAAAGCAAAAGGCCATTAGTATCGCCGAATTTTTTGAAAAGAACAGGCAGATACTGGGTTTTGACTCAGGTTCAAGATCCCTGTTAACATCTGTTAAAGAGGCGGTAGATAATTCTCTTGACGCCTGTGAGGAATCAAGCATCCTCCCGGATATTTTTATTAAACTTGAAAATACGTCAAAGACGAATTTAACCCTGATAGTTGAGGATAATGGGCCCGGGATCGTAAAAGAACAGATCCCCAGGGTTTTTGCAAAATTGCTCTATGGCTCACGCTTTCATGCGGTAAAACAAAGCCGCGGACAGCAGGGAATCGGCATCTCGGCGACTGTGCTTTATTCCCAGTTAACTTCAGGCAGGCCTGCCAAAATTATTTCCAAAATAGACCGCGATGCACCTGCTCATTATTTTGAACTCCTGATAAATACCCGGACCAATGAACCTGAGATACTTGTTGATAAGATCGTGGACTGGGACAGGATGCGGGGAACGCGTCTGGAACTTGAGATGGAAGCCTCGTATGCGAAGGGGCGAAGGCAATCTGTTTATGAATACCTGAAGGATACGGCGATCGTAAATCCGCATGCCCGCATTACTCTTATCGAACCTGATAATAACCAGGTAATCTTTGAAAGAGCGACTGACAAACTTCCTTTGCAGGCTAAGGAGATACTGCCGCATCCTCATGGCATTGAACTTGGTACGTTAATGAAGATGCTCCGGTATTGCGAAACCGACAGGCTTGATTCATTTTTGCGAAGTTCATTTTCAAGAATGGGCCCAAAGACCGCAGATGAAATATGCATGAAAGCAAGCCTTGGCCCTAAAACCGATCCAAAAGCGATAACGCTGGATGAAGCAAAAAGGCTTCACGGGGCATTCAAGATCGTCAAAATCCTGGCGCCATCCACTGATTGCCTGTCTCCCATAACTGAGGAACTTATCCGAAAAGGCGTGGGAAAGGAACATACCGTGGATTTCATAGAAACTGCCACACGTCCTGCGTCTGTGCATAACGGTCATCCGTTCCAGGTGGAAGCTGGCGTTGCTTATGGCGGAAACCTCCCGAAAGAGGAAAAGGTAGAGATACTCAGGTTTGCAAATCGCGTTCCTCTTCTTTACCAGCAGGGAGCATGCGCTATAACGCATGCGATTGAGAATCTTAACTGGAGGAGTTATTCCCTGAACCAGCCTGGTGGTTCATTGCCAATTGGTCCTGCAATAATTCTTGTGCATGTGGCATCCACGCATATCCCTTTTACTTCGGAATCAAAAGAAGCCATAGCCGATGTCCCGGAAATCATAAGCGAAGTGGAACTTGCCCTCAAGGATGTGGCGCGAAGGCTCAAGAATTATCTTTCAAGGCAGGATAATCTTGAAAAAAGGCGTGAAAAGGAGGAGATCATCTATGAGATCCTTCCGCGCATAGCAAAGAAAGTGGGTGAGATACTGGAGCGCCCCACACCTGATATTACCCCGATCATAGCAAAAATAATGAGAAATGTATTTTGCCAGCGCGTGGTTAAGCAAAACGGGAACGGATGCGAAGTAGAGATACATTTTAAGAATCACGGGGATTCGGTGCATCATTTTAATCTTCATGAGACGCTTCCATATTCTATCGGATCGCCAAGTCCTGAGCCCAAAAAGATCCCTATGGGGAACACAGATCGATTATGTGTGGAAGATATCGCTAAAGCCGGGTGAGCAAAAAGCCATCATCTACAGGCTGGATATAGCTCTTGAAGAAGCGGCAAAACTGCCACAACTTGTGGTTGAGGGCATAGAGAGCGAACTTGTTACAGGCGCAAAGGCGGTGAATGTATGAATGAAACTGAGTTAACCAATAAGCAGATACGAGATTCCCTCTCAAAGACGACTTTAAAGAAACTCATCCAGGATTTCTATGAGCAATTCGAGAGCGAGACCATTCCTCATATCACGCTGCCCTCACGAACCAAGAAGAACATCGAATTGAACACGGACAGCGATGTGTGGGTCTATGGAGACAGCGAGAGCATGCGAAGCGCAAAAACCGTAAAGGGCGCTACGCAGCTTCTAAAGACCTCGCATGTGGTGGAACTTTTGATGAAAGGGCATCTTGACCAGAACAAAAGCTCCACGCTGAGAGAATTGTATTACATCAGCGAGAACTGGGATATCGCAAAATTCAACGAACAGTCCGAAAGCGACCGCCTGATCGAGGACCTTGAAATTATAACAGGCTTGCAGCGCGAGGATTTCCATGTGCGCCCCGAAGAGAACGGCGCGACATTGTACGGCCCCATCAAGATCAAGGAATTGACAAAACGCGGTGACCGCACCATGCACTGCCAGGACGAGGTTGGCGAGGCGGGATACCAGATCCCTTACAACGTGGAGACCATAAAGTTCGTGGAGCATGATGCGAAGTTCATTATCGCCATCGAGACCGGCGGTATGCAGGACAGACTTATCGAGAACGGGTTTGATGAGAAATTCGATGCCATCCTTGTGCACTTGAAGGGCCAGCCCGCACGAAGCACCCGCCGCATCATAAAGCGCATGAACGAAGAACTCAAGCTGCCTGTTGTTGTATTCACTGACGGTGATCCCTGGAGTTTTCGCATTTACGCAAGTGTTGCCTACGGCGCAATCAAGAGCGCACACCTTTCCGAGTTCATGGCAACCCCTGCCGCCAAGTTCATCGGTGTGCAGGCATCAGATATCGTGGAATACCAGCTTTCCACGGACAAGCTCAATGACCAGGATATCAAGGCGCTTGAGAGCGAGCTTACTGACCCGAGATTTGATACGCCCTACTGGAAGGAGCAGATAAACCTGATGCTAAAGATCGGGAAGAAGGCTGAACAGCAGGCTTTTGCGGGGAAGGGGCTGGATTATGTTACGGATAAGTATCTGCCGGAGAGGTTGACGGAGATGGGAGTGATATGAAAAAAGGTAAAACTAATAATAAAGGATTATGATTTTCGATAGTAATGTTATAGATTGCTATTTTTTATCAGCAATTATCCCATTTAATAAAATAGCTCTTTTATTGGCAAGAGATAAAAATTGTATAATCAACTTTTTCATGAATTGACAGGCGTCTTTTTTGGGTGGGTTAACTATTTCTGTTACTTTTATTAATCGATACATAATTGTACTTATATCAAGATCAGAAAAATAGGAATTTGGAAAATGCCATGAACTGCTGTAACCGCTCAGGTTTGCGGAGGTTCTTAAACTGCCAAGTCCTCCCCCGAAACGATTTCTGTAATTAGGGAACATTTCTTCTAACTCCATTAAATTTTTGATTATAATATCTGATATGCTTTCGTTTTCTAAATATATAGCATAACTACCAAGATATGTGAAATGATATGTTACTTTTGATGCATTTTCAAAAGAAGATTTTCCGTAAGACGACATTTCTTGAATTAAAGACAATGTTAAATCATGCTCCTTATTCAATAAACATGAATAGATTATACAAGAAGGCAGATTATACGGATTTAATGAATAATGCTTATCTGTTTTTGATAGTGAAATAATTGCGCCAAAGTGTCTTTTTAATAAATTCAGAACTAAATCATAATCCTCCATTCTATATGCAATGACCGCTAAGTCCTCATAAATTTGTATGATTTCTTCTGGACGTCCTCTATTTTTGGATTTGATTATTTCAGTTATAATTGAATCTATACTTTTGATAATTAAGAAGAGCCAGTCTCTTGGTAATAGGTGTTGGTAGGAGTGGCTCAGCTTTTGTCCTGATCTCTGATAGCGATCTAATGTTACTTTAGATGATTGGAAAATTAATTCTACATTAATTGGAAAAATATCATTCAAAGTGATATAAATTTTTTTGAGTTTTTCTTCGTTTCCATTACCATAATACTGTAAAAGAATAGGAACTAATATCCCTCTGATACTAAATTCGGCACCAAACGGTAATCCTAAGACAAAAATAATTTTTGAAATTTCTAAAGGTTTCTTGAAACTATCTTCATGAATCTCCCATTCTTGGAAATTCATTTGATTTATTATAATTTCTTTATGAGCATTTAATAATCTACCCAAAACAAACGAACAATCAAAGTTATCAAATTTAATGAAATTATTAAATACGATAGTCTGAATTTTTTCCAAGTCCTTTTTGCAACTAAATGCGACATCTCTCATATTATTTTGGGCACCGTAGCAACCTTGTGTTTCAAGAGAATCAATGCATTGAGCAACAGAATCAAGTTGTTTTGCATTGATGCCATCCTTTGCCATAGTGGTTAAAAGGTAACGAGTCTTTTGTCCAAATACATCAAGCGGAGTGATATCATTCTGGGGAAGAAGATATTTATAACTTGATATCGAAAAATTGTTAATAATACTGGCAAATTCTATCATCATAGACTCATTATTAGAGGCTGCTTTTTGAATCGCTTGCATATGGAAGAACCAGATTTCAGCTAAATTTCGTGTTGCAGTGCTAGTCCATATTCTTTGTGAAGCTTCTTGACCAATATGTCTATCCCAATAAGTAGGCCCAAACTTTGGGTTGAACTTGACAGGGTCCTCAATTAGTTCCTGTAAAATTTCTCCATATGCAAATGTAAATTTATTTAAAACAAATCCAAATGCTTGTAAATCGTTTTCTTTTATAGCTTTTTCCAGAATGGATCTAACGTCAAAAGTCGGATCTTTGATGTTAGGATTCAGCGAAGTTTTTGTCTCGAATAAAAGCGGAATGAGCTTTTCGCGTTTTACTTGGTTTATTAATCTATCAACATTTGCCTCAAAGCCAATTGAATTTAAGGTATTTAAGAAATATGGAAATAGAAAAAGAATGCTAAACAATGCTGTAGAATGAAAACTCAATATTATCCGCGAGTCCTTAATATCAAACATTTCTATAAGTATTCCCACCAATATTGTTAGTAAAAATATTATTAAAAGTATCCAAAAGTAGGGTTCTTTTCGGTAAAGTGATACAATTTTATATGTATAAGCCCCACTTGCCAATTGAGCTGCTGTTAACGTTAATGTTGGAATTATAGCGACGAGTGTAACAATCCAGCCAAGAACGGTTTCCACTGGAATGTTTATTGGATTTACCTCAATCAGTCTAATATAATATGGTAATATCCATATAAAAAATAATGAAATTAAATAAATAGTTAATAATATTAAGGAAATTTTATCCTCTTTAGGAATTCCTTTTTTCCAGCGTTGAACATTTATCTTCATAAACTTATGAATATCCCAACATAGTAAATCTGTAATCGTATAATATAATTTGCTATATTATAATCTCAAGTGAAATAAGTTACGTAAATATTTATACCAATCTAATATTGTTAAGGATGCCGTATCTATTAACTTTCTTGAAATCAGAGTAATGCGCCGCCTAAAATGAGACTGGAGCGCCCCTCAAATCTTTGCGCCCTTTGCGTGCTTTGTGGTGAAAAAAAATGGAAAAACCTACAAATAACGCTAACCTGCGCTCCCATCGCCAGCCCCATGCCCCCATGCGCATCGTCCGGCGGCGCCTGACAGCCGGAATTATTTTTGCATAGAAGTGCCCCTTTTCTGCCTGTCCGATATCCAGCGATAGCCAAAGAGAACAAATAGAACATTTCTTTCAGCGATGTTAGCTGAATTTATTAGAGTATTAAAAATTTCCATCAAAATACAAAAAAATATGATTAAATCTCTCTGTAATCATGTTTTCTGCTTAACAGATCAACAATTTCGATCTCACTGCTATGTTTGTGAAAAACATAAATAACCCTAAATTTTCCAATATGTATTGACCAATATGGATTTCCCACTAATTTCTTGCCTATGGGAGCCATTGTTTTTAGTTCCAGTATCTTGATCCAGATTTGCTTTTTTATTTTAAGATCCTTTATTTTTGAGAAAGACTTATCGAACTGTTCTTTTATTATAAGTTCGTACATTTTTACTTTTTATTTGAGCTCTGGATGTTGTTTTAGAAAATCCTCTTCAGTTAGGCTGGGACCCATCCTCGCTCGTTTTAATCTTTCAAGTTCTTCCAAAGTCAGATTCTCTGAGCCAATTATTGTATTAAGAAGGTTTACTTTTTGTAATAATTCATTGTATTTACTTGTAGGTATGCATACGGTTGAATCCATAATATTACTAATACTATCTCATTAGAATATAAAATCTTATCTTTCAAGCTGAACCCCCCCTCACTATGATATAACTGTACATGTGGGCTGCATACATTTTGCTGCCCCACTGCAGCCTGCCCCCGGCGCCGTCCTCTTTGCGCCCTTTGCGCACTTTGCGGTGAGAAGAACAGCTAAAACCACAAATAACGCAAACCAGCGCCCTCATTGCATAGTCCCATGCCCCCCCATGCGCATCGTCCCGGCGGCGCCTGACAGCTTGATTTCTGTTTGCATAGAGGTGCCGCAAATCCCCGCCCACTCATCACATAATGCCCGGTGGGTGTCGAATAAATCCAAAACAATTTCCCTAACGCGTCACCCAGGCTACTACTCTTTATAACAACGAGCCCACTCTACGCCTCCTGCAAAAATATGGATAATGCGTTTACAGCGAGGCTAATTCCACAGCATCAGCAGCATGTGATCCGTGAATAAAATTGGAAACTACGCCAGTTTTTTCCTTTTCGACAAGTTTCCCGAGTCGTTCTGAAACAATAAATCGCTCTAGCATCAAAACAATCTTTGCTTTCGGATTATCATTATTAAGCTGGTAAAGTTGTGTTTTGCCAACTTTTCTTACCTTTCTAATAATATCTTCTTTCAATAGTTTATTTATATGGGCATAAACAGTTGCCTTTGTCACACCTGTCATTCGCGCAATATCCGGACCCGATAAGTTATCTTCATAGTTCTCCGCAAAAGTTTCAACTATTTTGACCTGCGGACAATCACCAAACAATTCTGATAATACGTACATTTTGCCCCTTTAGTTTAATAATTAGTCTATAAGTCTAATTTTTATACTACTTAATTCTTGCGGAAGATATATCACAAATGCAACTTTTTACGAAGATATATCACAAATGCAACACTTATTTAGAAAGCCATGGGAATTGAATTAACTTCGGACGAACGCAAAGTCCTTGAGCTACTTGGTAAGCTGCATGTATCACAAAATAAAAACATCAATGAAGCAACCATACGTAAAAAGTTACCTTCAAAATATCATGACAACATGCATGAGACTATTAAAAGCCTGCACAGTAAAGGGCTTTTAAGGTATTATCGATCACAGAATTATTGCTTAACCGATGAAGGCAAAAAGATTGCAGAAAAACTGGCAGCAGAACTTTTTAAAAAAACATATGGCGACCTCAAAATCCTGTTAGTATTATAAGAACATTGGAAACACAGTACACCGGCGGCCTCACCGCATCCTGCTCATGACGCCGTTTTTTAGGAAGATAGAGATGCTGCATATATCTTTTCGACGTGTCAAAAAAACAGACAAAAAGAACAACTAACTCGGACGAACTGAAACGAACTAATCCTATGGGAGTTCATTCAGTTAATGTTGGTTCGTTGTTTTGTTTCTGCCGTTGCCAGGCTTTTCAATTACGGAGTCCACAACTTGAAACATCGGGTCAGAACAAAGCGCCCTCATTTCATATTCACATGCCCCACGCCCCCCCATGCACATCGTCCCGGCGGCGCCTGAAAGCTCCAAATTATATTTTTCATAGACGTGCTGTACGCCTGACCTCATCACCACGTTTCCCAGTGAACAAGCCGTTCCATAGCGATCCTTGGCGGCATAGCGGGCTGTTCATCCGGATATCCTACCGGAATTATCGCAACAGGTAATGTTTTATCCGGTATTCCGAGAAGCTCGCAGACCGCATTTTCATCAAAAGCGCCGATCCAGCATGTGCCAAGGCCCATAGAATAAGCGGAAAGAAGAATATTCTCGATGCCTGCAGTAGCATCCTGTGTCGCATAAAGTTCTCCCCTTGATCTGTATATCCTGGATGAGCGCTCAATATCTGCAATAACAACGATAACAACAGGCGCCTGCTCAATGAAAGACTGGCCAAGAGCAGCTTTTGTTAATTTTTGTTTTGTTATTTTGTTGGCAACTATTATGAAATCCCGCGCCTGCAGATTTCCCGCTGATGGTGCCATCTGTGCAGCGTTCAGCAATTCTTCAATCATCTCTTTCCCCACAGCACGATCTTTGAATTTTCTGATAGACCTTCTCCCTTTAATCGCTTCCATGAACTCCATCACTTAACCTCATGATTAAAATGGATCTTAAACGATATAAAATATCCGAAAAATGATTCGGGATCATGCAAGTTTTGTCTGCTGGGACTTTGCTTTTAATCCGTCAAGGTCGATCAAATCTTTAATAATATCTATTAGAACCTTGTTTCCACGAAGCTGGATCTCACTTGTGTCCCCGTTCATCTCAAAAGCTGCATCATCTGCGGGAATTTTTATGCGTGTTATAGCCGTGCGGTGTTCGTTTAGATGTGCATCCTTTGACTCCTTTACGGTTTCGGTCTTTCGCGCTTCGATGCCCAGCAATTCAAGTTCATATTTGAAAGACGGGCGATGGAAGAGGGAGGTAAGGATGAATACTGCAATTCCTAACCTTTCTGAAAGGTCAATATCTTTCAAATGCTCTTTAACAATACTATAAACATCACGTTTCATACCAGGTTTTAATACATATACTTTTGATGGCGGTATGTCGATCTCTTCCATGTAACCTGTTTCATGTAAAGCCCGAAGATATCCTGTAAGTATCAGCCTGTGCTGGTCATATCCGTTCTTTTTCAATTCCCTTGCTATACTGCTTATGGACATCTGCTTATTTGCCATCACTTTTGTAAGGATATTGTAATATTCCGACATGAACAAATTAGATTTGGTAACAAACCTGATAAATGTTTGGGTGTTGAACATCATTATCATAGAAAAATCAACCGATACTGTCACATCGCTGCACTAACGTTATATACTCCCTTAAGTTAATGATTAAGCAATGGCACGAAAGCTGAATTCCCTGGATAGGTGATTGAAATGCCTCATATTATGGAATTGTTCGGAAAAACACGTATTGTTGTAAAAGATGGGAAGGTTGTGGAAGTAGGCGAACCTGTTGCGGATTGGTGTCCTGTTTTTAGCAAGGTTTCAAATGTTTCAAGACTTACTGCTGATGAAGCAAAAAAGAACATGGAATACAGGATTCGTGAACTGGGCATGTTCACTCCGCAAAGAAGATTTGATTATGGGATTTTTGTTAATTTCGGGGCAAGTGAGATAATGATGACCGCACTTTCCCGTGAGCTTATCGATTCCACGGTAACTGTATGCGATGGCGCCGGAACTGTCATCACCGACAATCCATCACTGGTCCAGGGGATGGGGGCATTGATGTCAGGACTTATTGAAACCGAACCTGTTGAGGAGATAATTGCCGGGATCGAATCGCGGGGAGGCATAGTACTTGATAAAGAAAATGCAAGAATAGACCAGGCAGGCGGTCTTATAAAAGCGTGTGAACTTGGTTTTAAGAATATTGCGGTCAGCGTTGTCTCTCCGGCAGAAGCGGGAAAACTCCGTTTGATCGAGAAAGAAAACAAGATTGATCTTATCCTGATCGGTGCTCACCTTACAGGCATTAAATGCAGGGAGGCCGAAGAGCTCATTGAGAAAATGGACATTGTCACAGGATGCGCTTCAAATATGGTGCGCCGCCTGGTGCATCCTCTTCTCCAGGCTGGCACCTCAGTCCCGGTCTTTGCGATGACACAGAAAGGAAAAGATTTGATCATTGAGAGAGCAAAGGAAATAGATTCACCAATTCTTGCCAGCACAGAAGAATTGCCTGTACTTCCGGGGCATAAGCAGCCAAGACCGCTAATATAGTGAGCCTGATGTTTGATTCTCCAATAAAAAAAATCATAACATGAGCAAATATTGCTCATGTCATTTTCCCGGGATTTAATACTCACCTGGAATTATATTTTTAGCCAGAACAGGATTACGTAATAAACTACCATTATTACAATCCCGAGAGGCACACCGAGTTTTGCCCATTCTTTGCTTGTGATACCAAGTTTATTTGCGGAGATAATATTGGGAATGTTCCCTGGGATCAACATGCCTCCTGCGATCAAAAGACCCATGAGTGCAGCATTGATCTGTAATTCTGCCATTCCTTTTGTTATTTCTGCTGAGGCAAGTGTGGCATTATCAAGGATCGCTGAAACCGAATTTACCCAGTACAGGATTTCCGGTGATAGTGCTTTTATGTACCATTCTATTATCGGGGTGAATCCTATTCCAAGGAAGACGAGTGCCATAACGAATATGTACACTTTGAAAGCACGGATACCTACATCTTTCAAGGTTTCTTTTTCCTCTGTTGCGGTGAGTGAATCTTTTGCTTTTTCTTTTTTCCCTACAAAGAACATACTTAATATTCCGAGTGCAATTACACCAGGAATTATATATTTTCCGATCTCATTAAACAAATACCAGAAATTTTCCTGTAATTTTGTCTTTATCACGATCGTTGAAAGCGGCTCTCCGACCGGAGTAAGTGCAGCTCCAAGACCGATAGCAAAACAGGCAATAATTACGATATTGATCTCAGTTTGACGATTTAATTTCAGGGCACTTACTAATTCAACAAGAAGTAAGGCAGCAATAATTGCTGTTATAACACTTGATATAATTCCAAGGACGACTACGATAAGAAATACGAAAAATTTTAATGGAACTTTATCAAGTATTGAATCTGTAAAACCTTTCAGGCTGGAGCGGCCATAGTGGAAAATCAGTCCTGCTATAAGAACAGCAAGTGTGATCTCAATAGGATCGACAATTGCTTTTTCGATCAAATGGAGATTCCACAGGGGTAAGAGCTCACCAGGTATATCAGAAGTCACCTTAAATAAAAAGTGGTCAACTGTAACTGCAAGAACACCCATGGCAAATAGAAAAACTTCGAGATTATGTTCGATTTTTTTTACTAGGAACGGTCCTAATAACACTATTAAGAATATGACAAACAATAATGCTGAGAGTGTCATATCCACCGGTGGTAATATCATAAAATGCCTCCTATAACGATATTTTTTTCTTTCCAGAACTTAGTAGTTCTTAACTTTTTTGGTTTGATTCTACAGTGTAGAGTCCGGGAAAGCAAAAAAGCTGATAATTGAGAGAGCCAGGGAAAATAGGAGCGGCCAATTCTTGCCAATACAGCGGAATCGCCTGTGCTTCCGGAGCATAAGCAGCCAAAGCCTCTCATTTGATTTTGATGCATTATCCTCTCATCCGGATAAAGTCGCAATGTGCTAACAGCCCGACAATATTCGAAACATTTATAATGTATAATAAGGTACTCCGTTAAAAACTAATTTATAATAGTTTTTTATGGTGATTTGAATTCAATATAGGAGGATAAATAAATGGTATTAGATTTAACCATGAGTATGGCTATATTGGCACTCATGGGAGCGCTTGCTACTATTGCGGGATGCCTTGAGGATCTTGAATCCGATGTAGGTTCCCAGAGCAATCCGAACTCCCAGGTACAATTAGCTCCCCAGATGGGGTTTTTGCACAGAATATTTAACAAAGCGATATCAGGCGAACCAATCAGCAATGGTCTTTCGGCCGTTATCGGCGGTACGGTCACAACGGTACTTTTAAGCGAGAAGTTCTACCCATTGACTGCTATCGTAATTGGAGCGTTTATCGCAGCGATCATATTGGGTATATTTGCTACAACCGCATATGCGGGAAGAGTTGCGAGCCAGACAAGGTTCAAGCAGCCTCTGTATATGGATATTATGAGATATACGACACCTTCGATCATCGGGCATAATTTCATTATGAATTTCTGCCTTGTAGCTATTGCATACATCCAATTTGAAGTACTCGGATATCCTTTCACGATCCCTTTCCTTGCATTGATATGGGGAATTTCCGTGGGCGCTATCGGCTCATCAGTGGGCGATGTGCATTATGGCGGAGAACGTGAATTCCAGAACCGCGAATTCGGATGCGGACTTAACACTGCACTTTCAGGACGTATTGTGAGGAAAGCCGAATCGGGCTTAAGGAACAGCATTGATAATGTCTGGTTCTGCGCAAAATTCGGAGGACCGGCAACAGGCATAGCTCTTGGTCTTACAGTATTCTTTTCAAGCTGGCCAACAACTCTTTTTGGCTATACCTGGAAAGCAATAGGTGTTGGAGTATTAATTGTAGCAGTTCTCACAATAATGAACCGGCTGGTAGAACTCAATGTCAGGAAGGCTTATGGGCCGTATAAGGAAGATAAAAATGAAACGGAGGCAAAAGCATAATGGTAGCGATTGACCCAACATTATTAACTAATATTTTACTGATCGGCTTGAGCGGGACTCTTGTTTGTCTTGCAGTTCACTTCATTCCAGTAGGCGGCGCGCCAGCAGCAATGGCACAGGCGACTGGTATCGGAACCGGAACTGTGGAACTTGCGGCAGGGTCGGGTCTTGTAGGACTGATAACGGCAAGTTACATGTACGCTTATGAACCCCTGGCTGACATTCCCCTTGTAATGGCGGCAGGAGCAATGGGCTCCATGGTAATGCTTGCAAGCACAATGTTTGCCGGCAGTTTGATATATGCTTATGGCGTGGCAGTGCCATTTGCCTCAGCACAGGTTAAAAGAGATCCCATTACCGGAGACAGGCAGGATACCTACATCTCCAAAGGAACACAGGGCCAGGGCATTCCAACTATCTGCTTCGTAAGCGGTATTGTGGGCGCCGGGCTTGGAGGCGCTGGTGGAGGACTGATTTATTTTGTCCTGATGGACTTATATAAACCATTGATGCTAATGACAAGCGCATTTGCAGTTGCAGGCGTATTTACGATGGGTGTGATGTATGTCAACTCAGTCATACCATCATACGGCGTTGGCGGAACAATTGAAGGAGTTCATGATCCCAAGTTCAGGCGTGTGGTCGGGAAAGACGTTATCACAAGCTTTTTCGTGAGCATTCTTTGCGGACTCCTTGCAGTTTTGATCGCAGGAGGCATAACACCATGAGCGATATCAAAGAAAGATCACCCAATGAATTACTGGCCTTCGGAATAATCGGAGGGTTGCTTGGAATATATCTTACCTATTTACTTCCATTAGTTGGAGATAAATTAGGAGGAAATCTCGCAATCTCCCTCAAAACCATAGCGCCTGTCACAGGGGCTCTTGGAGGCATTTGCGCCGTTATGTGGGGCGCAGACGCAGTAAGGCGCGTTGCAAAATACGGTCTTGGAACCGGTGTTCCATCTATCGGGCAGATCGCAATGGGAATGGGAATAATTGCAGCCATGTTCGGCCTTGCAATTGTTAAAACCATGGTTCTTGCCGGCCCGATCGTAGCTCTGGTTACAGCATCCGTTATCGGATTCATAATTGGCTGGTTTGCACAGAACGTCATAAAAATGAAGATACCTGTAATGATCCGCTGTATGACCGAGATTGCTGCTTCCGGAACATTAATCATAATCGGCTTTTCTGCGGCAGTAGCAGGAAATTTTGAGTTTGCAAATATTGTTACACTGGTTTTCGATAACGGAGTAATGCTTGCAGTCTTCTGGGTAGGAGCAATGGCGATGCTGCATCCTTTCAATGCATGTCTTGGTCCTGATGAAAGGCAAAAGAGGCTTTTGTATCTTGCAGGCTCAACAGGAGCCATAACCATGGCAGTAATTGGAATTGCAGCGATCATGACACTCGGTGCATCGGGAGTTATTACCCTGATCCTCGGAATAGTCCTTTGGGTTATATTCTACAAGAAATTCTGGGATGAAGTCTATAATGACGCTTCTTCGGTTGTCGGAACCGGATTGATCCCCAAGACGGAGGCATAAATATGAGCCATATAAGAGTTGTTCCGGAAATGCACCTGATCCTTGATCCAACAACAGGTGTGATCGCAGAAGAAAAGGATGATGTTGTAGAATATTCACTCGATCCTGTGAAAACGCAACTGGACGAACTGGATAATATCGTCACAGATATGATGAACCAGCTTGATCCCAAGGCAAAATTATTGAGCATGTTCCCTGGAAGAGAAAATGCTTCCTATAACGCAGGAATAGTCACAAATGCATTCTATGGCGCAGTAGTAGGATTTATCGTGACATTCTTATTGCTGATAATGAAGACGCTTGGAGGGATTTAAATGGCGAATAAAGTTAAACCGGCAGCAGGATGGCCTGTTATTAAAGGTGAATATGATGCAGGAAACCCGGAAAATTGCGTAGCAGTAACCACATGCGGTTCACATCTTAAAGGTGCGCCGCAAATAGCAGCAGGTGCATCTATTACCGGCCCGCATAAAACTGAAAATCTGGGTATAGAGAAAATTGTTGCCAATATCATTTCCAACCCCAACATACGCTTCCTGCTTGTAACCGGTTCCGAAGTAAAGGGTCACATCTCAGGTGAAGCAATAATAATGCTCCACAAGAATGGGCTCAAAGACAACAGAATCGTAGGTTCAACAGGCGCTATCCCTTACATTGAAAACCTGCCTGATGATGCAGTAAAGAGATTCCAGGCCCAGGTCCAGATAGCTGAAATGATAGGCACTGAAGATGAAAATGCCATCATTGCAAAGATAAAAGAACTGGCAGCAAAAGACCCTGGCGCCTTTGCAGGCGAGGCCATGATAATCCAGGTTGGCGAGAAAAAGGAGGCAGAGGAGTTAGGTGGGGTAAAACCCATGTCGGCTGAGATCGCTACCATCCAGGCAAGGATAAAAGGCATACAACAGCAGACAATCGACATCGGAAATATGAATAAATTAATGTCAGGTATCTATGCCGGGAAGATCGAAGGTATAATGATAGGTCTTGTCTTTGGATTGACCATTCTTGGAATACTGATATTCGGCGGAGGTTAAAATGGCAGAAAAAGAATACGAATATGGAAAAGGCGTACCAATGGTATTAACTCCTTCAATGGTCGCCATAGAATCACTGGTAGAGGATATCAGGTTCAGGGGCCAGCTAATTGCACGAAACCAGAAACTTGAATCAGGTGTGGGCGCAACAGGCGTTATTGGGTTCACTATCGGATTCATGATCGTTATGGTGGCTGTGCTTGTTCCTCCTTTATTAAAGGGGTGATAAAATGACAGAAAAAGTCCCAATAGTAATCGTAGACCCTGAGGATTACAAGAATATCCTCCAGAAATTGAATGATATAGAAGAAAAAATCGAGTTCACAAATTCCGAGATACACCAGAGATATGGAAAAAAACTCGGAAGAGATATCGGAATCCTTTATGGGATTTGCGCATCGCTCATGATAGTTGTGGTATATCTATTACTGCTTCTTTCACCAGCGCTTTCAAACCCGGTATTGATCAATACAGTGAAAAAGGCTTTAGGATTAGATTAAGTGAGGTGCCAAGATGTTCAGATTTGATAAGAAACAAGAAGTATTTGAGTTCGGTAAGATAAAAGTGGGCGGACAGCCGGGAGAATACCCAACAGTACTTGTCAGTACGATGTTTTACTTAAAACATAAGATCGTGACTGATGAAGACCATGGAGTATTTGACAAAGCTGCAGCAGAGAAACTGTGGAATACACAGGAAGTAATGGGAGATACGACAGGAAATCCATATTTCAATCAGCTTGTTGGTGAAACACCTGAAGCTATCAAGAAATATATTGACTGGTTCGTAGACATCTGTGATGATATACCATTCCTTGTTGATTCCTCTGACGGACATGTCAGGTCAGTTGCAGCAAAGTATGCAAAAGAGATCGGTGTTGAGAAGCGTGCGATCCACAATTCCATAAATGCCAGTATAGCTGCAGAAGAGATCAAGGCTATAAAGGAAAGCAAAATGACATCAGCTATTATCCTTGCATTCAACGCCACAAATCCAAGCGTTGAAGGCAAACTTGATATCCTTGAAAAGGGAGGGACAGGACAGGCAAAAGGTATGCTTGACGTCGCAAAAGAAGTCGGGATCACAAGACCTCTTGTTGATGTAGCAGCCACTCCTCTCGGAGCAGGCTCAGGAGCCACCATCAGGTCGGTCCTTGCCATAAAAGGCAAATTAGGCTTACCCGCAGGCGGAGGATTCCACAACATGGCTTCTGCATGGGACTGGATGAAGAAATACAAGAAAACAGACCCCGATGCAAAAACCGAGTCATGGCCGCCGGTCGATATCGGCACAAACCTTGTCGCACAGATAATGGGCGCCAATTTCCTGCTGTATGGTCCGATCGAGAACGTAAAGAAAGTTTTCCCGGCAGTAGCAATGGTAGATATCATGCTCGGAGAAACCGCAAAAGACCTCGGCCTCAGTGTTCTGGCTGAATCCCATCCGATAAAGAAATTGGTGTAAATTTACACCGATTTTTTTTCTTTTGAACAATCATTTTCGAAAAAGAGAAAGCGTCTTTTCCCCTTCTTTGGAAAGTGAATAAAATGCAAAACGTGAGCGTTTTATTTTGCATATCATTCCATTTTTTTCTAACATCATTAGATGATAGGAAACAGCAGACTTTTTGGCTTTTAACTTTCTTGCCATCTCATCCATACAATGTTCTCGCTGCAGAAGCATCAAGAGTATCTCAATCCGGTGGGAATTTGCCAGCAGTTTTATTTTCCTGACAATTTCTTTTGAGCTTTTCCTTAATGGGTCATGTTCTTTTTCCAGTTCCAGCAGCCAGACTTTTCGAAGTTTTTCATCGCCGGGACAGCAAATTTCTGCGGTTTTTGAAGCGCACTGGCATTTATTTTTCATGATCTAAATTATTTTAATTACATGTACCGGACACAGATCTGCAGCCCTTCTCACCATTATCTCAAGCTTAGTCGGCGCTTCCCCTTTACCGGGATCATTTCCTATTCTATATTTATCAACTATCTGGCTTGCAGCATCTTCCTGGTTCGGTTCAAAAAATTCAGGACACGAATTCCAGCATGTCGCGCAGCTTATGCAACCATTGCGGTCGATAATTACTTTTATTTTGCCTGGCATAGTTCGAAAATCAGCAGATTTGGTATTAATAGTATCAAAGTAATATAAATAATATGATGCATAAATAATATGATGCACCGGGGGTGCACCATTTTCCTATGTTGAAATTTCCAATTTATGCTGGCAATCCCAGAGCCGACCTTTTCTTCATTATATGGGCTTCTATGCCATTTGCCGCTTCGACCATGTCTGTCTCAACAGCGATCTTTCCGCCTGTTATCCCCTCAAGGTCTGAAGTCAGGAGTTTCACAAGACGTGGAGCTCCTGCAACCGGAGGCAGGGGTGCAACGTGGGTATAAAGCCCGAAGGCCAGGGCAAATATCGCATCGATCGTGGCTTTTTGTTCCATATACTCAGGCGCTGTCACTGCAACTGGAAGCTGGGACGGGTCAACGCCAAGAGCATCTGCGACCGCAGTCACAAGAAGGGTGATCCTTCCGGTATCCGTGCAGGTTCCAAAGCTCAGGACCGGAGGTATTTTGAGAAGCTCGCATACAGCTCTTAGACCTGGACCTGCTTCCTGCTTTGCTTCAAGGGTTGTAAGACCGCCAACCTGAAGGGCAGCATTACCGCATCCTGCGCTTATGACAAGTATATCCCTCTTTATGAGCTCACGGGCCATTTTCAAAGTATTGACATCCTGGCCGCTGTCGTGCAGCGTTGTGCAGCTGACAAGTGCTACTACTCCTTTTAAGGTCCCTTTCTTGATAACATCAAGAAGCGGGGTAAGAGTGCCGCCAAGAGCGCCAAGGCATGCCTCGGTCGAGAAACCGATCACAGCATTTTGCTTCTTATTTGATGGATTTGTGACCTTTCCTTTTCTCTTATTGAAGTTCGTAATTGCTATATCTATGAGTTTCTGGGCCTGTGCTGCTGCATCTTCCGGTTTATAGATGATCTGGTCTTTCATACCCGGGACATTAACGAGTTTTGAAACCGAAATAAGGTTAGTGTTGTATTTATCCTGGTACTCGCCCATTCCCGGAGGTGAGCAGTTCATATCCATTGCGAAAACATCGATACCGCCTGTTGCAAGGGCTGGTTCGATAGACAGCCAGTTCCCGGTCATTCCAACGAACACATCATCTATCGGGAATCTCTGGATGAGTTCCTGGCCTGTTTCGATTGAGCCGATAATGTGGAGTCCTTTTGCTCCTGCTTTCTTTGCAGCAGCCTGGTTTTTTGCCTCATGGGCAGCTTTGATAAGTGCCGCTCCGATAAAAGGCTCATGACCATTTGCTGCAATATTTACATAAGTCGGGTCGATAATTCCAAGATCTACATTGACTGCATGTGGTTGTGGCGTTCCGAACAGGATGTCCTGTCCCATCTCAAGCGGGATCTGTGAGCCGTAAATACATGAAATACCAAGACGCAAAGCCTTTTTTGCAAGCGAGACATAATCGCCATCGATATTTGTCATTGAGCTTGTGGTAGCATCCATGACCTCATGAAGTGGTCCTCCAGGAAGGATGCCAAGTTTTCTCCAGAGTTCTATCCTTGACTTCGGGGCAAAACGAAGAACGTTTGAAAGCTCGATGTCAGAATCAGAGTTTATTTGCGCAGTCATCGCATCAGCTAATGCAATTGCGATATCTTTTGTGCTGCCGTCAGTCTTTACATTCATCTTCCCTGCAAAACTTCTAAGCTTTGCTTCATCCTTTATCTGGAAAGGCGTTTTTCCCAATGCAGTCGCTTTGAGTGTTTTTGCGACAGTTTTTGCATGGTAAGTATATGCCGTTGTACCCATGGTGTTCAAGAACAGCATGTTCCTCATTGCCATAGCGTCGGCATCAATACCGCAAACCCCGCGGTCTGCTCCAGGCTTTATCCTGCAGGGGCCATTGCTGCAAAGCTGGCAGCTTATACCCTGTTCACAGAATGAACAGCGTTTTCCCTGTGCTACTGCCCTGTCAAAAGAGTTTGATACCTTATCTTTGTTCAAAATACTATGCATTTTTATTATTGATTCATGTGCACTAACCGTTTCCATAATTCTCCTCCTATACTTTTATTGTTATATCCTGTATAAATCTATTATTACAAAAGTAACTTTTCTGTCCTGATATAGATTCTTGTGTCGATACATATCCTTTTCCCGATTTTTTGATATTCCCGGTTCTGTAATTATTAACTTTTTCAACCATTCGTATTACCTCTTTTTGCGTATTTACCTCTGTAAGGGCAGTATCCTGATAATACCCTATAATGTATAAATCTATTGACTATAATTAATAAAGCATTAGCGGTAAAAGCATATAGTTTATAATACCACCTGACACAATTTCAGGGAATTTCCTCATCAAAGATTATTTCTAGTATTGAATACGACTTTAATGTGTGGATCCTATGTCTTTACCAATCATTCTAAAAGAACATATCGAATATAGCCAGGACTCAGTCGTCAGCAAGACCCTGAAACAGAATCCAGCAGGCACAATAACATTATTTGCTTTTGATGCAGGACAGGGATTAAGCGAGCATTCTGCGCCATTTGATGCTGTGGTCCAGGTTATTGAAGGAGAAGGACATTTTATTATCGGGGGAGAACATCACGATATGAAAGAAGGACAGTTGATAATAATGCCGGCAAATGTACCGCATGCTGTAAAAGCCGAACAGAAGTTCAAAATGCTGCTTATCATGTTGAAGGCTTAGCCTTTTACCATTTTTTGAAGTTAGATCGTAACTCCATGGATGCGCTGGTAATCGATATAGAGGTTGCCCTGGTTTGTTCCTGAAGGAGTCTGGTCAATATATCGCACATTAACATTCCCGTTTATTACTTCAGAGCTGCTGAGTGTGAAATTAGCAAGGCTCCATGTTGTTGAAGCCAGGGTTCCTTTAAGGTTCCATGCAGTGCCATTGTAAACGAAAACAACATAGCCAGTCTCGTTTGCATCATGGCTGTAGTTTATTTCAAGATAATAATTCGTATCCACCGGGACACTTGTAGTATTTGTGGTGATATCCAGGTTATAAGTAGTTGTGTCAAGTGTGATATTTGGATTGTCCCATCTTACCTCAACAGTCTTGGATCCACCGTACCCTGTGTTCAATACAGCGACCAATTGGATTTGATAATTTCCTGGTTGCGAAAAGTCGCCTGGTGTTAATGAATTGTTTGATTTATGAGACCAATCACTGGTTGAACTGAAAGAAGTTGCCGGATATATCTGAACAATAGAATCATCTGGCTTGACCAGGTTAACATAATAACTTCCAGGACTGGCTGTAGAGTAAGTTCGGACCCTCCAGTCAAAATCAAGACTTGCTGATGAAGGTATGCCGCCATTCCAGGTAAAAGCCGGAGATGTCCATGTTGAAGTTCTTTGTATATAATTTGAGTATGTAAATATACGAGAATAAATGCCACCTGCCGGGTCACCATCGTCTTTCCAGCCGGCTGTGGTGGTAACTGTCCCACCACTTCCAGCCCATGTCGGAGTCCACGACTCATAGGTCGAATTAAATCCCCACCTGTAAATCGTTCCTGAAACAGTATTAACATCTTCTGCCAGGTTAGCATAAGCGCCTGTGGCATTGTCCTTCATATTCACAAAGTTGGAAATTGTCCCATTTGTTGCAATGTTACTTGTAACATATGTGTAATTATGTGAGGGCGGAGTGGGTGTCGGGGTAGGTGTCGGTGTTGGAGTAGGGGTTGGACTGGATGTTGGTGTTGGAGCGGGTGTTCTGGTAACTCCTACTCCGGAAAGTAACGAACCATTGATCCTGTAAGCATTTATCGTGATATTCCCTGAATATTCGATAGTTATTACATTATTTCCAGAATATTGAGGAATGAAATTGTGATATCTTAAGAGTACATCCCATAATTCAGGATAATTTGTATAGAAAGTAACTGATACATTCGTATTGTTTGTGGTGCTGTCTACTGATTCTGGAATAAAATTAAGGACTTTTATGCCGGAAGAGGATTCGGATATTTCGGCAAAATCAAGGGTCAATATATTTAAGATATCTGTCCCAAAAATCGCCTGATCAGTATCAGTATAAAGATAATTATTTATATCCTTAATGACCAGCCCATGTTCATAAACAAGCAGCGGTGCATTTATGAAAAAATTATAGTTTGGTTTGTATGTAATGCTTGCGGATGATATATTCAGAGATGTTGGCGTACTATTAAAAGGAGTATAATCTACTCTTATCCATGTGTCATTTTTCATGTTAAGGGTGCCTGAGGTATCAGCCGGGTTGAGTAATATCGGCCTGTTTGGATAATGAACCCCCATATGGATAATGCCTGATCTTGGCAGCCGAACAACAGGTATGTCTTCAATGTGCGTTTTCATTTCCAGGAAGTCTTCATAAACAACTGCGTTGTGTTCCATTTCAACAGCCTTATTCCATTCTGGCACTTCACGTGCCTGTATTAACGTCAACATTAATACAAAAACTCCCAATATCAACATCGTGCCAACGATTTCTGAGATACCCTTTTCAGACTTTAATAGTCCATCAGTCATAATTATAGGAACCCCACAAAAAAGACATAGGCTATTGTCACCATAATAACTGAATGTAACAATCCATCAAAGATGCTTTCACCCATCATCTGACCTGCAATGATACCGGAAAAGAAAGTCTGGATGACAGAAGCATACATATAGAATTGATCATCTCCATTATCAATGGACCATTGCTTTAATTGAATAGTATATTGACATGATTATAATCATGAAAAGCATGGTGTATAAAGCTTTCGCATGTTCTTGATTATAGTATTGGATAATATAATCATATAAGTGGGCAGATGGTAATTACACAGTCCGGGAAATTATGCAATCCGGATGGATACAGACTGCACCAGGCTTTTCTCCAAATGGCTCGGCAACCTATAAAGTGCAAATCAATGACAGCAACCTGGTAATAACTGATATAGATTTCGGCAACCAGCCAATTTCAACCGGCAGCCACTATTCCGATCAACCGGAGCAAACCAAGGTAAATAGATGTCGGCAATCTACCAACTTCAAAACTTGACGAAATCCCTGAATTTCCAACAATAGCACTGCCAATTATGACCACAATGGCAATAGCTTACCTGGTAATGTTCAAGAAGAAAAGGGGTAATTAGATAAATTTATCCTGTTTTTATTTTTTTGTCAACAAAATCCCAAACATCTTATTTAGTCTTTTTTTCTTTACATTACTCCCTGTTTTTTGCCACATCATCTTAAATCATTCTTACTTGCGCACACAAAGATTAATAGTCATAAAACAATATATGTTCATTAAAATTTAAACAAACATAAACGGTGAAATATGCATTGGCGAGAAAAAGAATTGCTTAAAGTACTGAAAAACGGAAAATTGACAACCACCGAGATAGTCGCCAGGGTAAATATGAGCAAGGCAACAGCCCTGAAATACCTGGATGGTATGAAAGAAAAAAACCTGGTTGATGGCGAAGAGATAGGCACTACAAAAATCTGGTTTTTAAGACCTGAAGGGGAAATAGTTGAAGAGAAAATCAAAATACTCATTGCGGATGATGATAAAAATGTTATTAACATTATCCGATATTCTTTAGATGCTCAATACGAGATCTTAGAAGCCGCAAATGGAAAAGAAGCCCTGGGGATGGTCTTTGCCAGATCACCTGACATTCTGATCCTTGATATAATGATGCCTGAAATGGATGGCTACATGGTCTGCAAAGAATTAAAAGAACATGATTCTACAAAGAATTTGCCAATAATAATTTTGTCTGCCAAGGGCACTGTAGATGATAAGCTTAAAGCAATAGGTTTTGGCATAGATGATTATATGGTAAAACCTTTTGACCCGAGGGAATTAGAGGCAAGAATAAAAATGAGATTAAAACGGACTACCGATATGGATTAAGAAGGTTATTACGGTTTTAAGTCCTGCCAGTTTACACCAATAACACGGATGTTATTGATCTTGAGGTACTGTGATTCTATATCTTTACCTGTGAGGCCGTTTTTGAGAAGTGCAGCTCTTTCCTCCCTGGATGCGAGCAAACCATTATTAAAGTCATTTCCACTTTCATTTGCCTCAGGCATATTTACATCACGATCCGGTTTCAAAATTCAGTCCAAAAGAAGAAAGCCCGGATTTTTGGTCATACATTGACACTTCATTTTCTGTCCCGATATTTCCTGCCTTGATACTATCCATCTTCTTTTCCTGCTGTTTTCGAAATATAAATTTAGGAAATGTGCCTTCCCCAGGCATCGGATTTTCTGTACAGGAGGCGATGCAGAGGGCAGGCACGATAAGTTCCTCACTCCTTTGGTTCACCGCTGGCAAACAATATACTACATAATTCATTAGTATTTAAAACCATCTAATCGATTATCCACTTCTAAACGATAGTAAAATATAGTTGCTAAGACAATCCTGATTAAAGAAATGAACGTTGATATAATACATTTCGGCGGATTTTTTAAATACAAAACAGTATTATTAGAGGAAGAGTGCAAAAATTTTCGGTTATAACAATTCTATTAACATGATAAAAAAAGATAAAAAATCCAGAACAGGCAAAAATTCCGTGCCTGTAAAATCTCACAGCCAGGTTGATGACATCCCTGTTGTAGGTATAGGCGCCTCTGCGGGTGGGCTTGAAGCTTTGGAGAAATTTTTTTCTAATATGCCGTACGATAGCGGAATTGCTTTTGTCATTATAATGCACTTTGACCCTGCTTCCAAGAGCCTCATGGCTGAAATATTAAAAAAATATACAAAGATGGAGGTGTTCCAGGTTGAAGAAGGGATGAAGGTAGAGCCAAACCGTATCTATATCATACCGCCCAATAAAGATATGGCAATACTTAACGTGATGCTTCATTTACTGGAACCTGTGGTGCGCAAGGGGATAAGGCATCCAATAGATTTCTTTTTCCGGTCTTTGGCCGATGACAAAAGAGAAAACGCTATCTGTATAATCCTATCAGGAACGGGGACTGAAGGAACCCTGGGCTTGAAAGCTGTCAAGGGGGAAGAAGGTATGGTCATGGTCCAGGATGTAAAATCTGCAGCATATGACGGCATGCCGGGAAGTGCAATTGCTACCGGACTTGCTGACTATATTCTGCCTCCTGAAAAAATGCCGCAGCAGCTTCTTAAATATGTAAAACAATTTTCCATTAAAGGCGTAAGAAAAACCGATAACGTAATCGACACTACTAATTCACAACAAAAAATAATCATCCTGATAAGAGACCAGACAGGGCACGATTTCTCCCTTTACAAGCAAAGTACCATCGTTCGAAGGATAGAAAGAAGGATTAATATACACCAGATTGATAATATATCTGATTATGTCCGTTATCTCAGGGAAAACCCGCAGGAAATAGAAACGCTTTACAAAGATCTTTTGATCGGGGTTACCAATTTTTTCAGAGACCCCCAGGCCTTTCTAGTCCTCAAGAAAGAAATATCCGACCTTTTTAAAAATAAGAATGCGGTACGGATCTGGGTTCCGGCCTGTTCCACGGGTGAAGAAGCCTATTCTATCGCTATGGTCTGCAAGGAGTATATGGATGAGACAAAAAGGGATCTCAAAGTCCAGGTCTTTGCCACGGATGTAGATAAGACAGCTATTGAAACTGCCCGTGCAGGCGTTTATCCCGATAGTATTGCAGTTGATGTATCCCATGAACGCTTACAGCGGTTTTTTACAAAAAATCCTGATACTTATAGTATCAAAAAGGAAATCAGGGAAATGGTAATATTTTCTCATCAAAATATCATCAAAGATCCACCCTTCTCTAAGGTCGATATGGTCAGTTGCAGGAATCTTTTGATCTACATGGGCCCTGAGTTGCAGAAAAAACTATTGCACCTTTTCTATTACTCCTTAAATCCGGGCGGGATTCTTTTTCTTGGGAATTCCGAAACTATAGGTGAACTTACAGACATATTTTCCATCCTGGATAGAAAATGGAAATTTTTTAAACGCAAGGGAGGGGCAACTATACCATTGATGGAGGATTTTATTCATATTGCGCCACGTGAAATCAATGAAATAAAAATCTTTGACCTGAAACCCAGGGGAATCGGTGAACTTACTGAAAAGATACTCCTTGAGAGCTATGTCCCTTCATGTGTAATAATCAATGAAAAAGGGGATATTCTCTATATCCATGGTAAAACTGGCAAATACCTGGAACCAGCTCCGGGAAGAGCCAGTTTAAACATCCTGGAAATGGCGCGCGAGGGCCTGAAACTTGAATTGAAAGCAGCCATTCGTAAAGTCATCACCCATAAAAAGGACATTCTCTTTAAGGATTTGTATGTAAAGACCAATGGAGACGTCCAGACAATTAACCTGGTCGTCAAACCCATTGTAAAACCCGAAGCTATGAAAGGACTGATGATGGTCATTTTTGAGGATGTCCAGTCTCTTAAATCTTCAAGGCCAGTCAAAAAAACATATACTTCAAAACATATTAATGAACGTGCTTTTGAACTGGAAAAGGAATTAAAGTCCACTAAAGAAAATCTCCAGGCGACGATAGAGGAACTTGAAACCTCCAATGAAGAACTCAAAACAACTAACGAGGAAATGCAGTCTTCCAACGAGGAATTGCAGAGCGCCAATGAAGAACTGGAAGCCTCAAAGGAGGAACTGCAATCCATCAATGAGGAACTGATGACGCTTAATGCTGAACATCAGGCCAAAATAGAAGAGTTTTCCAGGGCCATTAACGATATGAACAACTTGCTATCCAGCACAGAAATTGCCACTATATTCCTGGATAATGACCTTCATATCAAAGGTTTTACTCCTGCGGTCACTAAAATAATCAACCTTATTAAAACAGATATCGGACGCCCTGTAAGTGACATAGTGTCTAATCTGGAATATGAAAATCTGGTTACAGATGTTAATATAGTACTCGACACCCTGGTTTTCCAGGAAAAAGAAATTAAGAATAATAAAAATCAATGGTATTTAATGCGGATATTGCCCTATCGAACTACAGAGAATATCATCGATGGTGCAGTCATTACATTTATTGATATTACGCAGAGAAAGCAAATTGAGCAAATGGAACGAGATGCCAGGATATATGCTGATGGCGTCGTGAATACAGTGCGGGAATCGCTTATAATATTGGACAAGGACCTTCGGGTATTATCGGCGAACCAGTCTTTCTATAAGACTTTCCAGGTTTCCAGGGAAGATACTGAAAACAAATTCATATACGAAATAGGCAATCATCAATGGGATATTCCAAAGTTGCGAGAGTTCCTGGAGGAGATCATACCCAGGGACACCATTTTCAATGATTTCGAGGTTGATTACGAGTTCCTGCGCCTCGGCTACAAGAGAATGATGCTCAATGCCCGCCGGATCTATCAGGGGGGGAGAGGCAAAGAGATGATCCTTCTTGCCATTGAAGACATCACAGAGCGGGCAGGGAAAGGATAATCTCAAGATCACGGGGACAGAAAAATATGTCAAAAAAAGTATCTGATCTGCGAAAACGTGCAGAGGATTTACTACGGGGAAAAACTGAGGATCTGCAGGGGCTGTCTATCAAAGATGCCCGGAGTTTGATCCAGGAACTGCAGGTGCACCAGATCGAACTGGAAATGCAAAATGAAGAACTTCGCACGGCACAGAGGGAACTTGAAGAGTCGCGTAACAGGTTTTCTGATTTGTATGATTTTGCTCCTGTTGGTTATTTTACTTTTGATAAAAATGGGCTTATCATAGAAGTCAATCTCACCGCAGCAAATAAATTGGGTGTGGAAAGAAGCTTTTTGATCAAGAAACCATTTTCGCTTTTTATTTTCACGGGCAGTAAGGATGTGTTCTATCTGCACTTGCGGAACGTCTTCAGGACTGGTGCCAGGCAGACCTGTGAACTCAAACTTGTGGATAAAAAGGGAGTTCAGTTCGATGTACAATTAGAAAGCCTGTCAGTGCCGGATGGAAAGGGGAATTACAGCTATTGCCGGTCAGCCATAACCGATATTACTGAACGCAAGCGGACCGGGGAAGCAGTTTCGAAGGCGCTTGCATATGCCGAAAGCGTCATAGATACGATACGAGAACCACTTATGATCCTCGATTCACATCAGCGGGTTCAGAAAGTGAATACTGCCTTTTATAAAATGTTCAAGATCCCGGTCGAAGATACTAAGGACAGATCGGTATATGAACTTGGGAACGGCCTGTGGAATATTCCACAGCTGAAAGAATTACTTGAGAAAATTATTCCCGGGAAAAGCCAGTTCCAGGGTTTTGAAGTTGAGATGGAGTTTCCTGAGATAGGAAAAAAGGTGATGCTGCTAAATGCCTGCCGGCTCAATCGGGCGGGCGCCGAAATGATACTCCTGGCTATCGAGGATATCACAGAGCGCAAAAAATTGGAAGAACTGCGTTTTGAGAGTGAGCGTCTTATCAGCGCAAACAAAGCCAGGTCAGAGTTCCTGACGATCATGAGCCATGAACTGCGGACCCCCCTAACGGCTGTCATAGGATATACAATAATTTTGGAGGGGATGACCCAGGGTGAATTGAATAAAAAACAGAAGTTATTTGTTGATAATATTCTTAAAAGCAGCAAACACTTGCTTGACCTTATCAATAATATCCTTGACCTTGCCAAAATAGAAGCAGGAAAGCTGGATCTGGTTGTTGAGGAAATATCTGTTCCTGTTACAATAAATGAGATACTCAAGATTATCAAAGAGAATGCTTCAGAGCATAATATAATCCTGAAAAAAGAATTCGACCCTGAATTGAAGTCTATAAAGGCTGACAGGCGGGCACTAAAGCAGATAATTTTCAACCTGTTGAGCAACGCGATAAAATTCAGCAAGCAAGAGGGAGGGATCGTTTCCGTGTCAGCAAAAAGAGAAGGCGACATGGTAAGAATATCAGTCTCTGATACTGGTATTGGAATTAAGGAAAAGGAATTACCAAGACTCTTCCAGAAGTTTGAGCAGCTTGATTCGGGAATATCCAGAAAATATGAGGGTACAGGTCTTGGACTTGCGATCACAAAGCAGCTTGTTGAGATGCACGGGGGGAAGATCACGGTCAAAAGCAAATACGGCAAAGGCAGCACATTCAGCTTCTTACTGCCTATCGATGGGGAAAAATATTCCGCAGCAGGATAAGAATTTCCGATTTAAGGTCATTTAGCGTATAATGCTCCCTTCCGCTCATGTTAGTAGCAGCAGGGTACGAATTTTCACTTTAAGTTCATTCAGGTCAAATGGCTTTGTAATATATTCATCTGCCCCTAATTCCATGCCTGCGATTCTACCTGTCTCACCCAATCCTGTCAGCATAATGATCGGGATCGATCTGGTCAATGGGTCTTTTTTGATCATGTTACATATCTCATAACCAGTCAAGTCCGGAAGCATGATATCTAATAAGATCAAATCAGGAGCTTCGCTGTGTGCTTTTCGGATGGCCCCGTCACCAGTATACGCTTCGATAACTTCGCAGTCATCTGATTCAAGGGACATCTTCAAGGCGCTGACTATACTTTTCTCATCATCTACAATCAGTATTTTGACCTTCATACCTGATTCACGTTTCATAATATCCTATTCTGTACCTATAATAACTTCGTGTATGGTTTTTAACAATCTCTGCGCAGTATAAGGCTTTGATAAAAAAGCCTTTATATGAGAGCTTCCAAACTTTGCATGTTTATCTTTCTCTGCTAATCCACTAACAGCAATAACCTTAACCTCAGGGTTGATCTTATGGATCGCCCGGATGCTCGCATGACCATCCATAATTGGCATCATCATATCCATAAGAACAACTTTGATTTTATCCTTATTTTGAGCATACAATGCCACTGCCTTCTCACCGTCATCCGCTGCAAGCACTTTATACCCATATGTATCCAGTATCGAGGAAGTAATTTCACGAATCGGGCCTTCATCTTCAGCAACCAGGATCAACTCTCCATGCCCGATGCACAAATTAAGCTGTTCTTCTCCTTCTTTTTTTACTTCGGTTCTAATCGCAGGCAAATATACACTGAATTTCGTTCCTTTTCCAACCTCACTATGCACATTTATAAATCCGCTGTGACTCTTCACAATTCCAAGTACTGTTGAAAGGCCAAGTCCCGTGCCTTTGCCAAACTCCTTTGTCGTGAAAAATGGTTCAAAAATCCTATCCATTATCTCAGGAGGGATACCGATCCCGGTATCTGAGACGCAAATGAGAACGTAAGAGCCAGGTTTAGCTTCTGCATGCAGACTTTCATAATCCTCATCAATGAAAAAATTCGAAGTTGTGATTCTTAAGATTCCGCCATCCGGCATAGCATCGCGGGCATTCACGCACAGGTTCATTATAACCTGGTGTAACTGTGTAGCGTCTCCTGAGATGGCAAATAGGTCTTTTTTCAGGTCAGTTCTGATCTTGATATTTTTTGGAAATGTCTCTTTTGCGACCTTCCCGATTTCAGATATGAGGTCATTTGCCTGGAGAGGATTGCGTTCACCCTCGACACCTCGTGCAAAAGATAGAACCTGCTTTATTAAATTAGCTCCCCGCCAGGAGTTCTGCTCAAGAATAGTTAACAATTTCCGGCTATGTTCATCGTTGATTTTTTCTTTTAACATTTGCAGCGACAGCATAATTGGCGTCAGTACATTGTTGAGGTCATGTGCTATGCCGCCCGCAAGAGTGCCTATGCTTTCCATCCTCTGAGACCGCAGGAACTGCATCTCCAGCTTTTTCTTCTCCGTGATGTCGGTATTGATGATAAGTATTGATTTCGGTCTCCCCTCATGATCCTGCACAAGGCTCCAGCGGCTCTCGACGGTAATCTCTTTACCATTTTTTGTCACCTGGTCCAGCTCGCCTATCCATTCCCCCATCTCGATAACGGTTTTTTGGGCATCGATCAGTTTCGGTGATTTTTCTTTATACAGGAGCTCATCTGCATTCTTGCCTAAAGCTTCCTTTGCCGTCCATCCATACATACTCTCTGCGCCTTTATTCCAGTAGATGAGGCGCTGTTCTAAATCCCGCACTGCAATAGTATCACGCGCTTTATCAAGAAGGGCGGCCTGCTCCCGGATCAGTTCCTCAGACATCATGCGCTTCGTGATATCTTTAGCGATAACCCAGAGGCCGAACTTAGAGGGGTAGGCATTGATTTCAAAAGTGAGGGTCTTATCTCCAGCCCGGTATCTGGTCACGAAATGACGAAGTCGCTGTGTTATTAATACCTCCCTGTACAACTTCTCCGTTCTTGTGCCTTTTAGCTCAGGGAAAAGCTCAAATAGAGATTTTCCAATAGCATCTTTAGACTGGATTCCTGTAAGAGTTTCAGATGCATTATTCCAGTAAGTATATCTTAGCTTTTTGTCCATGGCATAGAAGACTTCCCCGATGCTTTGAGCCAGTTCCCCGTATCTTTCTTCGCTCTGATTAGACAATTCTTCATTGGCAGTTACAAGTTCTGCTGTCCGCTCCAGTACCCTGATTTCTAATTCATCACGTGTCCTTCGTAACTCCTCTTCCACCCGTTTTTGATCTGTCATATCCATGGCAACAAGATTGATCAATTCCATCCCGTCCTGCTGCAGGGAATTGAGGGAGAGATACATCGGCACATACGTTCCATCCCCTGCCACAAAGGAGATTTCCCTGTTTCTGCTCTCCTGTGTCACTTGCTGCAATAATTCCTCAAAAATCTCCGAGTCGGCTGGCGAAACATAGTGCAAAATACTGGTGCCGATCAATTTTTCAAGAGGGGTCTTCAGCATCCGGCCAAAACCGCTGTTGCAATAAAGGATAGAATTGTCGGCGCCCAGTGTTACTGCCCCTTCCTTCATTTCCTCTATAAGAATACGGTAGGGCTGCTCTGCCCCTTTCAAAGTGAAAACCTGCTCCCCTTTTTCCCCGTAGAGAACAAATGCGTCTACCTCACCACTCCTGATGGCTCGCAAAGTTTCTTCACTTTCCGCTAATTGATCACGAAGTTTTTCAACTTCAAGCAGAAGTTCCTCATATGATCCATCTTTTTTCTTCATGACTTTATTACTTGGGTCGCAGATCCAATCCCACAAGAATACGTTCCCTATTAGACATATCGCCGATAAGTTTCCGTAAGGGAAGAGGAAGTTTCTTTATAAGCGTGGGCGCTGCAATTATCTGTGCATCTTTAGCAAGTTCGGGCTGCTGATAGATATCGATTACTTCAAGTTCGTAGCGGCCCTTGAGGTGTTCCTCACATATTTTTTTGATATTCACGATAGCCCTTGTAGACCTGGGCGTCATCCCGGTAATGTATAAACGCAGGACATATGTTTTTGCATCTCCCAGTTGAAGAGATTGTTCAAATTCTCCTGTCGTATCTTTTAATTTTGTTTCAATCATAGTTTAACCCCTTAAATGTATTCTATCTCCTCCTGCTTATTCTTTGAAGGGACGCAGATCAAGCCCGACAAGAACCCGCTCGGTGTTGGAGAGATCCCCGATTATTTTCTTTAAAGGCGGGGGCAGTCTCCTTACAAGCGTCGGGATGGCAAGTATCTGGTCACCCCTGGCAAGCTGTGGATTTTGCAGGAGGTCAACTACTTCGATCCTGTATTTACCCGCAAGGTGTTCTTCACAGAGTTTCTTAAGATTGGCAAATGCTGTCATGGATTTGGGTGTCTGTCCTGCAACATAAAGCCTCAGTTCCCACATATCGGATTCTGCTTCCGGTATTTCTGGTTTTTTTTGTCCTGTTTCTGTTATATTTTTCATTTCCTTTTCTCCTTTACTGTCTATGACAGGTTTGTATTAGAAACATCTGACTTACGAAGACGTCCCATTTCTATACGATCATGCGCCAGGGTGCCCTCCTGCATTTCTTCTTGCCGGGTGAGCTTATTTACTTCTTCTTGCGCCGCTTCAAACTCAGAACGCAGGGCTGTGATTTGTGCTTCCAGGGCTTTGCTCCTGCGTTCAAATTCACGCTTCTTACGTTCGATATCCTCCCGTCGCAAAGTGTCAGAAGCTTTCTCCTGCGCTTCCTGTGCAGCCCGCGCAGAGCCTGTCAGCACGCCTGACGGACCAAGATACACATCTACCAGGTCTATGCCTTTATCGGTTAGCAGGAACTCCCGTATCTGGTTGGAATGCGCCATGCCCCGGGACTTTAATATGTACAGGCCGCGATTGCGCTCGCCTCCGATTTCAATATCGCGCAGTAGAAGCCATGTATCCATCAACGATGAGATACCAAACTCTGTCAGTTCAAGAGCACCCCCGGCGTGCGACAGGTTTGTAAAAAGAGCTGTGATCTGGTTCATTTTTAAGAAATCAATAAGGCGTGATAACATTGATTTGACTTCAGTTTCACTGCCAACAGTGATCAAATTTGTAATCGGGTCGATGATAACGACTTGCGGCTTAAATTCATTTATCAGCTTGTACATCTTTACAAGATGCATTTCCAGCCCGTAGATCGTGGGACGCACAGCGTAAATATCCAAAAGTTCCTGCTTCATCCATGGCTCAAGGTCAATGCCGATGGAGCGCATATTCCGGATAATCTGGCTCGGAGCTTCCTCAAATGCAAAATAGAGGCATCGTTCGCCGCGCTTACAGGCTGCATTGGCAAAATGGGCCGAAATGCTGGTTTTACCTGTCCCAGCCGTACCTGAGACGAGAATGTTGCTGCCGCGATAGTATCCCTCCCCTCCCATCATGGTATCAAGAGTGGCAATGCCAGAGGATATCCGTTCAGTAGATACATCGTGTTGCAATCCAAGTGATGTAATGGGAAGAACTGAAATGCCAAATTCATCTATCAGGAACGGATACTCATTTGTGCCATGCGCTGAACCGCGATATTTAACGATGCGCAAACGCCGGGTGGAAATCTGCCCTTCCACCCTGTTGTCAAGCAGGATGACACAATCTGAGACGTATTCCTCCAGCCCGTACCGCGTCAGGGTGCCTTCACCTCTTTCTCCTGTAATTATTGCAGTAACGCCTTTGTCTTTTAACCAGCGGAACAGCCTTCGAAGTTCGGCGCGCAGAATGCTTTCATTGGATAATCCGCCGAAGAGCGATTCTATGGTATCAAGCACCACGCGCTTTGCACCGATCGAACCGATTGCGTGGTTGAGGCGGATGAACAGCCCTTCGAGGTCATATTCACCGGTCTCTTCGATTTCATTTCTTTCGATGCGAACGTGATCAAGAAACATCTTTTTGCGTTCTGCAAGGTCTTTCAGGTCAAACCCCAGGGATGCCACATTCTGGGACAGTTCTTCGGAGGATTCCTCAAATGACATAAAGACACCAGGTTCGTTATATTGAACTGCGCCGCGAATAAGAAATTCCATCGCTAACAATGTTTTACCGCACCCGGCATTGCCGCATACCAGCGTAGGGCGCCCTTTTGGCAATCCCCCTTCTGTTATTTCATCAAGTCCCCGGATCCCTGTCTGGCATTTAGGCAGGCCCTCCATGGAATTTACATTATTTTTTACTTTAGTCATTAGATTGCTCCTTTTTCAATGGTTTATGAATCACAACTCTATCTTAATTATTAATTGGATTTCCCACTTTTGATAGATTATTAATCCCATACTTTATGCCTTATTTAAACATAACGGTCAATTTCATTTAACCTTGTTTTCATTAATTTCTTAAACCCAACAATGTTAATAAATCCTGTAATATCACAGGCAAGCATAATATCGTTTAAAATTAAATGAACTATTGGATACTTTTAAATACTACTGGTTCATTTAGTAGATTGTTTACCAGCGAGTAAACTGCAGGAGTGGGGATTTAATATGAAATACACACGAGGAGATGTTGTAGAATTCAACGTCGGATCAGATGAAAAACACAAAGGACAGGTTCAATTCGTAGAAGAGAATTACAATGAGGAAATATTGTATGTAGACAGTTTCAGCGGATGGGCATATAAAGTTCCTGAAAAAAGGATCATATCTCATATAAAGAATCTAAATGGATCTAAAGAAAGAGAACGCTTTAAGGTGAATTTCTAAATTTTGCGCTGAAATTTATTATGTTCAAAAATATTGAAGAATAAATTTGGAAGGAGGTGAAAAAATGGTTGGACTGGAAAATTCAATGGATAATGCAACGGCAGCGAAAAATGTAAAAGCAAAAGAAGATCCTGCTGAAAAAAAGAGATTAGACGATTTTAATGCAAAACTGAGATCTCGCAAGGCACCTTTGCCGAAATAAAGAAGAAAATAATTGTAAAAATATCAACAATTCCCTTATGCCTGCAGCCATGAAGATGAGGCCTTTGGGAATTGCTCTTTTTTCAAGTTGCTGCATAATATTTCAGAACCCTACAGAAATCCAATCGGGGCTGTCAAAAAGTTTGGTGTTGGAGAAGAATTTATTTTTTATTGACAGATTAAAATAGAAAGATTTAAATATTATGAAAGTAGATATATATTTATGCAACTAAACATCGTATCTACTTTCGAAAACTGTATTGCTTCAGTACAACTTAAATTATCCGATTACATTTCAAAAGTTCCCAAGATAAAAGAAGGAATTGCATCTCGATTATCAGAAAACAGATCAAGAAATATAAATAACCCCGTGGAACTATTATTTCATATCGGAAATAGATTTGAGATTCTATATCCCCATTGTCCGGAATGTAGTTCTTCAAAAGTGATAAAACAGGAATATTATCCACGCAATTTAAAATTGGCGGAATTTGGTCATCAAACAGTTTATGTGAGACGTTATTATTGCAAAACATGTGACAAGAAATTCAGCACACCCATTGACGCTATCGTAGAAAAAGGACATCAATATGCCAGGATTTATCAAAATCACATATGTGAAAGCTTTAAGACAGGTTATAATTCATTCAGACATTTGAAAAAGATATTTCACTCTTTCTACAATCATTCTCCTTCACATCAAACAATATACAACTGGATTTTTGAAATGAATCCAAAATCGGAAGCAATAGAACCGAATTTATCTGGGTATTATTGCTATGACGAGCAATACTTAAAGATCGATGGGAAGCGATTTTATCGAATAAATTTGATTGATTCAATACTCAATAAGCCAGTAAAAGAGTTGATCGTCAATGATTTTCAATATGATACAGTTAAATCGTTCATAGAAAAAGCGATATCTGGCATACCAGTCCACGCAATTACAACGGATCACAGAAGAGAATATAAAAGCATAATGGATGAACTGAAAATCAACCATCAACTTTGTATTTTTCATCTCTTTAAAATGATCGGCAAAGAGATTTTTCCAAAATTAAGATCTAAATTCATTTCAAACACCAATAAAATTCGATTATGCATATTATTTACTGAAATTAAGGAAATTTTCAGAACTTTCGACTTGAATATCGCTATCAATAGACTTAATGGATTGTTGGAGAAATCAAATGCAACACCAAAAATTATCCATAAATTTATACAAAAAATAGAGGATGATTTTGAAAGACTCACTCTTTTTATGAGGGATGGGTTTGTTTCAAGAACAACGAATCCCATTGAAAACTATTATCGAACTACTATGCCTGATTCATTAAAAAGGATCTTCAAAACACCAGATGGAGCTTTAAAATATCTGGATATCAGGAAGAATTATTGGCTAAATAACATTTCAAAAAATATTTAACACCAAAAGATTTTACACCCACGAAGAAGTTAAATTTATATATAGTACCTTAACTAATGGTCATAAATTGTCCACTCTAAGGGGCGTACTGAAAAAGCAACAATCTCATAAGGAAACATATGATCTCATATGATCTATAAAAATCCGGATTTACCTAACAGGGATATTCGATATGATATTTTAAGAACCATAGGAATATTTTGTATTATTTTAGCACATACAAATCCACCTCCGTTAATTTTTCAGCTAAGAAATTTCGATGTTCCATTAATGGTAATTATTTCGGGTGCTGTCTTTGGAATGACATCTATAAAAAAAATTTATACATTTTATTCATATTTAAGGGAAAGAATACTAAGATTACTTTTACCAACCTGGGCTTTTTTAATTTTCTTTTTTGTCTTTTATTTCTTACTTTATTCGATAAAAGGACTGGACTATCCCTTTTCATTTAAATATATTTTATATAGTTTTGTCTTAATAGGTGGTATAGGATATGTCTGGATCATTAAGGTATTTATTTTAGCAGCGATTACAGGACCATTCTTATTAAAAATTAATCGAAGAATAAATAACAACTTACTATATTTTATTTTATTATCAAGTTTTTATATGTTGTATGAGATAAGTTATTTTTATTACAAAGACACTAATATATTTTTATTAGATTTTTTTATTAAAAATTATGTTTTCTATATTTTCCCATATGGATTTTTGTTTGGATTAGGATTGCGTTTACCAACTCTTAATCAAAAGTTTATTAATATAATAATTTCAATAGTTACAGTCTTGTTTATTTTATTAGCCTACTTCTATAATTCTGATGCTTTTATTCCTACTCAGCTTTTTAAATATCCACCGCGCATGTATTATCTTTTATATGCAATAGGCATATCTTTGTTTTTATATTCATTGAGTAATCATAAATACATAAAATATATATATAGCAATACAACAACATTCATAAGCTCTTCTTCTTTGTGGATTTATCTGTGGCATATCTTATTTTTATTCGCCTGGGAATATTTCATCACTTTTTTTCCTCAATGGGTTAACAATTTTATATTAAAATTTATTTGTATTTCTTCACTCTCTATTATGATCACATATATTCAAAAACTCATAATATATAATTTTATTTTAAAAGCTAAAATTGGTGAAACAAAAAGAAATCTATTAAATACATTATTTCTAAAATAATATTCTTGATCAACCACTCACCTAAAACGATTTAAACTTTCTTTTAAGATTAACCACATACCATAATTTGAATATTTATCTATAATATAATTTGAAAAGATATATGCCATCAAAAAAATTCCAATCGAAACCACAAAATAGTAAATATTAGATTGGTAAACAAAAAACAAGTTAAAGTAAAAAGTAAATAACATACTGACAACAGTAGTAATCAAAGGGAAGAGTGTTAATTTGTAAAACTCATAATATCTGCATTTAATAGTCATAATTAAAATATGGTTCCTCACAAAAAACATTATAAAAGCACTCAAAAAAACTGCCATCGAAGCTCCAACAATATCCCACTTTTTAGTTAAAGGAAGGATAAAAATAAACATTAATATTAATTGTACAGTCTGAAGCTTGGTTACTATTGCAGGCTTTCCTATGGCCATAAATACTGGAATCATGGTTCCAAACATTCCTCTTATTACCCCCCACAAAACCAGTACCTTTATTGCTGCCACCATTGGCATCCATTTTTCTCCCAGGAAGATCATCGTAAAATCAGAAGACATAATAAAAATTAAACCTGCTATTGGAAATGAAAAGAAATTTGTTAATTGCAGTATCTTTAAAAAAGTTTCTTTTAATACTTGAATTTCATCCTGTAATTTAGAATACAATGATAAAGTTATATTCATAAGTATATTTGCAATTTCTGTTGAAGGCATATTGGAAATTTTGTATGCCATTTGGTAAAAACCTAAAGCATTTATACCAAGGATTTTACCAACTATTATATCGTCTCCCTGGGTCAGCATAAAACCTAAAATACTCGATCCGAATATCCATTTTCCATAATTATTAAGTTCCCTTGTTTTTTTTATATCTAAACTTAAATGTGGTCTATATGGATGTATTATATAGCTTACAACCAGCAGTGCTAAATTTCCTGCAAGCAACCCAAATACAATTGCCCAAACATTCCTAAATATAAAAACAGAAGAAACCGCCACAATAAAATCGGCGAATACACCGGAGAATTGGTAAACAAACTGCTTCCTGAACTCCAATTCTTTCATAAAATATATAATTCCAATATTTTTAAATGCTTGAAGAAGCAGCGAAAGCCCAATTACTTTAATTATAGATTCTGCTTCTGGAGCATTGAAGAAAATTGCTGCATAAGGTGAAATTAAATAGAGCAAAATAAATAGAACAAAACCACGTATGATCAAAATAGTCCATGCAACATCCAGATAAGATTCGATATTCTTTTTCTTTTGTATTAAAGCAGATTCAAACCCAGTTTCTGAAAATGTTACTAAAGTTGCCATGGTTAAAAATGCGATACCCATTAAACCAAAATCATTGGGTGCGAGGATTCGCGCAAGAATAAAGAGCTTTAATAGACCGAAAAGTTGCGAAATTATCCTGAGGGTAAATACCCAAAAACTACTTCTGACCGTACGTTGAGAGAGGTTCTCACCCGGTTTTGCTAACTTGCTGATAGTTTCTTTAATATTCAATTTAACTACTCTTCATTTATATACCGGGGTTAATACTGTAACTTCTATTTTACTTTAATTGTCATTAGTAAATGCCATATTTAACATCGATTGAGTGGTTTACCTATGCATAAATATATGAAATCATTAAGGGAACCATCATCATCAAATATGTTTTTACAATCAACAATAATAGGATTTTCCATCAATTGTTTTATTCTTTTTAGATCAATTTTTTTAAACTCCGAATGATCTACTGTAAATACAATACAATTCGAACTTTTCACTGCGTCATCTAATGATTTTTCTGAGATGATCTTTCCAAATCTAGTTCCTATTGACTTTGCATATGGATCATATACTTTAATACTTCCACCTAAATTCATGATTTCTTCTATGATCTTTTTCACTGGAGATTCGCGGGTATCATCAATATTTTTCTTATAGGCTAATCCCAAGACTGCAATATTAGAATTGGAAATTTTTTTTCCTATTTGTTTTAATCCTTCAGATACCAGATTGACTGTGTGAATTTTCATATAATCATTGATTTCTCCGCTCATTTCTATGAACCTGGGAATTATTCCATATTTTTTTGCTTTATATGATAAATAATAGGGATCCAAAGGTATACAGTGCCCTCCTACCCCAGGTCCAGGATAAAATGCCATAAATCCATATGGCTTTGTAGCTGCAGCATCAATCACGTTCCAGACATTTATGTCCATTTTTTCACATATTAATGCGAACTCATTTACCAATGCAATATTAACATTCCTGAAAATGTTCTCGAAAATTTTGGTAGCCTCTGCCGTCCTGCAGTCTTTTACCTGAACGACATCAGTAATGACACTTCCATATAATTTTGCTATTATATCCGTACATTCCTGGTTAATTCCGCTTACGATTTTTGGAATACTCTCTAGTTCAAGATTACTTCCAGGATCAACTCTCTCAGGAGAATATGCAACACCAAAATCAATGCCGGCTTTTAATCCATTCTTTTCAAGTATTGGAACTACTAATTCTTCTGTAGTACCCGGATAAGTTGTGCTCTCTAAAACTACGAAATGGCCTCTTCTTAGGATCAGTGATATCGTATCACATGCATTTCTTATGAAACTCAAATCTGGTTCCTTTTCTTCCATAAGTGGAGTTGGAACACAAATGAATATAAAATCGCATTTTTCAAGGTCATTATGATTAGATGTTGGAATGAAAGTTTTATCCAGATATTTTAGCAATTTTTCTTCTTTGACGTCCTTTATATGAGATTTCCCTTCCAGCAAGGAATTTATTGTTTCACTTTTTATATCATATCCAACCACCTGATATTCATTTGCAAAAGTTAATGCAAGTGGCAATCCTACATATCCCATACCGATGACTGCAATTTTAGCAGTTTTATTTTCGATCTTAGCAATTAGGTCTTTCATATTTTTCCTCTGTGATAGATAATTTGAACTCGGAAATGATGGCTTCTCTTCTAATAGAATATTATTGTATTTATTAATAGGTATTAGCTATCTCATAAACTCTTCGCTTATCCTTTTAATCGATAAATGAGCATATACCCCATAAAACCATATACATACAGATATATCTTATTGGTGATTATAAAAGACAATAGGGTATATAAATAAAATTGTTGTAAAATGAAAGAGTTTTAAATGAGAAGTTGAAATTTAATGTGCAATAAGAACGAACCAATAAAAGTTCTCTTCATCTCCCATACATCCTTAATGGTTGGCGGAGCAGAAAAAAGCTTGTTAATATTATTAAAAAATATTGATCGAAAAATATTTGATCCAATTGTAACTATTCCATGTCCAGTTATCATTACTCCCAGATCGGGTGCATTCGAAGAAGAACTGAAAAGTCTTGGAATCAAGACATATAAAGTTAAATATACCTGGTGGCTTTTTCATGATCCGGTTAGTAGGTGGGTTCGGACACCAGTTAGTATTTCAATATTTATTTACTCCATTATATTGGAATTATTTGCCGCACCTAAATTTATCAATATAATTAAAAAAGAAAAAATAAAAATTATTTACACCAATAGTTCCGTAATATTTTCAGGAGCTATTTCAGCCTTTATTACTAGAACCCCCCATATCTGGCATTTAAGAGAGATATTTAAAAATAATCCTGGTTTTTATTTTTTCTTTCCAGATAGTTTACTTTTTGATTTCATAATGAAGTTTTCAAATCGTATTATTACGAATTCCCTGGCAGTAAAAAATCAATTTTCGGATAATTATTCAAATAAAATAAAAGTCGTTCCTAATGCAATAGATATTCATGTATTTGAAGGACAGACTTTAATTCCAGATATTAAAGGAATAAATCCAGAAGATTATTTAGTTGCTGTAATAGGAGACATTAATGAAAGGAAAGCTCAAGATTATGCTATCCTGGCAGTTAAAGCAGCCAGTCAAAAAATACCAAATATTAAACTTCTTTTAATAGGAAGGGATTCCAATGAATTTAAAAAAAAGTTAGAACAATTGATCTCAGAATTAGGTTTATATGATAAAGTAATTTTTACGGGACATAGAAATGATATTTTTCAAATATATCCATATTTTAAAGTTTTATTAATGACCTCATTGTATGAAGCATTCGGAAGAGCAACTATAGAGGCAATGGCTGCCAGAGTTCCTGTAATTGGAAGAAATAGTGGTGGAACGAAAGAAATATTGCAGGATGGAATTACCGGGTACCTTGTATCCCCAGAAGACCCCTTAGAGATGGGAGAAAAAATTATCAAATTATATGAAAATCCCGGCCTTGCAAAAAAAATGGGTGATAATGGGAGAAAAATAGTACAGGAAAAGTATAATATAGAAAGATATATACAAAGTATTGAAGATAATATTATTGAAGTCTATGTTAACCGGAATAATATATAATCCAAAAGTTGCCATAATTATCTTGAACTGGAACAGAAAAGATGATACCATAGAGTGCCTTGAATCCATTAAGCAGATAACATACCCCAATTATTGGGTTCTTCTGGTCGATAATGGCTCAACTGATGGATCTGTGGAATACTTCAAAACACGATATCATAATATTGAGATCATCGAAAATAAGAACAATGTGGGATATGCTGAAGGGAATAATATTGGAATAAGAACAGCGATAAATAATGGAGCAGATTATGTGCTGCTTTTAAATAATGATACTGTAGTCGATCCAGATTTCCTGGATGAACTGGTCAAAGTTGTACAGAGTGATCCGAGGATTGGATTTGCTGGACCTAAAGTATATTATTACGATTATAATCGAAAAAAAGACATTATTAATTTTGCCGGGGGTAAGCTTGATATCTGGAAAGGCAGAACTTATCATATAGGTCTAAATGAGGTTGACAATGGGCAGTTCAATGAAATAAAAGAAGTTGATTATGTAGAAGGTTCATGTATTTTACTGAGAAAAGAAGTGATCAAAAAAATTGGATTATTTGATCCTGTCTATTTTGCCTACTGGGAGGATAATGATTTGTGTATGCGGGGATACAGAGCTGGATACATCTCCATTTTTGTTCCAGGAGCTAAAATATGGCATAAGATATCTGCCTCTAATATTAATAGAAATAAAATTTATTTTCTTACGAGAAACCAGTTCTGGTTTGTAAAAAGGTATGCTACATGGAACCAATATATTTTATTTTTATTATACTTCTTTTTTTTCGAGTTGTGGTTTACAGGAGGTATTATTGTGCTGTATCATAAGGATTTAAGATCTCTTAAATCATTTTTGAAAGCAATGATACATGGTCTGATACCGTCGATGGTTTTATAATGTAGTGTTTCAGTGATTTGCTAATTTAACAAATGTGGCCACATGTCTTTTTATTCCCTCTTCTATTCCTACAGTTGGTGCGTATCCTATCATTTTCCTTGCTCTTGTCACATCAGCATATGTATCCTGGACATCCCCTTTCTGTGACTCAACATGATTTACTCTTATTTCCTTGCCGACAGCATTTCGGATTAATTGTAATAATTCAATTACTGAGATCCTGCCTCCTCCGCCGATATTTAATCTCTCACCACCTGCACCGTTTTTCATAGCGAGCAAATTTGCCTGTACAATATCTGATATATATGTAAAGTCCCGTGTCTGGGAGCCGTCCCCATAAATCTCAATTATATTCCCATTAAGAGCAGCGTGAATAAATTTATGAATGCCCATATCTGGTCGCTGCCTCGGCCCATAGACTGTGAAATATCTAAGCGATACCGTAGGGACGCCATAGTTCTTATAATATAAAGAACACAGGTTTTCTGCCGCCAATTTCGTAACGCCGTAAGGGGAAAATGGATTTTTAGGGGTGTCTTCCAGGATGGGAAGTTCATCCACATTTCCATATATAGATGAAGAAGATGCATAGACGAATTTCTTGAGACTACTGTCTTTGTAGTATTCTAATAATTTTTGTGACGCAAGGATGTTATTCCGGATGTAAATCTCAAAATTCTTACCCCATGAGCCCCTCACTCCTGCCTGTGCAGCCTGGTGGAATACATAATCTACTTCGGGGAATTCACTAATGTTCACGATGTCTTCTTCAATGAATGTAAAATTTTCATGTTCAAGTGCATTTTTTATGTTATTCTCTTTGATCTTTCTGGAATAATAATCCGTGAAACAATCAATGCCTGTTACAACGTGTCCCTCTTGCAGCAATTTCTCTGTCAGGTGAGAGCCTATAAATCCTGCACATCCTGTTATTAATGATCTCATTCTAAAACCTCTTATTTTCTATAAATTTCTCCGCAACCATTTGAATATATATTAAATAATTTATTTGATAACGAAACCGAAGATGAATTCACTATTAATGTATTTCTCAACACAAAAGTATCCTCACACACATTTAACTTATTCATATAGACATAATAATTCTCAGGTAAACCACGTTCCCTATTATCTCCTTTTATAAATAGGCGATTGATCTTATATTGTGAAATCATCCCATAGCTGTGTAAAACATGCGCTTGCGAATCCTTGTCTGCGTATATTCTTTTATTTCCATCATTATATTTATAATACCATCTCGCGCTGTAAACATCTTGTTCTTGCGTATAAATACTATAAATATCGAATTTGGTAATAGTATCATTTTTCATTCTGTCCATTCCCAGGGGGATGGATGTGGATTTGTCTTTTGTTATTTCATATACAAAACCAGTATTAAATAGAAGGTAAGGGATCATTATCCCCAAAATCAAAATCAAAAACACAATATCTTGATTTAATTTATATTTAATCTTAATTATTTTTATTGATCTTTCGATCAGAAAAATTCCCCCAATGATCAAAAGGGGAGAAAGTGCGAAGAGCGTTATATGATAAATTCTTGACATATTAAATTTGTCTGCTAAATTGGGAAGAAGCGATATGAATAAAAATACAAATGACGCTATGATCAAATAAAAATACTCTGATTTGAGTTTTGCATACTCCCTATAAATAATTAATTTAAAAAATCCTATAATTATAAAAAGTTGGGTTATAATTTGTAAATTTCTATGGATTTGCCTCCCGAAAGAAGAAATTAATGGATCTGCAATGCCCAGTGCCATTTGAAGATTTCTATCTTGGGTGCCAGTGTTCAAAAAATCAGTAAAGATACTTGCATATAAATTATCGCCTATTTTCACAATTGTATTAAAAGGTGAAGAGCCTGAAATATTCATATACCATAATAGTAAAAATACTATAAAAAACTCCACAAAAAATTTCATTGTCCTTTTTTCCAGATTAAACTCAGATACCTTCAATCCTCCGATTTTTAACGTTCTGATCATATCCATTGAAAATAAGAATATTATAATTATAAAAACAAGATAAATATACGAAAGTCCATAGTGGGAAGTTATCATTGACGCACCAAAAACAAGAAGCAAGATGTTTCGAATATTCTTGTCAAGCGTATCCTGAATCATAAGATACATGAGCAAAACAAAGAAAAACTCTGCAATTTGTTGCCTGGCTAAAGAAAGCATTTCGGTAAAAAAAACATACAGTGACATGAAAAAGAAAACAGAATAAAATGCTATGTCATCATTCTTTAATTGAAGCCGATAAACACAATACAACCCAAGGGGAACCAATGAAAAAATAATTGGATAAACAATCTTAAATACCCATGCCCCATCTATTTGTAAGAAATTCGAATATATTGCGGGTAGAATCCCAATACTGAGCATAGCAGCAACATTACCAAACATTTGTGGGTTCCAGTAAGCATTAAAAATAACTTGTTTGTAAACATAATATTCTGTGAATATATCACTACCCATTATGTACATGGAAATTAGTGAATAGTGAAAAAGCAGCGAAACTGCTATCACTACCACTGCCAGAGGATACAGTTCACAAGGAATTTTTTTAAAAAAAACCAGAACAGGGATCAAAGCAATTAGTACAATTAAAATGAAGAGCAGAATATTATTATTATGAAAATTGACAAAATATGTACCAATAATGCTCAAAATCGGCAATAAAATCAAAAATAAAGCTGGACGAGAGATTTTCAAATACTTAAGCTCGTTTTTATCAGATTTGTCTGTTTTGTAGCTAAATATGGATAATAGTATCAACAGAGTAAACATGAAAATAACCACGTTCCATGATGTAAGAGGAGATTTGATATTTAAAAATGAAAACATTGAATTCAGAAATAAACCGCTGAACATCAAGAATGAAACACTCAGGCCTGTGGAAAAAAGAATGGTAACAGAGACGCCCAAATTATGCACTCTAAAAAGTCTTAAGATGATGATTCCAGGAATAAAAGTGAGATAAACAAAACCAATAATCTGTCTTAAAATCGGGATATCTAAACCTATAATACCAAGACCGATAGCTCCAAGCATTGATAGATGGATGGCTGCCATTGCACTGACGAACTTTATTGGCGCCCAATCATTAAGCTGGATTATATCTGGTATTTTTATCATTTTAGTTTATTAACTTTCTTTAAATATAAAATGGTTTTGTACATTTCAATCGTCTTTTCAGCAATCTTATCCCACGAAAGTTCTACTATCATTTTTCTATAACCATTTTCACCCATTTCTTTCCTTAATTTATCATCCTTTAATAATTTTATTATTGCCTCTGCTAAAGCCATATAATCTTTTGCTGGTACAATAAACCCTGTATTTCCATTATCAACAACTTCAGGGATACTGCCCACGTCAGTTACAACCACCGGTTTCTTAAATGCATATGCAATCGGGATGATTCCAGTTTGTGTGCCTTCTAAGTATGGCAGGACAACTATTTTTGCCCGCTGGAAAAAAGATGGTATTTCTTCATCTGAAATGAATCTATTATGCACTTCATAATTATTATCGTTAAGAATCATAATTTTATACTTACAAAAATCACCGCTGCCAGCAATAATGAGTTTGATTTCTGGATAATCTATTGAAATATAAGATACTGCTTTAATTAGATATTCTAAACCTTTATATTCTTCAATTCGTCCAAAAAAGAGTATGGAGTTCTCTTCTTCATCTATGCCATCTTTTCTATATTTAAGAAAAAAAGAATAATCTCCATGTGGAATTATATAACATTTGTTATTCATTTTTAATTCATATTTGGCCTTCTCACCATGAACAATCAAACAATTAGAGAAATTTATAAAAATCCATTTTCCAATTAACTGGTCAAATTTTCTGGTTCCAAAATGAGGATTTACGTCATGAATAGTCGTTACAATAGGATATTTCATCAAAAATGGTAAAAAAAAACATAACCATAATGGCTGCTCATTGAAATGTATTACCTCTGGTTTTTCTTTATAAATTGTAATTAAAAATTTTAGGGGTCTGGTAAATATCAGGGTGTTGATAAAAAACTTTTTTATCACATTTCCAAGTTCCAGTTCTATTATTTTTACATTTTTTGTGAAATTTTTTTTCTCTATGCCAATCGGGGCTATTATCGTAACTTCTTCTTTTTTTGAGAGAGAATTTGCAAGTTGGGAAACGTAATGGTTCATTCCGCCATAAGTATTTAGTGTTATAATCAATATCTTCACTGTTTCACCACTCTTGATAGATTAGGATGGTTTTTCACAACTTTTTTCCGACCACCAGTATCTTATTGGCAATCAATTTGAACGAAGAAATTGGTAAAAATGACCAGAAAATAGATATTTCAAATTCCATTTGGCTTGAATAAGATCTTAGTTTCTTTTTCCACCAAAACTTAGTATGGATATTCTCATCTTTCCAATACACCATACGTTTCCCACCTTTTATCGGGGCTAATTCATAAAATGGCTCATCACGATGAAATAGCCATCTCATCCCACCTCTCTTAGTTTTTGAGTTTCGAGATGTCAAATAATTGACAATAAAACAGCTAAAAAATGTTTGTATATTTAATGGATTAGAATCCATAATTAAGAGAAAACCACCTTTTTTAAGGACTCTTATTTGTTCTTCCAACGTTTCATCGATATCTTTCACATGTGATACGAATTCATTTGAAAATACAATATCAAAAGTGGAATCGGGGAAGGGAAGTTTTGTCGCATCACCAAATGCGAAATACGATGATTTTGTATTTAGAAACTCTCTAAATGTGTCATCAATAAAATGTTGGTGCGCATGTAAATCAATTCCTATTTTCATATAATTATTTGAAATAAGATTCAACAACCAGCAGTTTCCTGCACCAATATCAAGAATTTTTATATAGTTATTATTTATATTATATTTGTGAATAACATTTTCAATGATATTTTTACATTTGTTTTTAGAGAATGTTCGAAATTTATTTCTTATCAATGTGATCAACTCTTAATACTTTCCAACGCTTTCAAATATTTGTCGGCAATTATACTCCAATCCAGATTTTCTTCTGCATATTTACGTGCGTTTTTTGCATGGATCGAGTTGTATTCCTTAATATACTCAATAATTTTTCGGACAGCTTCATCTTCATCAGAAAAATCTACAATAATGCCACATTTTGCTTCTTCCACGATTTTCAAATTTGGAATATCTGAAACAATGCAGGGAAGTCCTGAAGCCATGGCCTCAAGAAGCGTTAGTGGTTGTCCTTCATATTCAGAAGTCATGATAAAATAATCGGAACATGAATATAATTCTGTCAATTCTTCATCAGGAATAAAACCCATAAAAGACACGTTTTTGATTTCATTCACTTTTGTATAGTTATTTAAATGTTCTTTTAACTCACCTGTACCGGCAATTATTAATAGGCAATTTTTTATTTCTTCTTGTATTATTTTAAAACTATCAAGCATTGTTAATATTTTTTTTTGACGTGAAAGTCTTCCCACGGATAAAAAAATAATATGATCTTGCAAAAAATTGAATTTTTTCCTTATTTTTTGCCTATTTTTCATTGGCTTAAACTTATTAGTATCAACACCATTTGGAATAAATATAGGTTTTATAGCATTACCTATCATCTCAATTAATTCACGACTTACTTCTGGGCTATCGGTTGTAATTTTTTTTTCGGCACTCAATTTTAACAAGGAATATTTTTCTAAAATAGATGAAAATAAATAATATAATCTTAAGTGCATTGGATAATTCAATCTTTTTGTAGCTTTATAATGCCCAAAAGCTGTTATATGCATAGTGATTAAACATTTTGAAAATGGATTGCTTAATGGAAATAACGGTTGATGTAGCCAAATCATATTATAACCCAAATGACCTTTGAAATATCTAGCAACTCTAAACCAATAATATAAAAGACCAAGTCTCCCAAAATGTAATATCAATTGTCTGTTTCCGATAAAAATATCTGGTCCAGTTGGTGAACATACTTCACAATCAATTCCCTTAATCCTGAGTTGCTCAACTACATTATGCGCAACATTCGCAATACCTGATCCATGAGGATAATATTCTGTTGTACAGACTAATAATTTATTTTTCAATTTCACTATTCACCTTTGATACTGCGGCTCTAATCTTTCCTGATTTATCCCTGGGAATATCATTCACAAGTTCAATTTCAACATTAACGTCTTTCCCCATTACTTCCTTAATATCATGGTCAATTTTGTCTATTGTCATTTTGGAAAAATGATTATTTTTAACGAGCAAAATTCGTATCAAATCTTTTCTCTCTTGTATTGCTTTGAATTGTCCAACACCTGGAATACCCCTCATTATTGCAGTCCATATTATAGGGGAAAATATTCGGCCATTGGGTACCTGCATAAATGAATCCGTTCTCCCTTCGATAAGTTTCATTAAAGGTAATCCACGTCCGCATGGACAAAGTTCATCGCTTGGGATTCCAATGTCGCCAATTTTATATCGAATTAAAGGCATGGCAAAATTATATAGCCCTGTGTATACAATTTCCCCTCGTTCACCAGGTGAAACATTATCTCCGTCCTTGATGAATTCCATAATAACAGCGTCAACATCAATATGATATCCCGCATGTTCACTGCATTCCCAAGCAGTTCTGTTGAGTTCAACACAACCAAAAAGATCTATCATCTCGACATCAAAAACAGAATTTATATATTTTCTCGTCTCACTGTCTAAAAGTTCTGAAGTTCCAAAGATTACTTTAGGTTTTATATCTTTAATATTTCCTTTATCAACCTCCTTTGCCACAAGGCTGATTGAAGAGGTATAACCATCTAAAACATCTGGTTTTAACTTACGTAAAATAGATAATTGTTTTTCTACTGATTCAAATACAGAAACCTGTGTTGGACTAAAGACGCCAAATCGCTGAAACCAACGGGGTTTCTGAAAATGATGTGGGTCTCCAAAAACAACCCATTTACTTCTGAGATGCAAACCATTTTCAATATGTGAACGTATGTTTACCGCTTTACTAAAATCATTAGCCATTTCATCGTAAACAACTTTCGTTGGTATACCTGTCGAACCGCTTGTTTCAGTAACTAGACATCTACTTAAATTAATGCCCTTTGCCAGCATGGATCCTATACTATTTTCCCGAAGTTCAGCTTTTGTTGTAAATGGTATCTTTTCTAAATCATTTATAGTCTTGATATCTTCTGGTCCAATTCCTGCAATTTTAAATTTCTTGTGATAAAACTCAGTGTTTTCATAAGCATGTCTAATTATGGCGCGAACCTTTTTTATTTGTAAAGCTTCTAATTCCGAAGGTTTGAGCCATTGATTTTTTTGCACCTGATGAAGCAATCTCATAGTATTTAATGCACTCATAATTTTTTAACCTCCTTAAACCAATATGTAAATTTAATCCATCCATTATTAATATCAAAAATCGGATTATATTGTATCAATTCTCTCGCCAATACTAAATAACCTGCAAAAACTGTGTATCCAGTTGGTACCGTTTTTACCATATTAAATCAACTCCGTATATAGTCGAATGGTTTTTTCCACAGAATCTTTCCATGAATAATTGTTCTTAATATTTTCTCTCCCTGATTGCCCCATTTTTCTTGCCATAATTTCATTTGATAATATCTCTGATATTCTTTCAGCCAGTGTTTGTGGATCTTTTGTGGGTACAAGAAATCCACCATCTTTTACAATATCCACTAATTGTGGCAAATTTGAACATACTACGGGTATACCACATGACATAGCCTCTAATATCGTTCTTGGAACACCTTCTTCAAGGCTAGGCAAAATAAAAATATTGCAGCTCTGATACAATGTTACAATTTCATAATTTGGAACGAAATCTTTGATGGTAATACAATTATCTAATTTTAAGACATGAATTTTTGCCTTTATTCTTTCTCTATCAGGACCTCTTCCAACCATTAAAAGTTTAAGACCTGGATGTCTGGAAATTAACAACTTGAACGCATCGACTAGATAATCGACACCTTTTCCATGAATAAACCTGCCAATCCATAACAATTCAAAATTTTGCAACCCCTTCTTTCCAGGAACAAATATATCTGTGTCAATGCCATTGTGAATAACAACTATTTTGTTTAATTTTATTCCCAAATCAATCAATTCTTGCTTTTCTGTTTCTGTATAACATATAATCTTATCTGCTGCTCCAAATGTCCATTTGGCTACAGTTTTTAGATATATATTTTGGAGCCATGCTGGAGCAGTTTGTGATTTTAAGCCATGATTCGTAATTACCAGGGGAGAGGAACTCATTTTTCGTGACAATGCGCACAAATTTGTCGAAAAATTCAGATGCGAATGAGCATGTATGATGTCGAAATCATTTTTTTTTACTAATATCTCAAAAAACATAGCTGGTGTGATTGAATTTCCAAGCAATTTCACAAGGGGTTTAAATCGACGAATGTTATAACCATTTGCATATTCATTTTTAAGATCTGTACCGATTGCTGTCGTAAAAATAGTTACATCATGCCCGAGCTGAGCCATTTTCTTAGACATTTCATGTGCATGTAACTCTACGCCACCTACAGATGATGGATATAAATGAGCTACAACACGTAATATTTTCAAATAATCTCACCCATTATATGCATATTTTCATTGAGTTTATTTTTTCATTCATATTCGATTCCAATCTAATTGGAATTATATTAATTTTTTGTCTTTGCTTTTATTTGAAGTGGTTGTTACCTCATGTTCCTTTCTTAACTAAATTTTTGCCTATTCCGCCAATATGTGGAGGAAATAAAGCAGACACTTGAAGAGTTTTCATTTCTAAAATCGATAGAAATTCTTTTAATATTTTTTAAATTATATAATTTCTTTATTTTTCATAATTTATCATTTGTTTAACTCCATCTTTAAAGGGTGTAATGCGAATATTGAAATCATTCCACCATTCATAATTTGGAAATACTTCTCCAGATGTCAGTGATTCGACCTGATCAGATGTAAATTGTATTTTACCTGTCAATTTCTGATAGCTCATCATTAGAACCTTGAACACGCTTACGGGCAAAAACAATCTAAACTTAAAAACACTATTCTGATTCAAAACTATTTTAATCATATCTCTAAAATAAATCACTTCTTTGCCATTAATACTATAAACTTCGTTACGAGGAAATTTATTTATCATTGAAATAATCAGGTAGCAAATATCATCAATATATATAGGCTGCCTCGGCCATTTTCCATGACCAGGTATCGGAAAACAAGGAAACCTCTTTGCAAAATTAATTAAATACCCTATATTTTTTTCATCTGTTGGGCCATACATTATGGATGGCTGTAATATGCAGTATTCAAGGCCGCTTTCCTTAACTAACTCTTCACCCTCTAATTTAGTTTTTGCATAATCATCTTTCCTAACAGAAAGAACTGCAGCAGAACTGAAGTGAATGATTTTTTTTACATTGGCCTTTTTGGCTGCTTCGAGTATATTTTTAGTAGATAATATATTATTTCTATAAAATAATTCTTTATCTGGCGATGAAATTTGTGCTGTTAGGTTAATGATAATGTCTTTCCCTTCAAATTTATCATCCCAATCTTTTTTTTCGGCCAAATCGGTACAAAATGCTTCTACTCCGAATTTTCTTACATACTCCAAACCTTTTTTGTCCTTATCTAATACCGTTATTTTTTTCACATCATAATTCTCAGAATTAAGAACCCTTATCAAATTCCGCCCAACAAAACCGGCCCCGCCGAGTATAATTATTTTCATGATAATCTAATCACTTCTAATTCAATCTTCAAATATATAAAGTTATAATTTATCGGGTTGTTATCCGCTGCTCATCATTACAATTGGATTGATCGTGGGAAGTTCCATGTTTTTATCCCACAATACAATCCCTGATTTGAGTTGAGAGTTTATGAAACCTTATATATATGCACAGCGTAGCCATCAAAGCTATCCGTGAATTGTCCGTTATTCACATTTAACACTCTTCCTGCGCGTCCACTGCCGCTGGTCTCAAGCCCCAGAGTCTTTGATGACATTGCTCCAGTCAACCCATTGATCGTTAACTTCACATCGTTTATTGGCTTGGAATCCTTGTTTACTACAATAAGGTACCACGTTTGGCCGTCTTGTTTCAATATATAGTTAAGAGCCTCACGAGATTTCCATAATACTGTTTTAGTTGGATTCTTACTGAACGAAACCATTGTCCCTTTTCGATATTGCCAGGAATAATCTTTGCTTGGAAGAACCAGAATATCATTTAGAGATTTTAACTCCCTTCCTAATTGCTTATAGTACGAATGTAATGAAGGGTCGTTATATAGTCCTGTTGTGCCATTTGGATATTCTGATGTGGGCTCCGAGCTTCCACCCCACCCAAGATAACTCCAAAAGCCAATACCTTTCACATCCATTGTTATCGCAGTGTACGTATTCGCTCGTGCTTCTTTAGGAGTAGGGACAACTCTATCCCCTTCCTTTAGACCATTAGCCTGTATGACTGCCCATACTGGCTTGCTAATTAAATTTATGTTAGTACCTTTGAAAAAGTTCTGTTCCGAAAACTGTTCATACACATAAATAGAATCTTCTCTCACATAGGATGGGTAAGTCTCCCTGATAGTATAGACATCCCATGTGATAATATCGGATGCCTGTGCCCACATTTTCATATCCCTATAATGATTTTGAATCACCAAATGATTCGGTTCTTTCGCTTTTATTTTGTTATAGTACGAAATATGCGTTGATAACTGACTATCCACAGGTTCATCTGGTTGATAATAGCCAAAAAAATAAGGACTGGTTTTAAGTTCCTGTGGAATATTATCTACATCTATAGCGTTGAAATTATAAAAAACATTTGCTTGTTCAAACTTGTTTTTATAGTTTAATTGGTCAAAATATTGATAGAACTCAGAGGCGCCTGCAGAAAACAGGAACTCACTGTTCTTTAAAGGATCACAAGGTTCAACCATTCCACCATTATGCACTTCAAAGTATGTATTGCAAATTCCATACATGTAGACAGGGAAAGTTTTCTTTCCGTTTACATTAAGTGTTTTATCTGTATTTATCCTTATTGCTTCTCCCGTAGGTGTAGGTGTGAGTTTTGGTGTTGGTGTTGGGGTGGGGGTAGCCTGGGCCGTGGGAATTGGTGCAGGAGAAGATGCAGTTGTTGAGCTCAATCCAATATCATCCATCCAGAAAGTTCCATATCCGCTCCAGATATTGGCATAGACCATAACAAAAGCAGTATTTGAGAGAGTTTGAATATCCATTTGTTTTTGCACCCAGTCATTCGTGCCTCGGCTGAATTCAAGGTTGACCTGGCTCAGCTTAATCGAGTTAGCATCGTACTGTACTACTCTTAAAGTAGGCCCGCCTGTGACACCTTGACTCTTGATCCATGCTGAAAGAGTGTATGTTTGCAACGGTTCAACATTTATTTTATCGGATAATGGGTATCCGCTATTACTTTTAGTTGTCCCGGGAATGCTTATTTTTATTGATCTTGCACCGCTGTGTGATGTCGTATCCCATACAGGGGTATTTCCATTGCTTGCTACAAACTTCCAGTTCACAGGTACAGTGCTGCCACTTTCAAATCCCGGGTTTGCCATAAAGTTTGTGCCTGAAATTGAAGTTGTGATAGGTGTTTGTGTTGGGGTGGGGGTAGCCTGGGCCGTGGGAGTTGGTGCAGGAGAAGATGCAGTTGTTGAGCTCAATCCAATATCATCCATCCAGAAAGTTCCATATCCGCTCCAGATATTGGCATAGACCATAACAAAAGCAGTATTTGAGAGAGTTTGAATATCCATTTGTTTTTGCACCCAGTCATTCGTGCCTCGGCTGAATTCAAGGTTGACCTGGCTCAGCTTAATCGAGTTAGCATCGTACTGTACTACTCTTAAAGTAGGCCCGCCTGTGACACCTTGACTCTTGATCCATGCTGAAAGAGTGTATGTTTGCAACGGTTCAACATTTATTTTATCGGATAATGGGTATCCGCTATTACTTTTAGTTGTCCCGGGAATGCTTATTTTTATTGATCTTGCACCGCTGTGTGATGTCGTATCCCATACAGGGGTATTTCCATTGCTTGCTACAAACTTCCAGTTCACAGGTACAGTGCTGCCACTTTCAAATCCCGGGTTTGCCATAAGGTTGGTTCCTGCTGCAGCTGGCATAGCAAAATAAGCAAGTGCTATGGCAATAAGTGCAAATGTAAAGGTTACAAATATTATTCTATCATATTTATTCTTAACTGTATCTAAAATCGTGATATATTTTTTTGGTCCCATTTATTCAAGTCTCCTTATTAGTATCATTATTACCACACATTCATTAATATAACTTATAATCATCCCCATTAAGGATGCTCATATAAATCTCGATAATAATGATTTCTTCGCAACAATAAAAATACTGGATACATTAATTTAACTTATATTAAACGACAGTTTTTATTGTTTATCTGAGTTTTTAAAGATATATTATAATTTTTTTTTGGTTTTAAACGTTTAATATTACTAATTTTTTATAATTAAGTCAAAAAATAGCTTGTTTTTATGGACAACTTCAAACATTTTCACCAACGTGCTTACCTATGATTGTAATATCGTTAATATCGACCAACCCATCCATATTCACATCGTATCTCGGGTAAGGAATTGAAACATCCTCATTGAAATGCTGACTAGCTAATATCAGGTCACTGTTATCCACGATTCCATCCTCATTTACATCATAGCGCAGATTGACTCTACTTGCTGATGCTTGTTCCCTTATGAACTCAACAGTTTCAATATCCGGGAACGCTGTTCCATTTCCAAATAATGTGATATTGATCTCTGTATCCTGGTATTTTGTTCCAGAGATAAAAAGCGTTTGGTTTCCAGTATAAGTTCCCCCTATTGGGATCCATGAACCCGTATTTTTCTGACGGTAACTGACAGTATAATTTGTATTTGCAGGAGTTGTGACATTGGTTCTTATGCTTTCGGTTTGATTCCCTGTACCTGCAGAATAATGAGATTTCAATGAGCCAACATACCTATCATGTTCAATAAGTCTGATATCATCGAATGTTATATTCGTACCTGATAACGAAATATAATCACCAGATGAATATGTTGAATTTGTTGCGGATAATCTAACTATCGCCTTTGCGGATGCAAAAGAGTCAGTGCTAGAATAGAAATTCAGATTCTTCCCTGAAATATCAAAAATATTATAATAATCTGTATTTATAATCCGTGATGTACCTGTACTGTTTAAAATCGTCCACCCTTCATCTGTCTGTATGAAGTTCAAAGAGGAGGTTTTTCCATAATAATATCGCTTATAAACAGAGTTTCTTGATTTTAGGTCCCTAAGTGTTGCATCCCATAGACCTATTATAGATTCATTGGTTTTTACAAATAGGGTTACGTCCGTGTACTCATTTGTTATATTCTGCCTTGCCTCTGTTCTGTTAATTTTGTTTGTCGGTGTCAGTACGCCTTTTGTACAAGTCCACTTAGTGTTCCACCAATCGCTTGTTCCATCATCACAGTTATCTGCTAACAACCCGACAGTGACTTTATTATCACCTTTATTCACTGTAGTATGGTCAAAATTAGAGTTATATGAACTAAATGGTACGCCACCATACCCCACCTTTGGATCAGTGTTCGATGATGGAGTAACTGTTACTGCCCATGTAATTGTTTGGGTGTTACCATTGGCATTTGATGCAATGACTGCCACATCACGGACACCACCAGTTAACCAGGATATATGATATTTGTCTGTCCCGTTACCGTCAGATATACCACCAACCATCCATGTCCATTTTGTTATGCTCTGGTTTGCTGTTGCATTGAAAGTAACTGATTCAGAAGTGTTTATGGTGATTGAATTTGTAGCATTATTATTTATTGAATTGCTGTATGATCTGATTATTGGTGCAGATTGAATTGATGAGATTTCATAAACATGTCCAGCATAAGCATCAAAAGAATCTGTGAATGCGCCGTTTGTTACTGTTATTATCCTGTTTGGTGCACTACTACCAGCCCCATCTTGACCGATGGTTCGTGCGGTTTTAGTACCGGACATTCCAGATATTGTTACAACCACATCGTCTATTGATTGATTTCGTTTATTTGCAACAATTAAATAATCTTTTCCACTTGAAGTGTTCTGATAATATCTATATGATAGAGAATATCTATCAGTCCAATATACATGTCTTGTAGGGTTTTTAGAAAATGAGATATAATTATCTTGTGGTAACCCATAAAAACGAGAATGATTTTTACTTGGAAGAACTAATATGTTTTTAATTTCTTGGCTGTTTATTTCCCCACCTATGTCATTAATTATTCTTGCAGCAGTTCTATTCGCACCAGTTCCATTTAAACTAAAAGAGTCACGCGGATTTATGAATGCATTTGTCCAACCAAGAATACCTTTATATCCTACGGTTATAGCCCAATAAGTAGTAGCTCTGAGTTGTTCTTTTGTAGGATTATAATATTTATAACCCCCTGAAGTGTGGGGTGTTTTATTCTGCATAGAATATACATGAAATACAGGCATCTGAAATTCATCCAATGATGTAACTCCGGCGGGTTGAAGAAGTTGTGTGTCTAAATTAAATTCCTGTGCAAATAACCAATCATCTATATGATAACCAACTTCAGTGCATGAACTGTATAAATAATATGTATAACTTCCACAATTTGTTCTCAGGTTATAAGGGTCAAATTCTAAGATATCCGCGATCTGCGTTACGTTTATTCCACTTGCGCTTTTATATCCATAATTTGTTACTGTAACTAGATGATTTGGGTCAGCTGCACGAATCGCATTTGTCCGATTTAATGCTGTTGCAAATCTTGTATTGATTATTGTTGCATTAGCTCCGTTAGACGGCTCGTCAGGATATGTTTTATAGCCCCAGAAAAACGAATTGTTACGAACTGATGCAAGATTATTTGGTGAATTATCTAACCCTGTTGCGCTTGCATATATACCCGCTGAATCAAAAAGAGCCATGAGTTCTGCATCTCTGGTAACTCTCGATGAAGCGGCGTTTAAAGTTGATTGTGAATAGGTCATATTATCAAACCAATCCAAAAAAGTAGCACACGGTTGATAGGGATAATTTTCTGCAAGAATGGGGTAAGTATCACATATCTGATACATACCATATATAAAATTTTTTGTTCCATTGATTTCAATAAAATGATCCGTAGAATTTATCGAGATATCACTTGCCGATGCTATATTCAATACCGATATCAGCATAAGTGCAATTAATAACAATAGTATCTTATTCATCTACTTCCCCCAATTTTAATAGCGCCCCGATTTTTCTCAACTGAAAAACTTCATTGAAAGGTTTGTTTTGCCCCACCAAATTCACATACATACGAACATTGTATGTAACGTTTGCACTGTGTGTAAAAATGGGTTGAGATATCCCACCCCCGTATGAATATCCATGGGAACAAAGGCCTGATCTGGTAATATTTTGTATCAAATCGAAATTTGAACTAGTTAATTTTGGTTGCATGTTCAAAAGAAGAGATGAACATCAGCAAGAACCCCATGTTCATAAAAATCATCATAATGATTATTATCATATAATAGTTTTTACCATATAATCAAACGATAATGAACCCATGACTCATGCATGAAGCATGAAAAACCTTATTAACAGTTATTGTTTTGTGTGATGCAAAATCTTTTGTTGTTAAATATTTTACACCCACGCAAAATACTCAAAGATTATGGTCGTTTACAAAACCGACAATCTGTAAAAATACAACAAAGTAAGAGCAAATTCGTTTGTATCTTATACATTGAATGGAAACTCTATAATTAACTTTAAGGATAATTCAAAAAGAGAAGATGTCTATGAATTTTCGACAGAAATTAGATCCAAAAATCCTGTGAAAAATATTATTCTTATTCTTGACAATTTCCGTTCACATAGGAGTTACCGTATAATAATGTAATCTTTCCAATAACTTTTTTTATCTTGTGGATCAATTGTTAAAGAATATAAGAATTGAGGAAATAAAAATATGGATGATGAAAAAAAGATAATGGAGAAACGTTCTTCATTTAGAGGGTGGAAAGAAAGACAGAAAGGAAAGACATCTCCAAAAAAATATATCAATATAGTAGTGGCCATGGTTGTAATTCTCTCTGCTTTGACAATATATTATTCGTATTTAGATAAAAATATAGAACAGAATAATAGTATAATTCCGGTCATAAAAACTAACTCTTCAAACAGTGGCAATAATTCATCCATTAATATTTTTACTACACCAAAGAAAACCACGGCACCTACGCCTAAAATAACCCAGGCACGTACGCCAAATACAACTACATTTGTTTTAGGAAAGATGGGTACTCCATTAATAATTAATGGATTTGAAATCAATGTAACAAAAGTATCCTCCTCGTTCCTTTACATGAATGTCTGGATAACTGTTAAAAACATAGATACTAAAGAAAAACCATTTACCATAGGTCCTTCCACTGTGATATTAGATAATATAGGGTTCCAATATGAAAAAGTGCAGGTGAAAAGAAGTTCAGAAATAGTTCAGAAAAATTTAGCAGCAAAAGCACTTAGAGAAGGTTCGATTTTCTTTGAACCCCTCAAGGAAGGCAGAAGTGCAAAAAAATTAATATTAGATTTGAAGGAAGAAAAAGCTGAAATTATAATTGATAAATAGAAAAATGCTCTTAGAACACATCATATACTCTGCTTCCATCGCGATAATCGCAAGTATGATCCACAAAAAAAAAACAGGCCGGGATTATTCCTGGATCATAATAGCTGCTGCTCTGGCGCCGGATCTTGATATATTTGCAGGGTATATGTTTAGTGAATTAGGCATTGGTATCCTTATCAATGGAATTCCTTTGCAACACGGTGATTTTCATAACATGGTAGCCCTATTCCTCTTTGCAGTGTTTGTCGGGTCTCTGTTAAAAACGACAGGTATGAAATTCAAAGATTCTTCCATATTCGCAGGCATTGGGTTTGGAGCCCACATGCTGGAAGATGCGTTGGTCTACAACCCTGCATATGCATTTTTATGGCCATTATCAATGCACCGTTTTGGTATCGGGATAATTGATTATAAGCCCGATTGGTATGGGATTGCCGATGCAGAAGTCCTTCTTGCAGGGATAATTGTTACTATCATTGTTGGAACAGTCATGTCACTTTATGGCGGTAAAAATGGATTAAACAGAACTATGAAAGCATTTGCTCTGGCAGGAATATTATTGGCTATTACATTACCTCTATTCTGGTTTTATCAAGTTGATGAAAATTTGAAAGATGAAGTAAGATTGGGAAACTTTGTGGAAGGATGGCAGTTTACCAGTAATACATCATGGGATCCAATAGTCTCTCATAACGGCAGCCATTCAGCCAGGATCGAGATAATGGGAAATAAAAATCAGATGTCCGGTATATGGAGGAGCAATGAAATTCCCGTGAAACCTGAGACAAATTATAATTCCTCAGCATGGGGAAAGACTTTAAAAGCAGGTGGCATGGCGCCAATGGTAAGGATAGTGGAACTTGACTCCAACAAGAAGGTGGTGCGACAGAAAAACCTCCCTGAGTTCAGCAAAGGCACGAATGACTGGACTCAAAAAAAGATGAATTTCCAAACACGTTCTAATACTTCTTATATTTACGTCTATGCAAACATCTTGAACGGTTATGGGACTTTCTGGGTTGATGATGTATGGGTCTACGAAGAGGGGACAGATCAAAATATTATTTCAAATGGTGGATTCGAAAAGGGCGTTAATCATATTATAGAAATTAGTTCATTTAATATATATGGAACAATTATATTAATATTTATAGCTGCAATTTTGCTTTTATCTCTGAGAAAGTATATCCCGGAGGAAAAAAATTATAAAAAAGAAACAAAAGAAGAAAATAAAGGGCCAGGAATTAAAAGAAGATATCATATCATAGCCATTGCAAGCGGCAAAGGCGGCGTAGGTAAAACTACTATTGCAGCCAATCTTGGAATAATGCTTTCAAAGTTACATAAAAAAGTTACCGTGATGGATCTGGATCTGGCCATGCCTAATCTTGAAATAATTATCGGCTTGAAAAGTACTCCAGTTGGCCTGATCGATGTTTTAGAAGGAAGGATGGGGTTAGATCGCGTTACATATGCAGGGCCTGAAGGGATAAAAATAATTCCCCCAGGAGTTATGCTGGAAGGTTACAGCAAAGAAGATACAACACAAAAAATAACTGACTTGCTAAGAAATCTTCCTTTTGACAATGATTATATTATACTTGATATGCCCCCTGGCAGAGAAGCTATAGATGTATTATCAGGTAATGATATTGAAGTATTGCTCGTTGTTAATTCAAACAAGCCTTCTATATTGGATGCTGTAAATATAAAAATACTTCTGGATAAAAAGAATGTCAAGATTCTGGGTGTGATATTAAATAGATACAAACGTGACCCTGAATTGATAGATGAAATTGAGAAAACTCTCGATTCAAAAGTAGTAGCCGTTATTCCAGAAAGTAAGATGGTTAATGATGCATACATGAATGAAGAATGTTTTGCAATCACAAAAGAAGGATGTGACCCATCGAAAGAATTGATGGATTTCGCTAAAGAAATAATAGAAGCAGAGTGATTTGATCAGTGAATAAAGAATATGGAATATTTTAATACTAGTTTCAATGCCTGAGATTTACATTGATTTTTATTGACTCATTATTGTTTTTTGCAAATAAATCATGTGTGTTCTGCGAAATCTTATCTTCAATTGAGTGGAAATAACTTCGCATTAATTGTGTAATCGATAGGTTGAAGAAAACAAATATATACATAATATTATATAATAAAAATAAATGGTTTTTTGGTCTATATCCGCCCTTTATTCTCTTCAAATCTTCTATCAATGAAACTTTAATTTGATGATTCATAACGAATTAATTAACCTCATATCATGATAATAATACTTATAAGTTATATATCTTTCGAATCAATTTTTTGATTATAATTATCATACATTTTTTGCAAAGACTGATATTAACTCAGATTACAGATACCATCATATATTTAAAAATATATCAATAGGTTATGACGATCCAGGTTGATGACCAGGGGTGGGGAACACCCATTGGAGGTGTGGGGATCATCGTTGTCAGGAAAGAGACGTTCGAGATATATTATGATATTATCCCGATAGAATATTTCAACCTGGAAATGTTCAAGAAAAAGGCTTATCTTACCGGGGCAAAAAATATTGTTGAAGAAGGCATTAATAAATTGAATGTCCCGAAAGATGAGGAAATAGAGATATGCTCAGGCTGTGTCCATGATAAGACAGCACAATGGCTTAAAAATGAGGGCTATAAATTCACAGTCAGGAAAATTGATGGTATTGCCCAACAGAAAGGGGAGGAGATGTTCATTGAATATCTTCGAAGGCTTGGTGTCCCTGATCCGCCTCCAATCATCGAGGAAACAGTGGACGAATACAAAGCGCAGTTCTTCTACCTTATGGACTGGGTAAGAGAAGACCCGATCGGAAGAGTTCATCTTTGTAAGACCGGATGGAAATATTTCAAGAAAAAAGGAAAGTTATGCCTGGAAAAGTGATTATTGTTGCCTCTTTGAACAAGAACAAAATAATGGCCGTACAGGAGGTCTTCAAGTCATATTATGTAAAAGGTGTGGCATGCAATTCCGGGGTCAGCGAGCAACCCACGAGCATTGATGAGATCACTAAAGGTGCAATTACGAGGGCAAGATCGGTTTTCAAAGATTGTGAATATTCGGTTGGGATCGAAGACGGCATATCCCCCGTTCCTGGAACCATAAGCGGTTATATGAACTTCTGCTGCTGTGCAATCTTTGACGGCACGCGTATCTACCTTGGTCTTGGGCCAGCTTTTGAATATCCTCCCGTATGCACAAAACGAGTCCTGGATGAAGGAATAACTATATCACAGGCATTTATTCCCCTCACTGGTAAACCTGATATAGGATACGTTGAAGGTATTATCGGATGGCTGACCCGGGGGAAAATAAGCAGGACAGAATATACAAAACATGCTGTAGAGATGGCAAAGGTCCAGATAGATAATAAGAGTCTGTATTATTAAAAAAATAAAGTTGTTGATATTCCTTTTGGAATACCAACTTAAATTTTGTTGCTTTGTCTAAGTAGGGTGTAAGTATGCCCTGACTACTGCTACAGCATCTGCCTTGGAAATTCCGCCGCCATGCAGGTAGTTTCTGACTGCTGCCACAGCTTCTGTCTTCGAGATAATTCCATTGCTGTCGGCATCCCATGCTGCAACTGCAGGTGGTAATACACTGATTGATGTCACAGTAACCGTTACCAGATTGCTGGTCACACTACCATTTGTTGCGGTGATTGTGGTTGTACCATTTGCAAGTGCTGTGAACACGCCTGTGCTGTTGATCGTTCCAACAGTGCTGTTGCTGCTGTTCCAGGTTATTATGATACCGGTCATATTAGCAAGGAACTGGTCTTTCGACGTTGCAGTGAAGTTCACAGTGCCGTTTACAACTACCGATGCTGTTGCCGGTGTGACGGTTATTGTGGTCAATGTTGGCGCTGCTGTTGCCGGTACAAGACTCACTGAAACATTACTATACAGTGTAACACCTGTCTGGTTGGTTATGGTAGCATTTACGGAAACTGTTCCTCCAGTCACATTTTTGCTGGTCAGGTTCGAAACTGCTATTCCATTAGCGTTTGAAGTGGCAGGTGATGTTCCCACTGTTGCCAGGCTTGTATTGCTTGATGTTATAGTTATGCTCTGACCCGGCAGTGCAAGCGGATTTCCATTTACGTCATAGAGCTGCACTGATAGAGTTGCCACAGAGCCGTTAACTGCCAGTGATGTTGTGCTGGGCGTCAAAACTATGCTTCCGATATCAAGCGTGAAAACCTGTGTTCCAGTAGCGTAATTCAATATCGGTGATGTACCGTTCTCGTCTAGTGCCGTTAGACCCGTGCTTCCTGGTGTGCTTTTCTGCACCGTAAAGGTGGCAGTCCCGTTAGACATATTTACCGGATTTGTTGATGTAACGAATGCATCGCCGCCTACCGCTAAACGTACACTGTCGTTAACTCCCGGTCCAGTGGTAACGTTATTGCCAGACGCATCCTGAGCCTTTACAGTAATGGTAGCGACACCAGTAGGTGCCAGCTTTGGTGTATCCGGGATTATTGCCAGCTTCGTTGGCGAGCCAGCTATTACGGTTATATTGACAACGTCACTGACAGTTGTTCCATCAATTGTTGCGGTGACATTATATGTACCAGTCGTTGCTGGCGCTGTGAAGTTAACACTTACTGTACCAGCTGATGAAGTCGTACCGTATGATATGTTCAACGAGCTTGGTGTGCCATTTGTGGCGAAATTTACCCTCTTTCCTCCGAAGTTACTACTGGAAGTAGCGTTTGTTACTGTCCATGTGAGGGTGGTTATGTTGCCCAGGCCCAGTGATGTAACATCATCAGGACTGTTGATGGTACTGGCAGTGACTATGGTCTTTGTTATACCTGCAGTGGTATATTCCTGTGATACTTCTTGTGAGCCAGTATTAGCTGCAGTTGTTTTAACTGTAAAGTTAACAGTTCCCGCAGTAGCACTGCTTGTCACATTGATCTTTATACCAGTTGTGAAGGTCACGTTATCAGTTGCGGTAAGAGAAGCATTAATAATAGCACTTACTGTGTTAGCCGTTACAGTAACGCTCCTTAACCCCGCCGAATTATTAGTTAAAATTAATCCGCTCGTAGATACGCTTGTATCGAATGTTACTCCAACATCCGAAGGTATCGTCAGATTGATGTATGTATTATTACCGATATCATTAGTGACAACTGATTGTACAACCACAGCGCTGATAGCTTTACCAGTTTGTCCATCTAAGTCTAAATATACTGTGTCTCCTGCATATGTAATTCTCGGCGCTACAAACGTGTCATTGTTTTGAACCGTTGTTGTTACTGCCTGTGAACCTGCGCTTGCTGCTGTTGTTGTCACACTATAACTAAAGTTGGTAGGTGTGCCTGTCACATTGAGCTGTATACCAGTTGTGAAGGTCACGTTATCAGTTGCGGTAAGAGACGCATTAAGAATAGCACTTACTGTGTTAGCCGTTACTGCAATGCTCCTTAGCCCCGCCGAATTATTAGTTAAAATTAATCCGCTGGTAGATACGCTTGTATTGAATGTTACTCCAACACCTGAAGGTATCGTCAGATTGATGTATGTATTATTACCGATATCATTAGTGACAACTGATTGTACAACTATCGCGTTAATAGCCTGACCAGTTTGTCCTTTAACTAAAGCTTTTGAGGTATGCGTATTTGTTGGCACTACATACGTGTCATTGTTTTGAACCACTGTTGTTACTGCCTGTGAGCTTGTGTTTACTGCTGTTGTTATCACATTATAACTAAAGTTAGTAGCAGTGCTGGTCACATTGAGCTGTACACCTGTTGTGAAAGTCACGGTTTCAGTTGCGTTAAGAGTCGCATTAATAATAGCACTTACTGTGTAAGGCGTTACGGCAATGTTTTTTATTCCCGTACCAGTAGTTGTAATTAATCCGCTAGTAGATACGCTTGTATTGAATGTTACTCCAACATCTGAAGGTATCGTCAGATTGATATATGTACCCGTACCGATATCACCGGTGGTAACTGATGCTACAACCACGTCGTTAATAGCCTGACCATTTTGTCCTTTAGCTAAAGGTTTTGAGGTATGTGTATTTGTCGGCTTCGTAACTGCTACACTTCCAGTTGTCGCCCCACCTAAACTTGTTATTGTTAGGGAATTAGAGCCGACTGTTGCTGTAGGAGAAACATCCAGTTTGATGCCGTTAACCAATACAGAATTACCAGCAGCTGACGACTGAGTCACCGGGATAGTTATTAAAGTTGATGTTACCACAGGCGTACCAACCATTACCACTCCTATAGTCCCTATAAATAAATCGCTTGGAGTGTTGTTAAACGTTAATCCGGAAGGTACCGCAATACTAATAGTAGTACTTAAATCAGCAGCAGCACCGGACGTTATATTTATAGTATTAACAGCCTGACTTGGTGCACCGGCAATTATATTATTGCCACCACCAGTGACTGTTATAGCCGCGCTCGCCGGCCCTGCCGCGATCCCTAAAAGCAACAGTGCCATAAGCACAGAAAATATATTTTTAAAACTATTCAATTTTTTTGTCATAATTATTCCATTCTCCTTTTGAAGAGCCTCCATATTATTATTTGAGTGAAACAACTTCAGCCCCGTTAGGGAAGCCGTACCCGCCGAATTATCGGCTATTCAGTCGCACCACCCGTCATTCGATACGATGATATCTATGCTCTGTACATATATTAAAGTATTTGGATAATCGGCCTGAACCGATAAAATACAAATTATATATCCTCATTGAACTTATCTTCGTACCTTTTCCTCCTGCCCATCGATTTTAATGGGTTTGAGTACTCTTATATCTTGAACTATATTAAATCTTTTGTGGTCAAAACTCGAATTGGCTTCACTATTTGACGAACTCATGTTCGCTAATAGTCGAATTATCCGGATACTTTTGTCCCGATGCTGGAAAATGTGATCTTTTATCGGGAGTTTGTTTTTCAAAATTTCGCCATCTAATTTTTAGATAAACACTAACAATATATTTTTACGTCTTGAAGTTGTTTTATATATTATGAAAATAAAAGCTGTATATAGAAACGCTATGCTAAAACCCATTAACAAATTGGATTTAAAAGAAGGAGAAGAAGTTGAAATTAGCATTACATCAATATCAAAGGCAAAGGAATTTCAGGGAGCTTTAAAGCTAAACGATCCTGATATGATCGAAGAGATCGCCCAAAGTGATGAGTTAATCTAAAATGATACAGATAAATCCAGGTGAGAAACTTTTATTTGATACCAATATTTTTATTTATTCAGCTCTTGATCACCCAAAGTATGGAAATCCCTGCACGCAACTTATTCATGAAGTTGAATCTGGAAAAATTGAAGGATATATACCCACTATTGTATTGAATGAATTGTTACACAGGCTAATGATCGCAGAAGTAATTGAAAGAGGTTTTGCGTTAAATACAGGCGATGCTATAAGAATTTTAAAAACGGATAAGAATACTATCCAGAGTTTGGATATTTGCTGGAATGAAATAGATAGGTTATTCGATGTGGGTTTCATCATTTTGAAAGAAAAGATCAACACACTGGCAGAATCATTGATCATTTCACATAGATATTCTCTTTTGGCAACAGACGCTTATATTGTTTCATTTGCCAAGTCATATAATATCGTGAATATTATTACAAATGATAGCGATTTCGAAAAAGTAGAATGGCTTAAGGTTTGGAAACCATAATTAAAATCATTGACTTCAACCTTATTGGCTAAAAAATTTTTTAATTGCTATAGTCGGTGCTTCCGTTGGGGTATGGGGTCGCAACCCCAGGCCGTTAAGATAAAGTTGACCAAAAGTGTTAATAGTACGCTTATCTGCGGTTTTATTTTTTCATGGAAATTTCGGTTATTTTCGAACTTGAGTATAGCACATTTTCCACTATCCTACTGCGGTTGGGACAAACCATGGCCAATTTATCCTCAGTCGCCTGAGTCTTAAGATGCCCCACATCTCGGCTGGTTAGATCTTCTCCAATCGTATATCATCGATATAGTAGCTGTCTCCTGCTGCCGCAAAGCCTGCAAGCATGAACATCAAACGAGCGTCGGTTACATTTCCTGAAAATCCGGATGTTGTAAACTGTACTGAATAATTGCCCCATGAAGTGCCAAGATTTGCCACATAATTCGATAATCCATAATTAGTATAAGGTGAACCATGTTTCAGTATTAAAACCGAAAGATCATGTCCTGTAGTCGAATAAGCCGCAAAACTGAGCCGATAGGGAGTGTTTGGTTCCAGTGTTATCCCTTTCTGGTATAACTGGATGTTCTGGGGAGAAACAATACTGATCAAATTAAGTCTGGCAGAATTATTTCCTTGATAGCCAGATGCTGTACCGAATGTTCCCTTGCCGTTCGTATAGAACGTCCATGAAGACTTTCCTGATTCAAAACCTGGATTCTTAATAATATTAATAGACGTTTGCACGGGCAATTCTGTGATATAAACCATTGTTGTCCTCGTAACAGATACTGTCCCGTCGTTTACTATTATTTCAATATTGTGATTGCCTGAACTGGAATAGTTAGTAATCCATAGATAATTTGCCGCCGTACTCACCAGTTTGCCATCCAATCTTATTATGTAGCCAAGCGTGTCGTTATCAGGATCATTTGCTATAATACTGATTGGAATAACCTCTGTTTCGTTAAATGATGAGCCATTGCCAGGATAAGAAGTAAATGTGGGTGCCCTGTTGACGTTATTCACAGTTATCGTAACATTTTCGCTATCCATCACACTTCCATCGGATACTTCAAAATGAATACCCGGATAATTGCCCGATTGTGTGAAGTCTGGTGTCCACAAGAAGGTCCTGTTTGCAGGAACAAACACCGCGCCAGAAGGAAGATTTTTTGCGGAATATGTAAGCGCATTTCCATTTACATCAGTCGCTGATAAAGTAAAAGTAAGTGCCTGGCCTTCCCCAATGATTCTATTTCCAATTGTATCGAGCACTGGCGGACTGTTTATTAATACGCTTCCATTGATCAGATTGAACGCCACCGGATTCCCGGCCTGGTCGATTATCATTATGTCCGAAATATTGACCATGGGTGTTCCTGATGAACCAATTGCCGTCAAGTCAATAACAATGAAGGTCCCCTCATTTGTAACATTATAAGGACCAGGGACCGATCCATAAATATTGTTTACTTTTCCTGATGGATTCTCTATTACACCACCGTTAAAGATCGTGCTTGATCCGTTTTGTTTGAAAAGAGTTCCCTCTGTAACGTTATTCACGTTAAGGAGCGATCCGTCATACAAAAGAGAAAGCTCTGCCCCTGCGATCGGATTACCCATTGGGTCAATAGATATGTTAATGCTGAATGTCTGCCCGGTGTTCACTATCTTGCTTGATGGCGTTACAATAATATTTGAACGCTTATTCACTGTTATTGTGATATTTTCAAAATCCGTAAACGTTCCATCTGAAACTTCGAAATGTACATTCTGATAAATGCCGGATCGTGTGAAATCAGGTATCAAGGTGAAAGTTTGTGAAGCGGGGTCAAAAGTAGCCCCAGCCGGCAGGTTTGAAGCTGAATATACAAGGATACCTGGATCATTATCGGTTGCAGATATAGTGAAATTCAGGGCCTGGCCTTCAAAAATCTTCTTATCACCGATCTGTGAAAGTACTGGCGGGCTGTTAATGGTCATACTTGCGTTATATAATACTAAAGGTACAGGCCGGGCGTCAGAATTGCTGATCTTGACATTTGAAAGATTTATTCCGGATGTACCTGATGAACCAATGACTGTGGCATTTATAATAATGAATGTGCCAGGATTTGATACATTCGTCCTGCCAATTACTACACTAAAAATATTTATCACAGTACCTGTTGAATTATTTATAATGCCGTTTGCAAAGAAAGTGCCTGCTCCATTCTGTTTGAATAAGTTCCCTTCAGTAATTTTATTTATTCTGATCTTTGTCTGGTCAAACCCGATATTTAATTGCGCACCTGCAATTGCTGCTCCCTGCGGGTCTATTGTTACATTCAAATCAAAAGTTCCTCCCTCGTTAGCTAAATAACCTGGAGGAAATACTTTTACATCGGCAGCCATTGCCTGCCCGGTTAATATAATCATTACGAATAGTGCAAGCCCAAATCTTGTGCGTATCATAATTATAGTGATTTATGGACATGCGTATGAAGGATATGGCCATTAAAACCTCATGTGAAAAATTTACATGTGTTGAATTCCTTAACCGATGTCCGATGAAAAAATTTATGGCAATTCCTCATATCCCATGGCTTCAATAATCCATATTTAAAAAATTAATGGACTTATTAAGCCAATATATAGAATTCATGCAATTATAATTCCAATCTTTTAGTAATATGAACTTATTTAAATTATATAATACACGCTATTTTATTTATTGGTGTTTTGTTCCCACGAAAAATCGGATATGGCGGCTTATACTCTTTTCCCAACATTTTATTATCAACTGATTATTTAATAATGTCAATATATAGATTGTATTGAGGTGTTATGAAATATGGAAAATAAAACCAAATATATAATAGCTGCAATAGCTGCGGCAGCTTTCATGACAGCAGCATATTATCTCCCGGCAGAAACATTCCTTGCCGCCTTTGCAGGAGGATTGTTCCTGATACCAGCATCTATCTTTGTGTATATGATGCAATCAGTAGCAAGCGCCTGAGAACTACATGACCAACATAGAAATGAAGAGAGACGGGGGTAAAAGATCCTGCGTGAAATTTCATGCAGGATCTCTTTAACATTTTAAGAGGATCATGAACATTTCAAGACACATTTCCATTGACGATGAATACCTGAAAAAGATGGACCCATATATGGAAAAACATAATGGGAATATGGGGGCTGCATTAAGGGATATGATAAGCATTGCCGGAAAATATAATCCGGCCATGAATTCATCAGCCATAGATACTTCATTGTTCAATTGGATGCTTCAGGAGATCGATGACATACTGGTTCCTGATGATGTTCTTGATAAATTTATCAATCCGATGTTGATAATTTCGATGGGAAAACTTGAAGAAAATATTAACCAGAGGTTAACAGAACTTGGGTGGGGGGTAAACCTTAGTTTGAAATGTGATAACGACGATTTTCCAACCGAAGTCCTTTTGACAATAAGAGGAACACCCGGGAAAATAAAATTCATTGCGGGCATTGTGTCCCGGTTCCTCGTGAAAAATTCACTCACCCGCTCACAGCTGCAGGTGCGGTCAGTCGCCAATTTTAACGAGTGCATAAAAGTTGAGTTATCACGGTCAGATAAAACAGAGTCACAAGACAGCTTGATCACTTTTTTCGGGGGAATGAACGCAATATTCGGGGCAGTAAAGGGCCGTCCTGATTTCTGGATCCCGATCATCAAAAGTCATCAACTTAGCAATTACAATATGGTCACGATCCATAGAAACTCTTTTGAGGATATACTTTCTAATAATATACCGAGGGGGGAAGTGACGATAGAATTTCTCGCAAAAAAACCGATCAATGAAATACCTCTTAGTGATCTGCTTGCTCTATTAAAAAGAGTTTATGAGGACTCCAGGGTTGTTGACAGGATCGAGATTGAAAATGATACACTGGTCATTTTCCATAATTACAGGACAAAAGAAGCTGTGGATACATTAAAAAAGATCTTTTTGACCCTGCTTGAATCAAACGGCCATTTATATGATGGAAAGTCAACAGCAAACATGATAATGCTGACACACAGGCCTGATATCGGTTTAAAGATCAATGAATTAATAGGCAATTTGAAAAACAGCACAAATAAATTCGATCAGGAATTATTGATGTTCATTACTTACCTGAACGGCCTGAAGGACATTCCCGATATTCCTTTATCTCTTTCTATTCTGGGAAGAAGACTTGGTACATCTATTATGAAGGAATATGAATTGGAAAATAAAATAAAAGAATGGAACCTGGAAAAATTCAAAAATGCTTTTGAAAATATTGACTCAAAGCTCCACAGGGAAAGCGAATGGGCTCTTGACGGGAATAACCTGAATTATCGTGTGAGTAATTGCAGCATTACCCGGAATGATCCCAATAAATGTATCTGCCATACTATAAGAGAGACTTTTATTGGGGCAATGAACTATGCTTTCAGGAATAAAGCGGTATTGGAAGTTCAAAAATTATTATCTAAAGGTGATGATTTTTGCGAGGTGGTAATACGAATTCAATAAAACCAGATTTTAACACAGTAAAGATTGGCAAGATAATAGTCCTGACATTGATCGTCATTTTCTTTTTGACGACCGCATCTGCGCAGGATGAGAACATAGATATTTCCTGTTATCATTGCCATTCCCGGGAGGTAAATGAATTCCGGGAAAGCGTGCATTTCAACAAAAATCTCTGTTCGGATTGTCATGGCGGAGATACGAAAATCAGTGGAAGTGTTGTGTCCATAAATGTGATGCATACGAATTTTACAGGAAAACCTTCACCTTTAAATATCACGAACTTTTGTGCAAAATGCCATGAGAATGAAACCCGGGTATATCAAGAAAGCATTCACTGGCAAAGACTCAAAGAAGGAAGGACATCAGCTTCGTGTACCGATTGCCATGGTGTCCATAATATCCTTCCATCAAAAAACCCTGATTCATCCACATTTTCAGCAAATGTGCCCGAGACATGTGCAAAATGCCATGAAAACCAGACCAGGATGCAAGCCTTATATTATGGTATCAGGACAGACAGGTTTGACACTTATAAAAAATCTTTCCATTATAAGTCATATGCAAGCGGCGGAAGGTTACTTGCAGCATGTTCCGATTGCCATGAAAACCATGATACCAGGCAGGCAAGCGATCCGAAATCGGCAATAAATCCAAAGAATCTGCCGTCAACATGTGGAAAAGAAGGTTGTCATCCGGGCGCAAATAATGTCTTTATCACCGGAGGTAAGATCCATGAAGAACAGTCGGTCCAGTTGCTTTCCATTGACGTAAAAAAGCTTGTGACTTATTTCTATATAATCATGATCCTTTTTGAACTTAGCTTTACGATCGGACTGATTTTCATGGGGATCACATCAAAATTCGAAATAAGAAGGAGGCATTGAACATGGTAGAATTAAAATTCAGACGGTTTACCTTAAATCAGCGCATACAGCATATATTGTTTTTCATATCGTTCATACTGCTTGCGTATACGGGTTTTCCCCTGAAGTTCCCGGAAGAGTGGTGGTCACGGTGGATGATTGCATCGGTAGGGGGATTCGATAACAGGACATTGATCCATCATATCTCCGGTTTTGTCATGATCGGGGTAAGTGTATACCATGTTGTATATCATATTCTTGAGAAACCTCGCTATGATGTTTTGTTCAATCTCAAGGATCTTGATGACTTCAAACAGCAGATAAAGTATTACCTGCGGTATTCCGATGAGCATCCCAAATTCGGAAGATATTCATGGAAACAGAAATTCGAATATTTCGGGGCGGGATTCGGAGCAGTGATAATGGGTTTCACGGGATTATTAATGTATCAGCCTTTTGAAGCCATGAAATATTTCCCGATCGGGCTTATCCAGATAGCAGGCCTTTTCCATACCTGGGAGGCTGTCCTTGCTTCCATAGCAGTCTTTATAGGACACTTCTATGACGAGCATTTTGAGAAATTCCCGAATCTTTCGTGGCTGACAGGCAATATTCCAGAGGAGGAAATGCGCCATGAGCATCCCCTGGAATATGAAGAAGCAATGAAAAACCAAAAAATTGCAGCACCAGAAAATATAGAACATACGAAAAATGATAATCTATTTATCGTGGGATTTGCTAAAATAATATTCACGATGCTCTTCCTGGTAATTTGTGTATGGATGCTGTGGATATCATATAGCGTACTTGTGGAAGCGATTAAGACGTATGTCCTGAAGGTGGTATAATATGTTATAGGATATCAGGAAAAACGCTTTTTCTTTTTTTATTGCCATTTTATGCCATAATAAACCTCAAAGGGACAGAAAACCAGAATATCTTCTCAAATATTCTTTTAAGAATGTCAATATATAGATTTAATTAAGGACGTGGGAAGAAGAACATGAATATTACAAGGCATATATCCCTTGAAGATGAATATATCGAGAAATTTAAACCGTATGTGGAGAAGCATAGCGGGAATTTCGGCGCTGCAATAAGGGATATGATTTGCCATGCGGAAAAGTATGATACCAGGATCAATTCATCGGCAATAGACCAGTCCTTATTTAACTGGATACTTAAGGAAATAGATGAAAAACTCCTTCCTTCTGATGTACTAAATGAATTCATAGATCCAGTGATGATGAATTCGATGGACAAACTGGAAAGTTATCTGAATCGCAGGTTCGAGGAACTTAAGTGGGGAATTTTCATCACATTAAAATGTGATAATGATATTTTCCCTGGTGAAGTATTGATGGAGATAAGAGGCGACCATCAAAAAATAAAATTCATTACAAGCTTAATTACGCAGTATATAGTCAAAAACTCACTTAAAATTACACCTCTTGAGGTCAGATCAGTCGTTAACATTAACGAAGGTATAAAAGTTGAATTATCAGGTTCAAATAATAAAGATGCACTGCAAAGCCTTGAGACTTTTTTTGGAAAGACAGATGGGCTTATCAGGACCGTAAAGAGCCGCCCCATATTCTGGACATCCCTTTTCAACAGGCATCTGATAAGTAATTATAATATGGTCACTGTCCACAGGAATTATTTTGAGGACATGCTTGAGGGTAAAATACCGGCATGGGAGGTCACAATAGAAAATCTTGCAAAAAAACCCATCCAGGAAATCCCTCTCAAAGAAATGCTCCATATTATGAAAGAGGTCTTTGAAACATCAAAGATAGTTGACAGGGTTGAAATCGATAAAGACACTTTGATCTTATTCCATAGCTACAGGGACAGGGCAGCTATTGAAAAAATAAGAAAAAGCTGTCATTCACTCCTGGAAGCAAATGGCCATATGTTTGATGCCAGGGCAACGGCCAACATAATTATACTGACCCACAGGTCTGATGTAGGCATAAAAATAAATGAGATTGTTGAAACTTTGAAAAACAGCAACACAAGGCTTGACCAGGAGCTTCTGGTATTTTTTGGATTTTTAAAAGGATTAAAGGACATTCCTGATATTCCCATATCCCTGACATCCCTGGGCAGAAGGACAGGAAAATCCTTAATGCAGGGATATGAAAAGGAGAATCTTATCAAGACATGGACTCTGGATAACTTCCAGCAGGCATTGCAAAACATCGATTCAAGACTGCACAGGGAAAGTGAATGGAAACTGGAGGGAAAGGATCTGCTCTACACTATCAGGAAATGTAATATTGCAGGAAATGGAAATGAATTTGATTCTTACGTTTGTCATACTGTGAGGGAGACATTCAAAGGGGCTTTGAGTTATGCTTTTGGAAACAAAGCCCAGATGTGCGCGAAACATTTACTGACACATGGAGATAATTTCTGCGAGGTGATGATAAGAATGCACTGACCTTATTTCCAGAATAATCCTGTCATTTTGCCATATATTGCATTCATAAGGCCATTCAATGGCATATCATTCCTCTTTTATGTCATAGTATGTCTATTCATGGCTTTCCATGCTATCATCCTGTCAAATATTCTTTTAACATTGGCATTGAATAATCATAATTGGGTGAAGCATATGAATTATTGGAAAAGGTATGTTGCAGCCGGTGTCGTGATAGGAAGTGTCTATTTCCTGCCATCTGAAAGTTTTGTAGCTTTCCTGACAGGATGGGTCATTTTATTGCCAGTCACAGCGGCGGTTTTTCTTGCAGTTGGACTGCGGGAATACATGTTGGACAGGAAGAACAGGATAACGGTTTCAGTAAGAGCAAATGAGGCCATGAACGCCCTTTCGCGCAGGGAAGCCGAATTGAAACGGGAGAAAGAACTTCTCTATGAGCAATTTGGAAAAGTGTAAATGAATCTCGAAAGGATCGGGAACGTGGGGTAATTATGATCGTTACAAGACATATCTCTCTTGACAATGATTGCATAGAAAAGATGGAACCTTATGTTGAAAAACATAAAGGGAATTTCAGCGCCGCAATAAGAGAGATCATAGATGGGGCTGGAAAAAACAGTGAACTTGAGAATATATCCACAATTGATAATACGCTGTTCAAATGGATGCTCAACGAAACCGATGGTTTGCTTGTCCCGGACAATGTACTGGATGATCTGATAGATCCCATGCTGATAAATTCGATAGGAAAACTTGAAAGTTATCTCCAGCACAAATTCAGCGACCTGGAGTGGGATGTTGACCTTTCCTTAAAATGCGATAGTGATACAACTGCATCAGGGGTATTGATAGAAGTCAAGGGCTCGCCCCAGAAAATAAGATTTGTTGCGAGAACGCTTGCCCAGTATCTTGTGAAAAACTCACCTGAGCATGCTCCGCTTGAGATAACTTCGGTTTTTAATCTTGATGGAGGTATCAGGATTGAATTATCAAAATCAAATAAAAAGCAAGGATACGAAAGCCTGATAACCTCTTTTGGAGGTTTGAATGAAGTGATCCAGGCCATCAAAAGCCGCCCGGATTTTTGGAAATCAATAATAAACGGACATCTCCTGAGCAATTACAATATGGTAACAGTTCACAGGAACTACTTTGAGGACCTGCTTTCAGGCAAAGTACCGATGGGTGAGATAACAATAGAAACGCTTGCCAAGAAACCGATCCAGGAAATACCTCTTAACGAAATGCTGTCCCTGATAAAGGAAGTATATGAAACTTCAAGAGTTGTGGACCGGGTAGAGGTTGACCGGGAAAACCTCATATTGTTCCATAATTACAGGAACAAAGAGGTAATAGATAAACTAAAAACAAGCATAGTGTCACTTCTTGAAGCGAACGGCCACCTGTATGATGCCAAGTCAACTGCCAATATGGTCGTGTTGACACACAGGCCTGATGTGGGAATCAGGATCAACGAGATAGTAAGCAACCTCAAGATCAGTAACAGCAGGGTTGACCAGGACCTGATAATGTTCATGGCTTTCCTAAAAGGGCTAAAGAACATTCCTGATATACCTGTATCTTTGACCGCATTGGGAAAAAGGATCGGGGTATCCCTGATGCAGGAGTATGAAAAAGAGAATAATATAAAAAGCTGGGAATTCCAGAATTTCCAGAAAGCTCTTGAAATAATTGATTTAAAACTCCACAGGGAAAGCGAATGGAAAGCGGATGGGAAAAATCTACTGTATACAATCAAGAAATGCAATATTGTCTCAGAAGGCAATTCAGTCGATAAATATATCTGCCATACGATAAGGGAAACTTTTAAGGGGGCAATGAACCACGCTTTTGGGAACCGGGCCCAGCTTGATATTAAGAAATTATTGTCACACGGGGACAATTGTTGTGAGGTGTTAATACGAGTGCCATAAAATTAGGAATTTTGGATAAAATCAGGATAGCAGAAGAAAAAATACAAAAAATTGAAATAAATAAAAATAGGAGTTAAAATGAATACACTACTTGAATTCATGACGTTTGTCAAAGGGGTCGAATACCTGATCGTTATAGCATTTTGCTTCGGGTTTATCGCCCTGTGGATACTGGTAAACTCCAGGGATAAGATGGGAAGGTCAACAATAGTTTCGTTCGTCATTCCCCTTGCACTGGTCTTCGGGGGTGGGGCGATCTTACTAACATCTTCTGATACTTCTGATGTTGCAGCACCTCCTAATATTTCAGAAGCAACAGTGACCATACCGCCGGATAATATCGGGCAGGTCACACTTGCTTCGAATAATGAATGGCCAACTGTCAATAAATCAGAGTATCTTTCAATCAAATACGGGCCTGCGACTGAGTTTCATAAGATCATGAGCGATAAGGTCAGCTGTAATACATGCCACCATAACAGCGGGGATGAGATCCATGCCTGTAAGGATTGCCATGATAGTCCGGCAAATCCGCATGATTCGACCCAACCGGGCCTGAAGGCTGCTTATCACGAGAGATGCATTTCCTGCCATCCGGGAGAGTTCAGCAGCGGCCCGCAAAGCTGCATTAATTGCCACACAGGTGAGTTAAAAACATCCGCTGTAGTTTCAGCGCCAAATCGCCCACACCAGCTTACATGGGATACATGTAACAGGTGCCATCCGAAAGGGATACCAAATGGAGGCGTGGAGTCAAAGATAGTTTATCATGATACCTGTCTTAATTGCCATTCAAAAGGAGTTGCAGGAGCGGCTATAGTGCCAGAAGATCATGCAGGACGATCAGGCAATACATGCGAGGGATGCCATAAACCAATTGGAGGATAGATCATGATAAACAGGAGAGACTTACTCAAGATCGGCGGAACAGTTGTTGCAGCAAGCGTCCTGGGCAGCGAAAGCGTTCTAGGCGCAACGGATTTTGAAGGTAACCCTGACCGCCTGGGTATGCTGACTGATACAACAAGATGCATCGGATGCCGCCGTTGTGAAGGTGCCTGTAACAAGGCGAATGATCTTCCACCTGCGAAAACATCATTTGAAGATACTTCGGTTTTTGAAGAACAGAGGAAACCTTACGTTGCAGATGTGCAGTCATATACGGTTGTCAATCGCTTTGAGGGCGAGGATGGAAAACCGGTATATCGCAAGGTCCAGTGCATGCATTGCGACGAACCGGCATGTGTTACAGCGTGCCCGGTAGCAGCATTGACAAAATCAAACGAAGGCCCCGTTGTATGGAATGAAAAACTGTGTATCGGATGCCGTTATTGCATTACAGCATGTCCATTCTATGTCCCGGCCTTCGAATATTCAAGCGCGTTCGAGCCCAAGATACAGAAATGCTTCATGTGCAACCAGAGGATAAAAGATGGTCTCATTCCCGCCTGCGCAGAAGCATGCCCTGTTGAAGCCATACAATTCGGAAAGAGAAAAGACCTGTTGAAAATGGCAAAGCAGAGAATATGGGGTGAGCCGGATAAATATATCGACCATGTGTATGGTGAAACAGAAGCAGGGGGAACTGGCTGGTTGTATATTTCAAAACTGCCATTTGAGAAAATGGGGTTCCCTGGAAATATCGGGACAACATCATTTCCGAAACTGACCAAGGATTTCCTTGGAATGGTAAATCTAACGCTTGTCACATGGCCTGCCCTGCTTGGAGGTTTCTATATGGCGACACATAATAAACCGCATGAAGGACATGAGGGAAAAACTAAGGAGGATATAAAACATGAATGAATTTGGAAACGAAACTGTGGAAAGACATGTGTATCCCAGGGATGAACTGACCGGAGCAGAGATAATTTCGCACTGGCTCAGGGATAAGATATTTTTGGGACTATCGTTTAAAGAATATATGAAGACACTCATCACTCCTCTTAACATTGGTGCAGGTCTCATTGTCTTTGCGGGTCTATTCCTTATAGCAATGCGGTTCATATATGGACTTGACCAGGTAACGGAAGCTTCGAACGAACAACCCTGGGGACTATTCCTGACATGGGGATTATTCAGTGGAGTTCCGTTCTCAGCATCAGGATTTGTCATTGGGACAGGAGTTTATATTTTCGGGGTTAAGAGATACCAGCCTATTGTCAAGAATGCGATCCTGCTGGGTTTCCTGGGATACCTGTTTGCAGTAATATTCCTGATGATAGACCTTGGCCGTCCGTGGAGAATATATTATCCAATGGCCATATCCTTCGGGACAGCATCAGTAATGTTCCTTGTGGCCTGGCATGTAGCCCTGTATCTATCGGTGCAATTCTTTGAGTTCTGCCCTTCGATCCTTGCATGGCTAAACCAGGGGTATCTGCGAAAGATAGCAGTGAGCATGACACTGGGTCTTACAATCTTCGGAGTAATGCTCTCTACGCTGCACCAGTCAGCTCTGTCAGCCATGTTCCTTCTTGCGCCGGGTAAGGTGCATCCGCTCTGGTATACATCATACCTGCCGTGGCTTGCCCTTATCTCAGCAATAGGAGCTGCGATGGCCCTGATGATAGTGGTCAGTAAACTAACTACGATCTACTTTAAGGAACGGGCATCACCAGAATATCTTGCAAGTATCGATGATGTTACGATCGGCCTCGGGAAAGCCTCATCGCTGGTCATGTTTACATATCTGGGAATGAGATTGATAAGCATTACACATGAAGGCGCATGGAAATACCTCGATACGCCAACAGGTCACTGGTTCCTGGTTGAGATGGCGATCCTTGCAATTGTCCCATTCCTGTATTATTATGGGGTAATGAAGAAGAACGCTAAACTTATCCAGGTAACAGCTGCGGTGACGATGATCGGAATAATCCTTAACAGGTTCAACCTGACATTGCTGACATTCAATTATCAGCTCCCCCGCGGGGAACTCTTCTACTGGAAGGAAGTGCTGGTAGTCATATCAGTTATCATAATCCAGGTATTGGTTTACCGATGGATCGTTAACAGGATGCCAGTCCTTAGGGATCATCCCGATTACCCGAATGACGGGCACTAAATTTGCAATGAAGTTGGGGAAGTGACCGGATAGGGCTGTTTGCGGGCAGCTTTATCCGGAATTAATTTTTAAAAAATTATAATTTTTTATATATGATTATTCGTAGCTTATCTATAATCATCAGAATATCTTTCTTTTTTCGTTCAAGATAATCATCTGTTACAAAAAAACCATTATATGCGATCTTGTTCCTCACAACCCTGAGGTCATCGATGAGGGAGATCTCATGCCCTTTGAATTCCCCATAATTTTTCTCCATATACTCTATCAACTTCTTATGTGCTCCCTCTCCATGTGTTTTATATCCATCCAGAAGTAAAATCACCGTAATCAGTTCACGGACAACTTCATAATACTCCTTAACAACATGAGAGGAAAATTTCTTTGAATCAATTGTGTCTATCATTTCCAATGTGGTTTCCACCATTTTCAAGATAGATTTTGCTTTTTCCCTGTCGGGAGCTGTTTTTATAATACCTTCTTCCATCAGAACACCTTTAAATATCCCTTCAGGATGACTCCATTTATTATATTATTTTTCAATTCATTACTTATTTCACCAAAGTCTTCGCTGAAGAACAGGCTTATATTTCTCTTTGTTTTATTCTCAAAATCTTCAAGTTCGAGTTTTTTTTCTTTACAGAGCAGGAACAAATCAATATCACTTTCGATCGTATCTTCTCCTTTTGATGCAGAGCCGAACAAAATTATAACGTCGGGCATGCATTGGTTTTCGAGATGTTCTATCAAGCCCGATTCCTTAATCGTTATCATTGTATCTATTTTTTTTAGGAATTTGAATTCTGTGCTATCCATATTGGCCCGATAAACCGGAAATGCAAATATCCTGTGTTTTTTCTTGATAACCAATCCTTCGTCAATGAGTTCATTTAAGTAAAGTTTGACAGATGTCGTAGCAAGAGATGTTATTCTGCCAATTTCCCTCAGTTGAAATCCTGCATCATTCGGCATGGGATTTTCAAAAAAGACTTTAAGTACTTTCCATTTGTTATAATTTTGTAACATGTGTGACAATATTGTAACACTTGTAATATAAATGTTTCAGTGTGATTCCTGCATTTACGTGCGGCTGCTTTCATAGGTCGGTTACCATCAATTCGCTTTCTATGAAAGGTTGGAAGCCTGAAGTCTGATATTATTATAAAAACGTCCCTTGATATTATGTGAAAATATTCATAACATTAAAAAAAAATGGGCAGGCGACCTTTGCCTACACATTCTTTGCCATTTTAAGGACGTCCTGTCTTGACATATCTTTTTTATGCATTTTCTTTACATGCTGCTGACTGAACGAGACAAGCTCGTCATCATTCTCTGTGCGAAGCATGAAAGGACAGTCTATCCCCGCGGATTTACATTCAATTTGCTTAGCCATTTGTGTCACCTCCCCTGACATCAATTGCCAACAATAAGAAATTGAAAGTAATTACATTTAAAGGTTTCCAGTGTAGTCCTGGAATTCCCAGTCCAAAATACTTCGTCAAAAAGAT